>JBDHLD010000119.1:0-13497 GCA_039586035.1 Gemmatimonadota bacterium | reverse complement strand
CGTGAGCATGATGATGCAGTTCTTGAAGTCGATCTCCCGGCCTTCGCCGTCCTCCATCATGCCCTTGTCGAACACCTGGAAGAACAGCTCCAGAACGTCCGGGTGGGCCTTCTCCACCTCATCGAGCAGCACCACCGAGTAGGGCCTGCGGCGGACCGCCTCGGTCAACACGCCGCCCTCACCATAGCCCACGTAGCCCGGCGGTGAGCCCTTCAGGGTCGAGACCGTGTGAGCCTCCTGGAACTCCGACATGTTGATGGAGATGAGGTTGTGCTCGCCGCCGTACAACAGGTCGGACAGCACCGATCCGGTGGCTGATGATCTCCAGCGCGTGGTCCTGGCCGATGATCCGCTTCTCCAGGTGACGCTCCAGCTCGAGAATGGTCTGCAGCTCGTCGCGCACCATCTTCCCGACGGGGATGCCCGTCCAACCGGATATGACCTGCCCCACCAACTCCGCGTCGACGAATGCCGGAACAAGGGGCGTCTCGCCCTGAAGCTCCGCGAGCTCGGTGGAGACGCGATCGAGCTCGGCCCGCAACGCGTCGGGGTCCCCACCGAGGTCCTCTGCGCCGTCGGCTGCATCCGGGTCGTCCGTAGGTGCGGCGGCCTCGTCGCTGTCCGCCTCGGCGCCACCCTTCTCGGACGCCGCCGTCACTTCGCTCGACGAGGAGTCACCCGCGGCGCTCCCCGTCTCTGCGACCTCTGCGTCCCCGCCCCCTCCGTTTGCGGACGCACCGTTGCCCATGGCCATGGTCTCCAGCCGTTCACGGACGGCCCGGAGTCGGTCGACCAGATCCCGCTCTTTCTCCCACTGCTCGGTGAGCTGGGCCAGACGCTTCTCCGTTTCGGCCGTCGCCTCGCCGATCCCCGCGAGCCGATCGGCATGGTCCGCCCCGGCGGCGGCCTCCCGCGTCAGCACCCGGTGCTGAACCTTCAGGTCGTCCAGGCGCCGGCGGGCGCCTTCCAGGGCAGCCGGCGGCGCGCTCTGCCCCAGCGCCAGGCGGGCACAGGCGGTGTCGAGGACGCTGACGGACTTGTCGGGAAGCTGTCGGTCCGGTAGGTAGCGGTGCGCCAGTCGTACCGCGGCGTGCATGCCGTCGTCCAGGATCCGCACACCGTGGTGCTTCTCCAGGAACGGCACGACCCCGCGCATCATGATCGCGCACTTTTCTTCGCTTGGCTCTTCCACCTTGACCAGCTGGAAGCGCCGGGCCAACGCCGGGTCCTTCTCGAAATACTTCTTGTACTCGGACCACGTGGTAGCCGCGATGGTCCTGAGCTCGCCCCGCGCCAGTGCGGGTTTGAGAAGGTTGGCGGCGTCTCCCTGGCCGGCGGCCCCGCCGGCCCCGATCATGGTGTGAGCCTCGTCGATGAACAGGATGATGGGCGTGGGCGAGGACTTCACCTCTTCGATCAAGCCCTTCAGCCGGTTCTCGAACTCGCCTTTGACTCCGGCTCCGGCCTGGAGCAGCGCCAGGTCGAGCCCCCTGACCTTCACGTTCTTCAGCACCGACGGCACGTCGCCCTGGGCGATGCGCATCACGAAACCTTCGACGACCGCCGTCTTCCCGACCCCCGCCTCGCCCACCAGGATGGGGTTGTTCTGCCGGCGGCGCGTCAGGATGTCCACCATCTGCCGGATCTCGGTGTCGCGCCCCAGCACGGGGTCCAGCTGCCCCTGCTCGGCCCGCTCCGAGAGGCGTCGGTCCTCCAGGCCGGGCTTCGCCCGGGGCGCCGGTGGGCCCCGCGACCGGACCCACCGTGTCTTCGATAGACCCCGCCACGATGTCGTCGAACTGCTTCCGGAAGTCCTCGCCCACGATCTTCATGAGCTCCCGGCTGAACTCGCCCACCATTCGCCGAAGGTCGTCGTCGAGGGCCAACGCCAGCAGAGTGTGCCCGCTGCGGATCTGCGTGGCCCCATAGTCCACCGATCCGAGGGACCACCCCTGCGTCAGCATGTTCACCAGCGAGGGGCTCAACGACGGCGTGCGGGCGTTCCCTGACTTGAGGCGATCCATGCTCACGGTCAGCTCTTTCGCCAGCCGCGACCGGTCGATGCCGTAGTGCTTCAGCACGTGGGCCAGGTCGCCGTCGGTGACGTCCAGCAGCTTCATGAGATAGTGCTCGATCTCGACGTCGTAGTGCGTCCGCGACAGGCACAAGCCGGCGGCCGCCTCGACGGCGCCGCGGGTTTCGTGATTCAGCTTCCCGATCAGGGACCGGAGGTTCACGTTCATGGGATTGCCTCTCTGCTGGTGCGGCCGCGGGCGTCCGCGGGGTCACCGCACACTAGGAAAGCGAAAGAATCGTCTCGTCACCCTCGGGCGGCCGTGGACCGGTCCGGATCCACGTGGCCCAGCCGAGCGAGTCGGGGACCTCGGCGTCGGCACCCAAGACGAGGCCGGGCACCTCGTCCTGCTTCAATACCAGCTGTATCTCGAAGTCCAACTGATCGTGAGTGTAGAAGCGCGTCAACTTTCGGAGTGCCGCGTATGCGCTGCCTGTCGGCAGAAACATCTCGTACTGGTCGCGCGTGAGCGGGCCGATGCGGAGGCGCACCCGCGCCTGCTGGTCCCAGACCTCGTCACCGGCCACGGCACCCAAGCCAAGCCGGGTGGCGGGGCTCGACTCATCACCCAGGGCGCACTGGTCCCAACGGGGCAGATCATACCATCCGCCAATGAACTGGACGACCTCCACCGGGACGTCGAAGTAATCCTCGAGCATGCGCTCCAGTCCCAGGGCGCTGCGGGGTTGAGGGGCGAGGAGACCGGCATAGAACACGAGGGTCTCGTCCGTGAAGCCCATGAGGCGACGAAAGCTCGGCAGCCCCATGCCGGTGAGGTCCAGGACGTGACTCGTGAGGGTGTCGTCCTCGGTTCTCTCGTAGGAGACCGCGAAGCGGGTCTTCTCCCAACCCTTGTACAGGAGTGACACCATGCGGTGCTGGAAGATGTCGAAGAAGTCCCTGAGGGCCGGATTCCTGTCTCGCAGCTCGTCCGCGACCAACAGCGTGTAGTAGAGGGGCAGCACCCCCTGGGGCCCGATGAGGCCCATGAAGTTCACGCTCATGTGGGGCTGCTCACCCCCGTCCCCCTCCCCGCCATCGGGCAGGCTCAGCGCCTCGATCTCCGACGGAGGGAACGCCACCGAGGGGTGGGCGGAGAAGCGCACTACCTCGTCGGAGGGCGGGCTGTAGTCCCCGACCGCGGCCCGCTGGGGGAAGAGGCGTTCGAGGAGCCGCACCGCCTGGAAGAATTCGAACGACTTGGGGCTCTCCTCGAGCTTCTCGAGAGCCGCCTGGTACTTGGCCGATCCGTTCCCCGCGGCCCCTGCCGCCGGGGCGCCCTCGCTCACAGGAGCACCTTCCATCCAGCCCGCGGCAGCCACTCCCGCACGAGGTCCTTCCGTTGCCGGCTACGCGCGGCCAGGATCACGAAGCTGTTGAGCGAGGTGTACAGGCCCAGGAAGCGTTCGAGCACTGCCGCGAACAGGTACAAGCCGGCACCGGCGAACTGCTCCTCGTCGAACTCGATCGCCACCCGGTGGCCTCTCGCGAACGTCAAGCCGTGCTCGGTCTCGATTCTGGAGTAGCAGGGCGTGCTCTCGACTTCCATGATGCCTTTGATCTGCTTCTCGTTCGACGCCGAGTCGGTGAAGTCGTGAAGCCGCAGCAGCTCCTGAAGTCCTTCGGCACCCCCCTCCACCAGAGACAGGTAGTTCAGGGACAGCTGTGAGATCAGCCGCCAGAGCTGCGGCTTTCCCAGGGGCGGTTCGACGACGGCGGTCGGCTTGACCAGCGCGACGATCTTGTCGACGGGTCCGCTCCCCGGCATCTGGAAGTCTCCCTGCGCCTCGTTGCCGAAGGGAAGCCGGCTGGGCAGGTCGCCATTGTGGCAGGTGAGGTACGCCGTGACTGCGTCCAGCTCGGGGTGTACGATCCGGGCCGACAGGTCGGCGAACGAAAGGTACACGTCGGTGCCCTCGTCCGGCCGCCACGACACCGGCCGGCGCTTTGCCGACCAGAAGGTCTTGTCCCGCGTGTCGCGAGCTTCGTGACGGAACGAGTAAAACGGCTCGAAGGGGATCGGCTCGTTCTGGCCGCGCGTTACCGCCACGACCCGGTCGATGGAGAAGATCCCCGTCGTCTCGCGCCTGCGAGCATCGGGTACGACCAGATACTCCTGCTTCCTCTGGTTGAGCAGAATGGGCTCGGACGCCTTGGTGAACAGGTTCACGATAGGCGTGGCGCCTAGCCGGAACGTGCCGCTCGACAGTCCGGTCTCCAGCAGGGAGCGCCGATCGGCCCGCTCGAACTTCGAGATCAGGAACACGATCTCGGCCTTCTCGCCGAATCCGGATTCGCGGAGCCGCGCGAGACCCGACACGTCGAAGAACAGGTACTTCTCCGGGAAGACGAAGTACTCCTGGAGCAGCCGATAGGCCAGAAACGACCGCTTCTCGTAGGGCACCATGCCCTCGTCCTCGGCAAAGCCCACCGGACTCAGCGCGTTGGCGGACAACGAGATCGCCTGCGCCTTTCCGCCGCGGGCCGGATCGCGCACCAGGACGTCCAGGCAGTTGTTGAAGAGCAGCTCGTAGAGGGTGGCCGCCAGGTTGGACTCGGCGTTGATGTGGAATCGAAGCGTGTCGAGCTCGAGCTCCTGGAACGAGATCTCGGGCAGGCATGAGAGCTCGATGCGGAGCGCGCCGACCGCATCGGGCGACGTGAACGAGCCGCCCAGGTCCTGGAGCCCCGTCCAGCGCGCTTCGCCTACCTCCAACGGCCACAGGGTGGTGTCGTAGCACGTCCGGAACTTACAGGGCGCCCCCCCTACCAACCTCGAGACCACCTGCGTGTCCCTGGGGATCTCGAGGCCCGTGGTCAGCTTGCCCTGCTCCGGGTCCAGGTGGAACTGGACCAGGGACATGGACGGGAGGGGACGTATGTAGTTGGGATACACGACGTTCAGGAGGGCCTCGCTCACCTCCGGGAAGTCGTCGTCGATCTTGAGGTGGACGCGGGCTGCCAGAAACGCGAAGGCCTCGAGCAGCCGCTCTACGTGGGGATCGTCGGACTTGTTGGGCTCGAGGAGCAGACGGGAGGCCACTTTGGGGTACTTGCGGGCGAACTCGGCTCCGGTCTGGCGGAGGAACGTCAACTCGCGCTCGTACTGGTGCAGCAGATCGTCACGCATCAGACCGCCCCGCCTACCGTGAACTTCCCGGAGGAGATCTCCAGGACCGTGTCGAAGACCACCCTTTCCGGGTTCGGCTCCATCTCCAGGGTGGCCTTGACCTTGAACCGGATCTCCTTCTTCCCGGTCTCGCTCGTCGTGGAAACGGACACTCTGACTCCGCTCAGGCGGGGCTCGAACAGCTCGATGGCCTCCTTGATGCTGCGGGCGAGCACCCGGGGCGTCTCCGGAGAGGTGGCGCTCAGGGAGCTAATGTCGGGGAGCCCGTACCGGAACAAGGATTGATCCAGCTCGGTGAGCGACTCCGGCACTTCGACGGGCGTACGCCGGGTGTTGAGGAGCCAATCCAGGTCCCGGAGCACGTGCTCTCGCAGGCGGTTCGCGGACGCGACCCACGTCCGCGGCTCGTCCGCCTCGATGATCCGGTCCAGAAACGACTGCTGGACGGTGCGCTCGTCGCTACGCGTCGCCATGCGGCTCTGCCTGGTCGGGTCCGGGGCTCGCCGCCGCTTCGGCGGCGGACGATTGGCCGGGTCCCGCGTTGAAGCTTATGGCCTGCATGGGGTCGACCTTGCAGACGCGCAGATACAGGTTCCGCCGAGCGTCCGAGTCGCCCTCGAGCTTGCCCATGCAGTGGTAGAGGAGCCCCATGGGGCCCGAGAGCACCTCGCCCTCCTCCCACTCCTCCAGCTTGTGATCGTCGATCTGAGCCAGCATCTCCCGGAGGATGGGCATGGCCACCTCTTCCATGCTGGCGTCGACCATGATCCCGGCAGCTTGTCCCCTGCGAATGAACCGGGTGCGCTCGCTGCTCTCCCGCGCGGCAGCCTCCATGAGCAGCTCGATGGCCTTTCTCGGCTGTCCGGCACGGGCTTTTTCCTGCGCACGCTGCCAGGCATCGCGGATCGGCGTGACGGTGCGCTGCCTGCCCTCGAGCTCGGCCTCGGCCTCGTCGCTGAACTCGGCGAACCCCACGTCCTCCTGGAGCCAGAGCCGCGTTTCGCGGTTGGCCGTGGGGGAGTCGTCCATGAGCGTCTGCTCGGGCAGAGCCGGCAACTCCGCGAGGAGGCTCCGGAGGGATCCCTTGATCGCGGCCGATACGACCTCGAAGTCGGGTCCCAGACCGTCGCACGCGGTGAGGACGTAGCGCTGCAGGTCCAGCCAGCCGCGGCCGAACTCGGTCGCCATCACGTCCTCGCCGGCATGGAGGAGCTCGATCCACTTCCCGTCGAGAAGCAGCGACTTGAGCTTCGTGCGCACGTGCGTTGGCGGCGCCGCCAACGTCCTCGGGTCGACCTGGGAGCCTCCGGCTCTCAGCTCGCCCCACCGGAGGCCCCTGACCATGAGGTACGGCGCCGGGTTGGCCGGGTCGTCGACGCGCAGGTAGCGCGCTGCCGCGGCCACGCGCGCCGCCGCATCCTCTCGGCTCTGGGGCTCGACCGGGACGGAACCCGGACCGGCCGAGGTCGGTGCATCGGCGCCCATGTCGTCCCCCTCTCCACCACCGCCCGAGGCGGCCATATCGAATTCGGGCACGGGTTCGGCCTCCGGTGGATCCGGCTCGAGCTCCAGCTTCTTGGCCATGAGCTTGTCCGTCACCCTCTTGATCTCCTTGAGGGCGTCCTTGAGGGGCAGGAAGCTTGGCGTCGCCTCGCCGAACACCTCGTCGCAATGATCCTCGAGGGACTCGAGGGCTTCGACCGAGCCGTTCACCGACGCCGTCAGGGCCTTGAACCAGTCCTTGGTGGTGGAGGTGAAAGCACCTTCCCAATCCTCGATCAGGACCTTGCCGTTCTCCGCGGCCTCGGCCCGGGCCTTCTGCCTTTGATCGGTGGTGGCGTCCGCCTCGGACCCGAGGCGCCGAGCCTCTTCGTAGTCGAGAAGGCTGTGCCCGCTCTGGTTCAGAGGTGCTGACTGCACGGCCAGCAACATCTCGGAGTGCCCGCCCAGCCAGCTCAGGGGTGCCGCGCGAAACTCCAGGTCACCTTCGTCGATCTCCGGATGGACGTGCTCCCAGAACTGGTCGAGGAGAACCTTTGTCAGGGCCAGTCCCTCCAGCAGCGCCGACAGGCCCTCTCTCCGGATCATCGCCAATGTGAGCCACGCGGCTAGCTGCAGATCCTTGGAGCGCTTGGCCAGGGCCTCACCGGCCAGCTTGGCCGCTTTGGCGTGATCGGCCTTCTTCAGGTCGCGCTCGAACGCGCCTCGGGGCTCGTTGGGATCGTCGTACCGGAGCGCTTCCTCGATCTGGTCGTAGACCGGGTCGTAGCGAAGGTACTCGCCCGCAGGGTTGGCGCCCTCGATGGGCTCGAGAAGGTCGTCCCGAAAAGGCATGCGCGGTTATGACCCCGTGGCAGGCGTGAGGCTGGGGAACGGGTGGAGCTCGCTCAACCGGGTCAGTCCGCCGAACTGCTGCTCGGCGCGATCTCGAGCTCGCGAATCTCCAGTATGGGGATCTCCTCGCCGTCCACCAGAAAGAGCTTCTGTCCCAGCGGAAACTCCAGACCCCCGTCCTCGACCCAGGCAGTCATGCGCCCCAGCCGAACTGCATCCTCCGGGTCCTGGAACGTCAGAGGCGAGAGAACCGGCAGCAGAACCTCGCCCAGCTCGAGGCGCTCGAAGCCGGGCCCCGTCTGGACCGTCGCCGGCGTCCACAGGAGGTCGCGAAGCCGGCGAGGCGGTTCGATGCGGACGGACGCCAGGTGCTGCAGGGGCATCCACGTGTACTCTCCGGCGGCGAAGAACTCGAGCCGCGCACCGAGCCGGGGATCGGCATCCTGCAGACTCTCGAACGGGCGTCCGTTGAGCGTGCCGGAGACCGGGGCGGGGCCGCTGTCACCCTCGGGGAAGGCACCGGAGCCGAACATATCCTCACGGGTGCTGGCCGCGTGCAGCGCGCTGCGGTACAGCCATGCGCCCATCCCAGCCTCGGGGTTCGACCCCGCAACGATCTCGAGGTGCTTGCCGGCGCGCTCGAAATCACCGGCGAAGCAGAGCAGCTCGAAGAGAAAGGTCCGGCGCCGAGCGTCGGTAGGATCGTCCCGCAGCTCGGCGCCGAGAACCTCGATGGCCTCGTCCAGGCGGCCCGCCTCGTAGAGGGCCTGGGCCTTCATACCGAGCCCGTCAGATCGAAACCGCCATCACGTCCCAGCTGGCGACCTGGGGCGATCCCTTGGCGCCGGTCTCGGTCTGGGGCGTGAACGTGAACGTCACCTTACCGAAGTCCATGGCGATCTGGTCGATGGACCGATCGTCCCCTCCCGAGCTCCCGGACTGGTTGTAGCTCGAGATGTAGCACTTCTCGAAATCGAGGACGAGGTAATCCACCGCCTCTTCCCCCCCCGCTTTGTGGAGCGTGATCTTGGCCGTGGGATAGTGGGTTCCCTTGCAACAGGCCTGGAAGATCGCGGGGCTGGCCGCATCCGTGTACTTGGTCAGCATGACCGGCGACATGACGGCCTTGCCGGCTCCACCTCCCCCCCCCGACCCGATGGTCGTGGGGTTGCTCACGTTCATGTTGAAGCTCATCAACTCGATCTTTCCCTCGAAGCCCTTGCGGGTGGACTCCCCCTCGACCCCTTCGATTTCGAGAAAAGCATCGTAAGCCATCGCCCTGTCTCCCGAGAGAGTGTTTCAGATGTGAGGGGCGCCCGTTCGGGCACCCCTCCTAAACGACCTGTCTACGCCGAAGCGGGAGCGGGAAGGTCGGCCACGAGGCGCATGGACACGCTCAGCTCGTCGAGCTGGAAGTGTGGCCTCATGAACGCGATCGCCCGGTACGCGCCGGGCTTGCCCGGGATCTCCATCACGTCGATGCGCGCTTCTCTCAACGGACGCTTGGCCTTGACCTCGGCCGACGCGTCATCGTTGCCCACCACGTAGTTGGAGATCCAGTTGTTCAGGAACTGCTCCGCCTGGCTGCGAGACATGTAGCTGCCGATCTTATCCCTCATCATCGACTTGAGGTAGTGGGCGAACCGCGACGTGGCGAAGATGTACGGCAGCTGAGCCGAGATCCTCGCGTTGGCCGTCGCGTCGTCCGAGTAGTACTCCTTGGCCTTCTGCGCCGATTGGACGCTGAAGAACGCCGCATTGGGCGTGCCCTTCTGGTGCACGAGCGGCGCGAAGCCGAGGTCCGCCAGCTCCTTCTCGCGCCGATCCGTGATCTGACACTCGGTAGGGCACTTCATGGCGATGTCGCCCGACTCGGTGCGGAAATTGTGGACGGGAAGGCCCTCGACGAGCCCACCGCTCTCCACACCCCGGATCATGGCGCACCAGCCGTACTTGGCGAACGCCTCGGTCACCCGAGCCCCCAGGGCCCAGGCCGCGTTGCCCCAGAGGTACCGGTCGTGCTCGCTGCCGTCGACGCCCTCCTCGAAGTTGAACGCCTCGACGGGCACGGACTCCATCCCGTACGGATCCCGCAGGAGCATGCGAGGCAGGGTCAGCGCCACGTAGCGCGAGTCCTCGGTCTCCCGGAACGCCTTCCATTTGGCGTACTCGGTCGTGTCGAAGATCTTCGCCATGTCCCGGGGCTGATCCAGCTTGGTGTAGCTCTCGAGGTTGAACATCTCGTTCGAGGCGCCCGTGATGAACGGCGCGTGAGCCGCGGCGGCGACCTGTGATACCTTCTCCAGCAGCTCGATGTCCTGCCCGCCCCTGGAGAACTCGTAGTTCCCCAGGAGGGCTCCGAAGGGAGCGCCGCCGAAGACCCCATATTCCTCCTCGTAGACCTTCTTGAACAGCGCGCTCTGATCGAACTCCGGCGCCTTCTGCAGGTCCTTGAGCAAGTCCTTCTTGGACACGTTCAAGATCTTCAGCTTCAGCATGACGCTGGTCTCGGTCTGATCCAGCAGATACCGAAGACCTCGCCAGGTGCCTTCCAGCTCCTGGAAGTCGGGGTGGTGCATGATCTCGTTCAGCTGCACCGACATGAGCTGATCGATCTGCGCGATGCGGGCGTTGATCATGGACTCCGTGTCGGGGGAGACCGTGATCGTGCCTTCCAGGACCTCGCCCACGAACCGCTTGATCATGTCCCGGCCGCGCTCGACCGCAGGTGCCGCCTTGCCGAAACGACCCGATTCGACGATCTGGTCGAGCAGGCTGACCTCTTCTTGAGCCTCGGCTGCTGCTGCTGCTGCCTTCTCAGCCTCGGGATTCGCCATCGAACCCTCCCTTTGGACTACTCGTCTGGGATTGTCTTCTAGAACGGCGGATGAGTCTCACTGCCGCCACTCAGGACTCGTCGTCCTCTGATGGCGCCTCGGACGCCAGCTCTTCCTTCAGTTTGTCGCGCTTTGCATCGTCGCCCAACGTGCTCTGGATGATCTCGTCCAGCGCCTCGTTGCCCTGGAGCTTTCCTCTGAGGTCCGCCAGCTCTTGCCGGAGCTCCAGAAGCTTCTTCAGGGCCGGCACCTGTTGAGCCACTCGGTCGGGGTCGAAGTCGTCGAGGCTCGCGAAGGAGAGGTCGACGCCGATCTTCCCGGCCTCCGGATCGTCCGAGAGCTTGTTCTCCACCGTGAACTGCAGGTGAGGGTTCATGCTCTCGAGGACGTCGTCGAAGCCGATCCAACGGCTCCTTCGGCTGTCCGGTGAAGTCACCGAGAATGCCCATCACGAACGGCAATTCCTTCATCTCGATGGCGTCGCCGGTGTGGACCTCGTAGCTGATGTTCACGCGCGGGGGGCGCACGCGGCTGAGTTTCTTGTGAACGCTCTCTGCCATCTGAGGCTCCCTCGGTGGAGACGATACGCCGAAGCCCGGGAGAGGACTCCGTGTCAGCAATCGGCCGTGGGCGGAGAGGCTCGGAAACGGGCCGAGCATCGACACGGCGGTCGGAGCAGCGGCTGTTTGTAGGGCCGCGCCTGCGCCTCGGGCACGACGGTGCCACCTTACCGGCAGTGTCTTGCGTTTGTCAAGGAGAATTGGCCGCTCCCTGCCTCTTCGCTTGCGCCCACCCACCCAGGGGCTCATGGTGGTGCTCCCGACCAGGAGCGCGAAGCGCGGCACCATGCCGCGACCGGCGTCGATACCCGTCGAAATCGAGCGGAGGCCCGGACCCTATGAGGCAGATGCAGAGCGTGCTGTGGGCCAAGGGCGTGCTGCTCACCCCTCAGCATCTCCAGGCGCAGGACCGGTTCATAGAAGATCTGCTGGACTTCCAGCTTTCGTCTTTGGCCTTTTGTCCCTGGGGCTTCAGCCGCCTCGAGCTCGACCGCGAGGCCCTGGCGGGGGGCGTCCTGGCCATCGCGAGCGCCTCGGGGATCATGCAGGACGGACTCATCTTCGAGATCCCCGAATCGGACTCGCCTCCGCCACCCAAGCCGCTGGAGGAGCACTGGCTCGAGGACGAAGACACCCTGGACGTGCTTCTCGCCATCCCCGAGCACCGGGTCGGGGGATACAACGTCTCCCTGGCCGAGCAGGACCGGACCACGCGCTACCTCGCCGAGGTCCTCATGCGGAGGGACGAGAACACGGGGCGCGAAGAGAAGCCCATCCAGGTGGCGCGGAAGAACTTCCACTTGTTGACGGAGGGCGAGTCGCTGGAGGGTTTCTCGACCATGACCGTGGCGCGTGTCGAACGCACGGCCACGGGTGAGTTCCACCTGGACGAGACGTTCGTGCCTCCGCTCCTCGACATCTCCGCGAGCGAGTACGTTCTCTCCATCGCGCGCCGTCTCGTCGAGATTCTGTCGACGCGCAGTAGCATGCTCTCTGGAACCCGACGGCAGCGGGATCAGTCGCTCGCGGATTTCGGCGTCTCGGACGTCGCCAACTTCTGGCTGCTGTATACCGTCAACACGCACCTACCCGAGCTCCGCCACCTCTACGAGACCAGGCGTGGCCATCCAGGTGAGCTCTTCGAAGCCATGTTGGCTTTGGCGGGCTCGCTCACGACGTTCTCGCAGACCGTCGAGGTGCGGGACCTGCCCGCCTACGACCACGCCGATCTGTCAGGTTGCCTGACCGAGCTGGACGAGAAGGTGAGGGAGCTCCTCGAGACGGTGGTTCCCGCCAACCACGTCGCGCTGCCGCTCAAGGAAGTGCGTCCTTCGGTGCAGGCCACGGCCATCGACGACGACCGCTACCTTGCCGCGCCCCAGATCCTGCTGGCCATCCGGGCGGGCGTGACGAAGGACCAGGTGATCGCGGGGGCCCAGCAGCTCAAGATCAGCTCTCCCAACCGGGTGGAGCGTCTCATCAGTCGGGCGCTGCCCGGCGTGAAGCTCGCGCACTCGCCGACGCCACCGCGCGCGGTCCCGGTGAAGCTCGACTACGAGTACTTCAGGGTCGAGCGGTCGGGCGACGATTGGGACGCGGTGCGCACCGCTCGCAAGCTGGCCGTCTACGTGCCATCGGATCTCCCCGACGCCGAGATGGAGCTGATCATCGTTCTGCCCGAGGACGACTGACTGCCGGATTCCCTTCAGCTGCCTGTTTCTTCGTCCGCGGCTGCGGCCGAATCGGGCGCCGGTGGCTCGTCCATGAGGCGGCGGAGAGAGGGGCCCGCAAAACGCCACACCACCAGAGCGACCACCGTCATGAGGGAGATCACCACCGCCGCCACGACCACCCCGATCACGAGGCGTCGTGAGGGGCCCTGGGCCAACGCCCCGGATTGAGCGTCAGACGGCGGCCCGGACGGAGACTCCGGCGGCGCGTCCTGGAGCGGAATCGCCTTGATGATCTGGGAGTACTCGCTCGGACCCGAGCGGCGCCCTGACGACGGCGGGGCCCCAGCCGCCGCGCTGCCACCGGTCGCGAGGGGCGGCGGGGGTGGTGGAGCGTGCCCCCCCGCACGACCGGCAGCGCCCGGCTCGTCTGTCGAGCGCAGCCGCTCGAGGTAGTCGGACGAGACGTCCGGCAGGCCCGAGCCGGTCCCCAGCGGGCTGTCCCGCTCTGCCGCCCCCCCGAAGAGTCCCCGGTCAGGGGGCGGCGGCACGGCACCGCCGCGCGCCGCCGCGCGGCCACCTACCTCGAACTGCCGCGTCAGGGGCCCCGGTCCAGTCGACGGTGGGGGGGCCGGAGGCGGAGCCGGCGGCTCCGCCTTGGGCGGGGGAGGGGCGGGCGGCCGATGAGCGGCCGGGGGCGACACGTCGATCGCGGGGTCGCTCGCGGCCGACGCGGCCGCACCCTCGTCGAGCGGGAGATCCTCCTCCCATGGCAGCCCGATGCGTGGGCCCGGAAGGGGCGGCTCCGGCGTCCCGGCCGGCGGCGGCGCAGCAGGCGACTCCGGCGCCGCCGGTGACGCCGGCTCCGGCGGTGTTGGCGGCTTGCCTCTGC
>JBDHLD010000283.1:0-2264 GCA_039586035.1 Gemmatimonadota bacterium | reverse complement strand
GGTTGCCCAGCCTGCTCTTGGCAGCTTGCCTTCGTCGTCGGACTGAGTCATCACGCTTGCCTGAAGGTTCCGTCAGCTCGTGCAGTCGGGCCCCTAACTGTCCCTGCCACATCCTACTCCCAGCCTAGGTGGCTCGCGCGTCATCTCGCATAACGTTCATGGGCCTCCGAACCGGCCCCGGCTACTTCGCTCACGATTGCAGAGTAGGCCGGGCCGCAGCGTTCCCGCCAGAACCGTCGAATCCGCTCAGGGCCGTTTGGGACGCAGCGCCGACAGGCGCGGAGCCGGAAGCCTCTTGTTAGAAGAAGTGGACCTGGTGGGCCTCATCCGCCCGGTCGCCCGTCGAGCCCCGGTCAGCGAGCCGTAAGGGCCGCAACCGATTCCGATAGGTCAGCGATCTGGTCAATGGCTCGCCGTAGGAACATAAGGTGGATGCGCTGGGCATCGGCCTTGCTGATGACGGTCCCAACGAGAGCCTCGTCGTTTCGCATTTCGAGGAGGCCGCTCGGGCCAAGTCTGGCAGCCATGAAATGAGCTGGTGCAGCCCCCTCCGTTCCAGCCCGTGCCCCATAGACCGCGATCAGCCGCCTCACCCTGATCTGCTCCTGGTCGAGCTGCCCACCCAGGAGCTCCGCCTCATCGATGAGACGCCCCCAGCTTCCGAGGCGCCCGCGCACTGCTAGGCTCTCTTCGGAGTCTAGAGCCGGCGCCTGCAGAAGCATCAACGTTGCCTCGAGGTCGCCATTGAAGGATGCACGCCCATTCAGGGCAGATAGCCAGGCCACTACGCTGTCCTGAGGCAATGCGAGCAAGGTCTGGTCGGAGGCGCGGAGGAAACGGTCGATCCTATCCAGGTCAGCCTCAAGCCGCGCCACCATCTCGCCGAGTTCCTCACGGTTTCGGGTCAATTCCTCGACGACAGCTTCAAGCATAGCGCTTTCCATCCGAGCAGCTTGGCGGTCATCCCACCATGCGTCGATCCAGAAGGCGATAAGGATGCTCGCGAGAATGACGACTGCTTCCATCAACCCGCGACGAAGCGAGAGCTTGTCAGGCAACGGTGACCTCGATGGTGACTTTCCGGATCGGGAAGGTGTAGGACGGCATGTGTCCTCGATGGTCGCGCGAGAGAATACCGACTCGGGGTTATCAGCGCTCCCCTCGCCGTTCGTCGGCCCATTTCTTCTAACGCCCAAAGTTGCCGTCGAGGCTCGCGCCAGCGGGCCGCGATCGTCGTAGTGAGCGCAGCGAACGAAGCCGGCAACTCATTGTTAGGCGCCGGCGCCGGCACATGTGTGCGTCCAGTCACCTTGTACCGCACATTCGTAGACTACAGGGCCCACAGTTCGCTGACGTATCGGCGAAGAAAGCTGGTTCATTCGGCTCGAACTGGCCTTACCGAGCTAGCGCGGGAACTCGATTTGGACGCCGCCTGATCCGCTTCCCGGGTCGCCCATTGGCGTGATAGGCCGTCAGCTCCAACGTGAGCCAGACGCGCTCTCGCCCTCGTCGTTCAGATCCTCGTGCATTCGCCGACACCCTCAGCCACCGGCACATCAGTCGAGCAGCGCACGCGTGCCTCACTCTTTCGAGCCATGCGGCCCGCCGCTGCGTTCCACTAGCTTGATCTGGGTCCCTCGGCGGATCCTCCCGAAGTGGCACCGCGTCAACCAGCGCGGCGGGCCTGACCGATTGGATCAGAGAGCGACTGAGAAGCTACCATGAAGAGACGGCCTAAGCACAGGGGCTTTCGGACGCCCGTGGAGACGTTGAGTTCCGTCCCCGACGCCGACGCCGACGCCGACGCCGACGCCGCTAGCCCTGGGACTGGGCAGAACGCCTCTTCGGGTGATCAGGTGGGGTCGGAAGGCCCAAAGCGAGGAACGTCACCAGTTAGCCGGCTGGCCACCCGCCTTGCGTCCAGGGGCTTCAAGCTCTGGTACTTGATACTGGCGGCGTGGATGCTCGTTCTGGTGGCTCAATCCTGGCGCGAAAGGACCGAGGTAGCGGCGATCCCCTACAGCACCTTCCTCGAGTATCAGCAGGCTGGCCGCGTGGGCAGTCTCGTCGTTGGCAGGGACCAGATTACGGGGAGCATCGTCGAGCCCGAGGAAGGTCAGCCCGAGCGCTTCCGCACCACGCGTGTGGAGCCGGATCTGGCGGACCGGCTCGCGGAGGACGGTGTCGAATTCAGCGGCGCCGTGGAGAGCACGTGGCTCCAACGAGTGCTCGCGTGGGTCCTGCCCATCGCCCTCATGCTCGTG
>JBDHLD010000282.1:0-2285 GCA_039586035.1 Gemmatimonadota bacterium | reverse complement strand
GTAAGCGGACAGACTACGACGTGATTGCGTCGGCGGGGATGTCGCGGTAGGCGGATCAGCCCCGGCCGTTGTCGAGGAGCGAGCGCAGAGGCGCGTCAGCGAAGCGCTCCTTCCACAAGCGGGGTGTGAGGTCCTCGACCTCGGCCATGGTGTGTGTGTCGACCCGCTGCAGGACGTCGATGAGGTATGTGTAGGGATCGACGTTCTGGAGCACGCACGTGGAGAGCAGACTCTGGATCCACCCCACGTGCTCCGCGCCGACCTCCGTCCAGCAGAAGATCCAGTTCTTGCGACCCATGGGAATCGGACGCAGCGCGCGCTCGAGGTGATTCGTGTCCATCGGGACGTCGGGGTCGGTGAGGAAGACCTCGAGCCCCTTGCGACGCTCGAGCGCGTAGTGCGCTGCCTTCGTGAAGGGGTTCGTGGGCAGGAGTGCGGCTTCCACGAGCTCGCGCTCGAGCCAGGCGAAGAAGTCGACCACCAGGGGTCTGCTACGCTG
This sequence comes from Gemmatimonadota bacterium, assembly GCA_039586035.1. GTDB lineage: Bacteria > Gemmatimonadota > Gemmatimonadetes > Longimicrobiales > Gaopeijiaceae > JBDHHQ01. The sequence goes on along the minus strand of JBDHLD010000282.1, from coordinate 1,786 downwards.
GCCGCGCGCGGCCAGCCGGGACGCGGCATCGGATGGCTTCTCCGAGAGCTCCCGCTCGATTGCGTAGAGCTCCCGGATCCGGGATAAGGCCTCGGCCGCGCGTTGCGGCTCGACATCCTCGGCCTTCACGAAGCCCCGCCGCGTGTGCGACCAGCACAGTGCGTGGACGATGTCCTTCTCGCGCGCTGCGTAACGCGCGTAGGCGTCGTAGCCATCCGTCAGCAGCGTGCCCTGAAAGCCCTGGAGGATCGCCTCCGCGTGCTTGCGCGCGCGCGTCGGCGCGAAGGGGAAGGCCACCTCGTCCTGGTCGCCGTAGACGGGCCAGAAGAAGGCCGTCTTCATCTTGCCCTTGGCCCGGCCTGCCCGGATGGGCGTCTCGTCCATGGCGACGAGCTTTCCTTCAAGGATCGAGCGCAGCTGGACGTCGTAGATCGGCTCGAGGAGCATCGCGGCGCGCTGCACCCAGGACGTGAGCGAGGCACGGCTCACCGTGATCCCCGCTGCGGCCATGCGCTGGTGCTGGCGGTAGAGCGGGAGGTGGTAGCGGAATTTGTCGACGAGCATCCCGGCCAGGAGGCTCACGTCGGCGTAGCTGCCGGGGATCACCGAGGCGGGAGCCGGCGCCGCCGCCAGTTGTCCCGTCTCCGCGAGCTTCACCACCGGGCGGACGATCTCGAGCACCGTGTAGGAGGCCGGCTGCTGGGCCAGGCGGTAGGACTTCTTCTCCGAGATCACCGTGTAGTCGGTGCCCTCGACCAGGCCCTCGAGCGCGGGGTCCGCGACGACGATGCGTTCGACGGGGACGGAGTCGTCGAAGGAGAGCCCGGGCTCCTCGGCCTCGTCCTTGTTGCGGCGGGGGCGCCGGGTGTGCTCGCGGACGGGCTGTCCCGCCGGCTCGGCCTCGCTGCGCTTCGCGAGGCTCTCGCCCAGGGCGAGCTGCGCGGGGTCATCTTCCACGACCCGTCGCTCGGACTTGCTGCCGAAGAGCTGCTGCTTGAACCAGCGCAGCTGCTGCTCGACCTCGACGAGTCGACCGATCAGCTCCTCGCGACTTACGCTCTCGAACTCCTCACGCCCCACGAACTCTACGTACCGCAACTAACGTCGAACGCCAAGGGGAATGCCATCGATCAAGAAGCGAAAGGCCTTCTCCGATAGCTCCTGCGACGCGAGCTCGCTCGGAAACACGAAGCGACCCCGCTCGAGGCGCTTCGCGTAGAGCGCGAAGCCCGTCCGGTCCCACACCAGCGCCTTGATGTAATTGCCCTTGCGGTTGACGAAGACGAAGAGGTGACCTGAATGCGGGTCCTCTTCCGAGAAGACCTGCTGCACCAGCGCCAGCAGGCCCTGGAAGGACTTTCGCATGTCTGTGGGCTCCGTGTAGGCGAAGATGCGGCGAGCCCGCGGCTCGGCCCACATCGCTACGCCTTCCAGCGCAACACGGCCCCACCGGGCAGCGTGAGCTCGAACTCGCCACGCCCCGCCGTCTCCTCCACGACCTCGGGCACGACCCACTCGACGAAGCCGCTCTGGGCGTCGTCGCGCTCCGCGAGCCGCTGCCGCCACCGCCGGAACACGGGCCGCGAGAGCTTCGCCTTCTTGCAGAACGCCAGCTCCGACATCCCGCTCCGCTCGAAGCGCGCCACGATCGCACGCCACTCCGACTCCGTCCGCCGTACCCGGCCGTCCGCCAATGTCCGCATCACTCCCTCCTCTCGAATCGGGAGGGAGCTTCTACATCACCCAGCGGTCCTCTGGAAGGACGCCCCAGAACGGCCGCTTACGT
>JBDHLD010000281.1:0-2906 GCA_039586035.1 Gemmatimonadota bacterium | reverse complement strand
GCTCGGGGCTCATGTAGTGCGGAGTGCCGAGGCTCAGGCCCGTCTCGGCGAGACGACCCCCTCCGGCAGCCCCTACTGCCAATGCGATGCCGAAGTCGGCGACCAGCGGCTCGCCTCCGCCGAGCAGGATGTTGGCGGGCTTGATGTCCCGGTGGATGACGCCCTTGTCGTGAGCGGCCTGGAGTGCGTTCGCGACCGCCGTCGCGATTCGTACCGCTTCGTCCACCGGAAGCTGGCCCTCACGGTCGATCCGGTCCCGCAACGATTCGCCCTCGACGAAGGGCATCACGTAGTACAGGAAGCCCTCCGCCTCACCCGAGTCGAAGAGTGGGAGGATGTGTGCGTGCTGCAGGTTGGCGGTCGTTTGGATCTCGACGAGAAAGCGGTCTACGCCCACGACCGCGGCCAGCTCCGGCTTGAGCACTTTGACCGCCACCTTGCGGTCGTGGCGCACGTCGGTGGCCAGGTATACGGTCGCCATCCCGCCCTGGCCGAGCTCACGCTGAATCGTGTACCGCCCCTCGAGGGCGGCGTTCAGACGGTCGATTGGATCGGACATGATGCCCAAGATCCCGTACCGAGCCACGGGGCCGCAAGGAACTCGGACGGAGTCGTTTCAGGTGTGAACCATTGGCCCTGCAGCCCCGCCGGGCGTGAGCGAAGCCGATGGCCCGTCCGGTGGCTTCCTCCTCGTCGGCAGGAGGGTGATGCGATGAAGAGGTTGGTGCTCGTGTCCGGGATCTTTGCCGGCGGCTTCGTCACTTCCCGGATTCTCTCACGGAGGCAGCCTGCGCCCACGACTCGCTTCGCTGAGAAAATGAGGGAGCGGTTCCAGTCGCATATGGGGCGGATGCTGGAGTCGATGCCGGAGGACTCTCCCCCGCGGCTCGTGGTGTCCACGCTCCCACGGCTGGCGGAACAGAACGACCAGATCCTGGCCCTTCTGCGCGAGCAGAACGCACTGATGCGAGAACTGGGCGCCAAGCGGGAGGCAGACTGGGCGGAGTCCGCGAGCGTCTGAGCCTCCGGCCTCCAGCCGCCTTCGCACCGCTCCCGTGGTGGGTGAAGGCACAGCACGCCGGCCACGAGAATCGGGGCCTCCCAGGCAACGCCGGGAGGCCCCGATTGCGGCGGATCACGATAGGTAATCGCGCCTTGGCCCTGAACGTCAGGCTACCAGAGCCACCGCACCCAATTGCCGTGGACCCAGCCCGACCTGCACGGGCCCGTGACCGAACCCGGCTCCGGCATCTGGTCGGAGCTCCTGAGGCACGCTGCCGCTTCCTGACCCTCGCCAGGGTAGACGACGCGGTGCCAGCCGTTCTGGTAGTCGCACAGCATCACGACGTCGCCATTGTGCAGCTCGTCGACCTGTTCGCGTTCCGTGCTGGGTCCCGTGCGAACCGCGAGGAACCCGTCACCCTGGGGATCCAGCCCCTGAACTTCTCCCCTGTCCGGACAGGGGTCCATGGACGGCTGGCTGGCGAGCGAGACGGCCACGCGCTCCGTGTCCTGAGCGTGCAGCGGCTGCGGCTGCAGGGTGAGAACCAGTAGGAAGCCGAGCCCAATCAACGCCGACGCTCTGAGCCCGGAGGGGCATCCGTTGCGCCGGCAGGTTTCGGCCTGAGGGGGTGCTTGCGAATCGAGTAACTTCGTGAGCATCGTTCCTCCGCAGCTTCGAGATGCGTCGCTGGGGAGCCTAATCCCGGTAATCGGCACAACGCGCCGTTTGTCTTAGCCGAGGGGAGCGACCGGAGCACGGGCGTAATGAGATTCTACATCCGGCCGACGGCCCCATCGACGACCCCGAGAACATGGTGACCCCGAAGACCCGGCGGTCGCGGATGCTCAGACAGGTCCTGAATGCGGCGATGCTCGCCCTCGTGCTCTGGGCCAACGCCATGGCGGGCGCCGGGACGATCAGCGGGGAGTCCATCGGCCTGATCGCCAACCGCCACGCGTCGTATTTCCTCCCGGCGGACTACGTCTTCGGGATCTGGGGGCTGATCTACCTGTCGCTGATCGTGTTCGTGGTCTACCAGGCGCTACCCGCGCGGCGTGCGAGCCCGACCATGGACCGGATCGGGTGGGCCTGGATGGTCAGCGGCTTGCTCAACGTCGCCTGGGTCGTCGCCTTCTCCTTCAGCCGCTTCGGCGCCGCGCTGCTGATCATGGTCGGTCTGCTCGCGAGCCTCGTGTGGATCCACGAGAGGATCGGGGTCGACCGTGTCGACCTCGGCAGGGGTGACCGGCTCTTCATCGCCTACCCGTTCGCCCTCTACCTCGCGTGGATCTGCGTGGCGCTCATCGCGAACACCGCCCAGTTCCTCACCTATCTGGAGTGGGACGGACTCGGGATTTCCGGGCCGATGTGGTCCGCAATCATGATGACCGTGGCCGCCACGCTCGCGGCATTCGTCGTCTTCCTCCGCGGCAGCTGGATCTTCCCGTTCGTCATGTGGTGGGCATTCATAGGGATCGCGAACCGCTTCGGGGACATCCTTCTGATCGTCAGCACGGCGTACGCGGCAACCGTGCTGGGCGTCGTGGCGATGGTGCTGGGGCTGGCCTGGCGCCGGAGGGTCAGGCAGCAGAGGCAATCCGCGAACGGGTAGCCTGCCAGCCGTGACCCCCTTTCCAACCTTCCCGTCCAACCGTATATCAAACGATACATATCTCAGCTGATCTACACTTGGTGAGCGGAAGTCCATGATTCCACGACCGATGAAACCCCAGTGGTTCCAGATCCTCCTGGCCCTGGCCGGGGACGACCTGCATGGCATCGGCATCCAAAGCGAGGTGCTCCGTCGCACCGAGGGCCACATGCGCCTGTGGCCGGCCATGCTCTATCGCTCTCTGGAGACGCTGGAGCGGGAAGGGCTGGTGCAAAGGATCGAGCCACCCGC
>JBDHLD010000280.1:0-2830 GCA_039586035.1 Gemmatimonadota bacterium | reverse complement strand
CTACGCACAGTTCGGCGAGGAGGCCGACGAGGAGCGGTACGTCCACATGCATCCGGGTCCTCACCCCGACATGGTGCCGTGGCTGCTCGAGAAGAACATCCGCATCTGGGGCGTCGACGCCATCTCGACAGACCACCCCATGAACCTTCCCATCGGTCGATTTCTGGGGAAGGGCATGTTCGGGCATTGCGACCGGGTGCGGGCCAAGGCCGAAGCGGTGTTCGGGGGGCCGGAAGAAGTCGACCGGTTCCCCCACAACTGCATCCACATCGAGAACATGGGGGGCGAGATCTCGGCGCCGGAGCTCCAGAACCAGCGACTGACCATCGGCTGCTTCCCCTGGAAGTTCAAAGGCGGCGAGGCGGCGTTCGCCCGCACGGTGGCTTTCGTGGGGAGCTGGGACGAGTGAGGCAAGGACCGCTTGCGTCGGCGGGCCGGTTGGCGGCTGGGGCCCTCGGCCCTACCTGCCCGGGTGGCGTACCGGAAGCGTGGCGCGCGAGCCCGCGGGGCACGGTGCGCGGGACGGACCCGGAGGCCCTCGACGGGACGACCGCCGAATGATCGGCCGAGAAGACCTGGCCGACCTGACCGCGACCGAGATCGCGCAGCGCGTCGGCAACGGATCCCTCTCCGCCGTGAAGGTCGTGGAAGCCGCGCTGGACCGGGTGACTCGCTACAACGGCGTCCTCAATGCCATCGTGACGTTGAACCCCCGGGCGCTGGACGACGCGAGGGATCTGGACCGTGACATCGAAGGCGGCAGGATGCCGGGCCCCCTGGCGGGCGTGCCGGTGGGCATCAAGGACGTCACCCCCGTGGCCGGCCTCCGGACGACCTACGGATCGCCGCTCTACGCCGATCACGTGCCCGAGAGGGACGCACTGATCGTGAGCCGGCTGAGAGCCGCCGGCGCCATCATCATGGGCAAGACGAACACGCCCGAGTTCGCCGCAGGTGGCAACACGTTCAACGACGTGTTCGGGCCCACGCGGAATCCGTGGAATCCCGAGCGGAGCGCCGGCGGCTCCACGGGCGGGGGTGCCGCCGGCCTCGCGTCGGGGATGATCGCGCTGGCCGAGGGCACGGACCTGGGTGGCTCGTTGCGCATTCCGGCCTCCTTCTGCGGCCTCGTGGGCCTGCGCCCGTCGCCGGGCCTGGTGCCCACCTATCCGTCCGACTGGCTCTGGGACGACCTGCAGGTGAGCGGCCCCATGGCTCGGACGGCCGAGGACGTGGGCCTGATGCTCCAGGCCATCGCTGGAGCGGCGCCCCTCTCACCCATGCGTGACTCGACGGCCGGCCGGGACTTCGTGGGCCCGGCCCGCTTCGGTGCTTCGGCGGGGCTCCGCCTCGCCTACTGTCCGGACATCGTGGGGTTGGGCATCGACCCCGATATCGAGGCGCGGTGCCGAGAGGCGGCGCTGGGTCTCGCGGAGCGGGGCTTCGACGTCGAGGTGACCGAGGTGGACCTGTCGCAAGGAAGGAAGGCTTTCCTGCATCTTCGCGGGCTCTGGATGGTCTCCCACATGCATGATCGACTGGACCGGATCGAGGAGTTCGGCCCGAATGTTCGGGGCAACGTGAAGGCCGGCCTCGAGGTCACGACGGAGCAGCTGGCCTGGGCCAACCGCGTCCGGTCATGGATCTGGAAGTTCTTCCAGAACTTCTTCCAGCGATTCGACCATTTGCTGACCCCCTCGATGGCCGTCCCGCCGTTCCCCGTCGAGCAGAGCTACCCGGAGACGGTGGGAGGCCAGGTCATGAAGACCTACGTAGATTGGATCGCGCCGACGTTCACCTTGAGCCTGAGCGGACTCCCGGTTGCGTCCGTGCCCTGTGGGTTGGACGACGAGGGCCTGCCCGTCGGCCTCCAGGTCGTCGGACCGCCCATGGGCGAAGAGCGGGTGCTGGCCATGGCAGCTACGATCCAGGAAGCGTATCCCCTCGCCGGGCCTGAACTGAGCGTCATCGGCTGATGTGTGCCCCCGGATTCCAGGCCGGGCGCCGACAGCGAGCACGGAGATTCCGACACTTCACCATCGACACGAGCGGAGACCCTTGTTGGACCTCACTGAGCTGAAACAGCAAGCCCGGGCGGCTGCGACCCGCCGCCGGCGGGCCGCGGCCGAGATCGACGACGGGAGCGCCGCCTCGGCCGTAGGCGACCTCCTCCTGGAAACGCTCGATGTGGACCCGTCCGCCGTGGCCTCCGGCTACATCCCCATCGGCAGCGAGCTGGACGTTCGCTCCGTGTTGGGTCGGCTTCGGCGGCGGGGCCATACGATCGTCCTGCCGAGCGTCCGTGAAAAAGGGCATCCGTTGGTGTTTCGCGAGTGGGTATTGGGCGACCCTCTGGTGCGGGAGCCGTTCGGGACGCTGGCGCCCGTTCGACCGCGACGGCTACCGGTTGGGCTACGGCGGCGGCTTCTACGACCGGACCCTGGATCGGCTTCGGGCTCGGAAGGAGGTGACGGCAGTAGGCGTGGCCTTCGCCGCCCAGGAGCTCGACTCCGTGCCCCACGACTCGTCGGACGCCCGCCTGGATCTGATCGTCACGGAGAACGAAGTGATCCGGCCCTAGGGGGACGGCGGTCGCTCAGCGCACTAGCCGATGGCGCGTCCGCGGGGCGCGCGCCACCCGGCGCGGCCGGCCCTCACAGCACCGCCTCCACCAGCGCCTCCACCGCACGCATCTCCTTGGCGGCCGCCCCGTCCAGTTCCGGTGTCCCCGGAGCTCGGAATGACCCCCGGCGATCCGTCCGAGGGGCTGCCGGGATCACCTCGGGCGGCCCTGTGCTTTCGTTCACCCTGTACATGAAGCCTGGCGCGG
>JBDHLD010000037.1:0-34374 GCA_039586035.1 Gemmatimonadota bacterium | reverse complement strand
GCGAAACGCCATCGGTGGCGGTGTCCTGGCCTTTGCCTTGTGGGGCGTGCTCGCAGCCGCGTGGATGGGCGTGAATGCGTGGGTCGACCGGGAATTGGGAGCGGCCGACGAGCCTCCGGTCGGCGGGAGCACCACCGCCATGGGAGCCACGAGGCTGAAGTCCATCGCCGTGCTGCCTTTCGACAACTTGAGCGCGGACGCCGAGAACGTCTTCTTCGCCGACGGCATCCACGAAGACGTCCTGACCCAGCTCTCCAGGATCAGCGATCTGACCGTCATCTCGCGGACGTCGGTCATGGCCTACCGAGACGCCTCCACGCCCCTCGCCGAGATCGCCCAAGAGCTGAACGTCGGCTCGATCCTCGAGGGCAGCGTCCGTCGGAGCGGGGACAACGTCCGCATCACCGCGCAGCTGATCGACGCCGAGACGGACCGACACCTCTGGGCCGACAACTTCGACAGGGCCCTCACGGCGGCCAACGTCTTCGCCATTCAGACGGAGATCGCCCAACGCATCGCGGATGCTCTCGCGGCGACGCTGTCTCCCGAGGAAGAGTCCCGCATCGCGCGACGACCCACGGAGAACCTCGAGGCGTACGAGGCCACGCTGCGTGGTCGCGAGTCCTACCGGTTCTACACGGCCGGGGGAAACGACGAGGCGATTCGACTGTTCCGACTGGCCATCGAGGGCGACCCCGGGTACGCGGAGCCGTGGGCCGGTCTGGCCGACGCGTTTGGCCAAAGGGTCCTTCGCTACGGATACGGGCCCGAGTGGGCGGACTCGGCGCAGGCAGCCGCCGATCGGGCCCTCGAGCTGGATCCCGAGCTGGCCACGGCGTACAAGGCAGCCGCGCTCGCACGCGTCGTGGTCGGTGACTTCGAGGGTTCGATCGACCTGAACCTGCGGGCGATCGAGCTGGATCCGAACTTCGCAGATCCAATGATGAACACCGGCGTCGCGTACGGGGCTCTCGGAAGTCTGGCCGAATCGCTCCGGTTCACACGGCGCGGATTTCGACTTCAGCCGAATGTCGCCTTCGCCAGGGCCAATCTGGGGTTCGCGTACGCAACGCTCGGCGACTTCCCGACCGGCCGCACGATCATCGGCGAGGCTCTGGCCATCGATCCGGCTGACCTGGACGCGAAGACCACCCTGCTCACCATCGGGTGGTTCGAGGGCGACACCACCGAGGTGCTGCGCCTGGGCGAGGAGCTCCAGGCGATGGGGCCCGATATTCCCTTCGCGCTCGCCTACGTCGCGGACGCCCACCTGTTCGCCGGTCAGTATCAGCGCGCGCTGGATGTGGCCCGGCATAGTCTGACCATCTCGCCGGACCAAGGCATCGTCGGATCCCGCCACATCGGGGTCCTCCAGGGATTCGCTCAGCGGCGGCTGGGAGACACGTCGGCTGCTCGGGCCATCCTCCAGGCGCAGCTCGACGCCCGACAAGCGTCCTGGGACAGCGCTCCAGGCAGCGGGAATACCGTGTTCCAGATCGCGACCATCCACGCGGCCACGGGCAATGCGGACGAGGCCCTTGGGTGGCTCGAGCGGCACGGCGACTTGGCATTGAACTGGACCTACTTCCTGTCTCGCGACCCGATGTGGGACGAGCTCCGGGGAGCCCCACGGTTCGAGGCCGTGCTGGCGGGCATGTTGGTCAAGGTCGAGGAGATGCGTCGCGAGATCGAGCGCGAAGATCCCAGGGCGGGCAACCGATGAGCCAACAGGACGGTTTCGACCGCATGATCGCCGCCGCCCGCGGACATGTCCTGTGGAAGACGCTGGGCGTCTACCTGGTGGCGTCCTGGGTGGCGCTACAGGTCGTCGACGTGTTGGCCCAGAACTTCGGGCTACCGGACTGGTTCCCCGCGTTCGCGGTGGCGCTGTTGGTGATCGGGCTGCCCATCATACTGGCAACGGCGATCGTCCAGTCCGGTCCGGCGCCCGGCGTACCGGCGCCCGCCGAGCCCCCGGCAGACGGCACCGGTCGGACGTCGTCCGACCCGAGCGAAGGTCCCGTCACTGCACACCGGCTGTTGACATGGCGAAACGCGATCGGCGGCGGCGTCCTCGCGTTCGCGCTCTGGGGAGTGGTCGCTGCGGTCTGGCTCCTCACCGGCGTGGGCACCCCCGCGTCCGCCGGCGAAAGCGACCCCGGGCAGGCGTTGCGCACCGTGGCCGTCCTTCCCTTCGACAACCTGAGCGCGGATCAGGAGAACGCGTTCTTCGCTGACGGCATCCACGAGGACGTGCTCACCCAGCTCTCCAAGATCGAGGATCTGACCGTCATCTCACGGACCTCCGTGATGGCGTATCGGGAAACGACCAAGAACCTGTCCGATATCGGTTCGGAGCTGGGTGCCGGCGCCATCGTCGAGGGCAGCGTGCGGAGGTCGGGCGACAACGTCCGCATCACGGCTCAGCTGATCGACGCCGGCAGCGACGAGCACCTGTGGGCCGACAACTTCGACCGGGCGCTTTCGGCGGCCAACGTCTTCTCGATCCAGAGCGAGATCGCCCGCCGCATCGCCGATGCCCTTGCAGCCACGCTCTCGCCGGAAGAATCGACGCGGATCGAGCGGCAGCCGACCGAGGACCTGATGGCGTACGACGCCACGCTTCGCGGGCGCGAGCGGTACCGGCTCTACGCGGAGGTCGACAACAATGAGGCGATTCGCCTCTTCCTGACCTCCATCGACCGCGATCCTTCGTACGCGGAGCCCTGGGCCGGTTTGGCCGACGCCTATGGTCAGCGGGTCCTGCGTTACGGGTATGGGTCGGAGTGGGCGGACTCGGCTGAGGCCGCGGCCCGCCGCGCGATCGAGCTCGACCCTGAGCTATCCAGTGCCCACAAGGCGTTGGGCCTGGCCCTCGTCGCGGCTGGGGACCTGGAGGGGAGTTTGTCCGCCAACCTCAAGGCCGTCGAACTGGCGCCCAACAACGCCGACGCCATCAACAACATCGGCGCTACCTACGCACGCAGGGGCCGGGTCGACGAGAATCTGCGTTGGACCAAGCGCTCCTTCGCGCTGCAGCCCAACCAGGCCTTCTCACGAACCAACCTGGCCAGCGCCTACATGCAGCTTCGTGAGTACGAGATCGCCCGACGGATCCTGGACGACGCCATCGCCCTGGAGCCCGATGGGGAGGCGACGCTTCAGACTCTCGCGCAGTTTCACTGGTGGACGGAAAACGACGATGAGGCCGCACGTCTGGCGGAACGGCTGGTCGAGGTGGCTCCGGACGATCCAGTGCGGATCGCCGGTGCAGCCAACGTCCTCTCGGTTACCGGCAGGCACGACCGGGCGCTCGAGCTGGCCCGACGGGGACTGGAGATCTCTCCCGACCAGGGGATCCTCTACTTCATGCACCTGAACCTGGTGGCGGGCCGGAGCCTGGTCCGTCTGGGACAGATCGATGCCGCGACAGCCTACCTCGAGCGGGACCTCGAGCGCGCGGTCAACCTCGCGCAGGCCGCTCCGGATTTCGTGTTCCGGATCTACGCGACGGCGCAGGTTTTCGCCGCTCTGGAGCGGTGGGAGGACGCCCTGGACTGGCTGGCACGGGCATCGGACGCCGGGTTCCGCGGCGTACACCTCATCGAGCGCGATCCCATCTGGGATCCGGTCCGCGACGAACCGAGCTTTCAGGAGATCCTCGCGGAAGTGAGCGCCGACGTCGAGCGCATGCGCTTGGAGATCGAGCGCGAAGAAGCCGCTGCGGGGGTGCGATGAGCGCGTGCCGAGTGATCCCCCGCCCCCGGCCCACCGCCGAGCGCCGCTGCAGTCGGGATGGCCTTTCATGAGCGAGCAGCCCCCCCGCAAGAACCTCCTGCAGGAGATCCACCGCCGCTCGGTGTGGCAAGTCGTAACCGTGTACGCCGTGGGCGCGTGGTTCGCGCTCGAGGTGGTCCAGGGGATCGTGGACGCCGGGAACCTCCCGGACTGGCTGCCCGGCATGGCGCTGGTGCTGCTGATCATCGGCTTCCCCATGGTGCTCGCCACGGCCATCGTCCAGCAGGGCTGGAGCGGGGGGAGCGAGGAGGCGGGGCCACGGCAAGGTCCGACCCCGAGCGCGGAAGATGGCGGGGGCACCGCCGCGGGCGGCAAGCCCGTGGGTGCAGCGGCCGAGTCCTCATCCCTGTCGGATTCCCCCACCCCGGCCGGGCCCGACACGACCCATTCGGCACCGGTCAACCTGGCCGCGGGAACTGGCAGCCTGGACCGCTCACCGACCCGCCCCTCGACCGCTCACCGTCTCTTCAACTGGCGGAACGCCATCGCCGGAGGCGTGCTGGCCTTCGCCTTGTGGGGCGTCGTCGCGACGGCGCTGCTTCTGTCCGGGCGGGCCGGACCGAGGGAATCCTCGAGCGGGCCCTCCGACTCCGGCGAGCAGCTCCGGGCCATCGCGGTGCTGCCGTTCGACAACCTGAGCACCGAGGAAGAGAACGCTTACTTCGCGGACGGGATCCACGAGGACGTCCTGACCCAGCTGTCCAAGCTGGGCGACCTGACCGTGATCTCCCGCACGTCCGTCCTCCCCTACCGGAGCACCGAGCAAAGCCTGGGCGCCATCGCCTCGGAGCTGGGGGTGGGGTCGATCCTGGAGGGCAGCGTCCGCAGGGCGGGCGACAACGTACGCATCACCGCTCAGCTCATCGATGCCCGCACCGACGAGCACCTGTGGGCCGACAACTTCGACCGGCAGCTGACTGCGGCCAACATCTTCGCGATCCAATCCGAGATCGCCCAACGGATTGCTGAAGCGCTGGCCGCGACGCTGAGCCCTGCCGAGGAAGAGCGGATCACGCGCAGCCCGACCGCGGACCTGGCTGCCTACGACTTCTACCTGCAGGCGCGGAACACCTACTGGCTGTACACCGATCGCGGAAACGACGAGGCGATCCGCCTCTTCAAGGAGGCGCTGGACAGGGACCCGGACTATGCGGACGCGTGGGCCGGACTCGCCGACGCGTACGCCCAGCGCGTCGTTCGCTTCGGATACGGGCGTGAATGGGCCGATTCAGCGGAGGCCGTCGCGCGTCGGGCGCTGCAGATCGACCCGGATCTGCCACAGGGGTACAAGGCGCTGGCCCTTGCCTACAACAGCCGGGGCCAGCTCCGGGCCAGCCTCGAAAGCAACCTCGAGGCGGTGGAGCTCGATCCGAACTATAGCGCGCCGCTCAACAACATTGGCGTCGATCAGCTGCTACTCGGTCGGATCGATGAGGCGCTCCGGTACCACAAGCGGGCGTACCGGCTCGAACCGACTACCGGATTCGCCAGCTCGAACATCGCCTTCGACTACGCCTTCCTGGGCATGCCCAACCAGGCCGAGGCCCGTGCCCTCGAGATCCTCCGCCTCCAACCGTCCAACGAGTCGGCAATCGCCGTGCTGCGCTCGGTGGACCAGCTCCGGGGCGACTATGCCGGCGCGCTCGCGCGGTCTCGCGCCGTGGTCCAGGCAGATCCCGGCGTTTCCCGAACCTGGCTCTGGGTCGCGGGAGACGCCTTCCTTTTGAAGGACTTCGAGACTGCGCTAGAGGCCACAGAGGAAGCCCTTCGGTTGTCTCCCGACACTGAATACGGCCAGAACCACTATCCCCGGGTCGTGCTGGGCGTGTCGCTCATTCGAACAGGGCAGGAGGACCGGGGTCGACAGGTGCTCGAGGCGTTTCGGGAAGACCTTCTGCGGCGGGTCGAGGAGATGCCGGAGCAGAACTTCAACCAGTTCAGCCTCGCGGCCATCGAGGCCGCGCGCGGAGACGCCGAGGCCGCATTGGACTGGATGGAGGCGGCGTACGACCAGGGCTACCGATTCACGATCGGCCTCGACGTGGATCCGGCGTTCGACTCGGTCCGTGATCACCCCCGGTGGCAGGCCATCGTGACCCGAATGGCCGAGGACGTGGCCGTGATGCGGGCCAACGTCCAGCGCGAAGAGGGCGAGAGCGGCGTACCATGAGCGCGATCCGGAACCTGATCCACGAGATCCACCGTCGCTCCATCTGGCAAGTCCTGGGGATCTACCTGGTCGCTGGATGGGTGGTGCTCCAGGTGGTCGAGGTACTGACCGAGAGCGCGGGGCTGCCGGACTGGACGCCGGGGTTCGCGGTGGTGCTGCTGCTGATCGGACTGCCCATCTGTCTGGCGACGGCGGTCGTGCAGGAGGGGCTGCCGGGCGGCGAGCGGGGCGAAGGTGCTGATGCCCGACGCGGCGGTGACGTGGCGCCGGAAGGGGACCTGGGGTCGGTCGACGCCGGGCCGACAGCCGCGTCCGTAGCGACTTCGATCCCGTCGCGATCCCCGCTCGATTCCGGGAGCGCCACCCAGGATGGTTCGGCTCGCACCGGCGTCCACCGGCTCCTCACGTGGCGGAATGCGATCCTGGGCGGCGTGCTCGCCTTCGCGCTCCTGGGCGTAACGGTCTTCGGCTACTTCGTCATGTGGTCCACCGGCGTGGGACCAGTGGGGTCGCTAGTCGCCCAGGGTGTCCTCGACGAGCGCGACCCGGTCGTCCTGGCCGATTTCGCCAACACAACGGGCCAGGACGGCCTGGGCGACGTCGTCACCGAAGCCCTCCGGGTCGATCTGGTCGAGTCGCCCGTGCTGGCCCTCGTGACACCCAGCCAGGTCGGAGAGGTCCTGGGCTTGATGGGTCGTGAGCCCGACGCGGAGCTCACGGCCGAGCTGGCAAGGGAGATCGCGGTGCGGGAGGGCTACAAGGCCGTGATCCAGGGAGAGATCGCCTCGGCCGGAAGCGCCTACGTGATCAGCGCGTCGGTCGTCGCCGCAGAGTCCGGCGACGTGCTCAAGGCCTTCCGTGAGACCGCCCGATCCGACGACGACGTGGTGGACGCGATCGACCAGCTTTCTCAGAACATCCGAGAGGGCACAGGAGAGTCGCTACGCTCGATCCGGGCCGGCGAGCCGTTGGAGCGGGCCACCACGGCGTCCCTGTCCGCCCTTCAGAAGCTCACGGCCGCAGAGCGAGCCGAGGAACGGGGCGACTACCCGGCCGCTCTCGCCCTGCTCGAAGAGGCAGTCGCACTGGATCCGGCGTTCGCCATGGCGCACCGGAAGATTGCGGTCCTCCTCTTCAACCAGGGCTCCGACGGACCCCGGAGCCGGGAAGCCACGCTCGCGGCGTACGAGAACCGTGACCGACTCACCGAGCGGGAGCGCTACCTGACCGAGGCATACTACCACAGCCGGATCACCGGAGACGTGGACGCCGAGATCCTGGCCTACCGGAACGCACTTCGCGTCGCCCCCGACGAGAGCGCGGCCCTGAACAACCTGGCGCTCACGCTCTTCGACCGGGAGGAGTTCGAGGAATCGGCGGAGCTCCTTGAGCGGGCGGTGGGGGGGCCGGGAGAGTCCTCGGTGGCGTACTGGAACCGGGTGCGAGTCTACCTGTTTGAGCGAGACACCGCCGGGGCCCGGGCGGCGCACGAGGAGTACGAACAGCGGTTCCCGGGCCACACCTACCTCGGCTGGTCACGGAGCCTCCTCGAGCTGCAGGTCGGCGATTCCGCCTCCGTGCATGCGGCCGTGGCCGCCCAGACGGGTGACGAAGAGGCGGTGCCCTTCATTCGGTCGATCGGATGGCGACTGGCGGCGGCCTTCGACGTCTCCCTCGGTCGTCTGGATGAGGCCCGTTCCCATCTCCAGGAAGGAGCTCGCTTCCAGGGCGCGGTCGGCCTCGGCAGCCAGGCCATCCAGACCACCCTCTCCGAAGCCGCACTGGTCACGGACCACCTCGGCGACACCACCGCCGCTGCGGCTCTCGTGCAAGACGCCCTCGAGCGCTGGTCGTTCGAGGACCTGACGCCAGCCCAGCGTCCGTGGGCGGCCGTCATTCGGGCGCTGGCGGCCTCGGGAGGCGTGGCCGAGGCAGAAGACCTGTTCGAGCGGTGGGAGAGCGAGCTCCCGCCCGACGGCCGACCCCCCGACTTCGAGTGGGACCGTCGGGAGGCGTCCGCCTGGATCGAGCTGGGCAGAGGCCGCGTGGACCAGGCCATCGCCGCGTTCGAAGCTCTACAGCGAGACCTGCACTGCGAGCGGTGCTACCGCGGTCAGTTAGCGGACCTGTACGCGCGGTCGGAAGACCTCGGGCGTGCCGCAGAGCTCTGGGAGGGGATGTTTGAAGAGGTCGACGACCTGAACACCTATCCCCGGGATCGGGCGCTTGCCTTGTCCCGCCTGGGTCCCCTCTACGAGCGCCTCGGAGACGCCGACCGCGCAGTCGCTCGCTACACGGAGTACGCCTCCGCCTGGGCGGAGGCCGATGCCGGTCTCCAGCCGCGAGTCGAGGAAGCCCGGGCACGCGCGGCCGCGCTGACCGGAGGGACGCCATGACGGGAAGTGGGCTCACCAGAGACGGCAACGCGCCGTGCCCCCGGCCCCACCCCCGCCGGGCAGCGGCATGAGCCGGCAGAACGGCGTGAAGCGCCTGGTGCGCGAGGCACACCGCCGTTCCCTGTGGCAGGTGATGATCCTCTACCTGGGCGCTTCGTGGGCGGTCCTGGAGGCCGCGGATCACGTCATCCAGCGCTTCGGGATGCCCGATTGGGCGTATGGCACCGCCGTGCTCCTGCTCCTGATCGGCTTCCCCATCGTGATGGCCACCGCCATCGTGCAGGAGGGGGTGGGCGCCAGGGAGGCGGGCGCGTCCTCCACGAGCGCTTCAGGGGTCGGCGGCAGGGAGGCGGGCGCATCCACCACGGGCGACCCGGAGCCTGGAGCGCCGTCTCCCGATGCCGCCGAGACCGCCACGACCGCCGCTTCTTCCGGGCCTGCGGCGACGGTGGCCGACGCCCCGGGGGCACGATCCGAGGGGCAGGCCAGCGCCATCCACGGGCTCCTCACGTGGCGGAACGCCCTCCTCGGTGGCGTAGCCGCTTTCGCGCTCTGGGGCGTCATCGCCACGGGGATCCTGTTGTCCGCCGACCGGCGAGCCGCCGACGGTGGTCGAGACGCCCGGGGAGCCGAGAACCTGAAGGCCATCGCCGTGCTCCCATTCGACAACCTCAGCTCCGATGCTGAAAACGCCCATTTCGCCGACGGCATCCACGAGGACGTCCTGACCCAGCTGTCGAAGATCGCCGACCTGACGGTGATCTCGCGCACTTCCGTCCTCGCCTACCGGGAGACCGAGCTCGGCATGAGCGAGATCGCGGCGGAGCTCGGCGTGGGGTCGATCCTGGAGGGTAGCGTCCGCCGGTCGGGCGACAACGTTCGGATCACGGCGCAGCTGATCGACGCCGGGACCGACCAGCACCTCTGGGCGGACAACTTCGACCGAGCGCTGACGGTAGCGAACGTCTTTGCCATCCAGACCGAGATCGCCGAGCAGATCGCGACGGCCCTGCGCGCCACCCTGTCACCCGAAGAGGCGTCGCGGATCGCGTACCAGCCGACGGACAACCTCGGGGCGTACGACCTGTACCTCCGGGCCCGTGAGCTCTACGGCCGCTACGTCGACGAGGACAACGAACAGGCCATCCGACTGTTCCGCCGGGCCATCGAGATCGATCCCGAATACGCCGACGCCTGGGCGGGAATCGCGGACGCCTACGGCCAGAGGATTCTGATCTTCGGACACCCCACGGCTCTCGCGGATTCGGTGATCGCTCTGGCCGAGCGCGCCATCTCGCTGAACCCAGAATCAGCGGCCGGATACAAGGCGAAGGCCCTCGCCCACAGCATCCGGCAGCAGTACCACGCGTCGCTGGAGTCCAACCTGGCGGCTGTCGAACGAGATCCCAACCACCGGGGAGCGACGAACAACGTCGGAGTGGACTACAGCCGGCTCGGTCGATTGGACGAATCGCTCCGTTGGTACAAGCGCGGCGCGCGCCTGGACCCGACGACGTTCGGTCCGGGGAACGTGGCCAACACGTACGCCGCGCTGGGAGAGCATGAACGCGCCCGCGAGTACTTCGCCGAGCATGTGGATCACGCGGGGAACACGCCCTGGGTACGGGCCACCTACGGCGCCTTCGTCGCCCTGGATGGGGGCGACGCGGATGGGGCGCTGGCCTACCTGGACCGATGGCGAGCCGAATACGGGGATCTCGCGATCATGCACAGCTTCGAAGCGGAGATCCACCTGGCACGCGGGGACTTCGAGGCAGCCCTGGCCGCGGCCGAGCGCGGGCGGACGCTGGCTCCGGAAGCCAACCGTGTGCTGCAGTATCACATGACGACGTCTCTCGGGTACGCCACGCTGCGTGCGGGCGCGGCCGAGGAGGGCGCTCGGCTACTCGAGGCGCAGGCCGCGGAGAATCGCGCCGCGATCGCGAACGGTGCCGATCGTCCGCTCCTCTGGTGGGAGATGGGGGCCATCCGTGCGGCTCTTGGCGACCCTGACGCAGCGCTCGATCTGATGGAAGAGGCGAGAGAGAAGGGCTTCCAGGCGGGTCGCGCGTTCTACGCCGAGCTGGATCCGATGGTCGCGTCGGTTCGGGACGATTCGCGGTTTCAGGCGGTAGTCGCCGACAGTCGCGGCGAGATCGAAGAGATGCGGCGACGGATCGAGGTCGAAGAGATCGCGACCGGTGAACGGTAGGGATCGGCTCTCGCGTCAGCAGCCACGACCCGGGCTCTCGGAGCACTCACCGCCTGATCCCGCGACGGGCGCCGATCCGTGACTCATCCATGGGATCTAGACCAACGCGGCGACTCAGCACACGCCCCCGACGGATTGGCGCCACAGTTCAAGGGATCCCTTGCAGCCGTCCCCGACATGCCGGTAGGGGTTTCCCTGATAGCGTGACCCGCCCCGTCTCCCTATCCTGAGCTAGCGTCCGCTCCGTCGGGCCCGCCAGCCCACGGCACAACCTACCGAACACCAAGACCAGGCCATGCTCCAAACCACGAAGGTCGGCTCCGACGCCAACCCCCAGTGGGCCAAGGTCATCGACCACACCCGGTGCATCGGGTGCCACGCCTGCACCACTGCGTGCAAGTCTGAGAATGAAGTACCGCTTGGAGTTACACGTACTTATGTGAAGTACGTCGACACAGGCTTTTTTCCCCAGGCCCGGCGCTCCTTCCAGGTCACTCGATGCAACCAGTGCGAGGATCCTCCGTGTGTGGCGGCCTGCCCCACGGCGGCCATGCACCAACGGCCGGACGGGATCGTCGATTTCGACAAGTCCATCTGCATCGGCTGCAAGGCCTGCATCGCCGCCTGCCCCTACGACGCCATCTTCATCAACCCGGAGGACCACTCGGCCGAGAAGTGCAACTTCTGCGCCCATCGGCTGGACGTGGGACTCGAGCCGGCGTGCGTCGTGGTCTGCCCCACGCAAGCGATCATGGTAGGGGACATGAACGATCCGCTGTCCCGGGTCGCCGAGATCGTCAACCGGGAGGCCGTCAGCGTCCGGAGGCCCGAGAAGGAGACGCGGCCCAAGCTCTTCTACAAGGGCGCCGACCAGGTGACCCTCGACCCGCTCGCAGCGCAGCGGCCTGAAGGCGGTCAGCTCATGTGGAGCCAGGCCGGCACGGGCAGCCACGCGGTGGAGTCCGGCCATCCCGGCCCGTGGAACAACTCGGCAGCCGCGGTGCTGGCCTACGACGTGCCACACAAGGCGCCCTGGGATTACCGCGTGAGCCTGTACACGTGGACCAAGTCCATCGCTGCCGGGGCGTACCTTGCACCGCTGCTTCTGGCCCTGGGCGGGTGGCTTCCCTGGACCGACCCCTTGTGGACCTGGGGCGCGCCCGTCCTGGCCATGCTCTTCCTGGGAATCACGGGCGGGCTGCTGATCTGGGATCTGGAGCACCCCGAGCGCTTCTACATGATCTTCACCAAGCACCAGTGGCGAAGCTGGCTGGTGAAGGGGGCATTGATCATCGGCGGGTTCGGAGCGGTCGTCGCCGCACACATCGTCGTAGTCGCTGCCGGACGGATCGAGCTCACCCGAACGCTGGCGATCGCGGGCGGTCCCCTGGCGCTGCTCACGGCGGTGTATACGGCCTATCTGTTTGCCCAGGCTCGGGCTCGCGACCTGTGGCAGAACCCGCTGCTGCCCGCGCACCTGGCCTTCCAGGCCGTCATGGCGGGCGCGGGTGCAATGGCGCTGCTGTCGTCCTTCGGGATGCCGCGACCCCTGGCTCCGCTGGTCTGGCTGTTCGCTGCCGCCACCGCCGGCCATGTGCTCCTGGCCCTGGGTGAAGCCACGTCCGGGCACCCCACCGCTCACGCCCGCCTGGCGGCCCACGAGATGACCCGCGGCAGGTACGCCGGCTACTTCTGGGGTGGCCTCGTCCTGGCCGTCCTGGCGATCGCGGCGCCTTGGGTATCCCCCTGGCTGGCCGTGGTGGGGCTCGCCGGCCTGCTTCTTCACGAGCACGCCTATGTTCAGGCAGCTCAAACAGTTCCCCTTGCGTAGGATTGCCCCCACGGAACGCTCGAGAAAAATGAATCTGAACGAACTCAGCTCGAAAGTCGCTCAGGCACGGGCCGAGGCAGAGGCCCGGGGTGAGACCTTCTACCCAGGCCCGAGCCGCATACATCTGGCGTCATTCCCACCCAAGGAGAAGTGGAACGACTGGGTGGAGCTCGACTCCAAGGCGTGGCCCGAGCGCAAGGAGCGCCGGTACATGCTGGTGCCCACGACCTGCTTCAACTGTGAATCGGCGTGCGGGCTTCTGGCCTACGTGGACCGGGAGACCCTCCAGGTGCGCAAGTTCGAGGGGAATCCCGAGCATCCGGGCTCGCGGGGTCGCAACTGCGCAAAGGGGCCGGCCACGTTGAACCAGGTCATCGACCCGGACCGGATTCTCCATCCGTTGAAGCGTGTCGGCGCCCGAGGAGAGGGCCGCTGGAAACAGGTGAGCTGGGACGCGGCGTTGGACGACATTGCCGGGCGCATCCGGAAAGCCGTGGAGGAAGGCCGTCAGAAGGAAGTGATGTACCACGTGGGTCGCCCGGGCGAAGACGGCTTCACCGAGCGCATGCTGGCCGCCTGGGGCATCGACGGCCACAACTCCCACACCAACATCTGCTCGAGCGGAGCCCGTACGGGCTACCACTTCTGGTGCGGCATGGATCGGCCCAGCCCCGACCACACCAACGCCGAGGTGATCCTTCTCATCAGCAGCCACCTCGAGGCCGGGCATTACTTCAACCCCCACGCCCAGCGTGTGATGGAGGGCAAGCACAAGGGGGCCAAGCTGATCGTCTTCGACACCCGGCTGTCGAACACCGCCACCCACGCCGACTTCTGGGTCTCGCCCCATCCCGGCTCCGAGCCCGCGATCCTGCTCGCGATCGCCAACCACGTGATTCAGACGGGCCGTTACAACCGGGAGTTCGTCCGCCGATGGTGGAACTGGCACGAATTCATGCAGGAGCTCCATCCGGACAAGCCCGCGACCTTCGAGGTCTTCGAGCAGGTCCTGAGCACACTCTGGGCGGATTACACGTTCGAGCGGGCCGCCAAGGAGTCGGGGGCCGAGGAAGGGATGCTCCGGCAGGTGGCCGAGGTGGTAGCGACGGCGGGAACGCGGTTGGCAACGCACAACTGGCGGAGCGCGGCCGCCGGTAATCTGGGGGGATGGCAGGTTGCGCGGACCCTTTTCCTGCTGAACGCGTTGACGGGCGCCATCGGCACGGAAGGAGGGCTGTTCCCGAACGCGTGGAACAAGTTCGTTCCCAAGCCCATCCGCTCGCCTCGGCACCCGGACTGGTGGAATGAGCTGACCTGGCCGGCCGAGTATCCGCTCAGCCTCATGGAGATGTCCTTTCTGCTGCCGCACCTGGTCAAGGAAGGCCGCGGCAAGCTGGACGTGTACTTCACCCGGGTCTACAACCCGGTGTGGACCAATCCGGACGGGTTCAGCTGGATCGAGATGCTCGGCAACGAGGACCTGGTGGGGCTGCACGTCGCTCTAACGCCGACCTGGAACGAAACCGCCTACTTCGCCGACTACGTGCTGCCCATGGGGCTCGGCTCCGAGCGACACGACATCCACTCGTACGAGACCTATGCCGGACGGTGGATCGGTTTCCGGCAACCCGTGCTCAGGGCGGCCCGGAACCGCATGGGCGAATCCGTAGCGGACACCCGCGCGGTGACACCCGGTGAGGTCTGGGAGGAGAACGAGTTCTGGATCGATCTGACCTGGCGCATCGACCCCGACGGGTCTCTCGGGATGCGGGAGTTCTTCGAGTCGATGAAGCACCCCGGTGAGAAGCTGACCGTGGACGAGTACTACGGCTGGATCTTCGAGAACTCCGTTCCCGGTCTACCAGAAGCCGCTGCTTCGGAAGGACTTACCCCACTCGACTTCATGCGTCGCTATGGTGCCTTCGAGGTGGAGGGTACGGTAGGGGAGATCCACGAGGAAGAGATCCCGGAGGCGGAGCTCGACGATGTTCGGGTCGACCCCGAGGGCCGGGTCTACACCCGGGCGCCCAAGCCCGAGTCGCCCAACGTCGTGCCGCAGCCCCCGTTGGATGGCGATGGCGACGGTCGCCGGCGCGCGGGCGTGCAAGTGGACGGGAAGCTCCTGAGAGGCTTCCCCACCCCGACCGGAAAGCTCGAGCTTTGGTCCCGGACCCTCCACGATTGGGGCTGGCCCGAGCTGGCCCTGCCCGGCTACCAGAAGAGCCACGTCCACAAGCAGAACATGGAGAGCGACCAGCTCGTGCTGATCTCCACGTTTCGCGTGCCCATCCAGATCCACACCCGCAGCGCCAACGCCAAGTGGCTCGACGAGATCGCGCACACGAACCCGCTCTGGATCCACCCGTCCGATGCCGCGAAGATCGACGTGAAGACCAGTGATCTGGTGCGGGTGGAGACGGAGATCGGCCACTTCGTCGTCAAGGCGTGGGTCACCGAGGGGATCCGCCCCGGCGTGGTCGCTTGCAGCCATCACATGGGGCGGTGGAAGCTGGCGGGCGACGGTCAACGGCAAGGCATGGCCACGGTGGACCTGGGGCGGAAGGGGTCCGGCTGGGCCCTGCGCACCGAGAAGGAGCTGGGCCCCTTCGAGTCCGGTGATCCGGACACCAGCAGAATCTGGTGGACCGACGTTGGGGTGCACCAGAACCTCACCTTCCCTGTCCATCCCGATCCCATCTCGGGGATGCACTGCTGGCACAACGCCGTCAGGGTCAGGAAAGCGCTTCCCGACGATCGCTACGGCGACGTGTCCGTGGACACGGACAAGTCACACCAAGTCTACAAGCAGTGGCTGGAAATCACGCGTCCCGCCCATCGGCATTCGCCCGACGGAACGCGGAGACCGTACTGGCTGCTTCGCCCCGTTCGCCCCGAGCGCCCTGCGTACGACCTGCCGACCAACGGTAAGGCCCGGGCGCCAGTGGCACCGGCGGAAGTCGAGGCGCCGGCATCATCGGAACCGGACGCACCGTCGGACGCCGAATAGCGTGCCCGAGCTGTTCCGCGCACTCGGAGCCCTGGCAGGCCCCCCGGAGCCAGGGCTCCGTCGCATAGCGGAGCTCCTGAAACTGGACCCGCTGCCCGACGAGACGGAGCACACGGAGCTGTTTCTCTTCCAGTTGCCACCGTACGCGTCGTTGTATCTCGGGGCTGAAGGGAAGTTGGGTGGTGAAGCCCGTGACAGGGTGGCTGGATTCTGGCGAGCCGTAGGTACCGCGCCTCCGCCGGAGCCTGATCATCTGACCACCTTGCTGGGGCTGTACGCGAACCTGGCGGAGGCCGCCAGCGTCTTGCCCGACTCAGCCGAAGCGGGCCTCCTGAAGAGGAGCGCGGCAGCTCTGCTACACGAGCACCTGCTCCCGTGGACCGGACCCTACCTCTCGAAGGTGACCGAGCTGGGTCACTCCTTCTACCGATCGTGGGCCACGATGCTCACTGCCGCCTTGCGGGAGGCAGCGCGAGAGAGCGAGCACGCCGGTCCTCTACCCCTTCACCTGCGCGAGGCCCCAGAACTACCCGATCCCAGAGCCGAAGGCGGCGAAGCGTTCCTCGACGGGCTCCTCACCCCCGTCCGTTCAGGTGTGATCCTCACCCGTGCCGATCTGGCGCGAGCGGCCGGCGAAACGGGCCTGGGCCTCCGCGCCGGCGAGCGGCGGTACGCCCTACAGGCTTTGTTCTCCCAGGACGCCGCTCGCATGCTCGCCTGGCTGGCCCTCGAGGCCGAGGCGTGGACAGCGCGGCACGAAGGCCGGATGAATGACGGCGGACTCCAGATCGCGACCTTCTGGAGGGATAGGGCGCAGCACACGTCCGCAAGCTTGAGCCGTCTGACCCCGGACGCTTCGGAGGCGCCGCTGTGCGACGGCCCGTAAGCCGGACGCCGTCCCTGCGGGACGCCGTGGCGGGGGCCAGCGTCGGCCTCGTGTTGATCCCCCAGTCCATGGCCTACGCCGAACTGGCGGGTCTACCGGGCCCGGCCGGGCTGTATGCTGCGGCCGTGGCCCCCCTAGCGGCAGCGTTCTTCGCCTCCTCGCCGTACTTGCAGACGGGCCCCGTGGCCCTCACCTCGCTCCTTACTCTGGGCGCGCTGGTCCCCATGGCTCAGATCGCGACGCCCGAGTACGTGGGCTTGGCCGCGGTCCTGGCTCTGGTCGTGGGCGTCTTCCGAGTAGCCATCGGCAGCGCGAAGGCAGGTTGGATCTCCTACCTGATGTCTCAACCCATGCTCGAAGGCTTCACGACCGCGGCGGCGCTGCTGATCATGGGCTCGCAGATCCCGGGAGCGCTCGGCGTACGCCCACCGGTAGCGGGCGTCGGTCCGCGCGTCCTGTGGTCTCTGACGCATCCGGCAAGCTGGGAGATGGCGTCCATCGGCCTGGCAGCGTTCACGATCGTCGCTATCCTCGGCGGAAGGCGGATCCACCCGATGGTCCCCGGCGTGCTGGTAGCCACGGTCGTGGGCTTGGCGTTCTCACACGTGACCGCATACCAGGGGCCCCGCGTGGGAACGATCCCGTCAGGCGCGCCTCCCTTCACCCTGGACCTGCCTTGGACGGCGTTGCCCTCCCTGACGCTGGCCGGCGCGGTCATCGCCCTCGTGGGTTTCGCCGAGGCCGCCTCGATTGCTCGGACCTTCGCTACCCAGGAGCGGCAACGCTGGAACCCCAGCCGGGAGTTCATCAGCCAGGGGATAGCGAATCTGGCCGCGGGCCTGGGCGGCGGGTTCCCTGTGGGTGGCTCGTTCTCCCGGAGCAGCCTCAACCACCTGGCCGGTGCCACCTCCAGGTGGAGCGGAGCCATCACGGGGCTCGTCGTCCTCGCTTTCCTCCCGTTCGCCAGCGTTCTGGAGGCCCTTCCGACCGCGATCCTGGCCGGCATCGTGATCACCGCGGTTCTGGGACTCGTGCGGGTCCGCCCGTTGGCTCGTCTGTGGCGCCTGTCCAAGGCTCAGGCCGCCGTCGGGTGGAGCACGTTCCTGCTCACGCTCGGGTTGGCGCCTCGCGTCGATCACGCGGTCGTGCTCGGAATGGGGGCAGCGCTCGTGGTCCACGTCCTGCGAGAGATGAGGCCGGGTTCCGAGACGCGCACGGTGGAAAACACCGTGCACCTTCATCCGAAGGGGGTCCTTTGGTACGGATCGGCGCCTCGCATGGAGCGAGCCCTTCTGGACGAGCTCGCGGACGCCGAGGACGCGGACCGGGTGGTCATCCACCTCGGAGGCCTGGGTCGAATCGACCTGAGCGGAGCGCTGGTTCTCGAGCAGATCGTCGACGACGCCCGCAAGGCCGGACTCGATACCAGGGTCAAGGACGTCCCACCACACGCCCGACGTATCCTCCACCGGGTGCTGGGGTGGACACCGGAAGACGGCCTTCCTCCCCCCAAAGCCTAGCTGCTCAGGCTTCTCCGGCCACCTCGTCGGCTCGTCGGAGCTTTGCGCCCAGCTCCTGGGCCAGGTTGCGGTTCACCAGGACGCCGATGTCCGGGCGAGACCGCAGCAAGCTCTCGAGCGACTGCCGCGAGATCGCGCCCACCTCGACGCCGTCCACAGCCACCGCTCTCGCCGAGTGCGCCGTTTCCGTCAACAGGGCGACCTCGCCCAAACAGTGTCCCTCACCCAACGAGCCGATGGGGCGCCCGTCGTCCCGCGTGACGTCGACCTTGCCGCGGAGGATCACGTAGACCTCGGCGGCCGGGTCTTGGACCGAGAAGATCGTCTCGCCGGGCTCGAACTCCCGACGATTCCAGGCGTCCACGATCCGGCAGGCCTGTTCCTCACTGAGGCCTCGGAACAGCCCTACCGACCCGAGAAGCTCGGAGACGCCCGGCATGACCTCGTGACGGTGGAAGCCTCGCATGACCACCTCCGCCAGCTCAAGGGACGGAGGAATGAGGGCGAGCTCTCCGAGGTCCGGCGGCACGAACAGAAGGGACATCCGCACCACGTCGAGGCGCTCTACCTCGTGGAAGACCATGGCGGGAATGTACGCCGTAGGCGCGAAGCCCAACTCCAGGAGCGTCCGCTGCATACGGACCGAGTTGGCGCTGACGTCGATCTCCACATAGTCGGCGTCCCAGTACTGCTTCGCCCTGTGCACCAGCTCCGAAAGCAACACCCGCACTACGTCGTCCTGAATCGCGATCAGCTCGAAGACGCGCACGATCCCGGCGGCCTGGTGGAGGATGAAGCCGATGCCTCCGACCACACTGCCGCGCTCACGGGCGATGAGGTAGGTGGCGTGCGTGGCCTGCAGTCGGAACAAGCCGTAGTGAAGCCGGAGGGGGCCGAAGATCTCTCGTTTGCGGATCCGGCCCCGGGCGATGCGCAGGAGCGCCGGATACGCATCGGTCCTGAGCTCCGTGACCTCGTAGCTACCGCCCTCGGGATACGGTTGTCCCGACTCGCTCACCACGACGTCCAGGGGGTGACCGAGGTTCTCCATGGCGAGACCGGCGAGGGCGTACGCCTCCGGGATGATCCGCGGATTGTTGGACCGCAGGGCCAGTCCATCGCCGAAATGCCGCACCAGGAGGGCATAGCTCTCCCGTCGTGGGCCGAAGGGCTCCTTCAGCGGCAGGAAGCCCACGGCCGCGAATCCGTACCCGAGCGCCAGTCGCTGCGTGAAGGGGTGAGTCACCCGACCTTCCATCAGGCCCAGGTGCAGGCGATTGGCCACGCGGCGGACCCTCTCCTCCACGAGTAGCCTGCCGATCCCGTGCCCTCGCGCCTCCGGACGGACCGCCAACCGGCCGAACTCGCCGACCAGGTCGGCGAACGCGCCGATCTCCAGGATGACCGACCCCGTAGCCAGCACGCCCTTCCCGGGCTCCTCCGCCACGAGCACGAGCTCGTCCTCCCGTAGGATCATCCTGCGGATGGACTCGTCGTCGTAGAACTCGGGGTACGGATAATCCGAGCCGTAGCTGGACTCGAAGATCTCCCGGACGGAAGGTGCATCGGCCTCCCGGGCCTCGCGTACCAGCACCGAGGGCCGCGTCCGCTCGGTCCGGCCCGCGCTCACCGGCTCGCAGTCCTTCTCATGGGGTGAGCTCCTGCCCACGGCAGGTGATCGTTACCCGATCGCGCAACGCGGTCAGCGTGGGAGATTGCCCTCCTGCAGTCCCCGGACCTGGCGCCGCTTGAGCCGAGTGGCCTGGCGATGCTCTGATTCCGCCCAGGCCATGAAGTTCTCCTGGGCGTCCATCTCCTCGTCGGGACCGGAGGGGAAGCGTTGGACATAGCTCCCGTCGGATTGCATCTCCCACGCGCGCCGCCGGTCGGCCAGCTGCGTGTCGAGAAGATGTCGGAGTTGCTCCTGCAGGCGCGGCTTCTCGACCGGGGCCAGCACCTCGACCCGATTCTGCAGTTTGCGTCGCATGCAGTCGGCGGAGCCGATCCAGTACTCTTCGTCACCGGCATTCCGGAAGTAGTAGATGCGCGTATGCTCGAGATAGCGGCCCACGATGCTGAGCACCGTCACGTTCTCCGAGAGTCCCGGGATGCCGGGCCGGAGCCTGCAGGTGTCTCGCACGATCAGGTCTACCTTCACTCCAGCCCTCGATGCCTCGTAGAGGGAACGGGTGACGTCAGGATCCTCGAGGGCGTTCATCTTGATCTGGATATGCCCCTCCGCACCAGCGTCCTGGTGCTCCATCTCCCGGGTGATCTTGTCCAGGATCGCCTTCTTCAGGCCTTTGGGTGCCGCTCTGATCTTGTGGTAATCCCGCTTCGGTTTGTAGCCGGTCGTCAGGTAGTTGAACAACTCCGTCAGGTCCCGACCGATGCCCTCGTCGCAGGTCATCAAGCCCAGGTCCGAATACAGCCGCGCGGTACCGGCATGGTAGTTCCCGGTCCCCACGTGGGCGTAGCGCCGGAGCCCGTCGTAGTCCTGGCGCACGACCAGGATGACCTTGCAGTGGGTCTTCAAGCCCATGACCCCGTAGGTGACGTGGATCCCCATGCTGCCGAGCCGATTGGCCCACCGGAGGTTCGCCTCTTCGTCGAAGCGTGCCTTGAGCTCCATGACCACCGCCACCTGTTTGCCGTTGCGAGCGGCATCCATCAGATACCGGATGGCCTTCGAGTCCTCCGACGTCCGGTAGAAGGTCATCTTGATGGCGCGCACCTTGGGATCGCGACTCGCCTCCTCGAGAAAGCGCTCGACCGAAGAGTTGAACGACTGGTACGGGTGGTGGACCAAGATCGAGCCCTCCTCCCGGACGACGTGGAAGACGGAGCGATCCGTGGTCAACGACGGGTGGTCGAAGGGGTGGAAGGCCGGATCCCGCAAGGCGGGGTCCTCCACCTCGAGGAGCTGCATCAGGTCCCTGGGCCCGAGGAGTCCCTTGACCTCGAACACGTCCGAGGCTTCGTCGAGCCCCAGCTCCGACGCCAGCATGCCCCGGTGGACCGGGTTCATGCCGCCCTCGATCTCGAGGCGTACGATGGGCGCCAGCTTGCGCTCCCGAAGCTCGACCTCGATGAGACCCACCAGGTCCTCGGCGGCCTCCTCCTCCAGCTCCGTATTCGCGTTGCGTGTGACCCTGAACAGCTCACACCCGATGATCTCGACGCCGGGAAACAGCAGCTCGAGGTTGTGCGCCATCACGCTCTCGAGCGGAACGAAGGTGTTGCGATCCGGCAGCTTCAGGAACCTGGGGATACCCACACCCACGGGCACCTTCACCCGGGCGAGCCGCGGAGCCATCTCGCTGCCGTGCCGCAGCGTAACGAGGAGGTTCAGGGACAGGTTTGAGACGAACGGGAACGGATGCGCCGGATCCGTGGACTGGGGTGTCACCAGCGGATAGACGTTTTCCAGGTAGTGCTCACGGAGGAACGCCTGGTCCTCCTCGGAAACCGTGTCGAAGGTGGCCATCCGGATATCGTGCTCGACCAACTCGGCGCGCAGTCGCCGTAGAACCTGCCGCTTGCGCCCCTCCATCAGTCGGATGATCTCGTAGCAGGCCTCGATCTGCTCTTCAGGCGTCCGGCCGTCGACGGTCAGGCTCTGGACCCGGGCCCCCACCTGCTGCTTGAGGCCGCCGATCCGCTTCATGAAGAACTCGTCCAGGTTGGAGCTCACGATCGACAGGAACTTCACCCGCTCCAGCAGCGGAGTGCGAGGGTCGTCCGCCTCGTGCAACACGCGGAAGTTGAAGTTGAGCCAGGTGAGCTCCCGGTTGAGGTAGAGCCCGGGTGTGGTCCAGTCGGGGTCCTCGGCATCGAAGGCGGGCAGGGGCGTGGGATCGGGCGGCGTGCGTGCGAATTGGGCCGGGGGCAACAGGTCCATGACTGGAGGACTCGACCCGGCGGCGCGCCCGTCCTCGGCCGCCGTCTCCGGCGCCGCGGCAACGTCGTCGGACGTGGCCGGGTCGGTTGCTGGCGTCACTTCGGCAGCGGATGTCCCCCCCCTGGCGCTCCCCAGGTCACGGGGCGGTCCGCCGGCCTGCGGTGCGCCGGCGGGCGGACGCGGCCGCTCCCGCGCGAAGGATTGGCGCCGGGCCGTCTCCTCTGATCCCTCGGCACCACCTGCGTCGGCACTCCATCCCGGTCCTGACATCACGTCTCCCGTCGGTGTCTCGATCACTACTCTTCTAACTACAACATCGGCCGCCCGACGTGCCCGTCCAAATCTCGGCGCAGGGTCTCGCCGAGCGCAAATCCGCGCCCCGACGGGATCGGCGTTTCGGCAACTTCGGGCCCTCGGCTTGCCCCCGTTCGAGCCCAAGGGTGAGATTGAAGGTGGAGCCCCGCCACGGACTAACTCGACCAGCTCGCGACACACCTCACGAAACCGTTGTCGCGCCTCGACTTGTGGAACCCGTGTGAAGACCTACAGACCCGAATCCAAGAGCCTGGTCGACCTCGATGAAACGCTCTGCCGCGCGGCGGGGGCCGAAGCCGAGGTTGGTCCGACGACCGCTCGAACGTACTACGATACGTTCGACTGGAGGGTGTTTCGCCGCGGTGGCACGGTTGCGGTCACCGGCGACGACGCCCTCCGCGTGACCTGGTCCGAGCTGGGCGGGCGCGAGCTCCATCGTGCCAAGCTGCCTCGCCCGCCCGCGTTCGCCAGGGATCTTCCGCCGGGCCTGTTCCGAGCACGGCTCGCCGAAGTCATCAAGGTCCGACGACTCCTCCCGATGGTCCGTACCCGCGAGGAAGCGCGGACCTGGGCGTTCACGGATTCAGAGGGCACCGCCGTCGCCGAGGTACGGGTCATCGGTGGACGCGCGTCGCGTCCCCGGACGCGAGAGGAGTCCTGTCTTCCGCCACTGGTTCGCATCAAGCCTGCCCGGGGGCAGGCCAAGAAGGCCAGGCGGCTCCGGCGCTCGCTCGAAAAGACGCTCGGCCTCCGCCCGTCCGTACAAAGCGACCTGGAGCGTGCCCTGTCGGCGATCGGCCGCACCGCGGCCGACTACACGTCGAAGCGCCGATTCGAGCTGGATCCGGAGGACCGGGCTGATCGGGCCATGCAGATCATTCTGCGGTCCCTGTACGAGATCATGCAGCGCAACGAGGCCGGAGTGAAGCTCGACCTCGACCCGGAGTTCCTGCACGATTTCCGGGTGGCGAGCCGAAGGACCCGGGCCGCCCTGACCGCGGTCAAGGGCGTGTTTCCCCGCGACGCGGCCGCGCGGTTCCGCACCGAGTTCGAGGGGCTGGGGAGGGCGACCGGTCCGACCCGAGACCTGGACGTGTATCTCCTCGAGATGCCTCGGTACCAGGCCAATCTCCCGTCCGAGTCGCGGGACGCGCTAGAGCCCCTGCGCGGCTTCCTACTGGACCGCCAGCGAGCCGAGCACGAGAAGATGGTCAAGATGCTCGAAAGCCGCTGGTACCGGTCGCTGATGCAGGACTGGCGGAGCTTCCTCGAGGAGCCACTACCCATGGCGGAGGCCGGGCGACGAGCCGGCTGGCCCGTGTCCAAATTGGCTCGGAAGTCCATCCGCAAGGCGTTCAGGCGGGTGCTGACCCACGGCGGCACCATCACGGACGCATCTCCGGCCGAGGACCTGCACAGGCTCCGGATCCTGTGCAAGAAGCTCCGATATCTCATGGAGTTCTTCCGTTCCCTGTTCCCGGCCGACGTCATCGGCCCGGCCGTTGTGGACCTCAAGGTGCTCCAGGACGATCTGGGTGAGTTCAACGACCTGGAGATCCAGGGCCAAACGCTTCGCCGCATCGCCCTGGAGATGGCCGCGGAGGGATCCGCGCCCGCCGAAACTCTCCTGGCGCTCGGGCAGCTCGTGGCGACGCTGGGGGTGCGCCAGCAAGAGGCGCGCGCCAGATTCGCGGATCTGTACGCGCGATTCAGCCGACCCGCGAATCGCAAGCGGTTCGCTCAACTGTTCGGCGCGGTTTGACTAGGGCGTCCAGCGGTCCGATTCTGTTCCACCGCTAGCCTGCCCGCCGCCAGAAACCGCCCGCCGCAGCACGGAGTCGCCCGCCATGGCCAGGCCATTCGTTCTCACGGAAGACGAGCAAACCCGGGTCCCCTTCCTGCGTGGTATCCTCACCCGTTCCCTCCAGAACGCGGGCCTGACGTTCGAGGAGTCGTATCGGGTGGCAAGCGCCGTACGTGAGGAGCTCTCCGACACGGAAGAGATCACCACCGTTCGCCTACGGGAGCTCGTGCTGTCTCACCTCGAGACCTTCGGCGACCGGGTCGCGGAGCGATACCGGAACCCACAGCGGAGTGTGTCGACCGTCATGGTGCACTCCCCCGATCAGGTTACGCTGCCGTTCTCCAGGGGACGCCACAGCCAGGATCTGTTGGCGGCGGGATTGATCAGCGAGGACGCGACGGTCATCTCCGAGCGCCTCTACATCGAGCTGCTCGGCGAGAAGCTCGCCTCGATCAGCTCCGGAGAGCTCCGGGATCGAACCCATCGGCACATCCAGAACGGCCTGGGTCCGGAAGCAGCTCACCGCTACCACGTCTGGCAGGAGTTCGGCGACGGCGATCGGCCGCTGCTGGTCCTGATCGGTGGCGCTGTCGGATGCGGCAAGAGCACGATCGCCACT
Organism: Gemmatimonadota bacterium; assembly: GCA_039586035.1. GTDB lineage: Bacteria > Gemmatimonadota > Gemmatimonadetes > Longimicrobiales > Gaopeijiaceae > JBDHHQ01. The sequence continues at coordinate 9,915 of JBDHLD010000037.1, read as the reverse complement.
GAGCTCGCCCATCGGCTGAGCATCGTGCGCATCCAGTCGAGCGATATGCTGCGTGAGGTGATGCGCACCATGATCTCTCCGCGCTTGCTGCCGATTCTGCACGAGTCCACCTACACCGCATGGAAAGCCCTCCCCGCCTTCGAGGAAGAGGCCAACGACGGCGAGGCACCCGCCGACGAACCGGACGCTGACGCTCTGGAGGGCGGATTCCTGAATCAGTCAGAGCTCGTGTCGGTGGCCAGCGATGCGGTCCTGAGGCGGGCAATCCAGGAGCGGGTGTCCATCATCGTGGAGGGGGTGCACGTCCACCCGGGCTTCGCCCGGCGTATCCCCACGGACGCCGACGCCATCGTCGTTCAGGTGATGTTGGCCGTCCTGGGCAAGAAGCGCTTGAGGGAGCGAATCAAGGGCCGTGGCCGTCAGGCGCCCGCCCGCCGGGCCGAACGGTACCTCCGGAACTTCGACGGGATCTGGGAGATCCAATCTTACCTCCTGGCAGAGGCCGACCGCCTCGGGGTCCCCATCGTGGAGAACGAGGACAAGGACGCCACCGTCGGCGAGGTCGTGCGCATCGTCCTGGACGCCCTGGCCTGGCACCATCAAACGGCCGAGCGCCAGACGGCTTCGTGAGGCCCGGCTTGCCCAAAGCATCGCCATCGCCCTCGCCCGAGGAGGGTCGGGAGTGAGCCTCGCCCGCAAAGGCGTGCTGGTGATCCTCGACGGGGTCGGCGATTCTCCGCACCCTGCCCTGAGCGGCCGTACGCCGCTGGAAGCGGCCCAGACCCCGTTCCTCGACGAGCTGGCAGCGAAAGGCTGCTGTGGCGTCACGGATCCCCTCGAGCCCGGAGTGCCGGTCGACACACCCACGGGTACGTCGGTCTTGCTGGGCGTGCCGCCGCCGGAGGCCGAGGCACTGACGCGAGGACCGGTGGAGGCAGCCGGCGTTGGGCTGACCGTCAACTCGGGGGACGTGGCGATCCGGTGCAATTTCGCCACCGTGGAAGACGGGAACGACGGCCTCCTGATCAAGGATCGCCGGGCGGGCCGCATCCGTGAGGGCACGGCCGAGCTGAGCCGCGCTCTCACCGACATCGACCTCGGGGAGGGGATTCAGGCCACGGTCCGGCCCGCGTCGCAACACCGCGCCGTCCTCCGGTTGACCGGCCCCGACCTCTCCGGGCACGTCTCCGATACCGACCCGGGCGCATCGGCTCACGGGGCTCGGGTGCTGCCGTGTCGCGCACTCCGCCCGGATGCCGCGTCGCAGCGGACGGCAAGAGCGGTGAATCTCTTCCTGGACGAAGCCCACCGTCGGCTGGATCGACACCCGGTCAACGAGGCGCGGGTCGCACGCGGCGAGCCCCCGGCCAATGGCATCATCACGCGGGGCGCGGGAAAGGTCACCCACCTCGGCAGCATCCTGCACGCGCACGGGGCTCGGGCCACCGTTGTCGTGGGCGAGAAGACGGTCATCGGACTGGCCAGGTTGCTCGGTTTCGACGTGATCACCGACCCGGCCTTCACGGGTATGCCCGATACCGATCTCGACGCCAAGGTGTCAGCGGTCGTCGAGGCGCTCGGCGGCAGCGACATCGTCGTCCTGCACGTGAAGGGGCCTGACATCTGCGCGCATGATCGAAATCCCGTGGCCAAGCGCGAGTTTCTGGAGCGCGTGGACGCGGCGCTCGGCCGCCTTCCTGCCGGCGAGCTGGTCATCGCCGTGTGCGGAGATCACTCCACCGACTCGACCACCGGCGCCCACTCCGGGAATCCGGTTCCCGCCCTGCTCGCCGAGCCCGGCGGTTGTCAGGACGGCAGCCGGGCCTTCGACGAGAGGACCTGTGCGGAAGGCCGACTCGGGCGCCTGAGCGCCTCGGCGTTCCTCGAGCGGTTCCTCGAGGCCCTCGGCGCGGCGCCCCAGGGCTTTCGTTAGGAGCGGTGGGCCCCCGCGACCAGGCCAGCCTCTCCTTCGGCGACCCCGCTGTCACCTCCCGAGTCGACCGTGACCGACGGCACGACGCTGCGTGCCATGCGCTTACAGAAGTAGTAGATACGCTTCAGGTTCTCGAGCATGTTCATCTCCACGGCGTAGGCCGACAGCCGATTCGGCTCCTCCGCCACCAGCCGCTTGGCCTCGTGCAACGCAGCGGAGTCGGCCAGGAGGTTGATCCGGCCCTTCATGTCGATGACCTCGTTGGCCGCCCGCTCGTTGTCCTGGGTGACCGCTGTCACGGCGTGTCCGAGCGCTTCGGCGGTGGCCGAGTGGAACTGATTGATCACCTCCCACGTCGCAGCGCTGATGCTGACTCCGTCTTCGATCCTCCGCCGACCCAGCGATACCAGATTGGTCTCGATGATGTCACCGATGTTCTCCAGGTCGTTCGCGGCCGCCATGAGGCCGATGAGGTTGGCCGTCTGTGCCTCCGACAACGACGTCTGGCTGACCTTGCCCAGGTAGGTGACGATGTGACCGTGAAGGCCGTCGACCCGGTCGTCCATCCTCTCGATCCGGTCCAGGTCTTCTTCGGTGCCGCGGGTCATGGCCGGCAGGATCGCCATCAGCATCTCGCGTACCTGATCCCCCATGTGCAGGATCTCCAGCCGGGCGCGGTCGAGCGCGAGGCTCGGCGTTCGGAGCAGCTCGATGTCCAGGTACTTGGCCCGGATGACCGCCTCCTCCGCGAGGGGTCGATCGGGTACGAGCCGGTCAACGATGCGGGCGATCTGCGGGGCGAACCAGATGAACAACAGCGTGTTGCCCACGTTGAACAGGGTGTGCGCGTTGGCGATCTGCCTCGGCGTTTCCGCCGCGAGGCGCGCCGCGCCCGTCAGCGTCCCGGCGCTTGGCGAAAAAGCGGTCACCGCCAGGGCCAGCTGGTCGATGAAAGGAAGCCAGACCAAGACACCTGCCACATTGAAGCCGACGTGCACGACGGCAGCCCGGACGGCCTCTCGTGGCTTGCCGATGGCCGCGAGCATGGCGGTGACACAGGTACCGATGTTGGCCCCGAACGCGAGCGCGATGCCGGCAGGCAGGGTGATGAAGCCCTGCGAGGCCATGACGATCACGACACCCGTTGTCGCCGAAGACGACTGGATCAAGGCGGTGAACAAGCCCCCGGCCAGAATTCCCAGTGCGGGCCGCTCCATCCGTCCCATCCACTGGAGAAACGGCTCGTAGCTGCGTAGGGGGCGCATGGCATCGCCCATGACGGCCATGCCGAAGAACACCAGCCCCAGGCCCATGACCAGCGTCCCATACTGCCGTATGCGCTCGCGCTTCCCGAAGAACATGGTGCCGAATCCGACGGCTACCATGAGCAACGCGTACTGGGTCACCTTGAACGCCACGATCTGGGCCGTGATCGTGGTGCCGATATTGGCGCCCATGATGATGCCGATGGACTGAGCCGCCGACATGAGCCCCGCGCTGATGAATCCCACCACGAGAACCGTCGTCACCGATGACGATTGGATGACGGCGGTGACGAAGGCTCCGGTGAGCGCCCCCATGAAGCGGTTCGAGGTCAAGCGGGCCAGAATGCCCTTCATCCTCTCCCCGGCCACGGCCTTGAGGGCTTCGGCCATCTGCTCCATCCCGAGCAGGAAGAGGGCCAGGCCGCCCAGGAGCCCCATCGTCAACGCGAACGCGTCGATGGAGCCGTTCTGCGCCGGGGCCGCCGCGACCGGAATCGCGGACGCGCCTCCCAGGACCACGGCGGCGGCGGTCACTCGGGGACCTCGGCGTCGCTGTTCTTCACGATCGTGACGGGAATGGGCGACAGTTGAACGACACGCTGTGCCTTGGACCCGAGCATCAGACGGGCGAGGCCCGTGAGTCCCCGGCTGCCCATGACGATGAGCTGGGCCCCCAGGGCTTCGGCGACTTCGAGGATCCGCGTCGCCGGGAGGCCGACGACCATCCGGACGTCCAGCTCGGGGAGGCCGGCAAGGTCGGGATCGTCAGCTAGGGAGGTGACGAAAGCGTCCAGCTGCTCCCGCGCCGCCTCCTCCAGGCTACGGATGTGTCCCCCAGGACTCACGTGCTCGTAATGGGGGGGCGGGGCTGCGGGATCGTGGACCACGTGCAGCAGCACCACCGACGTGTGGAACGCCTTGGACGCTCGGGCCGCCCATCGTAATGCCGATCGCGAGTGCTCCGAGAAGTCCGTCGGCACGAGAATGGGACCCGCGGGGGCCCGTGGCTCGTCCGCCATCTGGTCTCCGTAGCTGTGTCGGGTGCTTCCAGCGCGTTCGTGGGCGCAGTCGTCCGGAATCCGTCGTAGCGGGCCGGCACCGTCGCGAATGGGCACCGCGCCCCGCCCTTCGACGGCGACTATTGTAACGATCCCCGACCCGTTTTGTAACTAATCGGCAACGCTGCTACAAATCGGGTGTTCCTCGCTGACGACGCCAGGTACCGTCGGTCGTCTCGAAGATCCGCACTTCCTATCGAGAGTGACATCGTGAGATCGAGCGCATTCTTCGCATCGGTTGTCCTGGCCCTGCTCGCGCTGCTACCCGCACCGTCAGAGGCCACGGCGCAGGTAGAGATCTCGGCTCGCTCGGCCACCATTCGCGTCGGGGGCCGACTCCACTTCCAGATGGCGCACAGCTCGGCGCCGGACCGCGAGATCCCGGACTTCTTCGTTCGTCGGGCCCGCATCGTATTCGACGTCTCGATCACCGACTTCCTCGACGGCCGGCTTCAGCCCGCCTTCGTGACGGGCAAGGTCCTGCTGCAGGACGCCTACTTCCGCATGAAGTTCGATCCGGCGTTTCGTCTGTCGTTCGGCCAGTTCAAGCAGGCATTCGATCTCTTCGAGCTGACCTCGAGCACCGAGATCAACGTGGTCGAACGTGGGGGTTTCGTCCCCGGCATCGATGTCTGCTCAGGGGTCGGCCGCCTTTGCTCCTACGGTCGGTTCAGTGCCCGGCTCCAGTACGGCGGCCGCGACACCGGAATCCGGGCCGACGGGTCCTTCGGCGGCGGCAAGTGGTCCTACATCGCCACCGTCACCAACGGTGAGGGGATCTTCGAGAACGCGGACGATAACGGCCGCAAGACCACCGCCGGGCGGCTCGCGTTCACCCCGATCGAGGGATTGACCTTCGGCGCGAACGTCAACGCCCACGACTACGCCTTCGAGTCGGGCGACGAGGAGAAGACCCAGACGGCCGTGGCTTGGGGAGGGGACGTCCAGTGGGGTGACTTCCGCGAGGGGTGGCTGGTGCAGTGGGCACTGATGGGCGGGCAGAACTGGAGGATCCTGAACGACGCTGAGGAGGCCGCGTCGTTCCTGACGACCCAGGCGATCGTCAGCTACTACCACCCGCTCCGCGAGGGAGGGCGGCTGGAGGGGATCGAGCCCGCCTTCCGACTCAGCTGGGGAGACCCCGACACCGATGCGGACGACGACGCGGGTTGGCTCGTGACCCCGGGCTTCAACATCTACGTGCTCGGACGCAACCGGATCAACTTCAACGCCGACGTCTGGGTGCCGCAGCAAGGCGACACGGAGTTCTCTCTTCGTGCGATGACGTACCTGTACTTCTGACGACGCGCCACCGCTCGGGCGCCTCGGCCAGGCCCGGACGAGTCGCTCACGAAAAGGAAGGATCGATGAATACGAGGCTGATTCCTGTCGCGCTCCTGGCAGCGTTCGCTTGCGGTCCCAGCGGTGACCGAGCGTCCCGCACCGTGATCCAGAACAAGGGCTCCGACACGCTCGTCAACGTCGCCCAGGCTTGGGCAGAGGCCTACGGCTCCGTGGAGCCCAACACCGCCGTCGCGGTCACGGGTGGCGGGTCCGGGACCGGCATCTCGGCCATGATCAACGGCACCGTCGACATCGCCAACTCGAGCCGCAAGATGCGGGACAGCGAGATCGAGTCCGCACGTGAGAACGGTCAGGACCCGATCGAGTTCGTCGTCGGCTTCGACGCGCTAGCGGTCTTCCTCCACCACGACAATCCCATCGAGGAGATCTCCATCGCCCAGCTGGCCCAGATCTATGGCGAGGGCGGCGAGTTCGAGCGGTGGGACCAGTTGGGCGTCACCGTGCCCGGCTGCTCCAGCGGCGAGATCGTCCGCGTGAGCCGGCAGAACAACTCGGGCACCTATGCCTACTTCCAGGAAGCCGTGCTGGGCGAGGGCGAGTACAAGCTGGGATCGCGGGACATGCACGGCTCGAGCGAGGTGGTCGAGCTCGTGGTCAACACGCCATGCGCCATCGGCTATTCGGGGCTCGCGTATGCTACCCCCGAGGTGAAGACGCCAGCGATCATCGCCGAGGAGGGCGCGGCCGCCGTGGCACCCTCCGTTGCCACCGCGATCGACCAAACCTATCCGATTGCCCGGCCTCTGTTCATGTACACGGCCGGTCAGCCCGAGGGCGCCGTGAAGGCCTACATGGACTGGATCCTGAGCGACGCGGGCCAGTGCATCCTTTTCGATCAGGGCTACGCACCCGTTCGATCGGTCTCCTGCGGGTGACGCACCGATGACGCAAGGGGCGGAAGCGCAACCGTCGGGGCGCCCTCGGAACCACCGTTCGAGCCGCCCGCGACGCGATCTCCTGTAGGACACGACGGAGCGATCCGGTGAGCCACTACGAACAGAGATTGTCCGAGGATCTGAGCGCGATCCGAGATCAGGTTCAGTCCATCGGCACCGCGGTCCGCGAAGCGCTGACCTCTGCGGTCAAATCGCTTCTCGAGCATGACGACGAGTTGGCCAACCGAACCATCCTGGGCGACGGGGCCATCAACCGAGCCACCCGCGAGTGCGACCGGATGGCCCACGCGTTCGTGGTCCGTCACCTCCCCTCGGCCCGGCATCTGCGTTTCGTCTCGTCGGTGCTCCGCATGAACGTCGCCCTCGAGCGCGTGGGAGACTACGCCCGCACGGTGGCTCGCGAAGCGGCCATCCTGTCCGCGCCCTTGCCCGAGGAGGTCGCCAGCGACGCCGAGGCCCTGGGGCGCAAGGCGATCCACATGTTGGACCAGTCCGTCCAGGCGTTCATCGCCGCGGACGTCGAGCTCGCACGCGAAGCCCGCCGACTCTCCCCGGACGTGAAGGATATCTTCACGAGGGTCTACGACGACCTGCTGCAGGCGGCGGAACACCACGAGCGGCCGACGAAGGATCTCTTCGCGTACCTGTCCGTCGTCTCGAGCCTGGAACGAGTGAGCGATCAGGCGAAGAACGTCTGTGAGGAGACCGTCTTCACGGCAACGGGCCAGACCAAGGACCCCAAGGTCTACCCCATCCTCTTCGTGGACCGCTACGGCGACGTTCTGGCTCCCGTGGCCTCGGCGTACGCCAGGAAGGCGTACCCCAACTCGGGTCGGTACGACACCGGATCCTGGGCTCCGGCCGAGGAGATCGACGGCCGGGTGTTGGCCTTCCTGGACCGCCAGGGGGCGCCCCCCCCGGACCGCTCGCCCCAGCTCTTCGATCCGACCCGAGAGCTCCTATCGGGCTTCTACGTCGTGGTTGCCCTGGAGGAAGGGGTGCGCGATCGCATCCCTGAAATCCCGTACGGCACGGTCTTCCTCCAATGGGACCTCGACGGCGATGCTGTGCGGAGCGACGACGAGGAGGCGCTCGTCGAGCTGTATCGCGCGATCGCCCACGAGGTGGCGGGTCTCATGGAGGCCCTCCGGGGCGCGGACGCCGACTGAGCGTGGCCACGTCCGGGGATCTCTCTCCCCCATCCTCCCCGACGGCCGGCCGCTCGGCCATGGACCGCCTCGATGCGGCCTGGTACATCGACCGAGCGGTAGCCGCCCTGGTGTTCCTCGGCGGCATCTCGGCGATCATCCTCATCGTCGGGATCTTCGTATTCATCACGAAGGAGGGCGTGGGCTTCATCGCCGGGGCCTTCGACTTCAAGGAGTTCTTCGGATCGCCGGCGTGGCGGCCAACCTCCCGCAACCCCACGTACGGCGCCCTCGCTCTGATCGCGGGGACCGCGAGCGTGACCGGACTGGCCATGGTGGTGTCGGTCCCGTTCTCCCTGGGCGCGGCCATCTTCATTGGCGAGTTCGCCAAGGGGAAGGTCCGGGAAGCCCTCAAGATCCTGGTCGAGCTGCTGGCCGCCATCCCCTCCGTGGTGTGGGGATTCATCGGCCTGAGCATCATGAACCCGCTGATCATCCAGTGGTTCGACGTGCCGGTCGGCCTGAACATGTTGAACGCGGGCATCATCCTGGGGCTGATGGCCGCGCCCATCATGACCACGATCGCCGAGGACGCGCTCAAGGCGGTGCCGGACAACTACCGGGAGGCCGCCGAGGCGCTGGGCGCCACCCGCATGCAGGTGATCTTCAAGGTCGTGATCCCGGCGGCCAAGAACGGCCTCGTCGCCGCCGTGCTCCTGGGTGTCGGACGGGGCTTCGGCGAGACCATGGCGGTCCTGATGGCCAGCGGGCACGCCATCAACATGCCGTCGAGCATCCTGGACTCGGTTCGGGCTTTGACGGCGACCATCGCCACCGAGCTGGGCGAGGCGCCGAGAGGCTCCGATCACTACCAGGCGCTCTTTGCCCTCGGCATCCTGCTGTTCGTCGTGACCTTCATCATCAACCTGACCGCGGACCTCGTCGTCCGAGGGATCCGGAAGAAGTAGACCATGGACGCCGCGTCCCAAGCCACCCTCTTTCAGGCCACTCCGCTGAACGTGCGGAACCGCCAGATCCAGGTGTTGGTCCGGGTCTTCCTCGGCCTGGTCACCGTGCTGCTGATCGTCCCGGTGTTGATCATCCTGGCCATGCTGGTGTGGAAGGGCGGCCCGGCGATCAACATGGAGTTCCTCTTCTCGGATCCGACGGACCAGTTGCGCGCTGGAGGGATCTTTCCAGCCCTGATCGGGACGATTTGGCTGGTGACGGTGGCCCTGCTCGCCTCGGTCCCGGTCGGTCTCGCGGCCGCCCTCTACCTCAGCGAGTACGCGCCGGACAACTGGCTGACCCGGAGCATCAACCTGGCCATCATCAACCTGGCGGGCGTCCCGTCTATCGTGCACGCCCTGTTCGGCGTCGGTGCCTTCGTGCTCTTCCTCGGCTTCGGCGAGAGCATTCTGGCCGCCAGCCTCACCCTCGCCATCATGACCTTGCCCGTGGTGATCGTCGCCACGCGGGAATCCCTGCAGGCCGTGCCCCACGCGTTCCGGGAAGCGTGCTGGAACATGGGCGCGACGCGCTGGCAAACGATCCGCCGAGTGGTGCTGCCCAACGCCATCAGCGGCCTGCTCACCGGCATCATCCTGGAGGTGTCCCGGACCGCCGGAGAGACGGCGCCCATCATGTTCACGGGGGCGGCACTGTTCATCCCCTTCCTGCCCCAGAGCGTCTTCGACCAGACGATGGCGTTGTCGTACCACCTCTACGGCGTGTCCACGATGATCCCGGGGATCACCGAGGAGCGGAAGTTCGGCGCGGCGCTCGTCCTGATCTCGATGGTGCTGGTGATGAACGCCGTCTCGGTCGGGTTCCGCATGTGGCTCAGGAACAAGAAGAAATGGTGAACGTGGCGTACCGGTGCGCGGTTGCTCTCGACCCGGCGCAGGGCCCCGCGAGCACCGCCCGGAGGTCGCCGTGAGCGCCAAGCTCGACGTGAGACACCTGACCATCCGCTATGGCTCGGACGTGGCCTTGAGGAACGTCAGCCTAGAGGTCCGAGAGCACGAGATCTTCGGGATCATCGGCCCTGCGGGCAGCGGCAAGACATCCTTCCTGCGTGCGCTCAACCGCATGGACGACTTCGCGTCCGGTATGTCGGTGGACGGCCAGGTGATTTTCGATGGCAAGGACGTCCGGGATTGGCGGAACGTCTACGCGCTCCGGCGGCGCATCGGGGTGGTGTTTCCGCTGCCCGTTGGCCTTCCCATGACCGTGTACGACAACGTGGCG
>JBDHLD010000036.1:0-58979 GCA_039586035.1 Gemmatimonadota bacterium | reverse complement strand
ACGCTGCTCAATCTAATCAGCGGCATCGACGCGCCGAACGGGGGATCGGTTCGAATCGGCGACGTCGAGCTCACCGCGATGGCGGAGCGCGAGCGCACGCTCTTCCGCCGTCGACACATCGGTTTCGTCTTCCAGTTCTTCAACCTGCTACCCACCCTGACCGTGCAGGAGAACCTCCTCCTTCCGCTCGAGCTCGGTGGCGGCGTCACGCCCGCGGGAGCGGGCCGAGCGGAGGAGCTGCTCGACGCAGTTGGCCTGGGGGCGCGGGCCCACGCCTTTCCCGACCGGCTGTCAGGCGGGGAGCAACAGCGGATCGCCATCGCCAGGGCGCTGGTTCACGATCCGCTCCTTGTCCTGGCCGACGAGCCGACCGGAAACCTGGACGAGCGGACCGGCGAGAAGATCATGGACCTGCTCGACCATATGGTCCGGAACACCCGCAAGACGCTGATCGTGGTGACGCACAGCCGTGACGTGGCACGGAGAGCTGACCGAGTGCTGGAGATCCACAACGGAACCCTGACACGGGCTTCCGAGCCGGCAGGCCAGACTCCGCGACGAGCCGCTCCGGATCCGCCTACTGGGCCCCGGACCCGACGGTCGTGAACGACGCACCCTGGATCAGCCTCGGCGGGCGGTCACTTTGGCGCCACCAGCTGGGTCATCCGCTGCAGCTGGCTCTCACGGTAGCGGGCGTTTCGCTGGGTGTCGCGGTGGTCGTGGCCATGGACCTGGCCATCGAAAGCTCACGGGCGTCGTTCCGCCTTTCGGCGGCGACGGTGGCCGGAGCCGCCACGCATCAGGTCGTCGCCGGAACGAGCGGAATCCCCGACGAAGTCTTCAGCCGGATCCGTCTCGAGGCGGGGCTGCGCGCGTCCGCTCCGATCGTCGAGGGATGGGTGGAATCCCCGGCGCTGCCCGGGGAATCGATCCGCCTGCTGGGGGTCGATCCGTTCTCCGAGCTCCCATTTCGGCCCTATTTGTCCGCTGGCGGCGGAGGATTGGACGCATCGCCGCTTCTGACCGAGCCGGGCGGGGTGGCCCTCTCGAAAGAGACCGCGGCAAGGGCCGGGGTGGATGTGGGTGGTGCGCTCCCGGTGCTCGTGACCGGCTCGCCCCACACCTTGAGGGTCGTGGGCACCGTCGATCCCGACGACGATCTGAGCCGAAGGGCCACCGAGTCGCTCCTGATCGTGGACGTGTCGGAGGCTCAGCGCCTGCTGAGCCTCGACGGGCGGATCAGTCGGATCGACCTGCGACTTCCCGAAGGCCCGGCGGGAGATTCCCTGATCGTGGTCGTCCAGGGGCTGCTTCCACCCGAGGCGACCGTGGTCGAGGCTGGCACGCGAGCCCGAGCTTTCTCGCAGATGATCCGGGCCTTCGACCTGAACCTGACCGCGTTGAGCTTTCTCGCGCTCATCTTCGGAATGTTCCTGATCTACAACACGATGACCTTCTCGGTCGTCCAGCGAAGGGGTCTGATCGGCACCCTGAGGGCCATGGGGACGACGCAGAGCGAGATCGTGCGCCGTCTGCTCCTGGAGGCGGCCGCACTGGGCCTGATCGGTTCGGCTCTCGGGGTGGCGCTGGGAACCATCCTTGGACGTGGGCTCGTCCAGCTCGTGACCCGCACGATCAACGACCTCTGGGCCGTGGTCGCCGTGGATGCGCTCACGTTCTCGGCCGAGTCGCTCCTCAAGGGGCTGGCGCTGGGCGTGGGCGCGACGCTCGTGGCCGCGGCATGGCCTGCCCGAGAGGCGGCCAGCGTCGAGCCGCGGGTAGCCATGCTTCGGTCTTTCGAGGAGGATCGAACTCGGTCCGGCGTGGGTCGAATGGCCGTGGGCGGATCGCTACTGGTGGCTGTAGGCGCGGCCCTGCTGATTCCTGGCCGCAGTGTCACTCTGGCGTTCTTCGCCCTGTTCCTGATCCTCATGGGCATCGCTCTGCTCACGCCCGCGGGCACCGTCCTCGGCGTTCGGGTGGCGACGCCGGTGCTGTCGCGGCTCTTCGGCGTGCTGGGTCGGCTGGCCGGGAGGGGCGTGACCGAGACGCTGAGCCGAACGGCTCCGGCCATCGCGGCTCTCGTGGTTGCCGTGTCGGTCACCGTGGGTCTGGGGGCCATGATCTCGAGCTTCCGCTCCACGCTGACCCGTTGGCTCGACGGCACACTTCGGGCCGACGTGTACGTTTCGCTTCCGGGGCTCTCGGGAACCCGGCCCGAGGGCGCGATCCGCGGTGGGACCGTCGAGCGGCTCCGAGCGGTGCCCGGGATCGCCGGCATCAGCACCTACCGTGCCCAGTCCATCGAGACGGGGGCCTTCGGGCAGACCACGGTCGTAGCGCTGGACCTCGATCCGCGCGGTGAGGCCGCCTTCGACTTCAAGCAGGGCGATGCATCCCGCGCCTTCCCGGCGTTCCGCTCGGGCGGTGGTGTGTTCGTGTCGGAGCCCTTTGCGTATCGCACCGGGCTCGGCCTGGGAGACGAGGTTCGCTTGCCTACAGAGGCGGGGCCTTCGACGTGGGAGATCGTCGGCGTCTTCTTCGACTACGGCTCCGACCGGGGCTCGATTCTGATGAGCAGGGACGCCTACGACAGCCGATGGTCGGACCGGCAAATCACCTCCATGGCGTTTTTTGCGGAGCCTGCGGTAGATCCCGACGCGCTCGTCGACCGGCTGCGAGCCGCCGCCGGGCCGGAAAGTCCCTTGCTCATCCGATCCAATCGGGGGCTGCGCGAGGCGTCCCTGGCGGTCTTCGACCGGACGTTCGCGGTGACCGGGGTTCTGCGGCTGCTCGCGTTCGTCGTGGCCTTCATCGGCGTGCTGAGCGCCCTCATGGCGCTGCAGCTCGAGCGACGTCGAGAGTTGGGAGTCATGCGGGCGCTCGGACTCACGCCCCGCGAGCTGACGGCCCTGGTGACGACGCAGACGGGACTCATGGGCCTGTTGGCGGGCGTGATGGCGGTGCCAGCTGGCCTCGCGCTGGCCGTGGTCATGATCTACGTGGTCAACCGGAGATCGTTCGGTTGGACGCTGCAGCTGGATCTGGGCCCCGCCGTGGTGTTCCAGGCGGTGGGGTTGGCGGTGATCGGAGCGCTCCTCGCGGGGCTGTATCCCGGCATCCGCATGGCCCGCACGTCCCCTTCGGAAGCGATTCGTTCAGAATGACCGAGGTCCGAGCCGAAATGGACGGAGGCATGGTGCGAGACCGGAAGCGCTGGGGCGTCATCGGTTGGGGCCTGGCGCTGGGCTTGGTTGGCGTCGCGCTGTGGGGCGCCCGTTCCACCCCGCCGACGGTCGTATCGGCCCGGCTTTCCATCGGCGACGCGCTGGGCGGGGCGGACGCCGAAGGCTATGCACGCGCCACGCGGCCGCGCCCCTTCGAGTTTCCCGCGGATCACGGGCCCCATCCGGCGTTCCGGACCGAATGGTGGTACGTGACGGGCAACCTGACGACCGCCGGTGGTCGGGAGTTCGGCTTCCAGTGGACCGTCTTCCGCACGTCCCTGTCACCGGATTCGGCCCGGCAGCGCGCGTTGCGCACGTCTCGGACGACCCGTGCGGCGGAGGGGTCCGAGTCAAGCGCGGCCGCGCCCCTCCCCAACGAACGGGCGACACGTACAGGGGTCGACGCCCAAGTCGGCTGGCGCACCAACCAGGTCTACATGGGCCACTTCGCGATCACCGATGTTGCGGAGGGGCGGCACCACGGCTTCGAGCGGTTCTCCAGAGGCGCGCTGGAGCTGGCGGGCGCTCGTGCCGAACCTTTCGCGGTCTGGCTCGAGGACTGGAGGCTGGAGGCGCAGCACGAAGGGTCGGCCTTTCCCGCCCGTCTCTACGGAGGCGAGGACGGTGCGTCGGTCGAGCTCGACCTGGAGTCAGTGAAGCCGATGGTGCTCCAGGGGGATTCCGGATTGAGCCAGAAGGGTCCTGGCGAGGGAAACGCCTCCTACTACTACTCCTACACGCGGTTGGAGGCCGCAGGCACCGTCACGGTAGATGGAGTGAGGCATCCCGTCACTGGAACAGCCTGGCTGGACCGGGAATGGAGCACGAGCGCGCTGGCGCCGGATCAGGTCGGGTGGGACTGGTTCGCTCTCCAGCTGTCGGACGGCCGCGATCTGATGCTCTATCAGATGCGTGGTCGAGACGGTGCGCCCGACCCCTGGAGCAGCGCGATGCTGGTCGATGCGGATGGCGGCTCGCGTTCCTTGGACTTCGACGCCATCAATCTGGAGGCGACCGGTTCATGGTCGAGCCCGACGGGCGTGGAATACCCGTCCGGGTGGCGTATCTCGATCGCCGACGAGGACCTGGCGCTGGAGGTCACACCCGTCCTCCTCGAACAGGAGATGGACGTCACCTTCCGGTATTGGGAAGGCGCGGTGCGGGTCGCGGGCACCTCGGGTGGCCGACCCGTAACCGGGGTGGGATATGTCGAGCTCACGGGATACGGCGAGCAGCTCCGGCCCATGTCCGTCGGCCGTACCGCCGTCGACGAATGATCCCCGGCGAACAGCCCCGGATTCGGTCGATCTCGGTCAGCCCCCCTCGCCGAACACCTCCGTCTCGGGAAACGTCAGCGAGAATCCATACCAACGCGTGAAGACCTGGAGCGGGCGCTCCATCTCGACCCGAGTGCCGTCTTCGGCGAAGCGTACTCCCGCCTCGATATACTCCCCCGTGGAGAACCGCAGCACCTCGCCTTCCCACCAGACGCGCTGAGCGTCCGTGTAGTGGGCGGCCAACGAGAACGCCGTCGGGTCGTAGTAGACGACGACGCGGTGGCCCTCGAACGTGTCCAGCAGCGCTCGTCCCTCTTCCTCGATGGCGTCCATCGGGTAGTAGCGGGCGTTGGCGTCGTTCCAGATGCCGATGCCGATGTCCATCCGGGCGCGCCGATCGTCCTCCGCGCCGAGGGTGGCCGGAAAGATCTCGGGGAGTCCACGTATCCGCCGTAGCAGTGCCGTCAGCGTGCCGCCGCCCCCTTCGCTCCGGCCGATGGCCCTCGGATGGCCGGACCAGGCGAGCTGCGTCTCCGGGTCCTGCGCCAACGCCTGGGCCACCGTGGTGTGGAGCACGTTCTCCAGCTCGAGGCGCTTCCCGGTCAGGGGGCCGTGAACCGCCTCTCCTGTCATGTGATTCCAGTACGTGCCCGTGCGCTCGTCGCTCATCAGGAAGAGGCCGTCGTACAGGCCTTTCTCGCTGAACCACTCGACCCGGCCATCCACCGTGGGAATCAGACCGATCCCTGTGTTACAGATCACTCAGAAGGAGACCATCCACGGCTCGCCGGCCAGGTCCCCTTGTGCGACGTGGTGATAGGACATCTGTAGGGTGGACAGGGCCAGGTGCCGACCGTTCCGCTCGAGCACCATGAGGGCTGCATCCTCGGTCAGGCGTCCGTCCTCCAGTGCACCGCGCAGCGGCTCGAGGCTCCGGGGCCGGAAGGGATCGAACCATGGCTCGTCATTGAGGATCGCACGTCCCGGGTCGAACTCCTCGATTTGCGCCATGGTTTCCTGTGCCTCGGCCGGGCCGGTCAGGGACAGCCCCATCAGGGCCATCGAGAGGGCGATCAGCTCACGACGGGTTCCGGGCATGTGGCCTCCGCGTCCGCTGGCGTAGGGAAGTCATATCCAGATTCAGTCTCCTGGCCCAACCGGGCAAGGGTACAGGCGGGTTCCCGGGACGGGAGCGACACCGCCCCGGGTCTATCCGGGCCAGGCGCCCCACCAGTCATGGGAGTACAACCCGTCCTCGAAGCAGAGGCCGAACCTCAGCTCGCCCGTCCGGCCACGGTGGACGGAGTACTCCCAGATCTCCCGTCGCACGCCGTCCTCTTCGTCGAGGTACCTGCGGTGCGGTTCGCCGAGAACGGCGTGGATGGTCGCCGGTGTCGCACCGGCCCTCACGCACCGGCGTGCGCGTCGTCGGAACCGCCACTTCGCGAAGAGACTCGTGGCCGCTCCGGCGACGATCATGGGCGTCGCTCAGCCGGCCTGATCCAACTCACGCTCGACGAAGAACATCTCGACCTCGACACCGTGCTTGACCTCGACTTCACCTCGAGGGACGCACTCTTCCTTGGCTCGACTGAGCGAGGGAGACGGTTCCGATGAGGACGCGGAAAGTCCGGCTGGCGCGAACAATGGGGTCTCGACGGCCCCACCGCTACGCGCCCGTCGCGGCCGATCGCGCGCCCGACCGCGATCACGCGGCTGTCGACACCAGCGCCGGGAGGGATGCCCGCGGGGGATTGAGCCCGTTTGACAGGGCTCGAACGTCGTTCGACCCTTCACCCCGTACCCCCAAGACAACTCAGCGGACAGGCCAGACGATGAGCGAGCCCACGAAGTATCTCCTGACCGAAAACGACATCCCCACGCGCTGGTACAACATTGCCGCCGACATGCCGAACAAGCCCATGCCGCCGATCCACCCGGCGACGCACGAGCCCATCGGCCCGGACGCGTTGGCGCCGCTCTTTCCCATGTCTCTGATCGAGCAAGAGGTATCGGCGGAGCCCTGGGTGGAGATCCCCGACGAGATCAGGGAGATCTACAAGCTGTGGCGGCCCACGCCCCTCTACCGGGCTCGGAGGCTCGAGAAAGCTCTCGATACGCCCGCGAAGATCTTCTACAAGTACGAGGGCGTGAGCCCGGCCGGGTCACACAAGCCCAACACGGCCGTGGCCCAGGCCTTCTACAACAAGCGGGAGGGAGTCAAGCGGATCACGACCGAGACCGGCGCGGGGCAGTGGGGGAGCGCGCTCGCACTGGGCTGTCAGATGTTCGGCATCGACTGCCAGGTCTACATGGTGAAGATCAGCTACGAGCAGAAGCCCTACCGCAAGCTGATGATGAACACCTGGGGTGCCGAAGTCATCGCGTCGCCGAGCGAGCGGACGCGGGCAGGACGGAAGATCCTCGCCGGAGATCCGGACTCACCGGGCAGCCTCGGGATCGCCATCTCCGAGGCGGTGGAAGCGGCGGTCGCGGATCCCGACACCAAGTATTCCCTCGGGAGCGTCCTCAACCACGTCCTGATGCACCAGACGGTGATCGGGCAGGAGGCGGCCCAGCAGATGGAGATGGCTGGCGAGACGCCCGACGTGGTGATCGCGCCGTTCGGCGGCGGCTCGAACTTCGCGGGTCTCGCGTTCCCGTTCCTGCAGAAGAACTTCACCCAGGGGGCGAGCATTCGCTGCCTGGCCAGCGAGCCGACTTCGTGCCCCAAGCTCACGCGGGGCGTGTTCCGGTACGATTTCGGGGACACCGTGGGCATGACTCCGCTCCTCCCCATGTACACGCTGGGCCACACGTTCGTACCGGCCCGCATCCACGCCGGCGGTCTCCGCTACCACGGCGCCGGGGTCCTGGTCAGTCAGCTCCTCAAAGACGAGCTGATGACCGCCGAGGCGGTGGACCAGATCGAGAGCTTCGAGGCCGGCGTGCTGTTCGCGAAGACCGAGGGAATCATCCCGGCCCCGGAGGCCAATCACGCCGTCGCCAGCGCCATCCGTGAGGCTCGTCAGGCCAAGGAGGCGGGCACGCCTCGCACGATCCTCTTCAACCTCTGCGGCCACGGGCACTTCGACATGTCGGCCTACCAGGCGTATTTCGCGGGGACGCTGGAGCGCCACGAGCTGACGCAAGACGACGTGGACCGCGCGGTGTCGCTCATCGACACGCCGGAGGTGCCGGTAGCCGCAGGATGAGCGGCGAGGGCGTCGCATGAAGACGACGGCAGAGCCGCCATGAAGCGGACGGCGGACCCTGCGTGAGGAGGATCGTCGTCGGGCGGCCCGGCGGCTACGACCGGCTCCGCATCGAGGAACACCCCGACCTCCAGCCGGGACCGGGAGAGGTGAGGGTGGAGGTCGAGGCGGCAGGCGTGAACTACGCAGATTGCCTCACGCGCATGGGCCTGTATGCCTCGGCTCGTCAGCTCGTCGGCTACCCTGTCACTCCCGGCTTCGAGGTGGCCGGGACCGTGGGGGCGCTGGGAGGGGGGATCGCCGGCCCGCCCGTGGGTAGCCCGGTGCTCGCCGTCACCCTCTTCGGTGGCTACGCCACGCAGGTGGTCGTCCCGGCTACGCAGGTCTTTCCGATCCCGCCCGGCATCTCGACGGTTCAGGCGGCTTCACTGCCCGTGGCATTCCTCACGGCGTGGTATGGCGTCTTCGAGGCGGGTCGTCCCCGGGCCGGGCAGGCCGTGCTTGTGCACTCGGCAGCGGGCGGGGTCGGGGGGGCGTTGGTCCAACTCTGCCGGTTGAGAGAATGCGACGTGGTGGCGGTCGTGGGAGGGACCCACAAGGTGCCCGTAGCAGAGGAGATGGGCGCCCAGGCGGTAATCGATACGTCAAGCGAAGAACTCTGGGCGCGGGCGTCCGCGCTGGCCCCGGGGGGATTCGACGTGGTCTTCGACGCCAACGGCGTCTCCACGCTGAAAGCCAGCTACAACCACCTTCGGCCCACCGGGCGGCTCGTTGTCTACGGGTTCCACTCGATGCTGCCTCGCGGTCGAGGGAAGCCCGGCTGGGCCCGGCTCATCTTGTCCTGGCTGCGTACGCCCCGGTTCGACCCGATGGACATGACCCTGAAGAACCGCAGCGTCATGGGGTTCAACCTGAGCTTCCTGTCGGATCGGAGGGACCTGCTGGAGCGCGGCATGGCCGAGCTGCTGGGCTGGATCGGCCAAGGGCGGATCGTGCCCCTCGACGTGACGCCGCATTCGTTCGAAGACGTGGCCCGCGCCCACCGTGAGCTGGAGACCGGTCGGACCGTGGGGAAGCTCGCGCTGGTCGTTTGATGGCCGGATGGGCCGGCACAGGGGCCAGCCGAGGGTCGTCGGATCTACATCAGCACCCCATCCACCGGCTCCAGCGGTGGCGGTAGCTCCGTCTCTCCCAGCTGTTGCCGCAAGTCGATCTCGATCGTGCGGCAAAGCGCGGACATGGGCGTGTCGTTGGGCTTGCCCTCGAAGGGGTCGTTCAGGTCCTCGCCGAGCTGCTTGACCAGCAGGAAGCTCAGGACGATCACCAACACCGCCACGAACTCGAAGACGTAGATCCCCTGATCGGGCTCGATGAAGGCGACGGCCACCAGAAGCGCAACGAGCCAGACCAGGATCCGGGTGATGGCGAGCACTGCGTCGGGAAAGGCCGTGTTCTTGATGCGCTCCATGCCGCCCTGGAGCTCGGTGATCTGTGTCAGGGACTCGTCCAGATGCCTCAGGAGAATGTGCTCGGACGTACCGGTGCCCAGGAGTGACGCCAGGCGCGCGGACTGCCTCTGGATGAGCTGGGTGGGTACATTGCGCGCCGACCGGAGCTGCTCGACCTCATCGGTCGCCAGGAAGGAGGCTGTCTCGGGGAAGGCCGGCTTCCCCCGAAGGCCGAGACGCAGAGCATTGACGTACGCGAGGTGCCGGTAGACGAGCTCCTTCTGAATGGCCCCCGCGTCGTCCCGGGTCCCGAGGTCCGGAACACGTTCCGGGGTCAACAGATTGGTGACCTGGCGCGCGAACGTCCGGCTCACGTTGACCATCCCGCCCCACAGGATCCGAGCCTCCCACCACCGACCGTAGGCCTCGTTGAATCGAAAGGCCACGAAGATGCCCACGATCGTGGCCAACACACCCACCGCCCCCGCGGAGAACGCGGTCGAATCGAGCTCCGGTACCAGCTCGTGCAGCCACCATGCGCCGCCCTCGATTCCGAGCACCACGAGCACGGCCACCCAGTTGCGGGCCACGAACATGCGGAAGGCCGCCTTGAAGCCGGTGCCGCCACGGATGATCATGGGATACGAGCTCCACCCGCCATTCCGGCCCCGCCCGGATCCGCCACCCCAACCCACTCGCCACTCGCCCGGTCGAGCGAGATGGCGGACACGTTTCCGAACGAAGCGGTGTGCTGATCTCTGACGTCGTAGCCGAAGGCGCGGAGGTCGGCGCGCTGGTCCTCCGTCCAGGCCCCGTATTCCCGCACCATCATGTGCAGGATATCCGGCTCGGACGGCTCGATGTGCACACGCGGGCTGGAGATGGCTTCCTCGAGTGAGAGCCCCTGATCGACGATGCGGCTGACGACCTGCGTGACCGCGGCGAGGATGCGGCGCGACCCCGACCCACCGATCACCAGGTGCAGTTGATCGTCCTTCAGGACCAGCATCGGCGATTGGCGGGAAGAAGCTCGGTCCCCGGGCCCCAAGGCACGGACGCCTGCCGACGCCGCCGCACCGGACAAGTAGCCCATGGTGGCGGCATACATGAACCCGAGCCCGGGAGCGGCGACCCGAGAGCCCAGCGTGGGGCCGAGGGATTGGGTGAGGGCCACGGCCCCACCTTCGCCGTCCACCACGGATACGTGCGTGGTGTGCCCTGGAAGGAACTCGCCCGACCTGCGATCGGTGTCTCCGGCTCCGGACGCCACCTCGAACGGGCGAATCCGAGAGGCGCGTTCGGCGGCGCGCTCCGGCGAGACGATGACCTCCGCGTTTGCAGCCAGCGGGAAGGTCTCGGCGGGTCCCATGTTGGCGAGGTCCGCCAGCCGATCCTGGAAGCCGAAAAGCAGAGCCTGCGCCACCAGCGCGGCCCATTCGGAAGTCCCGACGACGCTTTCCAGCTCGAAGTGGCCCAGAATCTGGAGCATCTCGATGACGTTGGCACCCGCCGCCGGGAGATACGTCCCGATGAGCTCATGGCCTCGGTACGATCCACGGACGACCAGCGCGTCTCGAGCCCGGTAGCCGGCCAGATCGTCAGCGGTGACGAACCCACCCTGGGCAGCCATATCCACCGCGATCGCTCGCGCGATGGCGCCGCGGTAGAAGGCATCGGCGCCGCCCTCGGCGATTGTCTGGAGTGTGGCCGCGAGGTCAGCCTGAATCAGCGTGTCGCCAGGCGCGTACGGCGTTCCATCGGGCCGGAGGAAGTAGCGCTGGGAGGCTTCGAACTGCCGTAGGTGCTCGGCCACGGAGGCAATCGCCCGAGCTTGAGCGTCGTTCAGTGGGAAGCCGTCCGCGGCCAGGGCGATGGCAGGTGCGAGGACGTCTGGGAGGGGCCAGCTGCCGTGATCGGCCAATGCCCGGGTCAGCCCGGCCACGGTCCCGGGGATCCCGACCATTCCGTAGCCCGCAGCGGTGGTGGCCGGCGGAACCGAGTCGACCGGAAAGCCAGCGGGCACCTGCGTGGTGGCGTCGATGGCCGCCACGGCCCCGTCTGGGCTACGGAGGAGGATCTGCGTCCGTCCCCCCAGGCCGGAGTTCGTCGGCTCGACGACAGCCAGGGCGAACGCCGTCGCCACGGCCGCGTCTACGGCGTTGCCCCCGGATGCCAGGACCCGTGCACCCACTGCGGTGGCCAGGGGTGCCTGGCTCACCACGATGCCTCCGCTCGACCGTACGACGCGATCGAGCGCAAGGTCCGGAGGCGACTCGCCACAGGCGGTCAGGAGAAGTAGGAGGGCGGCCCAGAGGGGGCGAGCTCTCGGTGGCGCGGGCGCAGGCCTCGTTGGAGCAGACGGACGCCTTGTTGAATCAGTCATCGCGGGCCCCCGACCGTTCCGGACATGAATGGCAGTGCGGACAAGAGTAACACAGCGGGTTCGAGCCGGGCTCTCTCTCTACGCCAGACCGCGACCGCCACAAGCGTAGTCGTTGGAGCCCTCCCACCACGACCTGCTCCCCCTCGTCGACGCCCTGCGTGATCTCGACGAAGCCGGGCGTGCGCACCCCCAGCGTGACTTCCCGTCGGGTCGCCGTGCCGTCGGCAACGACCCAGGCGAAGCTCTGATTGCCTAGCGGCAGAATCGCGTCCTCGGGGATGACGATCGCTTCGGGCCGCACCTCCGTCGCGAGACGGGCTTCCACGAACATCCCCGGTCGGAGGGCCCGGTCGGGATTGGGGACCCGCGCTTTGATGAGGATGGTGCGGCCCGGGACCTGCACCACGGGGTCGACGAAATCGACGGTCCCGACGAACTCACGGGCCACCGCCGCCACGGTGAATCGGACCTGCTGATCGCGTGCCAAGCGCTCGGCATAACGTTCCGGGACCTGGAAGGCCACGCGCTGCGGATCGACCGTTTGCAGGGTGGTCAGTCGCGTCGACGTGGTGACGTAGTCACCGACGCTGACGAGGCGCTGCCCGGACGGTCGTGCGCTCCAGCCTCACCCGCTGCAGCTCCAGCTGCGCCTCGCGACTGCGCGCACTGGCCTCGGCGCTTTCCAGGTCGGCCTGTGAAGACGCGTCCATATCGAGCAGCTCTCGCGTGCGCTGCAGCGCCTGCACGGCCTGATCACGCTCGGCTTCCAGTTGGGCCACCAGCGCCCGCAGCTCCGCGTCGTCGATCTTGAAGAGCGGCGTGCCCCGCCGGACCTCCCTGCCTTCGCGGGCCATGATCTCGACCAGGCGCCCCTGCATCTCGGGCCTCAGCTCGATGGACTGGATCGCTTCCACCGCACCCGTCGCCAGGACCGTCTCGGTCACCGTGTCCGTCGTGGCGACGTACACTTCGACCGGCGTCGGCGGCCGGGCCGGCGGGCCTCCGCGGCCCTGGCTCGGGGCCTCTCCCTCGCCGCCGCACCCCGCCACGAGTGACACGAGGACCACCGTAGTCGTCGTTCCCAGGGACACGGGCTTCATGGCACTCCAGTTCATGGCGGCTCTGCGACGAGCCCACCGGTCCTGCGTGACACGCCTCATGGCGGCCCCCCGGCGGGGATGGGAAAGAGCCGTCGCCCGAGAATGGCTTCGAGTCCGGTCAGCGCCAGGCGTGTCGTGTACCTGGCCTGCACCAGCCCCGCATCCGCGTCTGACATGCGGCCGTCCGCAGCCAGGAGATCGAGGATGGTGGTTGCGCCGGCCTGATATCGTTCCTGCTGAACGCGGAGGTTTTCAGCGGCGACGATCACGGCCCGTTCCGCGAGCGCCTGCGCCGCCCTCGCGGCATCGTAGCCCTCGTAGGCCTCGACCACGTCGCGGCGCAGGGCCCGCTCGATGTCTCCCCGAGCGGCCCGTGTCACTTCCAGCACGGTCGTCGAGCGCGATATGGTCAGCTCGCGCTGAGCGTCGTTCCAGATCGGGAAGCTAAGCGCCAGGCCGATGGACGAGCGGTTCACAGCGCTGGGCGGAAAGGACTCGTCGAAGGACGAGATCTGACCGAAGAGGTCGATGCTGGGGAGGTACGAGCCTTTGGCGGCCTTCATGGCCGCATCGGCGGCCCGCTCATCGGCTCTGGCGACGACGGCCGAAGGACTGGAAGCGATGGCCTCCTGGATCGCCGCTTCCTGCGAGATGGGAAGATCCGGGGTTGCCAGCTCCTCCGCCAGCGCTGCGTCCACGGGTCCCGGCTCGCCGACCCGCCGCCCCAACTGGAAGCGCGCCACCTTGAGCAATGCCCGCTGCCGGAGCAGGTTCACCTGCGCCTCGGTCAGCTCGAGCAACAGCTGCAGCGAATCGCTCTGTACTGCCGCCCCGGTGAGCACCCTAGCCCGAGCCACGCCGAACTGCTCGGCTGCCCGTTCGACGCGCTCTTCTGCCACCCGCAGCAGCTCCCGCTGAGCGAGGACATCGTAGAAATCCGCCTCGGTGAAGAGCGCCGTCACGTAGCGAGCCTGGAGCTGTCCCGCCCGGGCGCTCTCGAGCTCGGCGTTCGCTCGCTTCAGATCGTTGATCTTGCCGAAGCCGCTGAACAGGTTGAGGCGGCCCTGGATGCGGGCGTCGACGATCTGTGTGGCCGGCTCCCCGGTCCCGATGTTGAACGCCTGGTTGGAATTCTGCGTGCCGGTGATCTGTGCGGTGAGCGCCGGCACGACGAACACCGTGATCGCCGCCGTTCTGCTCCACTGGGCGTCGGCCACCTGCCTCGTGGCGGCGACGTAGTTGGGGTCGAGCCGGGCAGCTCTCAGCAGTGCCTCTCCGAGCGTGACCTGCGGCAAGGAGTCCGCTGCCGGAACGGCGGGCATCTCGGCCTGTGCCAGGACGAGGCTGAGGAGCGCTGCTGCGACGCTCGACATCAAGCCCCGCTCGCCTCCACGAGCGTACTGGCGGGCCCGGGACGCCGAAAGCGTAGGCGAGCCCTGAGCGCGTCCAGGAGGACGTAGACGACCGGGACCAGGAAGAGCGTGAGCAGCGTCGAGAACACCATGCCGCCTACGATGGCGTAGCCCAAGGGTCGCCGGCTCTCGGAGCCTGCGCCCAACCCCAGCGCGATGGGCATGGTGCCCGCGATGGTCGCCACAGACGTCATGACGATCGGTCGAAGGCGGATCTTGCCCGACTCGAGCATCGCCTCGACGGACGAAAGCCCCCGGTCCTTCAGCTGGTTGGCGTACTCGACGAGCAGGATCGAGTTCTTCGTCACCAGCCCGATCAAGAGGATCATGCCGATCTGGCTGAACAGGTTCAGCGTAGAGCCGGTGAGCCAGAGCGTGACCAGGGCGCCCGTCACGGCCAGCGGAACGGCCATGATCACCGTGAACGGGTGGAGCAACGACTCGAACTGTGCGGCCAAGACCATGAACACCACGATCAGTGCGAGAACGAACGCGAAATAGAGGGCGTTACCGCTCTCCTCGAGCTCGCGGGACTCGCCGGCGAGCGCCGTGGAGCTTCCCGGCGGAAGCACCTCTCCCGCGGCCGTGTAGAGGGAATCCAACGCCTGACCGAGGGTAAAGTCGGGCAGGAGGTTGGCCGTGAGAGTCCCCGAGCGGACCCGGTTATAGTGTCGGAGGCTCTGGGGCCCGACGCCCTCCTGAACCTGAGCCAGGGCGTCGAGCTGAACCAGCCCACCTTCCCGCCCTCTCACGTACAGCCCTGTCATGTCCGTCGGGGTTGCCCGCTCGGTAGGGTCGAGCTGCGCGATGATCTCGTAGAGCTTGTTCTCACGGGTGAAGGTGGCGATCCGCTGTCCACCGAGCATGGTCTGCAGCGTGCCCGACACGTCGGCGATGGCGACCCCCAGGTCTTCTGCCCGGTCCCGCTCGTAGATGACGGTCAATTCGGGCTTGTTGACCTGGAGGTTCTTGTTCACGTTCACCATCCCTTCCATGCCGCGGGCACGCGCGACGAGCCGGTCCAGGCCCACCACCAGGGAGTCGAAGTCGGGGTTCCGGATCACGAAGTTGACCGGGCTGCCTCGCAGCCCGCCCAACGCGGGCGGCTGGCTCGCGAAGGCGAATACCCCGGGGATCCCCAGTAACCGAGGTCGCACCTCGCTCAGCACGTCGCTCGTCGACCGGTCGCGGTTCTCCCAGTCCTCCAGTCGGGCGAAGACGATGCCCGAGTTCACACCGCCACCGAAGCCCACGATGCTGAAGTAGTCACGGACATCGTCCGTCTGGGACAGGATCGCTTCGACCTGCCGCTGATAGTCGTCGGTGTAGCCGAGGGACGAGCCCTCCGGGCCCTGGACGAACACCGAGAAGAAGCCCCGGTCCTCGGGCGGAAGGAACTCGACGCGGAGCTGCTGAAAGACCAGGACCGCCAAGCCGACCGCCGCCACGCTTCCTCCGACGACCAGCCACCGGAACCGCATCGCCGCCTTCAACGCGGCGCCATACCAGTCCGTCACCGCCTCGAACGCCCGCTCGAAGAGGTTGAACAGCCGTCCATGGGTCTTGGGGACGCGCAGGATCTTGGCGCACAGCATGGGCGTCAGCGTGAGCGCCACGAAGCTGGAGATGATGACGGCCCCTGACATGGCCAAAGCGAACTCCCCGAACAGCCGCCCCGTGGTGCCGGACAGGAACGTCAGGGGGGCGAAGACGGCCACCAGCGCCACGGTGGTGGCGATCACCGCGAAAGCGATCTCATTGGTGCCCTTACGGGCAGCCTCGTCGGGGCTTTCGCCCAGCTTCTCCTGGTGCCGGTAGGCGTTCTCCATGACGATGATTGCGTCATCGACCACGATGCCCATGGACAGAATGAGCGCAAGCAGCGTCAGGTTGTTGATCGTGAAGTCGAGGAAGTAGAGGATCCCGAAGGTGGCGACGATGGACGTGGGAATCGCCAAGCCGGGGATGATCGTGCCGCGCAGGTTCCGGAGGAACACGAAGATGATCAGGACCACCAGGATCGCGGCCAGGACCAACGTCTCCTTCGCCTCCTGGATCGAGCGGCGCACGAAATCCGCGCCATCCGCGACCAGGGTCAGCTCGACGCCTGGCGGCAGCGCCTCTCGGATCGACGGGAGCTCGGCCTGCACCGCGTCGGAGACCGCGATGAGATTCGATCGTGACTGGCGAACCACGCCCACCGCCACGGCGGGTGCCCCGGCGTAGCGCAGAATCGAGCGATCGTTTTCCGGTCCCAGCTCTACGCGGGCGACGTCTTTGAGCCTCACCAGCTGGCTGCCCTCGCTGGCAACCACCAGGTCGCCGAACTCCTCCGGCGTCTTTAGCTCGCCCAGCGACCGAACCGTGAATTCCCGTCGGTTCGATTCGATTCGGCCGGCCGGGATCTCGACGCTCCTGGTCCGGACCGCGCTGCGCACGTCCTGCACCGTGAGTTCCCGGGACGCCAAGGCCTCGGCGTCGAGCCAAATGCGCATGGAGTAGCGCCGCTCCCCGAAGATCTGGGCGCGGCCGACCCCGCTGACGGTCTGGAGTCGGCCTTTGACGTCGCGGTCGGCGATGTCCGACAGCTGGAGCAGGTCGTAGTTCTCGGCCGATAGCGCCAGCCACAGAAACGGGAACGCGTCGGCGTCCTGCTTGGCCACGACGGGCTCCAGCACCTCTTCCGGCAGGCGACCCCTGACCCGGGAGACCTTGTCCCGAACGTCCTGGGCGGATGCTTCGATATCGCGGTCCAACGTGAACTCGAGCGAGATCGAGCTGCTCTGCTCGCCGCTGCTGCTCGTGAGCGTCCGGAGCCCTTCGACCGTGCTCAGCTCCTCTTCGAGAACGTCGGTGACCGCGGACTCCATGACCCGCGGGTTCGCGCCGCGGAGCGACGTGTTCACCGAGACCACCGGGCGGTCGATGTCCGGATACTCACGCAAGGGCAGCCGCTGATAGGCGATGCTGCCGAACAGCACCAGCGCCGTGGCGATCATCGCGGTCATGACCGGACGACGGATCGAGATTTCCGGAAGCTTCAAGGAGAAGGACCCTGAAAAGGGGGCGTCTTCGTTCGAAAGTCGGCGGGTCGGTGCCAACACTACCGACCTACGGTCAGTCGGACCAGCCTTTTCTCGTTCCGGGCGGGAGACGAGCGCTTGCGTTCCGCTCGTCAAAGCTATACAATAATTAAACAACGGACAATATCGTGCCGATAAAGCTGTACAATCGTCGGTTATGCCGGTGTCTCGGTTTCAGGCCACGAGTCCCCGCAGCCCGGAACAACCCATGACCGCCAACGCACTGCTGCTGACAGCGCTGCTCGCCGGTGCGCCCGTCCAAGCCCAGGGCCTGGACGACGGTGAGGGCTCGGCGACGGTCGAGGCGCGGGCTGGCGGGTCGGTCGGCGAGGGCGTGAAGCCAGGTGGCCACGATCCCGCGGGTCCGTGCTCAGTATCAGTTCACCAAGGCGTTCTACGTGCGGCTCATCGGTCAGTACGCCGCACAGGAATCCAGTGACCTGCGTGATCCGGCCACCGGCCGGCCCGTCTACGCCTGTGACGATGGGGAGTGCGAGGTGCGATCGGGCCGCACATCGAACTCCATGAGCGGCGAAGCGCTCGTCGCGTACGAGCCATCGCCGGGGACGGTGGTCTACCTGGGGTATACGCGGCAGATGTCCGAGATCAGCGCGTTCAGGTTCCAGCGGCTGGACCCGGTGGCTGAGGGATTGTTCGTGAAGTTCAGCTACCGGTTCCGCCTCTAGGTCGACCCGGAACGCCCGGAGCGACGGTGGATCCAAAGCCGGCGGGGTCCCGAAAGGGTCACCGGTCTCCTCAAGCCTGGCTGCCCCCCCTGACGTGGCGGCCACGGCCGCGCCTGTCGACAACGCTGATGGATCAGGCTTCCGTCCAAGGCCAGCCGCTCCAACCGATCGAAGGGTGTGGCGCCTGAAACGGAACCGCGCGACGGGCGTGGGGGAACGATAGGGCTGAGCGGCGACTACGCGGCTGGACAAGGCCGCAAGCACACCGGAGGGTCCTGAGATGACCGAAGAGCAAAGGAAGAGGTGCGAGACGATCATCCACGGGGCTGCCGCGGTGTCCGCCGCAGCCGGCGGCGTCGCGGTGCTGCCGGGCTCGGACGCCGTGTTGATCATGCCAGTGCAGGTGGGCATGATCCTGGCTCTGGCGGACGTCTTCGAGGTGAAGCTCACCCGGGCCGTGGCGAAGTCCGCGGCCTACGCGAGCTTCGGTCAGATCGTGGGCAAGGGCGCGTCACGGCTTCTGGCCGGCGCGGTTCCTGGTGCCGGGAACGTGATTCGGGCCGGCGTCGCCTTCTCGATCACCGAAGCCCTGGGTTGGACCGTGGTCGAGCAGCTCGAGGCGGGGGAGTTCGTCTAGGTTGCAGGCTTCTGATCGCAGCGGCCGGAGTTCGCCCACCGAGCGTGCCATGAGGTGCCAACGGCTCGACCGGTTCCGACCGCGGGTCTCCCTCCGATGAGCGGGTTTCGGCACGTGCTGGTACTGGGAGACCAGCTCACCCGCGACGTGCGCCCGCTGGCCGAGGCCGCTCCGGGTCGTGCCGAACGCTCTGTGGCTGACGACGGACGAGGAGTTCGACACCTGGGCGGCGGGGCGAAAGGCCCTTCGCCTCGAGTATTTCTACCGGAGCGCACGGAAGCAGCGCGATTGGCTGATGGACGACGGCGAGCCCGCCGGAGGCAGGTGGAACTACGATGCGGACAACCGGCAAACGCCCGAGGCCGGACATGCGTTTCCGGAGCCGCCGCGTTTCGAGCCGGACGCGTTGACGCAGTCGGTCATGGAAGAGGTGCAGGCCGCCTACCCAGGGCATTTCGGGGCAGTGGAAGGGTTCAATTGGCCCTCGACTGGGTCGTCACGCCAAACGTCATGGGTATGAGCCAATACGCCGATCTGGGCTCCTTCACCTCCAAGCCCTACGCGGCGAGTGGGAAGTACATCCAACGCATGGCCGATCACTGCGGTCAGTGCAGCTATGATCCCAAGGAGACGGTCGGCGAGGACGCATGTCCGCTGAATAGCCTCTACTGGGAGTTCATGGATCACCACAGTGAGCGTCTGTCGGATAATCCCCGAATGGCGGTGATCTTGAAGAGCTGGGCACGCCGCGACGAGACGACGAAGGCCGACATTCTGAGTCAGGCCACAACGGTCCGGAGCAAGCTGCTCGACGGCATCCTGTAACGCGGCGCCGTCATCCTCCCTCCCGGAGGAGGCCGGCCTCGCCAAGCAGGCTGCGGAGCCGCTCCACTCTGCGCCGATTGACCCCCAGGTCCGACTCGCCGACCCGCGAGGCCGATCGCACCAGGAGCTCTCCGCTGTCCACGAGCAGCAGCTCCAGGTCGTCGACGAAGCGGAGCACGCGCGTTCTCTCCTCGGCGTGAAGGTAGTTGGCGGTCGCCGTGATGACCCGGACCCTGGGCATTCCCGCGACCACCTGCGTCGCGCGAGCGAACGCGTCTGGCGTGCTCGTATCGAGCCACAGGGGCACAATGCCCTCGGGGTGCCTGTCGCCGGTGTTCACGCAGTTCGCCCTGTCGAAGCAGGGGGCGAGACGCCCGGCGGCTGGCCCGAGCGTATCGGGCGCCCGGTCCTCGCAGCCTAGCTCGGCGATGCCCAGGAGCACCGCGATGGCAGTCGTGAAGCGGGCTCCGGTCCGGGCGGGGGCGCGCGCTTCCACGAGACCGCCGCCGTAATCCCCGTCGGCCGACGGGTCCATCAAGAAGAAGACGGCGTGCCGGCCGTGGCCGTGCGCGCAGCCCGCTGCTTCAGCAGCTTTCTCTGGTACCTCGTCTGCACGACGTCGGTCAGCACGAGCACCGTGATGACGAAGTAGAACGTCGCTTTCGTCATGGGCTCCACGGGATGGTCGAAGAGCGTGATGTGGCCCAGATGACCGCCTTCCGTGAGCAGCATCACCCCGACGATCATCAGGATGAAGAGGCCCAGGACCTCGTACATGCGATTCTTCTCCAGAAACCGGGCCACCCGATCCGACAGCCAGATCATCAGGATCCCTCCGATGATGATGGCGACGGCCATCACCAGGAAGACGTCGGTGAGCGCCAGGGCGCTCAGGATCGAGTCGAAAGAGAAGACGATGTTCATGAGGACGATCCAGAAGATCACCTGCCCGGGGGACTTCGGCTTCCGCTCTTCGCCGCGAAGGTCTTCGATCCCCATCATGTGCCAGATCTCCTTGGTGGCCGTGTAGAGGATGAACACGCCACCGGCGAGCACGATGAGGCTGTGGACGTTGAACTCGCCCTCGAAGACGCCGGGCCAGTGGAAGCCGAAGACGGGATCCTGGAACGCGTCGATGATCCCGACGACCAGGAAGAGGAGGACGATGCGCAGCAGAATCGCAATGCCGATCCCCATCCTGCGCACGAACTCCCGCTTCTCGGCCGGTGCGCGCTTCGACTCCAACGAGATGTACAGCAGGTTGTCGAAGCCCAGCACCGCCTGGAGCAGGATCAGCATCAGCAGCGTGAACAGGTTGTCGAGCGTCAGCAGGTCCATCCCGTCTCCTTTGGGTTAGCTGGAGGACCTCGGCCGGTCGGGGCGGGGGTCCGACCGGCCGGGCTCCGCGATCACGGCCGACGCGGCTCGGCCGTCGACAGCGCGAGGGCGTTGAACAGGAGCTTGAACGTGCCGTGGGGCTGGGCCCGGAACGTCACTTCGGGCCCGAAGAGGAAGAGGTTGCCATCCCCGACCTCGCCCCCGGCCACAGCGACGCCGCCCTCCAGGTGGTGCTGCCCCCAGGCCCAGCCGCTCCGCAACGGATTGGCCTTGTCGAACCAAGCGATCCGCTCGAGTCCGCCGCTCTGGCCCAAGGACATCACGGGGCTGTTGTCAAACATCACGTCGGCACGGTCACCCATGCCGTGGGCGATCGGGTGGGTCCGGTCCACGGCCACCTCGAGGATCGACCCGGGGATGTAGTACTCCTCCCGCCCCACGGGCTCCTCTCCGCCCTCGGGGATCAGCGCGTTGCCAACCGGGAGTCCCAGCTTCTCGGCCAGCTGAGTAGAGTGCCCGATCGTGACGATGGTGCCACCGTCTTCCAGGAACTCCTGCAGGATGGGGACGGTGATGGAGTCGCTGACGCTCCCCATTCGGACGCGCCACTCCTCCGGGACCGTCTCTGGATCGGGCGGCCCAAAGCCGAACCGCCGCATGAGGCTTTGCACCATCTCTTCGGGCATGCTCGCGAAGAAGCGAGCGAATCCGCCGCCCGTCCCCACGGCACCATCGGGTAGGATGATGACGTCGTAGTCGTCGCCGAGGTCGCCCTCGTCGAGCTGCGGCGGAAATACCACCTCCACATCGGCGTACTCCCACTGCTCGAGGATCCACCGGATCCACCCCGACGGCATGGACCCGCCGTAGGTGTCCCAGAGCGCGATACGGGTGGGGCGTAGGCGAAGGGCTTCGACGTCGGGCTTGTCCCTCACCCCCACGAACCCCACGCCGGTCTCGGAGGCCAGGGCCTCGAGCCTGGACCGGGTGCCCCGCCTCGAAGCCACGTAGAACGTCCCTGCTCCCCATGTGGTGGCACCGCTCGTGTAGGGCGCCAACAGCCAATAGACCTCGTCTCCCGAGGACTCGAGCCGGTTGATCACCCTGAAGGCGTCGTTCACTTCGTGGCTGAAGAGGAAGCCCTCGGCGCCGTCGGCCGACTCCACCGCCCCGGAAAGGGGCGACACGTTCCAGTCACGGATCACCTCGAAGGGGCCGTCGAACCCGTCTAGCACGCGGTCGAACTGCACCCCCATCTGGTAGGCCAGGGTCCAACCCGCGTTGTCGTAGGGAGGTGTTGGCGGACTGCCGGGATAGGCGAAGTCATTGGGGTGATCCTGGGGCTCGAACATGTCCAGGACGTGGGGGCGGAACGCCTGGGCCGTCTTCACCACGTACGACCCCCGGGGGTACGACCGCCCCTCTACCGTGAACGGCGCCGTCGCCCGGTGCACGGTGATCCCCGTCTCCAACAGGGCGTTGACGAATTTGGCGGCTGTGGGGAAGTCCGGCTGATCGGCTGACAGGATGTAGCCGCGGGGGTCCCTCAGCTCCGGCTTGTGCAGGAGCTCGTAGTCCTCGATGGGTCCCGGCATCCCTCCGAGTCCGCCGGGCAGGCTGGCGAAGTCGATGCTCTCGTCGGTTCCCAACTCTTCCTTCAGCGCATCCACGCGCTTCGGGTAGACCGTCCAATGGTCCCGGCTGCCGCGCTCGATGGAGTTCATCCCGGCTCGCCAGATGTTGAACAGGAAGGTCTCCCGATAGCGCGAGGCCACGTCCAACACGGCCCGGTTGGCAGTTACCGAGTAATCGATGGACTGCCGGAAGTGCCACGCCTGTGGCTGGATGGGATTCGGCATGTCGCCGTTGGGGAGGATCCGGGTCGTGATGGTGGGGATCTCGATGGGCGTGGGGTTGCCGATCGTCTCGGTCAGGAGCCCGATCATGTTGTGGAAGTACACCGTGGTACGGAGGCCGCCGTTCCACCACGTCGAGTAGTTGGCGCCGCGCCGTCGTACGACACCGCCCTTGTCCTCCACGGCGAACCGGTTGTGCATCGCCGAGCCCACGAGATCGATTCCGGTGACCACCAGAGGGTCGAAGACGTAGTTGAAGGGGTCCCGGAAGGGAGGGGCGAACATGACGGCCCCCGGGGGTCCGGTCTGGTGGTGATTGTACATGATCTGTGGATACCACTCCCGGTACAACACGCGGTTCATGTTCTCCGTCTCGGCCTGGGTCGAGGCGTAGAAGTCCCGGTTGTTGTCGTGGCCGACGTACTTCTGGTACAGGCGAGGCACGCCGTTGGTGGAGCGCTCGGTGGGCTCGGGACTGCGCATGTACCAATCGGCCACGAGGTCGTGGCCGTCCGGATTGGCGTGCACGAACAGGATGATCACGTCGTCCAGGATGCGGAGCGTCTCGTCGTCCGTGCCGCTGACCATCTGCCACAGCGTCTCCATGAGCTGCTGGGCCCCCAGGACCTCGGTGGCGTGGAGTCCACCGTCGATCCAGACCACGGCCCTCCCTTCGCGCGCGAGGTCGCGCGCTTCGGCTTCGGTGATCCCCTCTGCCCGGGCGAGCCTGGCGGCGATACCCTTGTAGTGATCGAGCCGAGCGTGGTTGTCGGGCGACGTAACGATGGCCATGAGCTGGCTTCGCCCCTCGGCCGTCTGCCCGATCTCGACCAGCTCCATTCGGTCCGACTCGGTGGCGAGGACTCGCCAGTACTCGGACAGCTGCTGGTAGTTGGGAAGGGTGTAGTCGGCGCCGATCTCGTGGCCAAACTGCGCCGCCGGGCTGGTCAAGTCCTGCGTCGTGACGGACGGGGCTTGCTCCGTCCGCACCTGCGGCGTGATGGGCGCTGGCAGAAACGCTGTGAGGAGGGCGGCGAGAAACACGGTCCTCGACGGTCGGACCGCCGTTCGTAGCGAGGGCACGTTCACGCTCCTTCAGTGTCGAAGGGAGACCCGTCCGAGGGGCGTCCACAAATGAGCTTCACTGACATCAGATACGCCGTGAGTCGGCGTCCTGTCCATCGGAGAGGCCCGCGCGCTCGAGCGAGGAGGTGATCGTGAGTCGCCAAAGCGCCGGCATCGTTCTCTATCGCCGCCGCCCGCGCGGACTGGAGTTCCTTCTGGTGCACCCGGGGGGCCCCTTCTGGGCAAAGAAGGAGGCGGGCGCATGGTCGATCCCGAAGGGCGAATACGGTGAGGGGGAGGACGCGTTGGATGCAGCGTGTCGAGAGTTCGAGGAGGAGATCGGGATCCGGCTCGAGGGCGATTTCGTCCCGCTCGCCCCGATTCGGCAGCGAGGTGGCAAGGTGGTGGTCGCTTGGGGTGTGGAGGGCGACCTGGACCCGGACGGGATCCGGAGCGACACGTTCACGATGGAGTGGCCTCCCCGATCCGGACGTCTGAGGGAGTTTCCCGAGGTGGACCGTGCGGCGTGGTGCACCCTGGACGACGCCCGTCGAAAGATCAACCACGCACAGCTACCGCTATTGGTGGAGCTCGTGGAGAAGCTCACGTAGGCGCCGGCTCGCTCGACGCGGCTCCGCAGAGCTCCGGCGACGTGGAATCACGACGGCCAAGGGACCCCCTGCCCTTGCCCCAGGGCCAGAGCGCGGGCGAGGGGAGCGACCGCCACGTATGACCTCCGGCACGTGTCTTGCGCTTCCTGCCAGGATTCTCGGCCACGAAGCCGAGAAGCCCCGGACCGGACGTGCCTCGATGAACCATGGAATCGCGCAAACGCTCGGTAGGATGCTGCGCAGTCGGCCCGTCATTGCAGTGGCCGCCGGTCTCACGGTGGCATGCGGTCCTGGCGGAAGCGGTGCTTTCGACGCCTCGTTCGTTGCGACGACGCCATGCCCGGGCCTGGACGGCCAGACCGTGCGCTGGATCGTCCCCTATACGCCCGGGGGCGGGTACGACGTTCAATCCCGGCTGCTCGAGCCCTTCTACGAGGAGGCAATCGGCGCCGAGATCGTGGTCGAGAACCGTCTCGGAGCTGCGGGTCGGGTCGGCGCCCGCATGATTCGAGACGCAGAGCCCGATGGCCGCACGCTCGGAATCGTGAACGCATCGGCTTTGCTCGTCCAGGCTCTGCTCGGCCACGACACCGACATCCACCCCACCGAGGACTTCACCGCCGTCGGCCGGCTCTCCGTCCCTTCCCCGGTCCTGTTCGCGGCCTGGGATTCGCCGGATCGGACGCTGGAGGAGCTGAGGGGACGCTCGGGAGACGGACCGTTGGTCTTCGGCATCGTCGGCGTCGGATCTACGGCCTGGATATGGTACGTCGTCGCCTCTGAGCTGTTGGGCCTGGACGCGGCCTACGTGGCCGGCTACGCGGGGACCCGAGAGTCCTCGCTCGGGCTCATCCGGGGCGAATTCGACCTGGCGGGCTACACCTTCGATTCGATGCTCGACAGGATCGAGCCCGGCGGACTTCGGCCGATCGCCCAGATCTCCCGGTACTCTGCAGAAGACCTTCCCTTGCTACGAGACGTTCCGGTCGTGGTCGGCGAAGACGGGCTGGCGGCGCGGCGGGCCAGGGAGCTGGGCGTGGATCCGATGCCCCAGGTAGCCCGGGCAGCGGCGCTCGACCGGATGTTTCAAGCAGGCCGCATGGTCGTCGGGCCGCCGGGGTTGGACCCGCGCCTTACGAGCTGCTTGAGGGATCGCTTCGCGCTGGTCATGCAGGACAGCAGCTTCATCGCAGTTGCCGCGGGAGCGCGCCGGAAGATGGCTTTCGCGGAGGCATCGGCGGTCGCTGCCGAGCTCGAGGCCGCCGAGCCGGAGCTGGAGGCTCTGCGCCCGGTATTCCGCAGGTACGTCGAGGAAGCCCGATCAGGATCGTCGGGCCGTTGACGGCCGCAGGTGCCGAGCCCGCGATCCGTCGGAGAACGACGTGATTCTGGCGTCCGCGTTGGAGGGTCTCCAGATCCTCCTGGCTTGGCCGAACATCCTCTACCCGGTGGCCGGTACGCTGCTGGCAATGGTGTTCTCCTTCCTCCCGGGGATCGGTGGCGTCACGCTCATGGCCCTGGCCGTGCCCTGGACCTTCTCCTGGGACCCCCTTCCCACGGTGCTGTTGTTCGGAGCGCTGGTCGGAGGAGGGACCTTCATGGGATCGGTGACCTCGATCCTGTTCAACATCCCCGGCACTGCCCCCAACGCCGCCACGATGTTGGACGGCTATCCCATGGCGCGGCAGGGGCAAGCCAGGACCGCCATCGCGTGCTCGGCGACCGCCTCCGCGTTGGGATCGACCGTCGGGATCATCCTCCTGGTGGCGTTCATCCCCGTCGTTCGGCGCGTGGTGTTGCTGTTCGGACCGCTGGAGTTCCTGCTGCTCGCGATTTGGGGACTCGCAACCATCGCCCTGGTGAGCCGACGGGCCGTGCTCAAGGGGCTGATCGCTGCGGGTCTGGGGCTCATGGTCGGCTTCGTGGGCATGGACCCACGAACTGCCGAGCTTCGCTACGTGCTCGGCTCCGACTACCTGGTCGACGGGGTGTCGGTCATCCCGGTGTTTCTTGGCCTCTTCGGCCTTGCGGAGATGATGGAGCTGTACGTGTCGCGCCGGGAGCGAATCTCGGGACAGCGCGACGTGGACGCTGCGGCGGGCAGCACCCGCGCCGGCGTGCTCGCCGTTTTGAAGAATCCGGGTCTGTTCGCACGCAGCTCCGTTCTCGGGAGCATGATCGGCATGGTCCCGGGCATCGGTGGTACCGTAGCGAGCTTCGTCGCGTACGGGCAGGCGGCCCAGGGCGCGAAAGACGGCAACTTCGGCGAGGGGGACATCCGCGGCGTCCTGGCGCCGGAAGCCGCCAACGACGCCAAGGACGGCGGTTCTCTGCTTCCGGTCCTCGCCTTCGGGATTCCGGGCAGTGAGGGCACGGTGCTCCTGCTCGCCGCCCTGACCCTGCACGGCATCGTGCCGGGTCCCGAGCTTCTCCAGAATCAGCTCACCCTCGTCTTCGTCCTGATCTGGTCGCTCTTCTTCTCCAACTGGCTCACGTCCATCCTGGGGCTCGCTACGGCGGGACACTTCTCCCGCCTCACCTTGGTGCCGGCCCAGATCATCGTGCCGATCATCACGCTGCTGGTCATTCTCGCCGCACTGGCGTACCGGGGAAGCATGGGTGACCTGCTGCTCGCGGGGGGATTCGGCGTGCTGGGGTACGCCATGAAGGTCCACGGTTGGCCACGGGTCTCCTTCGTGATCGCCCTCGTCCTGGCCTCGCTGTTCGAGACGAACCTGCACCTGACGTTGCGGCTGCACGCGCTGGGCCGACTGAGCCTCCTGGAGCAGCCCGTTTCCCTGATACTCCTCACCCTGTTGGCCGTGACCACGGCATGGCCCGCGATCAACCGAGGCGTCCAGCGACGGCGGAGGGCCACCCGATGAGGGTCCGTGGCGCGCTCTTCACGGCTATCCTGACCGGCGTGGGCGCCGCTTTCCTGGTCCAGACCCTTTTCTTGGCGCCCGGCAGCCGGCTGGCGCCTCTTTGGGTGATTTTGCCGACGCTCGCGCTGTTGGTCCTCGAGCTCGCGCTGGAGGTGTCCTCGCTTCCGGACGGGGCCTTCTTCAATGCCCTGCGCCGAGACACGCTCCTTGGGACCTCCGAGCGGGTGGAGCTGCGCCTGCGGCTCTACCGGACCACCGCCGAGAAACGGCCGCGCCGTGCGCGAGAGCTTCGGGTGGTGCTGTGGGGCGGGCTGCTCCTGATGCTGATCTACGCCGTGGGATTCCTGGCGGCCGTCCCCCTTTACCTGGTCCCGTACCTGCGCGTCGAGGCCCGCGTGTCGTGGGGCAGGACGCTCGTCACGACCCTGCTGATCACCGGGTTCTTCTACCTGGTCTTCGGTGTCCTTCTGAACGTGCCCTTCCCTCCTGCGTTGTTGGGATAGCGGCGCAACACCATTGGTACGCATGCACTTCGACTTCAGACGATTCGAGGAGCTGCCCAGGCTGGCCTGGTGCGCCAGGCTCGCGAAGGGCAAGGAAGGGGTCCAGGTGTTCCATGGACCGTGGTTGGAGACCGGGCCCGGCTTCTTCGTCGATGGCGCGTGGGACGGACCGTTCGAGGAACGGGGCTTCGACCGGGCCGTGACCTTCACCGGATCAGGTGGATTGATCACGCCCCGGGGTGTCCTGTTTTGCCCCGCCACCCATAACCTCGAGCGGCTGTTCGCCATCCGCGTCCGTTCCGAGCTGTACGTCTCCAACTCGCTGGTGTTCGTGCTCACGCAAGCGGGGGAGAAGCTGGACCTCGACCACCCCGACTACTTCTTCGATCTGCTGGATCATTATCGAACCGGCTTGAGCGTCAGGGACAAGAGACTGCGTACGGACTCCGGCAATCCCGTTCACCTGTACGACTGCGTAAATGTGCTGGTGGGGCCGGAGTTGAGCGTCACCCTGGTCGACAAGAGGTTCGGAGACGCACCGACCGAGTATCAGGGCTACGTCGATTCCATGCAGGGTACGGTTGGGCGCGTCATGGCCAACGCGGCGGACGGCGGACGGAGGCGTCCGTACGACGCGCTCACCTCGATCTCCCGCGGGTACGACTCTGCTGCCGTCTCGGTCTTTGCAGCACGCGCCGGCTGCGAGCAGGCGGTGACGTTTCTGAGGAGCGGCGACCGGACCGGACCCACCACCCAATACATGCCGGACGACGGCACGGAGCTCGCCGGGCACCTCGATCTGGAGGTCACGGCGTACGAGCGGCAGGACGTCACGGAGATCCAAGGGCCAGGCCCCGCCGAGTTCTTCACCAATCCGTTCTTCTCCACCGAGGTTCAGACCCCGATCATGAGCTCCCAGTTGGAGGGGAAGCTCTGGATGAGCGGAAGACACGGCGAGCAGTTCTGGCACCTCGATCCGGTCGCGTCGCAGCCCTGGTTCGAGGATCCCGTCTCGACGAGCATGGCGGGGGCGAACTCCACCGAAGTGCGGCTGCGCCTGGGCTACTTCCACTTTCCGGTGCCATACACGCTGGGCGTCTATGCTCCGTCGCTGAACCGCATCTCCCGCAGCGCCGAGATGGCGGCCTGGCGGATCGGCGGGAGCTATGATCGCCCGATCCCGAGACGTCTGCTGGAGGAAGCGGGCGTCCCTCGCGCGCTCTTCGGCCAGACCAAGATGGGCGGCTCTGCGGACATGCCCGAGGTGGTGACGCTCTCACCACGCTGGGAGGCGGACTTCCTCGCGTTCTACCATGAGCGGGTGGACCCCGTGGTCCGCTCTCGTCTCGTGGAAGAGCAGATTGGCGAAGTCCCCTACTACGTCAAGGGCAACCTGGGGAAGACCGAGCGCTGGCTCAGGACGCGCCGGGCGCTGCGGCGCATCGTGCCTCGCATCCTGGGACACCGGTCCCATCACCGATGGCGTTCCAGGTACCTGTATACGTTCCATTGGGGGCTGGATCGCCTGCGTGCTCGCTATTCGGCAGGAGATACGTGAAGTACCGAGCGACGCGATCGAGAGACGAGTTTGCTTCTCGGACAAGGGAGCCGGCGTGACCGCGCCGGACATCCGGCGTGGGCTCCCTTCCGCCAGAGGCGGACGAGCGCCGTGGCAGACCGGAGCTGACGCGGAAGAAGATTGGCCGATCGTGGCTCGGGGCATACGTTGAGCGGCAAGGCGTTCGGATTCGAGACGCCGCTGGTCCCATTCCCCCTTCATCTCCATGGTACGGTGGCCCGCCGATGGCCACCCCGAGCAGAGGAGTTGGTACTATGATCCCGCCGATCCCGTCCCCCCGCGTTGCCGTCCAACTCGCGTTGCCTGTCGGTCTCGCGCTCCTGGCCGTCGGGTGTCAGCCTCCGTCGGACACCCCCCGTGAAGCCATGGCCGAGATGCCCCCGCACGTCATGGCGTCTTCTCCCATCGAGACGGGGCGTTACCTGGTCAGGGTCGGCGGCTGCAACGACTGCCACACCGATGGATGGATGGAGACCAACGGTGACGTACCCGAGGAGTCGCGTCTCACGGGTTCCGCCGTGGGGTTCCGGGGCCCCTGGGGCACCACCTATCCGGCCAATCTCCGGTTGACGGTACAGAACCTGACCGAAGACGAGTTCGTGGACATGCTCCAGACCCGGAAGGCACTGCCGCCGATGCCCTGGATGAACATCAACGGGATCTCGGATCCGGATGCCCGGGCCATCTACCAGTACATACGCTCCCTGGGGTCGGCCGGTGAGTTGGCCAACATGCCGGTGCCGCCTGAGGAGGAGCCTACGACTCCCTACATCCTGCTGGTCCCGGTTCCGCCAGCCGGAGGATAGAACAGGGGCTGCCTCTGGGCGGTCGACGCCTCGGCGGCTCTTGCCATGGGCCGGGTCGCCCGCGTCGCCCCTGACCGACTTCCCACAACGAGATCTCGCCATGTCCGATTCGAGCAGAGAAGCAACGCGGGGGCGGAGGGGCTCAGCGAAGCCGGTACTCATCTTCATCCCGGGAGCCATGCGAGTCGCGCTGTCGGCAGACGGGACCGGCATCTGGTTCGACGTCCACGCCCTGGCCAGGAGCGGCCTCGACAAGCTGGCTCGGATCGATTGGGGGCAGGACGCTCCGACGGTCGAGGGTGACGGCGCCGCCGCCGGTCCGCCTGCCGAGGGAGGGGGGGACGACGGAGCGTCGCGCGCGAAGGAGGGCTCAGAGGTCGAGCGCCTGGGCCGACCGCGGGCGGGTCCGCAGATCGAGGTCGGCAGCACGATCTGGACAGGGTACACGCAGCTCTACAGGCACCTCGAGCAGACGTACGACATCGTCCCGTTTTCCTACGACTGGCGACGCTCGCATCGGGTCGCGGGGAGAGCGCTGGGCGCTACGATAGAGAAGATGCTGCCGGAGACCGACGGACCGATCCGAATCCTGGCCCACTCCACGGGCGGTCT
Organism: Gemmatimonadota bacterium; assembly: GCA_039586035.1. Lineage (GTDB taxonomy): Bacteria > Gemmatimonadota > Gemmatimonadetes > Longimicrobiales > Gaopeijiaceae > JBDHHQ01. The sequence continues at coordinate 28,431 of JBDHLD010000036.1, read as the reverse complement.
GGTCGCCCGAGCCATGATCCTGGAGGCGCCCCAGGTGTGGGAGGAGCTGGCCTCGCGCGAGGGCTGTCGGCTCGGGATGGTGGGCACGCCGAACGGCGGAGCGGTCTCCACGGTCCGGATGCTGCTGGGCCGGGATTCGCTGACGCGTGGCCTTGCCAGCCTGGACTTCGAGGGACAGGTCCGGCCGATCGTCGAGATTCTCCGGGGCTTCCCCGGCATTCTGGAGACGTTGCCGGGTGGGGAGCCGGACCTCTTCGATGCGGGCACCTGGAAGGCGCTCGATGGGCACGGGGACGGTGCACCTCCCCGGGCTCCGGACCGGCACCTCCTCGAGGAGGCTCGGGCCTTTCGGGTCGCCCTCGACCAGCCCGTTCCCCGCGCGGAGCGAGTCTTCTACGTCGCCGGCCGAGCGGCGGCAACCCCCGCCAGACTCGCCATGGGCGCCGCCGCCCCGTCCTTCGAAAGCTCGAGCCGAGGCGACGGCCGCGTGCTGTGGGACGGAGGGGCTCCCGATGGTGTGGAACGGTGGTACGCGGATGCGGAGCACGGTCGTCTATGCGATCACGCACCGGCCTTCGAGGCCCTCACGGAGCTCCTGGAAGCCGGTGACACGCAGGCGCTCCCGAAACGACCGCCCGTGTCGGTCGAAGACGAGGAGACGGCCGAACTGCCGGATGACCCGACGCCGGCGGCTCCCGGGAAGACGTTCCTGACAGACGCGGCTTGGGGCAACACGCCAGCCCGGGATAGCCAGACCCTTCGCCGAGTGCTCGTCAACGTGTTCCACAGCGACCTGGCCACCGCGGACAGTCCGGTCGTCGTCGGCCACTACGACGGGGACGGTATCCTCCACGGTGAGGCGGCACTGGACTACCTGCTTCACGGGCGGCTGTCGCGGCTCCACCAGCTCGAGCTCTATCCGGGTCCCATCGGCACCAGCGAGGTGCTTCTCCGGACTGAAGGCGCGGACGAGGCGACCGCCTCAGGACACCCTGGGGCGGTCGTCGTTGGGCTGGGTGAGGTGGGGCAGTTGAGTCCTCGCGCCCTGACCACGACGGTCAGACGGGGGATCCTCCGGTACGCCGAGGCGGCCTGGAGACCCGGCGAGTCGTCTGGCCTGGAGCTCTCGTTTCTGCTGCTGGGGAGTGGGGAAGGGGGAGTCTCGGTCGAGGCCTCCGTCCGCGCCATCCTCCGGGCCGTGATTCAGGCCAACGCCGAGCTGCAGGCCGGCCGAAGGGAGAGCGCCCCGTGGATCAGTCACGCGGAGCTGATCGAGCTCTACCGCGACCAGGCGCTGCGGGCCACGGACGCCCTGGAGCGGGTCTATAGCGAGACCGAGTTCGTCTCCGACGACGGGCCCCTCATCAAGGTCGAGCCGCTCCGCCATCACGACAGTGGGCAGCGTCGCGCATCCTACGGTTCCTCGCCGGGCTGGTGGGACCGCCTGCGGATCGAGATGGACAAGAACGAGCTCCGGTTCTCGTCCCCCACCGGTCGGGCTCGGGTCGAGGATTCCCGCGTGCACGTGCAACGGGCCCTCGTCGATCAGCTCCTCGACGAGGTGCGCGACCGGAAGGCGGTCGACCTGGAAGCGCCCGGGGCGCTCTTCGAGCTGCTGTTTTCGAACGAGCTGAAGACGCTGGCGCCCGAGCGTCGGGACACCATTCTGGTCCTGGACGACGGGGCCGCCCAGTTCCCGTGGGAGCTGATGATCGACCGCTTCCGGGGGTCTGGTCGCCCGTTGTGCGTCGGTGCGGGGCTGATCCGGAATCTTCGGGTGGACGTGCCCCAGGCGCTCGAATCGGCACATGGGGACGCGGTCTTCGTGATCGGAGATCCTCCTAGCCACTGGGCCGAGCTCAAAGGCGCGCAGGCCGAGGCCAGAGCAGTGGTCAAGGTAATGGGGCGTCGAGGATCGGACGGGACCGGCGGCTGGGACGTCACCCAGCAGATCCGCTACGACGACCCCGAGATCGGTCCGGCGTCGATCCTCAAAGCGCTCCTGAAGAACAGGTACCGCGTGCTCCACATCGCTGCCCACGGCGGCTACTGGAAGGGCGATCCGCCTCGGGTCGGGGTCGTTATCGGCAAGACCCAGATCGGCGAGAAGGACGATGGGTCACCGAAGTACAGGACCGTGCTGCTCCGGCCGGACGAAGTTCTGCAGATGCCCGCCGTCCCGGATCTGGTCTTCTTGAATTGCTGTCATCTGGGAAGGCAGGAAACCGACACCAAGTACCTCGAGGACCGCCCTCAACTGGCGTCCAACATGGCGTCGCAGTTCATCCAGAATGGCGTCAGAGCGGTCATTGCCGCGGGGTGGGTGGTGGACGACAGGGCCGCCACGGCCTTTGCGGAGCGGTTCTACGAAGGCATGCTGGACGGGAGGACGTTCGGAGAAGCCGTGAGGGTGGCCCGGCAGCACATCTACGACCGGTTCCCGAAGGTCAACACCTGGGGCGCGTACCAGTGCTACGGGGATCCGGGTTTCCGGCTCGTGCTCCGCGGTAAGAAGGGACCCGCTCCGCGAACCCGTTTCCTGGACCAGGATCAGGTCGTGTCCGCCCTCGACAACCTGGCCAGCGGGGCCAAGGTCCGCCTCAGGCAGGAGGAGCGGAGGCTCGAGCTGAACCAGCGATTCGAAGCGATCCGTGCCAACATCGATCGGCTTCGGCCGTCGTGGATGGACGACGGCCGCGTGCTGGCGGCGCTGGCGCGGGCGGCCGCCGAGCTGGGCCGAAGAGAGGAGGCCGTAGACCTGTACGAGTGGGCGCGGGACCGGGACAGCGGCGCGCTGCGCATGAAGGATCTCGAGCAGTTGGCGAACATCCGCGCTCGGGCCGCGGCGGATCGCTTTCTCCACGGAGCACCCGACGATCCGGTCTCCGAAGCGGATCGGGACGAGGCACTGGCGCTCATCGACAAGTCCGTACAAGAGCTGAAGAGACTGATCGAGATCGCACCGACCAATGAACGCTACGCTCTTCTCGGAAGCGTGGCGAAGAGGTGGGCCGGGGTGGCCAAAGCCCGGGGCGTCTGCGAAGCGGCGCTGCGCACCATGGTCGGAGCGTATACGAACGCGCACGAGCTGAGCGGCCAGAAACCCTATGCGTTGCTCAACGCCCTGACCGGCGTGTTGGTGCTGGGCGGGCCTTGGGACGAGCAACCAGAGGAGACCCAGCTACGGTACCTGTCGAAGACGGAGTTCGAAGACGCGCTGCGCCGTGGAGAAGAGCTGGCTGCCGTTCGGGCGCGCGACGCCCACGACTTCTGGGACCGGGTCTACGAGCCCGAGGCCGAAACGCTCAGGTTCCTCTATGAGGGTAGGCTGAACGAGAACGTAGAGCGCCTCGGGCGCACCTGGGAGCAGCTGGTGGAGAAGGAAGGGTCCGCGCGGGAGCACGCCTCGGTACGCGATCAGCTGGGGTTCCTGCTCAAAGCCATCGACGGGGCGAAGTCCGGTGAGCTGGAGGCCCTGCGCAGCCAGAAAGACGCCTTGGAGGCCATTCTCGGGCGGCTGCAGTAGAAGAGGTCCGGTCCGGCAGACGGAAGGAGGGGTCGGAAGCGGCCCAAGCTGGCTCGTAATGCTGAAGCGACTCGAGGCCTAGCCAGTTCTCCCCGAGACCGCCCCCGATCCTCTATCCTTCTGTCGAGGGCCCTGTTTCGCTGGCGTGCCGCTGTCCGGAGCGATCCACCGCTCCCCGGTTCAAGAACGACGGCAGCCGGCGGGTCGTGCCCTCGTCGTGACGCCCGACCCGGGAGGGCAGGGTCGTGTGCGTCATCGCCCTCGATCGCGGCAAGGGCCGTGCCCGTTCGGGCCCCATTCGCCTGGGTGGGGCGAGTGCCGAGCGTCCGCTTCGACGGATAACCGCTATTGCGACAGGCCTTTCGCGGCGGTTGCCTGCAAGCGCGGCTCCTTCCACGTCCATGTGGCTTCGGCTCGACACCCGGACGGTTCCAGGGAAAATATTGTCGATCGTTTGGGCAGGAACGTCCCTCTGCCGTGGTCCGGGGACTCCTGGTCCGGCCGGTCGGCGTCGGGGGCGCGGTCGCCTTGCGGCGGCCGGGCCGCGGAAGTACTTGAGACGCACCGATCCACCCTTTGGACCCGACCCGGCAGGCGATGCTCAACTACATCTGGGCCGCATTGATCATCTCGAGCTTCGTGTTCGCCGCCGTCTACGACATCGGTGATCTAGCCGCCGATCGATACCGCAACGACCAGCCCCTCCCTTTGGAGCTCGCCTTCCCGGCCGGCTACGTCGTCGGCGACCGCAGCACCTCCGTGGAGATCAGGATCGATCCGGGCGACTACCAGGCGTTCTACGACACCGACGACAGGCCGGCCGAGCGATACGGCGGAACGCTGCTGCAGACCCGGGAGGGAACGCAGCTCCGGTTCGAGGTCGACGCCGCCCTCCCTGCGCCCCTCACGACCATCCAGGGCGTGTCCCAGTCGAACGATGGAGAGCTCCAGGGCACGCTCGTGGACTTCGCGGCTCCGGGGCAGCCGGCGCCGGGGTCGGGGGAGGTAACGGTCGAGGCCAGCGTGGTGTTCGAGCCGGTGCGGTTCGTCAAGATGAACGCGATCGCCGCCGCGGCCTTGGACTTCGCGGAGGTGGCGGCGGAGATCGCCCTCGGGCTCATCGGCGTCCTGGCCTTGTTTCTCGGGCTTCTGAAGATCGGCGAGGAAGCCGGGATCATCTACGCGATCGTCAAGCTGGTGCGGCCCGTGCTGAAGCCCCTCTTCCCCGAGGTCCCGGAGGACCATCCCGCCCTCGGGATGATCGCGCTCAACCTGACGGCCAACGTGTTCGGATTGGGCAACGCCGCGACGCCCTTCGGCATCAAGGCCATGGAAGAGCTCCAGACGCTGAACCCCAGTGAGGACAGCGCAACGAACTCCATGGTGATGCTCCTGGCCGTCAACACGGCCAGCGTCCAGCTCGTTCCCCCCGTACTCCTGCTGGCGCTGCTCGGCCTCCAGATCAACCAGCTCATCTTCGCGATCATCATCACCACTGGTCTCTCGCTGATCATCGCCATCGCGGCCGCGAAGCTGTATGGGAGGCTACCCGGCTCCGTCGCCTCGGACCCCAACCGCCCGCCGCCACCGGGTGGGCCACCTGCCCCGGGCTCGCCCGCGCAGAGTCCGGAGGTCTGACGCGATGGAGATCCTACGCAGCGTCATCAGCCTGCTGTCGTACTTCGTGATTCCAGTCATCGTCGTGGGCTTCCCCCTGTACGGCTTGTACAAGCGGGTGCCGGTCTACGAGAGCTTCGTCGAGGGGGCGAAGGAAGGCTTCAACGTCGCGGTCCGCATCATCCCCTATCTCGTCGCCATCCTGTTTGCCATCGGGATGTTCCGCGCGAGCGGAGCCATGGACGCGCTGGTGACCGCCTTGAATCCGTTGCTGAGCCTCATCGGCTTTCCGGCCGAGGTGCTGCCCATGGCCATCGTGCGACCGCTCACGGGCTCGGGATCGGCGGGGCTCGTTGCCGACATGATCAACCAGTACGGAGAGGACTCGATCTTCGTGAAGATGGCCGCGACCATGTTCGGATCGACCGAGACCACGTTCTACGTCATCGCGGTGTACTTCGGCGCGGTCAATATCAAGAAGACGCGCCATGCGGTACCTGCTGGGCTGACCGCCGATTTCGCCGCAATGATCGTCGCGGTTTGGGTCGTGCGCCTGTTGTTCGGCTGAGCCCACGTCTTTCACGGCTACGGCATGCACTACCACCTGATCGGGATCGCGGGCTCGGCCATGGCCTCCCTGGCTGGCCTGCTCAAGGAGCGGGGTCACACGGTGACGGGCTCGGACGCCGGCGTGTATCCGCCCATGTCAACGATGCTGGACGAGTTGGAGATTCCCTACGTCCGTGGGTACGATCCAGCGAATCTGGAGCCGACACCGGACGTGGTCGTGGTGGGCAACGCCATCAGCCGGGGGAACGAGGAGCTGGAGGCCGTGCTCGATCGGCGTCTCCACTACACGTCGGCCGCGAGTCTGGTGAAGGAGGAGTTCCTGCGTGGCAGGCACGTGGTCGCTGTGGCGGGCACGCACGGCAAGACCACGACCACGTCGCTCGTGACCTGGATCCTGGAGTGCGCCGGGCTGGCCCCGTCGTTCCTGATCGGCGGTGTCGCCGAGAACTTCGGTAGGTCGTTCCGCCTGACCGAGGCCGAGCACTTCGTGATCGAGGCTGACGAGTACGACACCGCCTACTTCGACAAAGGGCCGAAGATGTGGCACTACCTGCCGCACACGGCCGTCGTGACCAACGTCGAGTTCGACCACGCGGACATCTACCGCGACGATGTCGCGTACCGCTTCGTCTTCGAGCGCTTCGTCAACCTGGTCCCGCGGACGGGAACGTTGGTGGTAGGCTGGGACTCGCCGTCGGCGCGCGAGTTGAGCGCAGGCTCACTCGCCCCGGTGGAGTCGTTCGGTCTGGGCGCGGCGCCCGCGACCGGGTTGGCCGGCCGGGTCACCCGGGCGACGGAGGGGGAGCCGACAGGCCCCGGGCCGGAGCAGGCCGGCGCCAGCGCCGCCGAATCGACAAGCGCGTCAGGAAGGCCCCCACGATGGACTGCGCGTCACATCACGTACGGAGCGGAGGGCACGGGCTTCCTTGTCTACCACGACGACAGTCTGTTGGGCGAGGTCGAGACGCCGCTGTCGGGCGCGCTCAACGTCCAGAACTGCCTCGCCGCCATCGCCGCGGCGACGGCGGCGGGGGCGGACTGGGCCTCGGTGGTCGAGGGAATGCGCACGTTCGAGAGCGTGCGCCGGCGTATGGAGATCCGCGGCGAAGTCCGGGGGGTGACGGTCATCGACGACTTCGCGCACCATCCCACGTCGGTCGAGGAGACCATCGGGGCCGTCCGGCAGAGATTTCCCGACCGGCGCGTGATCGCCGTCTTCGAGCCCCGGAGCTACACGGCTCAGCTGCGGGACTTCCAGGAGGCGTATCGGCGGGCCCTCGCCGGCGCCGATCGCGTGGTGCTGTCCGGGCTGTTCCGCCCCGAGCGCTACGACGCCGACACGGGAATGGACCCGGGCGAGCTGGCAGGATCGCTGGAGGCGGGCGGTATCGAAGCCGACTATGTCGCTGATGTGGACGAGATCGTGGCGTCGCTCGCGCAATCGACCCTGTCCGGGGACGTGGTGCTCATCATGTCGAACGGTGGGTTCGGGGGCATTCACGAGAAGCTGCTCGAGGCACTGGCGCGGACCGACTCGGTCTGAGTGGTCGGCGACTCAGGCGCCCCCCAAGGCCACGCCGCCCCGCCGGGGGTCGGAAACACCGTGCAGCGTGCCGTCCCCGCGCACGAGGACGGCCTGAGCGTCGGCGAACAGCTCGTGATGCTCCACCACCTCGTGACCCATGCTTTCCAGGGACTCGACGACGCCAGCCGGCAGACCCCCAGGCTCGTACACGATCTCGTCGGGCTCGTGCTGGTGGTGCACACGAGGGGCCAGCACGGCCTGGACCAGGCTCATGCCGTGGTCCACCACGTTGGAGATGACCTGGAAGACCGTGGTGATGATCGTTGCACCCCCCGGAGCGCCGACCACCATGAGGAGGTCTCCCCGGCCGTCCAACACCATGCTGGGCGTCATGGCCGACAGGCTGCGCTTGCCGGGCTCGATGGCGTTGGCTTCGCCCTGCACGAGCCCGAAGAAGTTGGGCGATCCCGGCTTGGCACTGAAGTCGTCCATCTCGTTGTTCAAGAGGACTCCGGTGCCTGGCACGACCACCTTGCTCCCGTACCAGGTGTTGAGCGTGGTCGTGACGGAGGCAGCGTTGCCGTAGCCGTCGACGATGGAGAAGTGGGTCGTGTGCGAGCCTTCCCGGAAGTCCTCGACTCCCGGCCCGACCCCTGCCGCCGGCGTAGAAGTCGAGTCCGAGATGCCTCGGGCCCTCGCGGCTCCGTACTCCTGCGAGCTGAGCACGTCAACCGGGACATCGGCGAAGTCGGGGTCCGCCAGGTAGTGATTTCTGTCGGCGAAGGCCCGCTTCCAGGCCTCGACGAGGAGGTGCACGTGATCGGCGCCATGCCATTCGAGGTCGGCCACGTCGAAGGTGTCCAGAATGCCACCGGTGAGAGCGAGTGTGACGCCTCCGGACGACGAGGGTGGCATGGACAGAACGGTGTGTCCGCGGTAGGGAAACCGTACCGGCTCTCGCCAAATGGCTCTGTACGCGGCCAGGTCGCCCAGGCCGATGAGGCCGCCGCCGCGCTCCATCTCGGCGACGATCAGCTCGGCCGTCTCGCCTCCGTAGAACCCGTCCGGCCCCGCGTCGCGGATGCGCTCGAGCGTCCGGGCCAGGTCAGCCTGTCGAAAGGTGTCGCCGACGCGGGGGGGAGCACCCCCGGGGAGGAACACGTCCGCGGTGGCTGGAAACCGGCCGAGCCCTGCGATGATGTGCGGCTCGAAGGACCGAACGAAGCGGTCCCGGACCTCGAAGCCCCTTGCCAGCGCGACAGCCGGGTCGACCAGCTCGCTCCAGGGGAGCCGGCCGAAGCGGAGATGGGCCTCCCACATGCCCCGCACCGATCCGGGGACCCCAGCGGCGAGATGCCCGATCACCGAGCGTTCATCGAGGTCGCCACGGGCGTCGAGGAACATGTCTCGCGTGGCACGAGCCGGAGCGCAGGACCGGTAGTCCAGTGCCTGGACGGACCCATCCGTCGTGCGGAGCAGCATGAAGCCGCCACCCGCCACGTTGCCCGCCTCCGGGTTCACGACGGCCAGGGCGAAGGTGACGGCCACCGCCGCGTCGACGGCGTTCCCGCCGCGATCGAGCACGGCAAGACCGACCTCGCTGGCGTACCGATCGGTGGTGACGACCATGGAGTTGGGCGATATGGCCGGCGGTGAGTCGGGCTGGAAGGGCCAGCTTCGGGGCCACCTGGAGGGGCGGAGAGCGGGAGAGCCGGGTGACGACGGAGACGTGCGCATCCGGAAAAACTAGCAGGTCGACCAGGTGTTTGCGGCGGGAATTGCCGTTTCGAGCCTCGATGGCTCTGTTGTAGGCTCTGACCCCTCCGGCCGAGTCGAGCTCCCGAGGCAGCCGTGACGCCCGAAAGCCGTGATATGATCCACCCGCGCGCGCTGGGGCCCGGTGCGCGGATCGCGCTCGTGGCCCCTGCCGGGCCCCTCGAGCCAGAGCGCATCGAGAGATCCGTCCAGCGCTGCCGGAGCCTTGGACTCGACCCGGTGGTGTTCCCGGCCGCGACCGCAAGGCACGCCTACCTGGCTGGTACGGACGGACAGCGCCTGGGGGACCTGCAGGCGGCGTTCGACGATCTGACGATCGACGGGGTCTGGGCGTTGCGCGGTGGGTACGGCACGCTTCGCATTCTCGATGGATTGAGCCTGGAGCGGCAACGCCGGGCGCCGATCCCGTTCATCGGCTTCAGCGACAACACCACCATCCACGTCCGCCACGTCCAGGTCGGCGTCGTCTCGTTTCACGGTCCCCATCCCGGCGCGGAGTTCCCGCCCGAGACGGCCGCGTCGTTTCGAAGGGCGCTCTTCTCGGCCGAGCCTCCCGGGCCGCTGCTGGCCCGTCCCGGGGACCCGCAGCCGCGCACGGTGGTGTCGGGGCAGGCCGAGGGCCGCCTGGTCGGGGGCAACCTCGCCATGCTCGCCTCGCTTTGCGGGTCCCGAGACGCGCTGGCCGCCCGGGGGTGCATCTTGTTCCTGGAGGAGGTCGGCGAGGCGGCCTACCGGGTGGACCGGATGCTGAGACAACTCGATCGGTCGGGCGCCCTGGACGGGCTCCTGGGCCTGGCCCTCGGCCGCTTCACCGAAATGCCCGATGCCGACGAGGAACGGCTGGCGGAGGTCATCCGCGAGCTCGCCGAACGCCTGTCCGTGCCGACCGTGGTCGATCTGCCGTTCGGTCACGTGGAGCACAACTGCACGCTACCGGTGGGAGCCACGGCGCTGCTGGACGGGGATGCAGCGACGCTGACGCTGACCGAGCCCGCCGTAGCGTTGGGTCAGCGCCTCGCCGGGACTTGAAGGAGTCGCGAGCTTCAAGCCAGGTTGGAGGCCAACTTGTCCACGACCTTCCCGAGCACGTCCTCCAGGTCCATCAGATCTCCGGCGTCTTCCAGCCATGACATGACCCGGATGCCCACATGGCTGCCCCAGTGGGGTCCACGGAAGGCCTTGAGCTCGATGACGCCGTCGATCTCGTCCCAGCTCCAGAGCGTCTCGAACGGCGTCTGTCGGAGAACGGTGCCGGTGAGCGTGCGGCCGTCTGCCAGGACCAGCCGCACCGGATCGCCGACCGCCGTACCGACGCTGCCTGAACGGCTGAGCCACCGGCCCAGTCCCTCGTCGGTGCGCTGGAGGCCCTGCAGCGCCTCCTGGTCGAACCGGGTCTCCTCGAGCACCATGACTTCAGTACGTTTCCGGTCGAAGTAGCGCTCGACGAAGTGCTTCAGGATCGCCAGCGCGATCATCCACCCCGAGGCCATGCCGTCGTACTGCTCGTCCCACTCGGCCCCGTGCCCGAAACCGGATTGGACCAGACGCAGCACGCTGTGGCCATGATCCTGCTCGATGGTGATCTCGAGCAGGGTAGCTCCCTGGGGTACGTCGAGCGCCAACAGGAGCCGTCGCTGCGGATCGGCAGCCAGGACCTGGTGGGTCATCCCTTCGTCGGTGCTGTCCCAGAACCAGCGTACGGTTTCGCCGATCTCCATCCGCCCCTCGGCGCGGTCCACGAACCACGACACCACCTTCGACGGGTCCGCCCAGGCCTGCCAGATGACCTCGGGTGGTGCGGCGATGCGTATCTCGTCTTCGATGGCACGGCCCTCGTGCCGGACCTGCGTGTCGTTGCTCATGACGGAGCCTCTCTTCGACATCAGTTGGCCTCCTCGGGTGGGTCGGATTCGTGCCTGGTCGGAGACGGACGCGGCAACGGATAGCAGCCGAGCACGAGGCGGTAGGGACGCTCGGGCGCTGGCTGTCCGTCCGGCCCGACGGTCGGCTCGGTGAACTTCGCGATGACCTCCGTCAGCGCCCGCTGAATCGCCTGCGCAAACGCGGCGCGTTGATCCGGCGAGCGAAAGCGCACCTCCGCGTCCAGCGACAGCGTGGGGACCGGGACGTCGTGTTCACGCCCTTCGGCGAGGGCATCGCCGAGCTCGGCCTGGAGGGTCGTGGTCAGCTGCAGCAGGTGCGCGGCGCTGAATGCGTCGGCAACCCTCGTGTCCGCTGCGCTCATGGGTCCCAGGACGTGGGGTAGCAGAACGTACGATCGAGCCGTGGCCCGGTAGCGCTTCTCCACCAGGTTGCGACGTCTGCGCTCCCCGGCGGGAACGAGCAGCCCCGCGTCCACCAGCGTCCGAACGTGATAGTTGACCTTCTGCGCCGGCATACCCATGCGGCGAGCGATCTCGGCCGCCGACGACGCGGTCCTCGCCTCGCGCAGGATGTCCTGTCGAAGGGGATGGAGCAGAAGCTCGGCGGCGTGGCTCGTCGCGACGGTTTCGATCTCTCTGGGAAGTCCGTGACTTGTCATACAAATATATTTGTACGTAAGAATCTATTTGTCAATAGCCGTGAGTACCGCCGGGTTGGCTGACCAAGGGCCCTTGGCATGAGTGGAAAGGGCGGCCGTCGGTCAGACGGAGGACGGCACCCTCGAGGGGGAACGCGGGGAGCGTCGAGGGCCCGGTCACGCATCGGGCCTCCGGTCCGGGTGGAAGGGTCGGAACCAGCAGGGCGCACGAAGGGGGCGGGCGGTGGCCGTGACCATGGCCCCAGGGGTGGGAAACCCACGACGGTCGCAGGGTCGAGCCGAGCGTGCGCTCCGGTGGCGCCCAGAATCAGCCCTCGCGATTCGCTCTCATCTCGCGGCTCAGCCAGGCGCGGGCGAGCCGCCAGTCTCGGTCCACCGTCGACAGGGACACGCCCAGGACCTCGGCGATCTCCTGGTGCGTCAGCCCCACGAAGAAGCTCATCTCGACGATGCGGGCCTGGCGCTCGTCGAGAGCCTCGAGGCGCGTCAACGCCTCGTCGAGGTCGACGAGCTCCTCGGCTCGCGCCTCTCGCACGACGTCGTCGTGGAGCGTGGCCATGGCCGCACCGCCTCCGCGCTTCTGGGCCATCCGGGCGTTGGCGTGATCGATCAAGATCCGCCGCATGGCCCGCGCCGCTACGGCGAAGAAGTGGGCACGGTTCTGCCAGCGGACGCGGTTCTGATCGATCAGCTTGAGGTACGCCTCGTGGACCAGCGCGGTGGCGTTGAGGGTGTGATCGGGTCGCTCCCCGCCAAGCTTGGCCGCGGCCAGGCCGCGCAGCTCGTCGTAGACCAGAGGGAGGAGGCGGTCGACGGCTCGGCCGTCGGCCTGGTCCAGCTGGAGAAGGAGCTGCGTCACGTCGTTGGGGTTGGGACTGCGCTCGCTCATGACCCCGCCTCGATGCTGAACCCGCCGAAGACCGCCCCGCAATGTAAATCGCGCATCGGCCAATTCAAGCGTGGCGTCGCCCAGGGGTCGGGCGAGCACACTCCAGGGCTCTCGCGAAGCATGCTCCAGCGGTCCGGCTGCGGTCGATCCGAGGATCAGATGACACGATTCGAGCCTCGTTCCAGCGTCTCGGTCGGAGGGACGGACTCTCGACAAGGAGACGGATCATGTTCAGCACGGCCCACAAGACGGTCACTCGAGCCGCACTGGCCCTCGCGACCACGATGCTGGCGTCCACGGCGGCCGCCACCCACGGCGCCGCACAGGAAGCCGTTCGCCAGGGCTTCAACTTCTCCGTGGGTGTGGGGTCGGCCTCGGTAGGCGCCACGTGCGCGTCCTGCCAAACCGACTTCTTCGAGAACCGGGTCGGCGGGTTCAGCGGCGTACTGCGCATCGGTGGCTCTCTGACCTCCAGGTTGGTGCTGGCGGCGGAGGGCACGGGGTGGGTCAACAACGCGGACGGCATCGATCGCCGGATCGCAGGCCTCAGCGCGGTCCTCCTGGGCTATCCGAGCGACACCTCCGGCTTCTTCGTGAAAGCCGGACTCGGTGGCCTCCGGGCCATCGCCGAGAACCAATTGGTCACGGTCCAGAGCGACTCCTGGCTCAGCCAGCTCGGCATCGGCATGGACTTCAAAGTGAAGGACGGCCTGTCGGTCACGGCGTACGCCAACTACCTGCGGACCTTCGGCACGGGCACCTGGGTCAACGGCGTCCTGAGCCCCGAGCCGGTGGACCCGAACGCGATCCAGCTCGGGATGGCCGTCACCGTGCACTGAGGCCGGGGGGGGACGTTACCAGCCCAGCACGTAGTCGCTCTTCGCTGGGCTGACGCCGCCCAGGAGCACCCCGGTCTGGGGGTCGATCATCACCATCTTGACGGCGCCCGCTCCCGAAGTCGCCTGACGGTACGGCTGCTGGAGGGGCACGAGCTCGACCCGGTGACCGCGCGCTGCCAGGTCCTCGGCCACATCGTTGCCCAGGGCCTCGGGCATGGTGAGCATGCCCCGGACGTTGCCAGGATACATTGACGCCGCGAAGGCGCTGCTCGTAACGGTGGGTCCCTCGACGGCCTGTTGGACGTTCATGCCGAAGTGGACCACCGCGAGGAACGACTGGAGCATGGCCTGCGGCTGGTTGTCTCCACCCGGGGTGTTCCAGGCCAGGTACGGTCGGCCGTCCTTCAGCGCCAGCGCGGGGTTGATGGTGTGGCGAGTGCGCTTGCCTGGGACCAGCACGTTCACGTCGTCGTCGTCCAACGAGTAGTAGGGCATGCGGTTGTTGAGGACGAAGCCCGTTCCTTCCACGACCATGCCGCTGCCGAACGTGCTGTTCACGCTGTGCGTTACCGACACGAGGTTGCCGAACTGGTCGGCGATGGAGAAGGACGACGTTTCGCCGTCTTCCGGCACGCCCTGAGCCACGCGGTGCACGGGATTGGGTCCTGACTCGTACTCGACGGCCGTTCCACTGGCCGTGGCGGTCATGTTCACCGGGTCGCCGGGCGGGGCCACGACCATGGCCCGGTCCATCCGAATCAACCCCCGTCTCAGGGCGGCGTAGTCCCTCTCCAGGAGCTGCTCGGTCGGAACGTCCTCGTGTCGCGGGTCGGCCACGTACCGGTTCCGGTCGGCGAAGGCCAGCTTCATGGCCTCCGTGACCACGTGGACGTAGTCCGGTGAGTTGTAGCCCATGGCTGCCAGGTCGAATCCCTCGAGGATGTTGAGGGCCATCAACATCACGATGCCCTGGGAGTTCGGCGCGCTCTGATACACGTCGAGACCGGCGTAGGAGACGCGGATTGGATCCGTCTCCTCGGCCTGGAAGCCGGCCAGGTCCTCGTAGCGGAGAAGCCCGTCGTGCTTCTCGTAGAAATCGGCCGACATACGAGCGAGGCGCCCACGGTAGAACGCGTCCGCGCCCTCACGACCGATCTCTTCGAGGGAGTTGGCGAGATCGGTCTGGACGAAGACCTCGCCTGCCACCTGGGGCGTTCCACCGGGCAACAGCACGGCGGCGGAGGAGGGGAACGGTGAGATCTTGTCCACGGCGCGGGCGTGGTACGTCGCCGCCCAGTGCGTGAGAGGGTGACCATTCCTGGCCGCCGCTACCGCCGGCGCGACCACCGAGGCGTAGTCCATGGTTCCGTACGTCCGGAGCGCCAGGTCGAAGCCTCCCACCGCGCCGGGCACGTCGGTGGAGAGGGGGCCCGCGTCGGGGATCTCGCCGAGCTCCGCGTAGAGCTCCCGGGTGGCGAGCGCGGGCGCGGGCCCCGTTCCGTTGATGAACACCACCCGGTCCTCTTCCGCCAGGTAGGCCAGGATGAAGGCGTCGCCGCCCATGCCGGCCTGATGTTGTTCGACCACGGTCGTCATGTAGAACACCGCGGCGGCCGCATCGAAGGCGTTGCCGCCGGCCTCCAGGATCTTCATGCCGGCGATGGCCTCCAAAGGGTGCTCCGCAGCGACCATGCCCAGGGTGCCCATGACCACCGGTCGCCAGAACGGTCGATCCGCCGGGCTATCGGCGTCGGAACTCTGCGCGATCGCTGGAGCGGGCAAGCCGAGCAGCAGGGTGGCGGCGGCGATCGAGAAGGGCGTGGAGCGGGTCATGGCATGGTCCTTCGATCGAGCTGCGGGGGAGCGATGACTCCTTCATGGATGAGGTGAATCACGCTTCCCCGCAATCGAATGGGCGCCGGAGGTCCTGGGCGCCGCACTGGGCTTCGTGTTGACCCGCCGTGCATGCCTAGCCTCCGCGTGGCGCCGCCTCTCGTGCCGCCATGCAGAGAACCAGGAAGTTATAGCGCTGCTCCCCCGGTCCCGGGACGACGGCGTTCTCCACCGTGGCCTCGGCTTCGGTGCCCAGGAGCCCGCCACCGTAGAAGTTGAAGAGGCAGTCCGAGCCGTCCTTGCGGAACCGGAGCGACGCCTCGTTGGGGGCGTCCATCGGATCGGGGGTCCGGGTCCAGCCAGCCTCCCTGACCCGTTCGTAGAACGAGCGAGCTTCGGCCGCTTGCGTTCGCGTCGTGAGGCCCGAGGCGGTGACGCGACAGCCCGGCACCATGGCCCGGCTCCGCCAGTCGTCGACGGTGTCCGCTTGGGTGATGGCGGTCATCCCCACCTCTTCGGTGAGGAAGCGGTGCGCTTCACGACAGTGAAGCTCCTCCTGTGCGAGCGTCGGGGCGGGAAGAAGAAGCAGGCCCAAGGCCAGCATCGACCAGGTGGCGCGTCCACGGCTCCCCGCGCGGCTCGCTCCGCGAAGCGCGGTCACGGGAGTGACTCTCCCTCTCCGAGCCTTCCTTCCACTCGGACCTCGAGCCAGCTCGATCACGAGGCGCAACGCGGTGGGGCTGGCGGCAGGAGGCCTCACGGCACGGGCCGGTCTACGCCAGGCTCGACACCCCAGCTTCGGTCCAGCTCGCGGATCAGCTCCCTGAAGCGCGGGTCTTCTCGGAGACCGGCCAGGGGAGAGGAGCGATGGTACCGCAGGTAGAGGGTTTCGTCCCACTCGAGTGGCGCGGCCGACGAGAGTGCCTCGAAGGCCGCGTTCGCCTCACCGAGCGCGGCGTACACCAGGCCGACCTTGAACGGTGCTTCGGCGGCCTGCAGCAGGGCCAATCGAGACCTCGCTCCCGCCTCGTCCCCCAGAGCGATCCGGCCGAAGGCGCGGGCAGCGTCCGGCCATGACCGGGCCCATCGCTCCGTCATCCTCTGCAGCGAAGCGTTTCCCTCGCCTGGCCGTTCCAGCGCGTAGAGGGCGAGCGCCTCGATCAGGCGGCCGTAGTCGAACCCGGCATGCCGCTCCATGGATCGCCGGGCCTCCGCGTGCGCCCGCTCCGCGTCGCCCACGGCCAGGTGGGCCGCGGCGAGGTTGGCCCTGGCCTCGGGGTCCAGCGGATCCAGCTGAGTAGCTAGCCTTCCTGCCTCCACTGCCCTCTGTGGATTGCCTACCAGCAGATTGACCCAGGCGGTCCACTGGTGCCCCCCCGCGTAGCTCGGCCGCAGCTCGACGGCGCGCGTGTGTGCCCGCAGCGCGCCAGGGCCGTCGTGCAGATGGGAGCGGAGATTGCCCAGAGCCGCGTGGGCTTCGGCGAGCCCGGGATCGAGCTCCAGCGCCCTGAGGCACGTGCTCTCCGCTCGCCGGAGCCACTCGCCCGCGTCGACGTGTCGGTAATCCAGGAGAGCGACCAGGCTCAGCCCCAGCTCGGCCCAGGCCGGCGCGTAGGCAGGGTCTCGTTCGATGGCGCGCTCGAAGTACCCGACTGCTTCCTTGAGGCTGTCTTCCGTGCGATCCACGGACAGATCCCGGCCGATCGCGTACAGCCGATAGGCTTCGAGGTCTTCGGTTGGGGCATACGCCCTCGATTCGGCTGCGGGCGTCACCTGCGCCGCAAGGGCCGTCATGATCCTGGCCGCGAGCTCGCTCTGGAGGTCGAAGATGTTCCCAGCGGTGAGCTCCCGGTCGTACCGTTCGGCCCAGAGGTGGGCATCGGTTTGCGCGTCGATGAGCTGGACGTTCAGACGCACGCGATCACCGGCCCGTTGGACGCCGCCCTCGACGATGGTCCCGGCGCCCAGCTCCCGTGCGATCTCCCGGATCGACTTGTCCGTGTCCCGGTAGCTCCTGACCGAGGTGCGCGAGATGACGGTCAGGGTCGACGCCCTCGAGAGCTCCGTCAGGAGGTCGTCGTGCAGGCCTGCGGCGAACGGCTCGGCCTCCTGGGTGCCGCTCAGGTTCTCGAAGGGGAGCACCGCTACGACACGAGCGTCCATGGTGGCCGGGTGGCTCGTGCGATGGGAGACGCCTTCCACGACGAGCGCCGCCGAATCGACCGGAGCTTCCCGGATGCCCTCGTCGCGGGGCGGGGCCTCGACCGCCGTCAGGCCAACCGCTTGGCGCCGGTCAGCGTGCTCTCTGGTCGTCCTCCGCACCCCTTCTTCCGTGATATCGAACACCCAGGCGAGAACCAGGGCGAGGGGCAGTCCGAGGATGGCGAGCGAGAGGAAGAGCTCATCCGACCACTCCGGTAGACGGGACGAGGGCACGACTACGTCCACGAGCTCCAGGCCGGCGACGGCGACCACCAGGTAGACTGCGCCCACCTGATAGACCTTGCGGCGCTTCAGCTCGGCCAGGAGCGCGGAGAGGCGGCGGGGGAGGTCCGTCATCGACTGGGAAGCGAGCGTCAGGCGCCGGGTTCGATGTTGTGGTTCCTCCGGAACAGGTTCTCCGGGTCCCACGTCTTCTTGAGCCTCACGAGCCGATCGTAGTTGCCGCCGTAGGCCGCCGGAATCCGGGCAGGCTCGTCCTCCGCAAGGAGATTCACGTAGACGGATCCGTTGGCGTACGGCGCCATGGCTGCGTGGAGCCCGCGGGCCCAGGCCATGATGGCGTCATCCTCGGCGGGTTCGACCCATCCGGGGAACACGTGGAGCCCATGGGCTGCACCCCGGTGTGGGAAGGCGGTGGCCGCGGGGTCCACACGGCCGACGGCGCCTCCGCCCGCGCCGAAATACACCGCGGTGAACGTTCCCGGAAACGGATCGAGATGCCCGACCAGCGTGTCGATCGCGTCGTCGGTCAGCGCATCGAAGTAGTGAGCCCGGGAATACCACCTGTTCCCTTTGGCGAGTCCGACGTCGAAGGACTGCTGCAGCGTCAAATACGGTTGGGGCCCCACGGCGTCGAGGATAGGATCGCCCAGCTCCCTGAAGGGGGCGAGGGCCGCTTCTCCGTCGGCGACGGGCCCCGCATACGCCAGGACGAAATCGAGGGCCAACTGACCGTGCCAGGCTTCGGGGAAGGGAGGGACCGGTGGGATGCGCAGGAGGAACGGGAAGCACTGGAGCTCGTCCGGAGCGTCCAGGAAGTGATCTCGATAGAAGCGGAGCAGCTCCTGCGCCCGATCCGCCGGGTAGATCACCTGTCCCGCCACGACCTCGGGGCCAACGGGGTGCAGAGCATACTCGAAGGACGTGACGATCCCGAAGTTGCCGCCGCCTCCGCGGAGTCCCCAGAACAGGTCGGGGTTCTCATGGGCGCTCGCCCGAACCACCCGTCCGTCGGCCGTCACGACGTCCGCGCCGATCAGATTGTCGGCGGCGATGCCGTGCTTCCGGCTCAGCCACCCTTCTCCTCCGCCGAGCGTGAATCCGGCAACCCCAACGGTGGACATGGTACCCCCCGTGGTTGCCAGGCCGTGTCCCTGAGCGGCGAGGTCGAACTCGCCCCACGTGACTCCGGCGGCGACCCGAGCCTGCATCGAGGCGGGGTCGATCTCGACCGACTTCAGGCCCGAGAGATCGACGAGGAGGCCCCCCCGTGCCGCCGAGTTGCCCGCGTAGTCGTGGCCACCGCTCTTGACGGTGAGCGCCATGTCACGGTCTCTCGCGAATCGCACGGCGCTCTGGACGTCGACCGCTGACGAACACCGCACGATCACGTCCGGACGCGAATCGAAGCGGGCGTTCCACGTGGTTCGCGCGTCGTCGTATCCCTCGTCCCCGGGCTTCAGTACCGACCCGCTGACCCGGCCTCTCAGCTCATCAGCGGCTGGGCCGTCCGTGGATCCCATCATTTCCAAGAGTCTTCCCTTCGTGGTGTGCATGGGAGTCGGGCACGAACATAATCTGCCAGGCTCTGGTGGCCCAACGCACGGCGCGACTGGTCACGGATCCTCGACCGCCGGACGACGTCCCCTCCGACCGTCAGGCGACCTTCGCTCCGACCGTCAGGCGACCTTCGCTCCGACCGTCAGACGACTATTCCTAGGACCGGGAACCCCTCGACGATCAGCCGTGTTGTTGTTGTATATACAACTATTTAACAGGAGCACGCACCATGTCACGGATGAGCCTGGAGGGAAAGACCGTCCTGATCACCGGAGCATCGAGCGGTATCGGTAGGGCCGCGGGGGTCGAATTCGCCAAGGCCGGGGCGATTCCCATTCTCGCCGCCCGATCGAGGCCGAAGCTGGAGAAGGCGCTGGAGGAGATCTCCGACATCCAGCCGCGTGCCGGCTACGTTCGGGTGGACGTCTCCGATCGTACCCGGGTCGAAGCGATGGTGGACGAGGTGCTGGCGCGCTTCGGCAAGATCGACGTCCTCTTCAACAACGCGGGACACGCGACGGTGGGTCCGATCGAAGGTGCTGATTTCTCGGAGGACACCCGCTCCATGTTCGACGTCGACTTCATGGGCACCGTGAACGTCACCAAGGCCGTGCTGCCGTCAATGCGGGCGCGAGGCGAGGGCCGAATCTTGAACATGTCGTCCGTCGTCGGAAGGAAGGCGTTCGCACGCTTCGGTGGGTACTCGGCCGTGATGCATGCCCTCGCGGGTTTCACGGACGCGCTCAGGCAGGAGCTGGATGGAAGTGGGGTCAGGGTGTCGATCATCCACCCAGCCTTGACGCAGACCCCGCTGCTGTCGGCCGTGGCACCCGACGACATGCCGCCCACGTTTCGCAGCCTGAGTCCTCTGCCAGTCGAGCAGGTGGCACGGGCGGCGGTGGAGGGAGTCCGCAGGGGCCGCCGCCGCATCGTCGTGCCCGCGCAACCCCGGCTGCTCATGCTGCTCGACGCCATTTCGCCGGTGCTGGGAGACGCCATGGTCGGGCTTCTCGAGCGCCCGCTCTTCGGGCGGCTCATCGGGTCGTACCGGGGCACGAGGTACGCGCACGGCGAGTCGCTGCCAGCGGGCTCGTGATCGGGAAGACGAAACGAGGGCACGGCGTCAGCGGGACGGAGCCCCATCGGATCAGGTCGCGATGGGGCTCCGAGTCGGCCGCCGACGGGTGGGCGCGGTCCCTCGAGGTCATACCAGATGGCAGGCCACCTGATGTTCACCGTCCACCGTGCGCAGCTCCGGCTCCTCGACCCGGCACTGCGCCTCCGCGTACGGACATCGCGTGCTGAAGCGGCAGCCCGGGGGAGGGGAAGCCGGACTGGGAGGATCGCCCACGAGCACGATGCGGTCTCGACCCCTCCGAGCCGCGCGATCCAGCCGGCTCACTGACGAGAACAACGCCTTCGTGTAGGGATGCCGGGGCTGCCCGAAGAGCGGATCCGCGGCCCCGGTTTCCACGATTTTGCCCAGATACATCACCGCGACACGGTCGGCCAGGTGCCGGACCATCCTCAGGTCGTGGGAAATGAACAGGTAGGTGAGCCCGAGCTGCTCCTGCAGCTCCTCCAGCAGGTTGACGATCTGTGCCTGGATGGAGACGTCCAGGGCGGAGATGGGCTCGTCGCAGACGAGCAGGTCAGGCTCGAGGGCGAGGGCTCGCGCGATGCCGACCCTTTGGCGCTGTCCACCGGAGAACTCGTGCGGTGACCTCGGCCACCGATCGGCCCACACTCATGCGGGGATCCAGCGATCCATACGGGTCTTGGAAGATCATCTGCATGCGGGGCCGTAGCGCACGCAGCTCGCGCGTGCTCAGCTCACCCAGGTCCATCCCGTCGAAGAGGACCCGTCCCCCCGTGGGCTGGGCCAGCCTCAAGACCGTCCGCGCCGTGGTGGTCTTGCCGCAGCCGCTCTCGCCCACGAGCGCCAGCGTCTCACGTGGCTGGACCGCGAACGTCACGCCGTCGACGGCCCGGATCGCCCCCGCCGACCGCTGGAGCGCCCCGCGGTGCAACGGGAAGTGCTTCTCCAGGTCGACCACGTCGAGAAGGGGCGACATCTACGCGGTCTCCCGCGGGGCGTCAGCGTCGACGTCCCACCAACAGGCCACCCGGGTGCCGCCATCTACCGCCGAGAGGGAGGGCGCTTCCATGCGGCATCGGGCGAACGCATGCGGACAGCGTGGTGCGAAAGCGCATCCCACGGGCTCGTTCGACATGTCGGGCGGCTGTCCCGGCACCACGGCGAGGCTCTCCGCCCGGGGGCCGTCGAGAGTCGGCAGCGAGGACAGAAGCCCCCGTGTGTACGGATGCTGCGGAGATGCAAAGAGACGGTCCGCCGGAGCCTCCTCCACGATGGCGCCGCCGTACATGACGGCCACGCGGTCGGAGAGGTGGGCCACGACGCTCAAGTCGTGGCTGATCCAGATGATGGCCATGTCACGGGACGTCTGGAGCTCCTCGACCAGGTCCAGGATCTGGGCCTGAACGGTCACGTCGAGAGCGGTGGTGGGCTCGTCGGCGATCAGCAGGCTCGGGCCGCACGAAAGTGCCACCGCGATCATGACCCGCTGGCACATTCCCCCGGAGAACTGGTGCGGGTAGTCATCCAGTCGGGCCTCGGGCTCGGGGATGCCCACGGAACGCAGCAGCTCCCCTGCGCGGACTCGGGCGTCCCTGGGTCGGAGCCGCCGGTGCACTTCCAACCCCTCCGTGAGTTGACGGCCGATCGTCAACGTGGGATTGAGCGAGCTCATGGGATCCTGGAAGATCATCCCGATTTCCGCGCCCAGAATCCTGCGCATCCCTTCGTCATCGAGGGACAGCAGGTCCAGACCGTGGAAGCGCACCTCCTCTGCGGCGACCTGCGCCCGCTCGCCCGGGAGCAGTCGAAGCAGGGACAGGACGGTGGCCGATTTGCCGCAGCCGCTTTCGCCCACCAGCGAAAGCGTCTCGCCGCGCTGAAGGGAAAGGTCGACGCCGTTGACCGCGTGGACCGGGCCCCTGGACGTCGAGAACCGGGTCCGAAGTCCGCGGACGCTCAGCAGAGCTTCTGCGCCGCCGCCGCCGGCCGCGCGCGCGTCAACGACCATGAGCGCGCGCTCGAGGTCCAACCGGGCGCTTCATGCCGTTCACCGAGCCCGATGGGGGCCGGAGAGCGGGCCCGGCGCGAGCATGGCCGCCGGGATGTCCAGACTCCGGTAGAGGTCCTCCAGACCCACCCACCCGCCCGTCTCCAGGGATTGAATGCATGCTTGCACGATGCCGAGGCTCTTCAGGTGATCACGAGCGGTGGTGACCGGCGCTTCGCCGTCCCGGATAGCCCCGACGAGCTCGAGGAGTAGACCCCGACTGTCGTCGAGGAACGCCGTACATGGCTCGAGATCTTCGACGACCAGGGGCTCGGCTTCGCCCTGGGCCTTGAACCGCGGTCCGGAGAGCCCCAACTCCGGTTGAAAATCTACGCGGACGAGATCGTCGAACTGGCGTCGCTGGATCAACGCTCCCGACTCGAAGTCGCTTCGCCAGCTGAAGAACATCTCGTTCCAGCTCGCGGTCCAGGTGCCCATGTAGTTCACCCGGGCACCGCTCTCCAGACGGAAGAGCACCGAGACGCAGCAGTCGTGGTCGTAGCAGCTCCAGGAGGGTCTCCACGAATCGGCGACCAGTGCCGTGACCTCCGTGCGGTAACAATACCGGATCAGATCGAAGTGATGGATGCTCTGCTCGAGGAGCATGGGATGCGGCATGCGCATGGTGTAGTCGTTGAGGTCGCTGCGGTGGCCGTCTCTGTGGCGCAGGTAGGAGAACTGTCCATGGCTCAGGGCACCGAGCTGGTCCCCTTCGGCGTAGCTCCGGATCCGCTGCGAGCTGGAGAGGTAGCGGAAGTTCATCCCGACCAGCAGATGGAGGTCGCGCTGGTCCGCGTGGTGCACGAGATCGACGACTTCGCCGATGTCCTCGGATACCGGCTTCTCGCAGAGGACGTGGCAGCCAGCGGACAGCGCCTCGCCGACGAGTGGATGGTGGCTGGCGGGCGGGGTAGCCACGATGACGGCGTCAGGAGTGGTGCCGCGCAATGCGGAAGTCAGATCCGTGGTGACGACCGGGTCCTCGGGCGAAGCACCGCCCGCCACGCCCGCCCGACGTGAAGTCGGCGCTTCGCTGGATGCGGGATGCGTGCCGGGGGTCGCTCCCGAAGCTGCTCGCCCTCCAACCGCCGCCGCCTCGCTGGCCCGCGAAAGGTCTGGATCGACGACGCCCACCAGCCTGACGCCGGACGTGCCGGACACGACCTGGGCCCACGTGTGGCCCCTGACCCCCGCGCCCACGAGGAGGACCCGGAGCTCATTCCGTTCGCTCACTGCCGCGAGATGAACCGCCCCAGCCGCTCGAGAGCCTCTCGAATGGAGCTCTGGGGGGACAGCAACGTGATGCGCACGTGCTGATTGCCGGAGTCGGCGAACATGGTGCCTGGGAAGATCATCACCCGCTCCTGGCGGAGCAGCTCGAAGCAGAACGTCTCGGCGTCCATCCCCGTGCTCGAGACGTTGGCGTACACGTACATGCCCCCGCCCGGCCGGCCGTAGGTGATTCCGAGCGCGTCCAGCCCCTCGAGGATCAGGTCGAGTCGCTCCTGGTACTCATGGAGCATTCCGGCGACGGCCGCATCGCCACCCTGCAGCGCCGCGATGGCCCCCCGCTGAAGGGCGGGGGGCGTGCAGATGCTCATCGTGTGCTTGATTTCGACGGCGGGCTCAATGAGCCAGCGGGGGGCGGCCAGGTAGCCGACGCGCCACCCGGTCATGGCGTAGGCCTTGGAGAAGCCGTTGACCGTGACCGTGCGGTCGTAGAGCGAGCCCATTCCCGCCAGGCTGTGGTAGGTCCCACCGTCGAAAAGAAGCTTCTCGTAGATCTCGTCCGAGATCACGAGCAGGTCATGTTGGTCCGCCAGGGCCGCGATCTCCAGCAGATCGTCGCGACCGGTCAGGCCGCCCGTGGGATTGTTGGGGTTGGCTACGACCAGCAGCTTGGTTCGGTCCGTCAGCACCTGCCGGATGGCGTGGGCCTTGAGGGCGAAGTCGTCTTCCTGCCGGGTCGGAACGTCCACGACCTGCCCCCCCGCCAGATTGACCATGTAGTCGAAGGCGTTGAAGCGGGGAGCCTGCAGGATCACCTCGTCACCCGGGTCGACCAGCGCCAGAATGGCGATCAGCAGCGCCTCCTGGCACCCATTCGTGACGATGATCTGCTCGGGCCCGTAGCCGAGGCCGTTGTCGCGCTGAAGCTTGGTCGAGATTGCCCGGCGCAGCTCCATCAAGCCCGCCGGTGCCGTGTAGTGCGTGTCCCCCGCCTCGAGCGCTCGCGCGCCTGCTCGCACGATGGCAGGAGGCGTGTCGAAGTCCGGATCACCTCTTCCCAGCGTCACCACGTCGTCGAGACCCGCGGCGAGCTCCAGCATGCGGGTGCGGATGCTGGCTTTGACGCTGATCGCCCGCGAGGCGAGGTGGGGCGTGCCGGTTGCTTGCGTCATGCGTACCGCCCAGTCGAGTGCATGAGATTGCCTTGCACCAGGGTCATCTCGACCCGGCTCAGCGCCTGAAGGTCGTCGACCGGGTTGCCGTCGACCACGATCACGTCTGCCTCCTTCCCCTCCTCGAGCGTCCCGACTCTTTCGTCGAGGCCGTTCATGGCCGCGGCCTCCCGGGTGGCGCTCATGATGGCTCCGTGGTTACCCGAGACCACGCCCGTGTACACCATGAACTCCATCTCGGGAACGACAGTCTCATGGCGAACGGCCGGACTGCCGGCGTCGGTGCCGAACACGATGCGGACGCCGGCTCGGGCCGCCCTCACGAGCCCGTCGAAGCGACTCTTGTCGGCGACCGCCGCCTGGCGCTCCGCGATCTTCCACTCCGGAATGTTGTACTGGCGGGCCACCTCGGGTTGGGATTGCATGGCCAGGGGCGAAAACGTGGTGACGATGGGCACACCCCTCGACACCAGGAGGTCGATGGTCTCGTCGGACATGCTCCCTCCGTGCTCGATCACGTCGACGCCGAACTCCACGGCCCGGGCGATGGCTGCGTCGAAGGTCGCATGCGAGGTGATCGGCAGGCCCTGGCGGTGCGTCTCGTCGACGACCGCAGCGAGCTCCTCGTCGGTAAACTCCAGCCGGTCGTGACAGATCATGATCTTGATCAGGTCGGCGCCGTGCCGCACCTGCTCGCGTACCGCCCTGCGCATCTCGTCGGCCCCCGAGGCCTCGCGGCAGCACCAGTACGTGTGGCCGCCTGTCTGCACGATCGCCTCGCCACAGATCAAGAGCCTCGGGCCCGGAAAGATCCCCTGCTGCACCGCTTGCTTGGCGAACACGTTGCTCTGGTTCATGCCCAGGTCGCGCAGCGTCGTGATCCCAGCCCTGAGACACGTGATCATGTTGCTCGCGCACTTGTACGCGCTGATCTCGGGAGGGTCGTCGAGGGACTGGGCAGCCAGATCATGAATGCCGTCCCACGCCAGGTGGGCGTGACTGTTGATGAGTCCGGGGAGGATGGTGCCCGAGGTCTCGATCGCGCGGACGTCCGCCGGCGGAGCCGATCCATCGTTCGCGCCGACCGCCGTGATGGCTCCGCCCTCGATTCTCACGTAGCCGTCCTCGATGACCTCGTCACCGACGCCCGTGATGACCCGTCCCGTCAGTACGGCGTCCAGGGGGGTCTTGGGGGCCAGATCCTGCAGCAGCTTGCGGAACTTCCACGCGGGTGCTTCCGGCATGTGGGATCTCTCTTCTCAGCGTGGCTGGGTCATTTGAGTCCGAGCTCTTCCAGGGCGCGAGCGGCGCCGTCCAGGTTGCTCAGATTCATGCTGGCGTAGTTCGGCGAGAATATGACGCCCGAGCCACCGGCCTGGTACGTGGCCCTCACGCTGTCGTACACGATCTCCGGTGTGCAGCGGGCCTGGTCCGCACTCGACCGAGGAGCATCGACGCCGATGCCCATGTACACGGGCAGATCGCCGTCCAGCGCTTCGACCGTGCTCCGGCACTGCCCGCCCACATAGCTCGCCGCGCCCATGCCCGCGGACAGCAGCTCGTCCCACGGCGCCTCGTCGAGTCCCAGAACCCTGTACATGATCGGAGTGAGCTCCGGCGGCGTGAAGTCCCGTAGGACGGTCTCGTGGAAGGCGGTCATCTCCTTCAGGTAGATACCACCAGCCTGGTGCTGGTATGTGATCGGCTTGACCCAGTCCGCGTAGTCCTTTGCCTCGTCCCAAGGCCACTGGGCCTTCCGGAGCGGGCTGAAGTGATTCCGGTTCCACACGTTGAGCCCGAACTCGAGGTCGGAGTCGCACCACTTGGTGATGCCGTAGAGCTCCCGGTCCAGGTCCTTGTTGCGTCGCACCCAGTGCCGCTCGAGCAGGAGGATCTCCGGATTCGCGAGCAGGACGCGAAGAAACTCGATGAGCGAGCCGTCGACGAAGCTCTCACCCGCTCGGGCCTGGGTGAAGAACGCGTGCAGCGCTCCACAGGCCCGCCGGGCACCCTCCGGGTCGATGTCGGTAGCCCGGAGCGCCCGAATGCAGGAGGGACAGAAACACGCCGGCGCCACGCCCGAGATCAGCTGATCCAGAGGGCTGCGACGCTCGTTGCACCACATGATGCCATCGAGGTCGTAGCTCCGGCAGTGGTCCTCGATCAAGGCGTGCCACCAGCTCCGGTACGCCGGATTCTCCAGGCAGGGCCCGCCACCGACCCGTCCCAGGTAATCCACCTCGAGGCACTGGGGGAGACCCGGGATCGGCACGTTGTTGGCGGATCCGTGTCCAGAGTACTTGAAGAGAGGCTCCATGAGCTCGGGGATCACCTTCATGCCCCGCGCCCTGGCTCCAGGAATCACCATGTCCAGGACGTCCTTACCCTCCATCCCGGCATCGGGAGCCCGGAAGTTGTCCAGGAACGTGGTGCTGTAGTACTCCGGGCGGGATCGTAGATACGAGCCGCCCTGCACGTCCGCCGGCTCCGGGACACCGTGGTCGGGCCAGCCGTCGAGCTCCCACGAGATGCTGCGGCCGATCTTGAGTCCGAGCCAGCTCACGGTGCCCACGAGCAGCGCGTTGACCCCCACGCGCTCCTGCAGCGTGTCCAACACCGTGTCCACGCCCTCGTCGACGAAGCAGACGGGACCGAGCTGAATGCCGACGAACGCTTCTTTGTCAGTGCCCATGGATTCCTGTTCTCGGGGTGAGCTGTGGACGCGGCCGAGCCATCATGGATCGCGGGTGGATGCGGGGGCAACCGGTGAGCGCCGCTTCGATCCGCCCCCTCATCTCGACCGCAGCCGGGGATCCAGGATCTTCTGGAGGCTGTCCCCCAGCAGATTCGTGGCCATGACCACCGTGAAGATGGCGAGACCCGGAAAGGTGGAGATCCACCAGGCTCTGCCCAGGACCTCCCGACCCACGGCGGCCATGAGCCCCCACTCGGGGGTGGGCGGCTGCGCCCCGAGGCCGAGAAAGCTCAGACCCGCACCCACCGAGATGGCGCTGCCGAACTCCAGGGTGGACAGCACGAGCAGTGGAACGGCGGCGTTGGGCAGCACGTGCCTCAGCATGATCTTGATGTCGCTGACGCCCAAAAGCCTCGCCGCGTCGATGTAGGCTGCCTCTCGGAGCGACAGCACGGTGCCCCGCACCAGCCTCGCGTACCGCGGAATGGTGGAGACGCCCACCGCGATCATGGCGTTGGTGATGCTGGGACCGAGAGCCGCGATGACCACCAGGGCCAGCAGAATGCCGGGAAGGGCCAGCATGGCGTCCACGGCTCTCATCGTCACGGTGTCGACCAGGCCCTTGTAGTACCCGGACACCAGGCCGAGCGCGGTGCCGATCACGGATCCGATCGCCACGCTGATGAAGCCCAGAACGAGGGAGACGCGCGCGCCGAAGATCACCCGGCTCAGCACGTCCCGGCCCAGCCGGTCGGTGCCGAACCAGTACTCGGGAGAGGGCGGCTGCCGGGCACCGGCCACGGTACCCAGGGGATCGTGCGGCGCCACCGCTTCCGCGAACAGGGCGACCAGGATCCAGGCGACCAAGATGGTCGACCCGATCAGGAGGCTGGGCGTGGTGAGTGACCTCGTGGCGCGTAGGGACGCGAGCAGCTGACCCCCTGCGGTCCGGTCCGCGACGGACGCGTCGGCCATCACGACGCCCCCTGTCGAATCCGCGGGTCGAGCCACGCCGCCCAGACGTCCACCAGGAGATTGACCAGCACGTAGGTGGTGGCCATGAACAGGA
>JBDHLD010000118.1:0-17134 GCA_039586035.1 Gemmatimonadota bacterium | reverse complement strand
GCTGCTCTCTCTGGGGCGCCAGCCTCGACGCCAACCTGAGGCTTCCCATTCCGCTGGTGAGGCCCTACGTGACCGGCGGACTGTCGTACCGGGACGGCGACCGTGGGGGCGATCTGGGCTCGAAGAGCGAGTCCGGCCTCAATCTGGGTCTGGGCGTCGACGTCGACCTGGGCGTCCGCGTTTTCGGTGACTGGCGCTACGAGTTCCTCGAAGAGCTCGAAGGCTCGGTGGTCCGGCTCGGCTTGAACTTCAACCTCTGACCCACCGAATGGCCCCTGAACAGCCCCCGTCCCGGCCAGGTGGCGCGCCCGCCGCCACTCCGGGCCTCCGCGTCCTGAAGTTCGGCGGCACTTCCCTCTCGACGCCCGAGCGGGTGCACTCGGTTTGTGGTCTCATCGCACGGAGTCTGGACCGCGGCCCGGTCGTCGTGGTGGTCTCCGCGTTCGGGGGGGTCACCGACCAGCTCGTCGCCGCTGCCCAACAATCCGCATCAGGTAATGATAGCTATATTACTACACTGTCGTCTATTACGAGTCGACATCAAGAGGCAGTGGCCGACCTGGCCGGACCCGATGAGCGCGCGCCGCTCACCGAGCTCGTGGGCGAACTGGCGGCAGAGCTCAAGGACCTGCTCCACGGAGTCTTCCTGGTGCGGGAGTGCTCCCCCCGAGTTTGGGACAGCGTGCTCAGCTTTGGCGAACGCTCGTCCGCTCCCCTCGTAGCTGCGGCCCTTCGGAGGCACGGCGTCGAGGCGGAGGCGAGCGACGCACGCGAGCTGATCGTTACGGACGACACGTTCGGCAACGCGTGGGTCGACCTCGAGGAGACACGTCGCCGGGTCCAGGCCCATTTCCGGGACTCCCCTCGCCTGCAGGTCGTGACCGGCTTCATCGCGGCTACGCCTCGCGGCGAAACCACGACGCTCGGCCGAAGCGGATCGGATTATACGGCGACGCTCCTCGGGGCGGCACTGGCAGCGGACGAGGTGGAGGTCTGGACCGACGTCGACGGCGTCATGAGCGCGGACCCTCGGATGGTCCCGGAGGCGTTCTCGCTGAAGGCCCTGAGCTACGAAGAGCTCATGGAGCTTTCGCACTGGGGAGCCCGGGTCATGCATCCGGCTTCGGTCCGGCCGGCGCGGGAGGCCGGCATCCCCCTCCGCATCCGCAACACCTTCAATCCCGAGTTCGTGGGCACCCGCGTCGTGCCCGAGCCCCGGGCCAGCGACGGGCACCCGGTCCGTGGCATCGCTTCCGTCAATGCCGTCGCGCTCATGAGGCTCGAGGGCACCGGTCTCCAGGGCGTGCCGGGAATCGCTCAGCGACTGTTTGGCGCGCTGGCTCGGGAGCGCATCAGCGTCATCCTGATCACCCAGGCGTCCAGCGAGCGGTCCATCTGCTTCGCCGTGGAGCCTGCCGATCTGGAGCGGGCGTCGGAAACGATCCGAAAGGAATTCGACCTGGAACGCAGGGCCGGTCTGGTGGACGACGTGGACGTGGAGGCGTCGTGCTCCGTGATCGCGGCCGTCGGCGAGGGAATGCGGGAGCTGCCCGGGATATCGGGTCGCGTATTCGGCGTGTTGGGTCACCACCGGATCAACGTGCGCGCCATCGCTCAGGGGTCGTCCGAGCTGAACATCTCGCTGGTCGTCGGCCAGGACGACGAGGAGCGGGCGCTTCGGGCGATCCACGCGGCGTTCTTCGGGGAGGCCGGCAGTGGACAGGTGTTCGTAGCCGGGGTGGGCCGAGTGGGCGCCGCTTTCCTGGATCAGCTCTGCGCCCAGGCCCCGGCACTGAACGACCGCGGGGTCGAGCTCCGACTCGCAGGGGTCTCCAGGAGCAACGTCGCCGCCCTGCGTCGCGGAGGCCTTGACCTGGGAGATTGGCGTGGCGAGCTGGCGGCGGGGGGACACGACTTCGCGGAGATGGTCGAGACCGCGCTGGCCAGCGGGCACCCCTACCGCATCTTCGTCGACTGCACGGCGAGCCCACACGTCGCGGACCACTACGAGCGGCTCCTGGCGGACGGCGCGGCGGTGGTCGCCGCGAACAAGCTGGCCTTCTCGGGCAGTGGCAACCGCTTCAAGGAGCTCCGCCGGCTGGGAGACCAGGGCATGGGGCTCTTCTTCGAGACCACGGTCGGCGCCGGCTTGCCCGTGCTTCGGACGGTGGACGACCTCGTGGCCACGGGCGACACGGTGCAGCGCATCGAGGGGCTGCTGTCCGGCACGCTGGGGTTCCTGTTCCACCGGGTCATGCAAGGCGCCCTGTTCAGCGAGGCGCTGCGCGAAGCGGACGCCAAGGGCTTCACGGAGCCCGACCCGCGAGATGACCTCGGTGGCCGCGACGTGGCCCGCAAGCTGGTCATCCTGGGACGCGTGGCCGGCATGACGCTGGAGCCCGACGACGTGGTCGTCGAGCCCCTCCTCCCGACCTCACCTTGGAGCAGCGGTACCGTGGAGGCCTTCTGGGCTGGCATTCACGAGGTCGACCAGCACTTCGAGTCGCTCCGCCGCCAGGCCGCCGCACGGGACGAGTTCCTGTGCTACCTGGGCCGCATCGAAGACGACTCGGCGTCGGTTCGGTTGGCCGCCTTGCCCGCCGACCATCCGTGTGCTGGCCTGGGCGGCAGCGACAACCTGGTCGCCGTGACCACGGACCGCTACGCGGACACACCCCTGGTCGTGCGGGGCCCGGGCGCGGGGCCACAGGTCACCGCCGCCGGCGTCTTCGCCGACGTGCTCAGGGTGTTGGCGGAGGCTACGTGAGCGCAGCGCGAGTACGCGCCTTTGCCCCGGCCACCGTGGGCAACGTGATCTGCGGCTTCGACGTGTTCGGGCTGGCGCTGGAGGCCCCGGGCGACGAGGTCGTGGCCTGGCCGGCCGATCAGCCCGGCGTGGAGATCCGGACCATCACCGGCGACGACGGCCGACTGCCCACGGAGCCCGGCCGCAACGCCGCCAGCGTCGCCGCACAAGCCGTCCTGGACCAGGTGCGTTGTGCGCACGGCCTCACGCTGGAGATCCACAAGGGGCTCCCCCTCGCCAGCGGCATGGGCGGGAGCGCCGCCTCCTCAGTGGCGGGCGCCGTGGCGGCCGCGGCGGCCGTCGGTGTGGAACTGGACCGCCCTACCCTGCTCGCGTGCGCCCTCCAGGGAGAGCTGGCGGCGGTGGGCTCGGCTCACGCGGACAACGCCGCGCCCTGCCTCTACGGTGGATTGACCCTGACGCTGCCCGGGCAGCCGGTCGAGGTGGTGGAGCTCCCCCTGCCGGCCGGGTTGGCGGTGGCCCTGGTCCACCCCCCACTCGAGCTGGAGACGGCGGCGGGCCGGCGGGCGTTGGGGACCAGCGTCTCTCTCGACGCGGGCGTGGCTCAGTGGGCCGCCACCGCGGCGCTGGTCGCCGGTCTCTACCGGGAGGACCTGTCACTCATCTCGCGGGCGCTGGTGGACCACGTGGCCGAGCCAGTGCGTAAGGCCGGCGTGCCCGGCTTCGACGACGTCCGGGCGGCGGCGCTGGCCGTGGGGGCGCTCGGTGCCGGCCTCTCGGGCTCCGGCCCGTCGGTGTTCGCGCTGTGCCCGTCGGTCGAGGTCGCACAGCGAGCGGGGGGCGTCATGGCGGCCGCGCTGGAGGAGGCCGGAGTGAGGGGCTCGGACGTCTTTGCCGGGCCGGTGGGTCGAAGCGGCGCGAGAATCCTGGAGGAGGCACCGGCGCGAGGGAGCGACACGCCATGACGAGACTTGGCGGCCTGAAGGGTGCCACCCGCCCCTCCACGAGGTCGACCCTTCGCTCCAGGGGGGCGGACAGCCTCCCATGAGGCTGGTGAGCACCCGGGGCCAGGCCCCACCGACGGACCTTCGATCGGCCGTGCTCCACGGTCTGGCCCCGGACGGCGGCCTCTATATGCCAGAGCGGCTGCCGACCATGGATGCCGACGTATTGGCCCGGCTCTCGGGCACCGGACTCACCGAGGTGGCGCTCGCCCTGTCACGCCATCTGTTCGGAGACGAGCTCGACGAACCCACGCTGTCCGGGATCGTGGAGTCGGCCCTGGACTTTCCCATCCCCTTGGTCGAGCTGGGCGACGGCGCCTTGGTGCTGGAGCTCTTCCACGGTCCTACGCTGGCGTTCAAGGACATCGGGGCCCGCTTCATGGCCCGTCTCGTGCAGCACTTCACCAGGAACGAAGACCGTCCGCTGACCATCCTCGCGGCTACCTCGGGGGACACGGGAAGCGCAGTGGCCCAAGCGTTTCTGGGCATGGACAACGTCCGTACCGTCGTGCTCTTCCCCGACGGCAAGGTGAGCCCCCTGCAGGAGCGGCAGTTCACCACGCTGGGGGGCAACGTGCACGCCCTCGCCGTCCACGGCGTGTTCGACGACTGCCAGCGACTGGTCAAAGACGCGTTCGCCAACGACGAGCTGTCGCGACGAATGCGGTTGACGTCAGCCAACTCCATCAACGTGGGCCGCCTCTTCCCCCAGATCTTCTACTACGTCCACGCCTGGGCCCATCTCCCCGCCGACGCGGCGGGCCCCCTGTTCGCCACGCCGTCCGGCAACTTCGGCAACCTCGCCGCGGGCCTGCTGGCGCACCGCCTGGGGATGCCGGCGCGGAGATTCGTCGCGGCAACCAACGCCAACGACGTGGTGCCGGAATACCTGGCCACGGGCACCTACGCACCGCGGCCTTCGATCCAGACCGTCTCGAACGCCATGGACGTGGGCGCACCCAGCAACTTCACCCGTATCGAGGCTCTCTACGGCGGCGACGTGGACGCCCTCCGCCAAGACGTTGTCGGGAGTGCCCACACGGATGCCGAGACGCGAAGCCGGATCGCGCATGTGTACCGCCGACACGGCTACGTGATGGACCCCCACACCGCGGTGGGACATCTGGGGTTGGAAGAGGGGCGGGCGCTACATCCCGACGTCACCCCGATCCTCTTGGCCACCGCCCATCCCGCCAAGTTTCGGGAGGTCGTGGAGCCCGAGATCGGCGCTTCCGTAGCGCTTCCCCCCCGCCTGGCCGCGTGTCTCGAGCGGGAACGCCGTGTCACGGAGATGCCGGCGCGATCCGAAGCCCTCACCGAGGTCCTGCTGGGTTTGGAGTGACGCGGGCCCTCGCGCCCATTGACCGCGAATGGCCGGGTTGGATAAGGTCTTTCGCGAGCCGTTCTCGACGGGTCACCCTGCCTCCGCCGACCCCTGGGCCCTTGGAGCTTTCAGAACTTCTTCTCGTCACCTTCCTGGCCGCGCTGGCGACTGACTTCGCCACGGGTCTCGGGGCGGTACCGTTCTTCCTCATCCCCGACCTGTCTGACCGGTTCAAGGCGCTCTTCACGGGTGCTGCGGCGGGCATGATGACCACCGCCTCGGTGCTCCAGCTCCTGGGTGCCGCCACGGCCCTGGCGCCGCGCTGGGACATCTGGCAGGTGGGATTGGGCCTTTTGGCCGGCGGTGTGTTCCTGCGCCAGACCTCGCGGTGGGTGGAAGGCAACGACGGGCTGGACATCGGCGGGCTACGCCGCAAAGGCGGGAGGACGGCCCTGCTCATCGTCGCCACCATGACGCTGCACTCCCTGCCCGAAGGGGTGGCTATCGGGGTCGCCTATGGCGGCGCTGGCGAAACGGGGTCGACGGCTCTCGGGCTGAGCGTGGCTCTCGCGCTGGCCGTCCACAACATACCCGAGGGTGTGGCCATCACGGTGGCGCTACGCGGACGGGGCATCTCGACCCTGGCGTGCATGGGGTGGGCCATCGTCTCGAGCCTCCCACAGCCGCTTGCAGCCCCCTTTGCGGCGTGGGCGATCTGGCTCTTCGAGCCTCTCTTGCCCGCCGGTCTGGGCTTCGCGGCAGGCGCCATGATGTACCTGGTGATCGCGGAGCTCCTACCGGAAGCGTACCCGGAAGGTGGACGGGACGGGACCGCGGTGGCTTTCGGGGTCGGGCTCCTGGGCATGCTGGTGCTGAACGGGTTCCTGGGAGTCGGCTAGGAAGCCGGTCGGCGGAGGTACACTGGCCCGAACGGCGCCGGAAGCCCCCGCCGGTCGGAGACACAAGCCCGCAACCTTCACCGGGCCGGCACGCCCGGGACCTCAGTCGATCCAGGCGGGCGCCGGATTCCGCTTCAGGTAGAAGGCAACGCCGGCCCAATCGCTCTCGGCCCCGAAGCAGTCGAAGTATCTCTCGACCCGATCGGCGT
Source organism: Gemmatimonadota bacterium (assembly GCA_039586035.1). GTDB lineage: Bacteria > Gemmatimonadota > Gemmatimonadetes > Longimicrobiales > Gaopeijiaceae > JBDHHQ01. The sequence goes on along the minus strand of JBDHLD010000118.1, from coordinate 10,931 downwards.
CGGCGTGCTGGCTCAGGTGGTGCCTGACCTCGTCGTTGTATCGCGCGGCGTCGTCCTCGTCGCCCCGTTCCACGGCGGCCATCACCCGCATGGTGAGCTCGCGCAGCCTGTCCCGCATCTGCTCCACCCGGTCCGCCGCGTCGGCGTGTAGACCGAAGTGCGTCACACCGACCCGTTCCGGCGCGATGGCCAGGATCTCGTCCAGCGTGTGGGGCCACGCCTCGAGATCGACGGCGGGCGGCGGCGTGGCCGGATGGGTGGGAGCCCCGTCGCCCAGGATGATGCCCAGGGAGTCTCCGGCCATGAGCGTCCCGTCCGACTCGTCGAGCCAGGCCACGTGATGCGCGATGTGCCCCGGCGTGGAGATGGGCCGCATCGGCGCCAGGGGGAAGCGCTCACCCGGCACCCATGGTCGGATCCGATCCTGCGGCACCGGGCGCACCTCACCCCACAGCAGGTCGTGTAGCTCACCAAAGGTCCGGCGCGTGCTCGCCACCAGCTTCTCGGGCTGGGCCATGTGCACCGCACCGTCCATGTGCACGTGGACGGTGAGCGTCGGGTTCATGGCCGCCAGATCACCCGTCGCCCCCGCGTGATCCAGGTGGACATGAGTCAGGAGCACGTGCCTCAGGTCGCAGACCGTCAGGCCGTGCTGTTCCAGGCCCCGATTGAGCTCCCCCAGCGACGTCGAAGGCCCCGGGTCCACCAGCAGGGGCTCGGGCTCGAGGCGCAGGTAGACGCCGATGGCCCCTGGAAGGTCGTTGTGGAACAGGTCGAAGTTGATCAACGTGCGGTCGTTCCCGTCACTCGTCGCCCCTTCACCGCTCCTCGATGGACGCGTATTCCCGTCGTCGCAACCCCGTGAAGATCTGTCGGGGCCGGGCGATGCGCTGTTCCGGGTCTTCGAGCAGCTCCTGCCACTGCGCCAGCCACCCGACCGTCCGCGGGATCGCGAAGAGCACCGGGAACATCTCCACCGGAAAGCCCATCGCCTGATAGATGATCCCGGAGTAGAAATCGACGTTCGGGTAGAGGTTCCGCTTGACGAAGTACTCCTCCTGCAGCGCGATCTTCTCGAGCTCCAGCGCGATGTCCAGGAAGGGATTGCGACCGGTGACCTCGAAGACCTCGTCGGCGGCGCGCTTGATGATGCTGGCCCGGGGATCGTAGGCCTTGTACACGCGGTGCCCGAATCCCATCAGGCGGCGCTCACCTCGGCGCACGCTGTCCATGAAGTCCGGAATGTTGTCCACCGACCCGATCTCGCGGAGCATCCGGAGGACCGCCTCGTTGGCGCCTCCATGGAGTGGGCCGTATAGGGCAGCCATGCCCCCGGCCAACGCGGAATAGGGGTCGGCATGAGCGCTGCCGATCACCCGCATGGCCGTAGCGGAGCAGTTCTGCTCGTGATCCGCGTGCAGGATGAAGAGGATGTCCAGCGCGCGCTCGAGAACGGGATTCGGCTTGTAGTCCTTCGCCCCGATCCGGAAGAGCATGTTGAGGAAGTTCGCCGTGTACGACAGCTCGTTCTCGGGGTAGACGATGGGCAGACCCCGATGATGACGGTACGAAAACGCGGCAAGGGTCGGCATCTTCGCAACCAGACGCACGACCTGTCGCCACCGAGCCTCCGCGTCCAGGATCTTCTTCGCGCTGGGATAGAAGGTCGAGAGCGCCGCCACCGAGCTGATGAGCATCCCCATGGCGTGGGCGTCGTAGCGGAAACCCCGTGTAACGGTGAGGATGTTCTCGTGGACGTAGGTATGGAAGGTGATGTCCTCGACGAACTCGTCGAACTCGGCCGCCGTCGGCAGCTCGCCGGTGAGCAGAAGCCAGGCCACCTCCAGGAAGTTGCTCCGCTCGGCCAGCTGCTCGATGGGATATCCTCGGTACTCCAGGATGCCCTTGCCGCCGTCGATGAAGGTGATGCTACTGCGCGTCGACGCCGTGTTGGTGTAGCCCGGATCGTACGACATCATTCCGAAGTCGTCGTCGTTGACCCGGATCTGGCGTAGGTCCATGGCTCGGATGACGTCCCCGTCGTGGATGTCGATCTCGTAGTCGCGCCCGGTCCGGTTGTCCCGGATGGTCAGTGTGTTTTGGGGCTCACTCCCATTCTCGGCCATGTCCAGCTCCCTGAGCTTCGTGCCAAAGGTGTGCGATAAGTTGTCCTGGAGCCCACGGCCGACCGTCGCCGGGCGAGTGATGGCGGGTCGGGTCGGGGGCGTGCGCCGGCCGTGTACGAGGCCGTGGCAGCCTTCTCGACAGAAGGCCCGGGGCACCTGGAATCTCCCGAAGAACGGCGTGTGCCGCAAGACGGGATTCGGGTGGATTACCGGACGGTGGAGGGCGCGGCCGGGGCTACCGGCGAATCATGGTGCCGGTCGCCGTTCCAGGCGCATTTCGTAGCTTTGTAGAACGGTCAGCTCGAGGACCTCGGCGGGCCGCAGATTGATGATGGGATTGGAGGTTCCAGACCGCCGATTGAGGAACTCGCCCGTGAGCCGTAGGTCTCCGTTGTTCGAGTAGCGGAAACGGAATACCTCCTCGCCACCAACCCCCACGTTTCCCAGCGTGACGGGGTTCGCGCGTCCATACACGTAGCGAAGCTGCACGGGATCAGCGGAGAGATTGGTCACGTGCACGGTGATCGGGCTATCGTCCGGCGCAAAGCCGGATTGGGACGATTGGCACGCGCCGCATGAGAGCAGCACGACCAGGACCCCGCCGACCAGAGGTAGGTTGAGGGTCCGTCGGGCCGAGGGCAGGTATCGGCTCACCGTGTGGGTACTCCCTTCCATGGATCTCCAGTGGCGTCAGCCTGGCGAGGTCAGCGAAGCGCCTCCCGGATTACGGCGATTCTACGGAAGAGAAGTTGGAGGGCTCGAGGCTGCAAGGGAACGCTCTGGCCGCCGAGCTTCCGCCGCACGCGTTGGGAGAGTCGGTGGACGGGCCAGGCGAGTGCCCCACCCGCCTCTCCCACGGTCGATGGCTTGCCTCCTGCCCCCAGCATCAGGGCCAATACGGCGTCCCGAGGGATCAGCTCGTCGAGTCGACTCGTCCCGGTCAGAAGGGTACGCCTGACACGGCTCGATTCACTGCGGATCGCCGTGCCCAGATCCACCTCGTAGCCGCCCGCGCCCACGGTCCGCTTGTACAGCTTCTTGCCCATCCGTAGGTCCGGCGGGAGACCGGCCACGTACTCCACGATGGGCCGGTTCAGCCAGGGAGTCCGGACCCTGAAGAAGCGCCCCGCGAATCGCTCCCGCCACGGCATGATGCGGTGACGCAGTCGTTCGGTCCACCGGAGATGGTCGTGAAGGTCGTTCAGGTTCGAGTACGGTGGTGTGGCGGCCAGCACGGCTCGCCAGTCGGCTTCCTGACCCTCCGCGATCGTGCGCAACGCCGCTTCAGGCACGTACCGGCTCAGGGGTGTAGGCAACCGCAGAGGGCGGAGTCCCACGATCTGTCTGACGCCTTCGGGATCGCGGAACGCGATGTCTTTCCCTCCGAACCGCTGATCCCCCGTGAGGACGACCGGGTTGGACCGCACGGCCATCTCGGCGCCCAGGCGATACCAGGCGTCCACCTCCTCGCAGGGGTTGCCGAGGCCCTGGCCCAGGAGCGCGTTCCGTCGGATGTGCGAGACCAGATCACCTTGGTAGCTTTCGACGAGCTGGTGGCGGAGGCCCAGCAGGCCGACGAGGCGCGAGGCCGTGTGGGCGTCCGAACCTTCCACCGGAGTCCCACGTGCGTAGGAGAACGACTCGACGTCCCGGTAGCCCAGCTCTCTGACCAGGATGCCGGCCACGGCGGTCAGGTCGAACCCGACGCTCAACGACAGGATGGGATCGGACGTATCGGCAACGGCGGACCGCACGCTCTCGACCAACAGGGAATACAGGTCGTCCTCCAGCCGCTCCTGAGAGCGCCCCCCTGTGCGGTCCTCGATCGAGTACGTCCAGTAGGGCTTGGACTCGACGCCTTCTGCCGTCAGTAGATGGGTCGAGCCGCCCTCCAGGATGCGGATCCCCTCGTAAAGCGTCCTGCCGCGTACCGCCATGCCCGCGGAGAGCGCCCACCCAATGCCCACCGGATCCAATGCGAAGCGGCGAGTGGGTTGGGCGGCGAGCTCGGTCGTGACGACGTGGTATCCGTCCACCCGGGCATGGAACAACCAGCGGCCGTTGGCCCGATCCGTGACGACCCAGGTCCGCCGCGAGTCGGCTTCGTGCACGAGCAAGGCGAACCTCCCGTCCAGCTCGCCGGCCACCTCGATGCCCCGCTCGACCACCCGCGCCGCGACCGACTGGGCCGAGCTCTCCCCCGGTCCGTGAAGGTCGCCGTGGACGACTACCGTGACACGACCGGAGGGATCCGTGGCCCAGACGGCATCTCCGTCCGTGCAGACGGCCAGACCAGTGCGCCCCCCCGTAACTTCGACGTCAGGCTCGCGACCGAAGAGCCGCGTGCACATCTCTCCTGGTCCGGGCCCCAGGGGCCCTGTAGCCGGCCCGCAGACGGCGAGCAGTCTGGAGCGGAACGGTGGGAGTTGGTCCATTGGCGCAGATCTGGCTCTCGACCGCCGTCTCGGCCGTCATGCGGCGAAGCCCGCCCGACGACCGGGCGCGCAGGGTCCGATTGGTCAGTGCGACGGGAACGCCGTGAACGCAAGGATCGGGCCCGCGCCGGCCACCCGCGCGAAGCGCCCCGGGGTGTCCCGCGCCCCGGGGCGCTCGGTCCGACCGACGTGCGCCGCCCTTCCCCACCCTGTCCTGGGCGGCGGTCCCTACCTCATGCGGGTCTGTGACGCCGCTCCCAGCCGGCCTGTGCCAGCTCTCCCAGCCAGCCTCCCACCAGCGCCAGGACGAACGCTCCAGCAGCCGCGATCACGATGGCGAGGAGCGGGAAGGGTGCATCCAAGCCACCCGAGGTGATGACGGCGTCCACCACGATCACGCCGATGGCAGCCAGGGCAGGCTCGGCCAGGGTCACGCCTGGCGAGAAGACACCGACGAAGAAGCCGGTGATCAGGAAGCTCGCCGAGAACGCGATGAGGATGCCCTGAGGTCCCATCTCGAAGATGGCGCGGCCCAGCAGGACGAAGTACGAGTTCAGCAAGACACCGATGATGATGCCGACGCCGACCCACGGCCACTGTAGGTGGCCCTTGCGATTCTCTCGGTCCTTGAGGGTCCCTTGCAGCATCTCGCCAACCCATGCGCCCCCGAGGGAAAGGGCAAAGCCACCCACGATGCCCATCGGCAGCCACATGAGCTCCACGGTCTCCATGGCGCCGACCGCCACGACCTCGGCGAAGATGGCGAGGACGAGCCCGGCCAGGCCTGCTTCCGCGATCGTCTTGCCGGGTGACGCGAATCCGACCAGCACACCCATCAGGACAAAGGCGAGTGCCCCCGTGAAGATGACCGTGTCCGTGTGCGGGATTGCCGTGGTCGTGGGGACGTCGCCCCGAACGACCTGCACGAGAAGAGTGATCAGGAACGCCCCGAGAGCGAGTGCGATGAGAGTCCAGGTCCAGCGAAACGACGCCAACGCTCTCCCGGTCGCCGAGTCGGATCCTGCGGCCATGGGTCCACCTCCCTGCCTGAGGTGCGTGCGCGAATAGAGACACCATGCGGGACAGAGGTTGTTCGGGCAGTAGGGATTTCGCGGAAATGCATGAGGGGGTTTCCCCTCAGACGGGACTGAGCGGGCCACGGTAGGGGCGGACCCACGCGCCGCTTTGCCACCCGGCGGGTGCGATGCGGCGACCGGCCCGGTCTGAGCTCGGGAGAGCCCGAGCGCCTACGGCTTCCTTCGGGCGAAGCGGCGCCGGGGAAGGGTGTACTTGGCCCAGGTCTCTTCGGGTCGAGAATATAGCGAGGACGGGACGGGTAGAGGCGGGACCTTCTCTACCTCGGCCAGGCGCTGGGCCATGACCTCCTGTTGCCGGAGCAGGACCTGCCGCTCCTCCGCCCGAATCCGGCGCATCCGCCAGACCAGCACACCGAGCACTAATAAAAACGATAGCGGGGCGCCAATCGCGACCCACGTCCAGGGGATCTGGGAGCCAACCATGATACCCTCCCGGGATTCGCTGCCTTGTTGGGGGGGCAGCTATGTCTGCTTCGCTAAGCATACGACGAAGGGACCCGTGTGCGCAAAGGGATCGAACGCCCTGACCGGAGCGCCGGGAGGGATCGCCGCTCCTCGACGTGGCCCGCCTCGCCTGTCCCGGCGAGGCTCCGTAGAATGCTTCCGGGGGGCACCGAGCCCCCCACAGCCGGAGGGTCGAGACTTGCACGAAGGCACGAGCGAGACGCATCAGACGGACCTGGGCAGGGCGGTCAGGATCGTCCGTCCGCTGACTGCCCTCTTCCTGACATCGCTGTTCGCGGCAGGCGCGGCGCTTCCCGCCCCTGCGCAGGAGCCAGCTCCGACCACAGAGGCACCGACGCGGAGCGTCTCCCTCCTCATCTACGTGGTCGACATCGTGGAGATCTCCGGCTCCGACCAGTCGGTCCTCGCCGACGTGTTCGTGCGGGCCCGGTGGCACGATCCCGAACAGGCAGGCCTCTCCGAACAGACGAGAGTGCTGGGGACGGGTGAGGCGTGGCGTCCCGAGGTCACGATCGTGAACCAGCGGAGCGTCAGCCGGTCTCTTCCCGAAGTGATCCGCGCGAACCCCGACGGCAGCATGGAGTACGTCCAGCGCTTCACCGGACGGTTCTCCGCCTTCATGGACCTGCGCGACTTTCCGCTGGACCAGCAGCAGGTCGAGGTCTGGGTCGTGGCGCCGAGACTGGCCGGTCCAGTGGTCGAGCTGGAGCTCGAGCCCGATGTCCAGATCCTGATGAACGACCGGCTGTCGATCAGCGATTGGATCGTCAGCGATCCCCGTCTCGGACTCGAGGCGTTCAGCGCCACTCCGGCAGCGGTTCCCATCTCGGGCATGAAGCTGACCGTGCAGGCTCAGCGGCGCGTCGGGTACTACGTGATCCAGGTCCTGATTCCGCTCACCGCCATCGTCTTCATGGCGTGGACGGTGTTCTGGATCGCGCCGACCGTCATCCCGACACGGGTGGGCGTCGTGGTCACGACGATGCTGACGCTGATCGCGTACCGCTTCATGCTCGGCAACCTCGTGCCTCGGCTCTCGTACCTGACCAGGCTGGACTACTTCATGCTCGGTGCCACGTCTCTCGTGATCCTGGTGCTGTTCACGATGGCCGGGACAGCGTACCTGGTCAGCCGAGAACGGATGGAAGCGGTGCGGCGCATCGACCGGGCGGGACGGTGGCTGTACCCTCTCGCCTTCGTGCTGCTGAGCTTCTCGGTCTGGCTCCGGTAGCTCGGCACAGCCTGGCGACCCGACTACCGACGGCCTACGCCCGGATCGTGCCCGGGCTCGCCAGCGTTGCGCTGGAGGTCCAGCTCGAGCTCGGCTCCATAAAGCATGGTTCGGTCGTCGTCCACGGTGGCCCATCGCAGGAGCACGGCGGGGTCGGGCTCGACGACGCCTTCGAAGACGACCTGACCGTCAGCCTCGACCCGCAGGGGCTTCGAGAAGTCGTGCTCGGAGGGCGAGAGTAGCAGCCTCAGCCGCGCGATGCCCTCGGTTTCGAGGATGATCGTGTTGTCCGATCCCTTCGCGATGACCCGGCCTCGGGCGCTCTCCGTCCCGTCTCCGCCCGGCTCGGCTACACCGTCAACGAGCTCGTCGATGACCACCCAATGAGCGCGGTTGTATCGATCGGTCCGCTCGGTCACCCACACGATCCGATCCGGGTGCGGATCCCGCGGCCGGGCCGCGATAAACGTATCGACGTTCGCCGCTTCATCGGGCCACCAGGTCATGTCGTGTCCGCCCGGATGGGTGCGGAACACGACGTCTACCTCCGCCGCCTCCAAAGCCTCGATCCACGGCACGACGTCCGGGGCCGGATAGAGGTGGTCGGTCTCCCCGCTGACGACGAAAAACGGGCGGTTGGCGAGGTTGTCGGCGAACATGGTCCCGTCGGCCCGGGCCAGCGGGTCCAGCAGGACCACGGGATGTCCGATGAAGGGAAGGAACGAGGCCCAGGGCGTGATATCGCGGAAGCCGTAGAACCAGGTGCCCGTTCCGCCGTCGGACACGCCGGCGAGGACGACTCGGTTCTCGTCCACGTTGTAGGTCTCTTTGAGCGTGGCGAGGATGGCCCGGAGGTTGTCGACCTGCTTGGCTTGCCACCAACGGGCTCCGGTCCAGGACGAGGGGAATACCGCGATGTAGTCGTCGCTGGCCAGACGCTCCCACTCGGGCCACCACCCTCCCCCCTTCTCGGGCGCGGCGCGGTTGATGTTGCCGTGTAGGAAGAACCGGACCGGATAGCGCTTGGCCGGATCGTAGGATTCGGGCACGACGAAGAAATAGCGGAAAGGCATGCCGTCGGGGTCCTTGCGGACCTCTTCGCGTCTGCCCTTCGGAACGCGCTTGGAATACGGCCGCCCTGCGGTCAAACGGGCATGAAGGGAGTCGAACGGAAGGCCGGCAGCCAAGACCTCGTCCGCTCGAGCGTCGCGCTCCTTGGCCGAGGCGCGCCAGAACCGTTCCAGGGCGCGATCGGCATCACGGCTCTGCGCCTGGGCCGGAAGACTCGCACCCAGCACGAGCGCCATCGCCGCCACGCCCCCCCACCCTCCCCGCCACATCTTCGTGCTCCCCTCCTCGTGGCGTCTCACCCTCGCGTACCGCAGACGCTGAGCGTCCTCGCGACACGCCCGCACGCGACCCCGACCACTCTGTCCCCACGCTTCCCATCCCGCGTCCCGGCATGCCCAGCACCCAGCCGGGGCGGGCGGGGCCGTTCGTCGAACGGTGGCCAAATCGCCTGCCTGCCGCAACCGGCCGGAGCCCCCTACGCGCCTTTCCTCCCTTTCCCGACAGACTCGGCAAGCTCGTAGGGCTAGCGTGCGGGCAAGGAGGGTGTGATGTGGCAACACGGAAGCGGCGGGGCGCGCCCTTTCGCCACGGCGCTAGCCCTGGGAGCCATGGCCATGACCGGCGGACAGATCACGGCTCAGGAGGGCGCGAGGGTCATCGATCTGCCCCCGCCGCGGCTCGAGAGCGGGGTGTCCCTCGAGTCCGCGCTGCTCCAGCGGCGGTCGGTGCGTGAGTTCGGCGCCCAGCGGCTGACTCTGGGCCATGTGGCTCAGCTGCTCTGGGCGGCCCAGGGCGTCACGGGCCACGGCGGGCTCCGTACCGCCCCTTCAGCGGGCGCGCTGTATCCGCTCGAGCTGTATCTCCTGGCAGCCGGGGTCGAGGGCGCTCCCGCCGGCCTGTACAGGTACGAGCCCGCGCGTCACGCTCTAGAGCGGGTGAGCACGCACGATCACCGGGCCCGCGTCGCCCGCACTTCCGCCCGGCAGACCTGGATCCGCGAGGCGCCTGCGGTCCTCGTGATCGCGGCCGTCTATGACCGCACCAAGGGCAAGTACGGCGAGCGCGGCATCCGGTACGTGCACATGGAGGTAGGTCACGCGGCACAGAACGTCTATTTGCAGGCCACCGCCATGGGCCTCGGGACCACCTTCGTCGGAGCCTTCAGCGACGGCGCGGTTCGAGACGTCCTGGAGCTGCCCGACGAACAGGCACCCCTCGGCATCATGCCCCTGGGCTGGAGGCGCTGAGAAGTCGGCTGAGCCCGAGCTGGCCACGTCCCTTGCGATCGCGGGTGCCGATCGGCCATTGTCTCCCTGGTTGGCCGCCCCTTCCACGGACAACTTCATCCCCCACATGCCTTCGATCAGGGACCGGATCCGAGAACGCAGGCTGGCCCAATGGGGTCTGGCGTACGTCGCCGGCGCCTTCGTGGCACTCCAGGCCCTCGACGCTCTCGCCGAGCCCCTGGGACTCTCGCTGTTCGTTCAGCAAGCTGTCCTGATCCTGATCGTGATGGGACTCGCGATCGCCCTGATCCTGGCCTGGTTCCATGGAGAGAAGGGCGAGCAGCCGGTCACCGTCCTCGAGCTCGCTCTCCTGGGCGGCGTCGCCGTCGTCACGGTGGCGGTCCTCTTCGCCGCGCGGGCACCAGTGCCCCCGGTCCAAACCGCGACCCCTTCTCCAGCCCGGCTGCCGCCGACCGTGGACGACGGAGAAATCAGCATCGCCGTGCTCCCCTTCGAAGAGCTGACGCCACCCAACGATGCGCTGCGCATGCCGGACGCCATTCATGATCAGATTCTCACGCATCTGCACCAGATTCCGGGGCTGAATCCGACGTCCCGCACGTCCGTCCTTGCAATCCGGGACCTGGGCCTGACCACGCGCCAGATCGCGGACACGCTGGGCGCAGACTACGTGCTCGAGGGCACGATCCAGTACTTCGACCCCGTGGTGCGCGTGATCGCACAGGTCATCGAGCCGGATACCGACGGTCACGTCTGGGCGGAAGATCGGGATTTCGAGCTGTCCGACTTCCTCACCCTGCAGGACGAGGTCGCGGACTGGGTCACGACAGCCGTGCAGGCCGCCCTTGGCGGGCCCATGGCCGAAACGGCCCACCCCAGGGCGGGCGATCCAGAGGCATACGAGCTGTACCTCAACGCCAGCTATCTGGCCCATTCGCGGAAAGAGGCCGATCTGGCGGCAGCCATCGACGCGTACACCCGGGCTCTCGAGCTGGACTCCGACTTCGCGCCGGCGCTCTCGTCCTTGGCCCTGACCTACGCACTCTGGGGGCACTACGGGTACGGGGGAGAGCACGCCAGCTACGAGACCTTCGGCCGGGCCCTGGCCATGGTCGACCGGGCGATTCGGCTCGCCCCGGACCTTTCCGAGGCTCACGCCACACGTGGCTACCTCCTGAGCAAGGCCCTCGCTCCGGCGGATACGGTCGAGGCTTCTTTCCGACGCGCCCTCGCGCTCGCCCCCGGCTCCTCAGATGCCC
>JBDHLD010000279.1:0-2341 GCA_039586035.1 Gemmatimonadota bacterium | reverse complement strand
CCGGACAAAGAGCAGGTTGAGTTGCCGGTCCAGGTGCCGGTAGTAGCGGTTCTCCATGCGACGCTGCTCGAGGAGTTCGCTGCGCTTTCCCGGAAGGCCAGCGAACATCTCGATGTGAAAGAACCCCATCCCCTCGAAGCGGCGGCGCATCTCGTCCAGGGAGACGGAGCGGGCAAACCACTCCTCGTGATAGGCCGTCGCCGCCTCCCAGCGCATGGCCAGGTCACGGTTTTCGGGGGTGGACCAGGCCCGAGCGCGCCGCGCCTCTCGGTCAGCGGCGTGGTACTCCCCGTGATCGCCCATGGGGTAGAGGAGCATGAAGTCCCACTGGTCGCCCTGGGAATGCCGCATGAGGAAGGGGACGGCGTCCCCGGCCTGGGCATGGACCGCGTCGGCTGCCTCGAGGATTTCCATGAGCTCGACCCACTGTCCCGGGGCGGCGCGCAGCATGCTGACCTTGTAGAGGTAGTCGCCCTCGGTGGCCTGGGCGAAGCCTGGGGCTGGATGTGCCGCGGCTGCTGCGACGGTCAGGAGGGCCAGGACGGTGAGCGGGCGAATCTGGCGCATGGTCGACCTCGGGAGGGGGGAGTCTGATCCGAGGGTGCCGGTCACCGCCTCTCGAGGCAAGGGAGAGGGGCCCGCTGGCGGGGAGCTCGATCAGGCGGCACCGAGTCGAGACTCCAAGCGGAGGATGCGGTCGCCATTTCGTTCCAGGCCCCGTCCGTTCCGATCGATCTTGCCCGCGTTGACCTCGATGAGGGCTCGGTTCTGATCGATCTTGGCAGTGTTGGCCTCGATGAGCTGCCGGTTCTGATCGATCTTGCCCGCATTGACCTCGATCAGGGCTCGATTCTGGCGGATGCCTTCGGCATTGACCTCGATAAGGGCCCGGTTCTGGCGGATGCCTTCGGCGTTGACCTCGATGAGGGCCCGGTTCTGGTCGATCTTGGCGGCGTTGGCTTCGATGAGCTCCTTGTTCTGATCGATCTTGGCGGCATTGACCTCGATGAGGACTCGATTCTGGCGGATGCCGTCGGCGTTGAGTTCAATGAGGGCTCGGTTGCGGTCGATCTTGTCCGCATTCGCCGACACGCCCTCGGCCACCACCTGAACCTGGTGGCGGAGGTCCTCCAAGCCGAGCTCGACGTTGGTCACGCGACCTTCGAGGCGGTCGAACCGCCGATCCACCGCGTCGAAGCGCTCGTCGACGGCGGCGAACTTCTTCCCGAGGAAGCGGATGAGTTCCTGATATTCGACTTGGGTCATTACTCCGAGGGGCGCGTGAGGGCATAGATACTAATTCGTGGCCCTGGAAGGGACCATGAGCGGATGGGACAGCTTCGCTCCCTTCCCGGGTGATAGCTAACGCGCAGTACGGGCGCCCGTCCACCGTGCTCTCTGGCTTCCAGGCATCCCGTAGGGTGACTACCTTGAAGGTCTTGGGGCCATAGCTCAGTTGGGAGAGCACCTGCTTTGCAAGCAGGGGGTCGCCGGTTCGAGCCCGGCTGGCTCCACTTCTACAAGATCAGACCCCGCTGGAGGTTACGGCCTCGGGTGGGGTTTCTTGTTGGGCGAGTATGGGGCTCAAGTCTGCAATAATTCTGCAAGAAAAGCCGACCGAGGCGGCGCAGCAGCGCCTCGACGCTCAGGCGCGCGGTCGGCGGCGGTTTCCGCCGCTCCCGGCGATCGCCTCCTGGAGCGCGACCTCGATGGTCGATGTCGTCCGGATGGAACCGAGGTCGATGCCCAGGTCACCGATCGTCTGCGCGATGGCGGGTGAGATGCCCGAGATGATGGTCTTGCACCCCATCAGCACGGCGGCCTTCGCCACCCGGATGAGGTGGTTGGCGACGGCCGTGTCCACCACGCCTACGCCGCTGATGTCCAGCAGCAACGTGTGCGCTCGCGTGTCTGCGATCTTGGACAGCGCCTTGTCCATGATGTCGGCGGAGCGTCTGGAGTCGACGATTCCCACGATCGGCAGGAAGATGACACCGCTCCAGATGTTGGTGGCGGGCGTCGACATCTCGAGGAGGGCCCGGCTTCGACGGTGGACTTCGTCGGTGATGTCCGAGGCGAACTTGACCACCTTGGTGGGCCGCCCATCGGCGTCGAAGATCGGGTTGTAGGAGGCCTGGAGCCACACCTCCGCGCCGTCCTTGGCGATGCGCTTGAACTCCCCGGAATCGAACTCGCCCTTCCCGAGCCACTGCCAGAACTCCGCGTACGCCTGTGACTCGGCATACCCGGGCTCACAGAACATCTCGTGGTGCTTGCCGACGATCTCGTCCAGCGAGTAGCCGAAGATGTCGAGGAAGTTCTGGTTGGCGGTGATGACGGT
>JBDHLD010000278.1:0-4081 GCA_039586035.1 Gemmatimonadota bacterium | reverse complement strand
AGGATGCCGATGTCGAGGTATGGCACCGATGCGTCCATGACGAGCCTGCCCTGGGCCGTCCCCTCCAGCGGCACCACGTTGACCTCGATGTCGGGGACGGGCGCAAGCTCTCCGGGGTCCGGCACGTTGGTGAGCACGTTCGCCGTCCGTCCTTCGATGGAGAACGTCAGCTCCGTGCCCCGAGGAGAGGTCAGGCGTACCCGTGAGCCGTTGGTAAACGCGTCTCCGATTCGACGACAGACCGCGGCCTGAGCATCGAAGTCGGTCTCGAGCAGGGCGTCGCTCGTGAGGATGTCGTCGGTGTACGCGGTCATCAGCACCGCGCGAGCGCCGGCATCGAGGGCGGCGCGCATGGCCCGGGTGTGGGTGATGGAGATGGCCACCGGCGAGAGGATCACCTGCGCCTCGCGCATGGCCGCGGCGACGGGCTCCGGGGGCTCCTGGCCATCTTGATTGCGCCGGGGCATCACGCACTTGGTCACCCGCCCGCCCACCTCGCTGGCTGCCTCGACAACCAGGTTGGCGTACCGCTCCATGCTCGGGTCGGTCACCACCACGACTTGCTCGTCCGGAGCGACCCGAGCGTTGACGGTGACGAGTCGGCGCGCGCCTGGACGCAGGTCGGGTCCGGTCATGCGTCTCTCCTGAAGAGCTGATCGAAGCGGCTGTCGAAGATGATGGCGGTGTAGCCGTCGCCGGTACAGTTGGTGGCGGTGCGGAGCATGTCGGGGATGCCGCCCGAAAGCGCGAGCCAGGTGGCGACGAACTCGCCTTGCGCCGGCCCCTCCAGCCCAAGGACACTGGCGAACAGCGTGGCGCTCCACAGGGCCGTGCCCATGCCGGCTGGCAGCCCCGGAGCCGCGATGGTGAACAGGACGATGGCGGGCCAAGCCGCGAGCATGACCGTCCAGCTGAGGTCGAAGCCGAACACGTACGAGATGATGAACGGCCCGTACGCCACGTAGGCCAGGGCGCTGGCGTCCAGGTTGGCCACCGCCCCGAACGGCAGGACGAACTCCGCGACCTCTTCGCGGACGCCGACCTTACGCGCGTTGGCCAGGTTGATGGGCAGCGTGGCCAGGGACGAGCACGTGCCCGCGGCGAAGATGGCCGTGGGCACGTAGTAGTCTGACAGGATAGGGCGCAGAGGACGGCGGCTGATGCGCCGGACCAGGACGAATGTGTAGAAGGCCCACCACAGCACGCACAGCACCAGCGTGTATCCGGTCAGAGCCACGTAGTGGGCCAGCCCGAGTCGAGCCCCGAATCGCACTCCCAGCGTGATCCCCAAGGCAAGGACCAGGGGGATCATGATGTAGCCGAGACGATCCCCTGCGTTCTCGATGCCGTCGGCGATGCGGCGGAGACGCCGGTACGTCGGCTCGTGTCTGGCCCCGAAGATCCCGAGGAGGATCCCAGCCACGATCGCGAGAAGGGGAACGGACGCGCCTCCGCTGCCGAACGTGGTCAGCATGGAGAGCACCTCGCTCCACGCGGGGCCCGTTCCCGAAGAGAAGGGGATCTGGAAGATCAGCGAGGAGAAGACGACCGCGAGCAGGCCGGCCAGAACCGACGTGCCTACGTACCAGAGGACGACGCTGCCGGCGAAGCGGCCGGCCAGCCCGCGGCGGACCAGTATGGCGATGGCGGGGCTCAGGGCCACCAGGATCAGCAGCGGCACCAGCATAACGACGGCCTGGATCAGGGCGGCCGTTCCGGTGGCCACACAGCGGCTCCGGGAACGCACCCCCCAGGAACACCCCGGTCGCCAGCGCGACGAAGGTCCAGATGTAGGCGGGGACGTCGGCGAGACCGGACAAGTGTGGGCCAGGTTGGGGTGAAGCGCGCGGGCCTCCTCGCCGGGGAGTCGAGCTCCCCGCAACGTCTTCAATCTCCGAGACGCGGAGGCGGACACCCGCCGATGAAGGCGCCGTTCAGTTGCGCGGGAGCCGGGGCCCGCGTCAAGTGGACAGCAGATCACCGTGCCGGCACTTGCCGGGCCCGAGCTCGATTCCGCAACGCATCCACACGACAGACCATGCACGAGTCAGCCATGAAGCGACGATTCACGACGGCCGCGATCCCGATCCTGCTCCTCGGAGGTGCGCTCGGATTCCTCCTGCCCGAGCCGGCCCCGACCGCGGATCCAGCCATGACCAGGGGGTCAGCCCCGACCGTGGATCCGGCTCCGAACGGGGAGCTCTCTCAAACCCCGGAGGACGTCGAGGCGGTGCGCGCCTACCTCCTGGAGGCGTTCGAGCGCCAGAAGCAGTTGGACATGGCCTTCGCCGCGGCCATGCCCGATTCGGCGTGGCGATGGGCGCCGAACGACGACGTGCGGGACTTCGCGAAGCAGATCGCCCATGTCACCCACGACTTCTTCCAGCCGTGGCGGGAGGACGGTGGGCCGTCAGCCGACTCCACGGCGTACCTGAACGACCGGGCGGTGATGATCGCCCAGCTGGAGGAGGGGTGGGACTGGGCCATCGAGCGGTACGGCGGCATGAGTGCGGAGGACTTGGCCGCAGTCGTCCCTATGTTCACCGGGCAGCGGCTACCTCAGTGGCGCGAGGCCACCTACTGGATTGAGCACGCCCAATGGACCCGCGGGTCCGTCGTGCCCTACCTACGGGCCAACGGGGTGACGCCGCCCAACATCCGGTTCTTCACGACGGGGTAGGGGGGGCGCTACCCCGCGTTGTGGAACGCTAGAGTGGTCGATTCAGTGGCTCAGAGAGATGCTGCTTGACCCCGGTTTTTCAAGCAGGCTATCGTTTGCCATGGACTACAAAGACATCATCACCGTCGAGCCCGGGAAGCGTGGCGGTAAGCCGTGCATCCGAGGATTGCGAATCACCGTCTATGACGTGCTGGAATACTTGGCCTCCGGAATGTCGGAAGCTCAGATCTTGGAGGACTTCCCCGATTTGAGAGTGGAGGACATCCGCGCGGTTCTTGCGTTCGCAGCCGACCGTGAGCGCCGCTTGATGTCCTCGCCCCCTGCGGCGTGAAGCTCCTCCTCGACGAGAACATCTCGCCACGCGCAGTAGCGGCCCTCCAAGAGCTCTACCCGAAAACGGTTCACGTTCGCGATGTCGATCTCGCGTCGGCCGCGGATCAGGCCGTCTGGTCGTTCGCCGCAGAGCTTCGGATTCTGAGGCAGCCTTCCTCGAATTGTCGTGACCGAGGTGTCCGCCGCCTGACCCCTCAGCTGACCGGCCGCCTTGCCGGCCCCCGAATCCACCTTCCCGGCTTCTCACCGGTCAACGCCCCGTTCCGGATGACCGGAACGCCATTCACCAGCAAGTTCTCGATCCCCACCGAGTACTGGTGCGGGTCGGTGAACGTGGCCCGGTCCTCGATCACGTCGGGGTCGAAGACGGCCACGTCGGCCAGCATGCCCTCGGCGATCACCCCCCGGTCGGTCTGACCCAGCCAGTGGGCCGGCATGGAGGTCATCTTCTGGACGGCTTCCTCCAGCGTGATCACCTCGAGCTCCCGGACGTACCGGGCCAGCACCCGGGCGAATGCGCCGTAGCTCCGCGGATGCGGGTAGCCCACGCCGTAGCCCACGTTGTCTCCATCCGTCTCGATCATGGCCAGCGGGTGCTGCATGATCCGGATCACGTCGGCTTCGTCCATGATGTGGTAGATGGCGCTGAAGCCTCCGGCTAGCTGGAGGTCGATGGCCAGGTCGATCCCGGCCTCCAGGTCCTCGCGCCCCATGCCCTGGGCCTCGGCGTAGTCGGCCAGCGTCTTGCCGTCCCAGCTCCGGTCCGAGCGCATGACCCTGAACTGGATGCGGGAGAGGTCTTCGCCGCCCCAGTCGGTCCTCCAGATCGTGCGCATCTCGTCTTCCATCCGGGCGCGCGTGTCCGGGTCGGCGATGCGCTCGGCGAAGGCTTCGGGCCCGCCCGCCAGCGACCACTGGGGGAACAGGACCGAGGAACCCGTGCTCGCCGCAGCGTACGGGTAGAGGTCGTGGACCACCGTGAGCCCCGAGGCGTTGGCCGAGTCGATCATGGCCAGGGTCCGCTCGCTCCATCCCCACTGGCCGGCGCCGGCGGCTTTGTGGTGGTTG
>JBDHLD010000117.1:0-10476 GCA_039586035.1 Gemmatimonadota bacterium | reverse complement strand
TGCGGAAGCGGTCCGCCGACAGCAGCGCGCCTCCACCCATGTGGACGTAGGCGTCGCCCAGGATCGCCCACCCCTCGACGTCGTCGGGATACTTGTGCGTCAGCTCCTCGAGCGCGTCGAGCGCCTCTGGATCACCGCTGCTGAACTTGGCGTAGCCCTGGACCAGGAGCCGCTCCCGCTCCTGGAGGCGATCCGACAGCTCCAGCGCCTTGGCCACGGACTCGTCCACCAGGTCGTCGCGCTCACCGGGCCAGCTGTACGCGAGCCCCCGCCGGTACCAAGCCATGGCGAACCCCGAGTCCGCGGCGATCGCCTCGTTGAAGGCGTCGGTGGCCTCGGGCCAACGGGAACGACGATAGAGCTGCTCACCGCGAAGGTAGGCCCTCAGCGCCTCGAGCGACGTGGTGGTGGTCCGGGAAATGTCGAACTGGGGAAGGTCGCCCTCGATGGGCACCAGCCCCTCCCGGAGGATCTCGAGGCTCAGCCGGTCCACGATCCCCAGCACGTCGTCGGGAGAGCCATCGACGTGGGCCGTGCCGAGCACCTGATCCGTCCGGGTGTCGTAGACCTCGACACTGGCCCGCACCTGATCCCCCGAGCCCACCAGCGTGCCAGTCAGCGCGTACCACGCTCCCAGGTCTCGCGCCACGTCGTACGCAGCCTCCGAGCTAGGCGCGTCCTGGCCTTCGCCGATGGACCGGCGCCATCGGCTGATGATCGCCGTGGGATCGGTCTTCCGAACCCCGGCGACGCCCTCGAGGTTGGTGGAGAGCAGATCGACCATGCCCTCCCGCCAGAGGCCCAGATCACCTTCGGCGAGGGGCAGGCTCGGCGCCTCGCCGGTGACCAGCACATAGGCGCCGGCGGCACCGAACAGCAGCGAAAACGCCATCACGCCGCCGAGGATGGCCCGCCCCCACGTGAGGTGCGGGAGTCTGGCCTGAGAGATCGATCTCCCGAGGTCCTTCAGGTCGATCTCCCAGGAGTCAGGCACGTCCCCGCTGGCCGCGAGGCGGGCGAGCCCCGCCTGGACGAGCGCCGTGCCCATGACCACCACCAGGCCGACCAACAGCAACACCAGAGCGAACGGCATCACCCAGTCCGGTAGGCCGAAACCGTCCTGGATCACCTCGGTGACCTGGAGCACGACCCAGGCGGCGCCGAGATATACGGCAAGCACCCGAAACAGGCGGGCGTTTCGGATTCTGTCCCACATAGGGTACCTCTGCATGGGGGGAAAGCGATGGAAGGCTTCCACGAGGACCAGCGAGACCCAAAGTAGGCCAGACGCCGCCCAGCCTGCAACGATTCCGGGGGCGGTCGCGCCCTCCTACCCCTCCGCCGTGTCGCCCACCATGTAGCCGTAATCGCCGGGGTTCACGAGGTTCCGGCTCAGGTGGGAGAGGATCATGATCCCCCGGTCGACGGGACTCCGGATCACCTCCAGCTCCTCGAAGGTGTAGGGGCTGATCACCCGGCCCAGGACCTGGCTGCCCACAACGCGCTCACCCAGAGGGGGCGCCTCGGTCTCGAGCCACCCACCCTGCGTCGGCCGGATGGTCTCGATGCCACGCACGACGATCTGCGGGGGCGGAGGGTCCGGGTCTCCGTCCAACGCGCCGGTGGCGCGGAGGACATTGAGCACCCCGGCCACGCCCCGTTCGACGTACGGTGTCTGGTCCACGATCCCGCCGCCCAGCTCCACGACGACCGACGGAATACCACGACCGTCGATGGTCACGTCCTTGGTCGTTCCGGTGAAGGTGGTGCCCGCAACGCCCCCCTTGGGGCGATACAAGACCCGTGAGCCGAAGGCACGGGACAGCGGCTCGGCGTTGAGGATGTAGACATAGTCCACGGTCGGCCGGTCGGTGCCGGCGTGGAGATCGATGTGGACGTCGATCTCGTCGAGGAAGTTGCGGGTGATGGCGGCCGCCAGCTGATCCGTGTGCCACCCGCTCGGGTCCCCGGGGAACTGACGGTTCAGATTGAGCTCGTCCACGGGCGTGAACCTGCGATTCACCGCCATGGCTCTGGGGTTGGCAACCGGCAACAACAGCACTCGGCCGCGGAGCGGGGTCGTGCTCAGCACCGGCCACAGGGCGCGGACGATCTGCGCGCTCGTGTTCTCGTTGCCGTGGATCGCCGCCGACACCCCGACCGTGGGGCCGCCACCGGCCCGGCCGGCCAGCTCGTGGATGTGCAGCACGGCGTCGGTGCCGTCGGCCATGGTGGTGAACTTCTCGATCCGCAGCCGATGGTCGTTGGCCATGTGGGTCGTCCTTGTCGAGCTCAAAGGCGTTCTCGGTTCAACCCCTGCGTCCGTGGGGCCGTCCAGGCGACTCCCGGCCAGCCGCCCCTAGAGGTCCCGGCGGCGGGTCCGGCGCGACTGCCCCCTCGGGTCGAGCCGGTCACGAAGTCCGTCGCCGAATACGTTGAAGCCGAGCACGGTGATCATGATGGCCAAGCCCGCCGCCGTCGAGAGCCACGGATCGGAACGAAGGCTCCGCGCCCCGTAGGCCAGCGTCCACCCCCAGCTCGGCGTGGGCGGCTCGACACCGAAACCGAGAAAGCTCAGGCCCGACTCGGCGATGATGGCGGTCCCCATGCCCAGCGTGGCCAGCACGATCACGGGGCCGATCACGTTGGGCAGGATCTGCCGGACCATGATACGCAGATCGGACGCACCGATGGCCCGGGCCGCCGTCACGTAATCGAGCTCCCGTTCAGTCAGCGTCAGTGACCGGACCACGCGGGCGTACTCCGTCCAGAAGACCGCGGCCAGCGACGCCACCAGGTTGGTCACGCCGGGGCCCAACGCCGCGACGATGGCAAGTGCCAGCACGATGGGCGGGAAGCCCAGGAACACGTCCACGATCCGCATCACGACCAGGTCCACCCAGCCGCCGAAGTAGCCGGTCACCAACCCCACCAGGGTTCCGACCAGGACGGCGATGCTGACCGACGCCACCGCAATGGTCACGGAGACCCGGGCGCCGAGCGCCATACGAACCCAGAGGTCCCGGCCGAAGTTGTCGGTGCCAAGCCAATGCAGAGCGTTTGGGAGGCCGTACCGGTTGGCCATGTCCGTGGCCTCCGGATCTTGTCCGGAGAGGGCCGGGCCCAGGACGGCGAATGCCGCGATGGCTACGATCAGTGCACCGCCCAGGTAGAGGGCAGGATTCGACCGTACCCGCGCGGCCAACGCCCCGAGATGCCTGTGCGCCGACCCGCGCTCCGCAGGCCTCGGACCCTTCCCGGGGCTGCCCGCACGCTGCTGCACACCTGGAACGCCCCTACGAGTCTCGGGGACTGGGCCGTCCGTGGCGGGCGCGTCGCCGTGACCGCTCATTCCAGCCGGATCCGTGGGTCGATGATGCCATAGACCAGGTCGACCAGGAGGTTGACCAGGGCGAACATCAGGGCAAAGGTCAGGACGATGCCCTGGATCAGCGGGAGATCCCTCTGAGAGACGGCGGCCACCGCCAACTGTCCGAGGCCCGGCCAACCGAAGATCCCCTCGGTGAGCACCGCGCCGCCGAGCAGCGCACCAAAACGAAGCCCCACCACGCTCACGATCGGCAGGAGGGCGTTGCGGAGGGCGTGAATCCACACGACGCGGTGCCTGGTCAACCCCTTCGCGTACGCGGTACGGATGTAGTCCTGGCCCAGCGTCTCGAGCATGGCGGTGCGGACCAACCGGCTGACCACGGCGGCACCGCTAAGACCCAGCGTCAGGGCGGGCATGGCGAGGTGGGCCAGGCTGTCGACAAGCGGGCTCGGTTGGCCGACGAGGAGCGCCCCCAGGGCAGGGATCAAGGGAGCGCCTCGGCCGATCGCCGGTAGCCATCCGAGCTGCACCGCGAAGAGCAGCATGAGGAGGATGCCGAGCCAGAATACCGGCATGGACACGCCGAGCTGGGCGAAGATCATGATGGCCTTGTCCACCGCCCCACCGCGTCGGAGAGCCGCCACGACACCCAGCACGACACCCACTGACACGGCCACGAGGAGGGCCGCCGCCGCCAGCTCCAACGTCGCTCCCAGTCGGGCACCGATGACCTCGGCGACGGGCTGGCCCTGGAAGATGGACGTGCCCAGGTCTCCCTGGACGAGCCCGGCGAAGTAGGCACCCAGGCGCAGGTACCAGGGATCGTCCAGATGCAGCACGCCCCGCAGCTCCGCCACCGCCTCGGCGCTGGCGTCCTGCCCGAGGAGGACCAGAGCCGGATCGCCCGGTAGAAGCAGCGTCAGGCCGAAGGTGACGAGAACGATCCCCCCGGTCAGGGGGATGAACAGCACCAGGCGGCGGACGCCGTAGGCGAACACGGTCAGGATCTCACAGGCCGATGGCGCTCCGCATCATCCCGCGGACGTCGGCCTCGAGGGTGATCTCCGGCCGATGGAACACCTGATAGTCTTGATACGAGATCACCAGGAATGGCAGCTCATTGGCCAGAATCTCCGCCGCCGCCTGGTAGGCGCCCCTCCGTGCCTCCTCGTCCATGCTCGACCGCCCCAGGGTCAGGAGCGAGTCTACCGCGACGTTCGAGTAGCCCCCGTAGTTCAAGGCGCCGCCGGTCGTGAACTGCCCGTACATGAGACGGTCCGGGTCGACGATCTGGGTCCAGCCGAGCAGCGCGATCTCATGGCGACCGGCCTGGACCGAGGCGAAGAAGGCCGGCCAGTCGCTAATGGCCACGCGGGCGTCGATGCCGTGCTGGCGGAAGCCCGTTTGCATGAATTCGGCTGCCTGGATGCGGTTGGGGTCCTCGCTGTGGGTCGACAGCTCGATGGTCAAGGGCTGCCCATCGCGATCGAGCACGGCGTCTCCGTCCGTGTCCGCCCATCCCAGCTCCGCTAGCATCTGCCGGGCGCTGTCCGGATCGAAATGGGGCTGTCGGATCTCGGGAGAGTAGGCCCAGGAAGAGGGAAGCAGGATCGACGACGCCACGCGGTCCACACCCTCGTAGATCTCGTTCACGATCGTCTCTCGATCCACGAGCATGCCCAGGGCGAGCCGCAGGGCGGGGTCGCTCAAGGTCGGCGCACGGGTGTTGACGTTCAGATACGTGATGGCGAGTCCGGGCACGATGGTGTGATGGAACCGGTCGTCGGCCTCGAGCCGACGAACGTCCTGTGGCGATAGCGGTGACTGGATGATGTCCAGGTCACCCGCCTCGAAAGCCTGCGCCCGAGCGGTGTTGTCAGCCACGACCACGAATTCGAATCGCTGGACCGCGGGCGCCCCTGCCCAATGCTCCGCGAAGGCCTCCAGCGTGATCCGGGAACCCCGCTGCCAGGACAACAGCCGCATGGGCCCGGTACCCATCGGCTCGGTCGCGGGGTCGCCACCCCCTTCCACGTAGGCCTGGGACACGATGCCCGCGTCCAGATAGCTGAGCAGGGGAGCGTAGGGCTCCGAGAGCTCGAGCCGCACCGTTCGACCGTCCACGGCTTCCACATGGCGAATCGGGAGGAGCAACGGACGAAACGGAGATCGCAGGCCGGGGTCCAGTATGGTCCGATAGGTGAAGACCACGTCCTCGGCAGTGAGCAATGTGCCGTCGTGGAAGCGCACGCCGTCGCGCAGGTGGAAGATCCACGTGGTGGGATCGGAGTTTTCCCACGAATGGGCCAGGCCCGGCACGGGACTCAGATCGGCGTCGAGGCGCACCAAGCCATCGTAGATGAGGTTGTTCACCCGGTAGGCCGTCGTATTGCGCATCAGCCTGGGGTCCAAAGTGCCCGCGTCCACGTCCGTTCCGAGACGTGAGGCGGCGGCGGGCGGCGACAGGTCCGCCGAGCACGCCGTCAGCCCGATCGCGGTCGTGAGGGCGACCTGGGCGACCCTCGAGGTCCATGTGTTGAACAAGGTGCGTGGGCCTCCCCTACCGGGCTTCTTCTCATCGAGGGCGCGGGTCGACTCGGGCCGTCGGACCGGCCGAGCGCCCAATAGCGGTGCGTCCGCCTGTCGCGAAGATGCCCCGGCGCCTCGATAGCGGGCAAACGGCGGGCTGCCGAGGTACCGCGGCCCCAGAGCCGACCCACTGGAAAGATTCGTTGCAGTGCCCGTTGTCTCCGAGCAGATCGTGAGGACGTCGGGCAACCTCTCTGTAACGTTACTTTCCACCGTGCGGCGCGGTCCGATCAGCGCAGAGCCTCCTATATGGTTTCTAGCGGGTGACTTATGCGTAGTCCGCACGATGCGTGGCACGGCGTCTGCCTGAGTCTCTACACTGCCAGGCTCCGGAGAGAGCGCACGGGCACGCTGCGTTCGACTCTGCAGAACACGCGGGGGATTCGCCGCGAATCAGCGAATCGGGAAAGGTGCGGGAACGATGACGAACTTCGAGAGGAACGCCGGCGGTGTCTCCCGCATGCAGCCGGTCATGTTCGTGTTCATTCTGATACTCGGCTGCCTGAGCTTCGGCCCGTTGATGGTCTCGACGTGGGGCGCGCAGGAGGCCGACGCCCAGACGCGAGTGGAGACCCAGCCGGATACGGGCTATTCGATGACGTGGGTGCACGATCCGGACACGCCGGGAAAGGTGAAGCTCGCCGCGAAACCGCGGACAGAAGCGCAGACCGACACCATCGAGGCCCGACCCTAGCGTCAGGCACCGGGGCCGTCGCCCTCACCTGGGCCTACCGCAGCCGGGCAGAGTCACCTGGCCTCGTGGTCGTCCGCGCGCCACCGGGCGCTGTCCTTCGCTTCGCGCACCAGGCGCAGCACGTCCTGACGTAGTCCCTCCGCATCGTACACGATCCCGTCCTTCACCACGTAGCGGATGCCCCGGGATCGGCCGATCTCGCCAGAGTCGTCGTCCACGTGATAGGTACCCGTCGCGTACAGCACCTTGAAGTTGGCCAGGGGATTCTCCTCGACCAGGACCAGGTCGGCCAGCTTGCCCGGCTCCACCGTGCCGAACTCCACCGACCCGCCAACTGGCTCCGTGATGGTCCGAGCCCCGTTCAGGGTGCCGGCGCGAACGGCCTCGAGGGGCGTGAAGCCCGCCTCCTGGAGGATCTCCAGATCCCTGACGAAGCTGAACCCATACAGTGACAGTCCGACGCCGGCGTCGGTCCCGATGGTGACGCGCCCGCCCCGGTTCTTGAATTCGTTCACGAACGCCATCCATGCCTGGTACATGTTCCTGTACTCGACCTCGAACTCGGTCGTCCAGTGGTAGAAGAACGCCGCGTGCACCTCCCGACTCGGCTTGAACAGGCTCATGGTCCCGGGATGGGTGTATTCGTCCAGCCATGGCCCGTTCAACGCCTTTTCCACGTCTCGGTAGGTGTTGTAGATGCTGAACGTGGGATTGAGGGTCACCTCCGAGGCCAAGAGCGTCTCCATCACGTCCTCCCACTTCTCGCTGCCGGCCTCCGCCACATCCTCCCAGAGGAGCCCCACGCCCCGGAAGCGGTCCACCTCGTCCCGGTAGTCGTAGTCCACCAGGTAGTCGGTGAGCGCCTGATCCTCCAGCAGGGCCTCGGCCAGCCCGTAGAAATGCTCGAGGGTGGTCACTCCGGCTCGCGCCGCGTCCACGGCGTTCAAGCGCGCCACGTGGACCTGAGCCAAGTGCACGGCGGTGCCCAGTCCGTGCTCGGTCGCCTCATCCACGAGGGCCTGGAAGATATCCGGTGGAAACCCATAGCTCTTGAAGCCGTCCACGCCTTGCTCGGCTGCCCACCGAACGTACTGGCGGGCCGTTTCCGGCGTGGTGATGGGTCCACCGTGCCATCCCGGCTGTTCCCCGGTGTACGCCGGGTCGGTACGAGCGTACACGAAGATGCGCGGAGCGACGATCTCGTTCCGCTCCGAGCGCTCCCGCAGCTCAACGGACTCCGCGATGCCCCGGTGGGACGCCGCGTCCCTCACCGTCGTGATCCCATGGGCCAGCCACAGCTTGAAGATGTACTCGGGAGGTAGGCCATGGGGCTGGTCCCGGATGTGGCCGTGCATGTCCACGAAGCCCGGTAGCACGTACATACCCGCGGCGTCGATGACCCGGTCGGCGTCGTCGATCTCCAGAGGCGGTCCGTTCCAGCCGCGCACGGCCGCGATGCGATCCCCTTCGATCAGGATGTCCGTGCCGCCGATGGGCGGCGCGCCGGTGCCGTCGACCACCGTGGCCCCGCGAATCAGTAGCCGCTGATAGGGGCCCTGTGACAGGTCGTTCGCCTGTGCGCTTGCCCTGGCGCAGTAGGCCGAGCTCGCAGTAGCGAGGAGAGCAGCCGAAACGAGACGGGTCGACCTGAGCATGCGATCCTCCGGGAGTGCTGCCGCCTTGGGTGCCGGGGCAACATGCCGGTGGATCGCGCCTCTCACAACGGGACCGGGTGGGAGGCCCGCCGTCCGCTCCGCTCCTCTTCGGTTCTGGTGCCAGCGCTGGCTGGCGGCCGGGATTACCCGGTCGGCTCGGCCTGGCCCACCCGGCCACTCGACGACAGGTCGGCTTCGCAGCTCATCTGCTGAGTCAATCTACCCAGAGGCGCTGCCCCGGAGGATGTCAGAATGGGACTAGTTTGCGGGCGTTCTGTGGGGATTCCCCCCCCTGACCGCAACGGAGAACCCCCGACTTCGATCACCCCCCGCGCGCATGGATATTGCAACCATTCGGTTCTCTAGATTGCCCCGTGGCCGGAGAACGCGTGGATGGCGCAGAGAACTTGGACATATGTCACGCTGACCGGATTGGTGCTCGCGCTCGGCGCAGCGTGTCAGGACCAGTGGCCCGAGCCGCTGGATCCGCAGCCACAGGCGGCCAAGAAGGCGTGCCCCCCCGGACAGGCCAAGAAGGGGTGTCCTCCTACTGAGCCCCCCGCGGACCTCCACCTGCCTCCGGTGGTCCTCGATCAGATGATCTCTCCGCTCCGGATGGGTCACACGCCCATGGGGTGGATCCTTCTCACGGATTCGCGCCTGCAGATGGTCCTGCGCATCGACCCGGGGACGCTGGCGCCCATCGAGGGATTCGAGACTTCCGGGCGTCCGCTGGGTGTCACAGGGCTGGGTGAGTCGATCTTCGTCGGAAACGCTACCGACCAAACAATCGACGTCTACAGCGCCGCCGGTGGTGGCTTCACCACCACCTTCGGCCCGGGCACCGTGCATTATCCGGCCGACCTCGAGGCCGACTTCAACATGAACCTGATCTTCGCGCTGGACGGCGGGCGCCGCGACGTCCGCGTCTTCGACGAACAGGGCCAGCTCGTCAGCGTGATCTCCGGTCCTGGAACCGCCGATGACCGGCTCGAGAACCCCACGGCCTTGGGGTTGGACCCGGTGCGGCAATGGGTCATGGTGAGCGACTACGGTTCCTTGAACGGCGGAATCGCGTCGCTGAAGATCTTCGGGTATGACGGGACCTTCCTGACCCGCGTCTCCGGTGAGGGCAGCTGCGGCATGCTGGGGTGCTCGGGAGGCTTCTCCCGACCCCAGGGTGCAGAAGTCGACGCGGCAGGTCTGGTCTATCTGCCCGACGCGCTGCTGGCGCAGGTGCTCGTCTTCGACCCGGCCACCTGGGACCAGACGGACACATACGGCACCCGGGGGTTCCTGCGCGTTCCGACCGACGTCCGCGTCGACGACCTGGGCGACCTCTTCGTCGCCAGCAACAGAACCCGGGACGTCAAGGTCTTCCGTGGGGTGGGCGGCGCGCCATGAGGAAGCCGCTGCGTATCGGCTGGCTGCTGGTTGGTGCCATAGTGGGCGCGCCGCTGCTTCCCAGTGCTCCCAATCAGCTCGAGGCACAGACTCCAAAGCACGACTGCAGCTCCTGCCACAACCTTCACGGAGGGAGCTACAGTGCGCTCTCCGACTACGCGGTGGCAGAGGAACTTTGCCTCACGTGCCACGGTGACGGCGGCCCGCCGCAGGCGCCCAAGCAGGAAGGCATCCATGACGGGCCCAAGCACAGCACGCCCACGAGCTGCTGGAACTGCCACGACCACGAGGGCTCGGCCGGCTTGAACCTGTTCATGATCCCCGAGACCCGGGCCGATCTGCCGCAGGGAGGCTCGGCGACCGTCACGTTCCAGAACAACGCCGCTCAGGCGGACTTCATCGGCTCGGAAGGGGTGTGCTACGTCTGCCACACCGACCCCGCGACCCAGGCCAACGGCTTCGCCGGTCACAACGGACCGGACGTCTGTACCACCTGCCACAGCCACAGTGGCGGCTTCCAGGGCGCGGGCGGGGGATGTTCAGGTTGCCACAATTCCACACGGCTGGCTGACGGCCACACCCATGCGCCGCGCCGCCAGGTCACGGGCACGGGCGGAGACTACGACCGCACCAGCGTGCACGTGACGAGCGCGACCGACGACGACTGTGTGGTATGCCACGACCAGCGCACCGACCACAGCACGGACGACTTCGGCGTGCTCCTGTACGACCACGACGATGGCACGTCCATCGAGCTCACGCACGACGGTGATCCCAACACCAATTCCACGGAAGCGGCGAAG
>JBDHLD010000116.1:0-14479 GCA_039586035.1 Gemmatimonadota bacterium | reverse complement strand
CAGCTTCACGTGGTACGCCACGCGGCCGTCGGTCACCTTGAACGACCGGTTGACGAACCCGCCCCAGTTCAGGATGGGCGTGACGGAGATCCGAGCCTCGTCCAGGCTCAGGGAGTCGGCCAGCGGGGCGATTCCGTTCCGGATCAGGGTGCCGAGCGTCGAATGATCGATCTTGTCCAAAGGGCGTTGCTTTCTTGAAGCGCGATCCCGCCAAGAAGCTGCGAGATAGGTACAACAAGAGGCTCACCGAAGCGATGGCGGCACAGCGGAGCGGTGACAATGGCCAGGTTCGCCGAGCTCAGTGAAGAGGCCGACGTCATTCTAAAGGAGCTGGGCGAGATCGAGAAGGAGACCTGAGGCGTTTCCGCCCCTCACCCGCGCCCACTAGATTGACGCTGTAGCCCGGGGTCTCACAGTCGGTATGGGCGCCCTCGATGAGCCCGGTGTAGACCTGAGTATCCCGGCCCGGCGGAAACCTCGTGAGGGGATTCGTCACGACAATCCGCTTGACTGGTGTGAGGCCCGGGCTTCAGGCGGACGGGCCCGCGTCACGAATCGCGACAGAGAAGGAGAGAACACGATGTTCAAGCGAGTGATCGTTTGTGTGGCGCTGGTCTTCGCGTGGGGAGCCCTCGATCTGGCCGGGCAGGACCGCAGGACCAGGACCAGCGGCCGGGGATCGCCGTATTCCCATTCGAGAACGGCGGATCGTACGGTCCGGACTCAGAGGATCTCGAGCCGCTCACCGTCGGGCTCCAGCAGATGCTCTTGACCGAGCTCCAGCAGCACGCGGGCCTCAGGATCGTCGAGCGGAACGAGATGGCGCGGATCCTGGCGGAGCTCGACCTGAGCGAGACCGACCGCATGGACGCGGCCACGGCAGCCCGGGTCGGGAAGCTCGTGGGCGCCCGATACGCCATCGCGGGCTCGTTTACCGACTGGTACGGCGATTTCCGCCTGGATACCCGGATCTTCAGCGTCGAGACGAGCGAGATCCTGAAGGCCGAGATGGTCCAGGACGAGCGGTCGAACATGTACCGCATCCTTGTGGACATGGCCGGCCAGATCATGGCCGACGTGGAGCTGGAGCCGCTCCAGGCCGAGGTCACCGAGGCGCGGCGGACCCGTGACGTGCCCCCGGAGGCCGTGACGCTATTCGCTCGGGCTCAGGTCTTCCAGGACGACGGGAACACGGATCGCGCCATCGAGCTGTACCGGCGCATCACGGAGCGATTCCCCGACTACACGGAAGCGCAGGACGCGCTGGACGGAATCAGCGGGGACGATCAGGACGATGGACCCGACTGAGCACCCACCCTCTCGATCGAGCCGCGGATGAGATCGATGGCAGCCGACGCCGGCACCGCGACCAGGATCTGGTCGTTGGTGCCGCGGACGCTGCCCTGCAGGATTCCCACCACCTCGCCGGCCTCGTCGAACACGGGGCTCCCGCTGGCGCCCTCGGCTCCGTAGCCCTGAAGCTCGAGGCCGAGCTCTCCCATGCCCAGCAAGACGGCGGTGGAAGTGATGGGCCGCGCCCCCGTCACTCCGGCTTCCTGCGAGACGACCGCCTCGCCCCCGAGGGGGAACCCGATCAGCAGGAGTGGACGCCCGGCCGGGATCGTGTCGGCGCTGCCGTTGAAGCGTACGGGCTCCGGTGGCGCTCCCCCTCCGGTGACCCTGATCAGGGCGACGTCCCACTCCGAGGAAACGGCCACCACTTCGGCTGGCCACGTCTCGCGCGACCCGGAGTGCCGAACCGCGAGACGACGGGGGCGACGGTCGCCCTGGGCCCCGGAAACGACGTGGCGGTTCGTTACGAGCAGGCCTCCGTCCCCGGCGGAGAAGGCCGTGGCCGTCAGCACCTCGTCGGCGCCGAAATCCACCCAGATGGCCGCGACGGCCGGCCCGCTGCGGGCTTCGATGGCCCGAAAGTCGATGGCCGCGGCCAGCTGCTGCTTCTCCAGGGCCACGGTGGCCGCCTGGAGCTGGGCGCGCAGCTCGTCCAGCGATTCCTCTCCGTTCTGCGATCGGGCGTCTTCGAGGGCCACCCGGAGCTGCCGCACCTCGTCCTCCGACTCGGCCAGGGCCTGAGCCACACCCTCCATCTCTCCCTCGAGCGACGCCACCGACGCCGCGCCTCGCAGCAGCAGGCTGTCGACCTGGGTCAGCATCCGCGTCCGCTCGGCCTCCCAGGCGCCCTGTTGTCTGACGTTCGCGCCTACCAGAAGGGTCACGACACCCACCAGCCCAACGGCGAGGATGCCCACGAGAATCCGGAGGCTCCGGGTCTCCTTGGCCACACGGGCCCGGACGCGAAGGGTCTCGTCCGATGCGGCGATCTCGGCCCGGGCGGCAGCGGCGGTCGACTCGAGGGTCGTGGCGAACCCCGTCGCGGTCTCGGGTGGAGGGGAGAGGAGGAAGAGCGCAGAGGGGCCGCTCGCCCCGAACGAGAGCTGATCTCCGGCTGACAGGGCCTGATCACCCTTCGTGCGGACGCCGTTCACGAAGGTGCCGTTCTTGCTTCCCAGATCTCGCACGAACCACAGGTGTCCGCGGCGCAGTATCACCGCGTGCTGAGCCGACACCTCCAGATCACGGGCGGCGTCGAAGCGGAACTCCGAGGAGGGGTGACGTCCGACGGAGATACGGTCTGACGTGAACGTGAGGGTCTGCCCCTCGAGCGCTCCGCTCTCGACTCGGAAATACACCTTCAAGGTCGGGCCTCCCTCACCTGGACCCGGGGCGCGCGGCTGGCGCTGACGCCCCGTCACCAAAGCATGTCGGCCCGTCGTGGGCTTCACATATCCATGATGCCGCAATTACGGCGAGGCACAAGCCCTTTGGCCATGCGAGCGCCTCGGGGATTCGTCGGCTCCGGAGCTCTGACTCCGGGCCGCCTTGCCGTTACGGAAGCTCGTAGACCCTGCGCCCTACGGCGTCGCCGGCGCCTGGCTCCTCGAGCCCCTCCCCGTCCAGGCGGGCCGCGATCACGGTGATGTTGTCCGGGCCGCCCCGGCTGTTGGCCATGGCGATCAGGTCATCACATGCCGCCACCAGGTCGTCGGCCGCCTCCACGGCAGCACCGATCTCGTCATGGCGTACCAGACCGGAGAGGCCGTCCGAGCACAGCACGATCACGTCGCCGCGGCGGATCTGCTGGTAGGTGAGGTCGACCTCGACGGTGGGATTCGCGCCGAGGGCCTGTAGAATCACGTTGCGCCGTTGGCTGGCCATGGCCTCGGCTTCGGTGATCTGGCCCGCGTCGAGCATCTCCTGGACGATGGATTGATCGCGCGTCACCTGCCTCGTCTCGCCGGCTCGGACGACGTACGCCCGCGAGTCACCCACCTGGGCCAGATAGAGGAACCCGTCCAGGATGCCCACAACCGTCGCGGTGCTGCCCATGCCCCTGAAGTCCGGGTTCTTCGTGCCCGTGGCGTGGACGCTCGCGTTGGCGGATTCCACGGCCTCCACGATGCGGGAGGCGAACTGGCTGGGCGAGTTGTTGCGGTCCGTGAGCCAGCTCGCGGCGACGGCTTCGTAGATGTAGGAGCTGGCCAGCTTGCTCGCGACCGCACCGGCCGCGGCTCCACCCATGCCGTCCGCCACGACGAGCAGCGCTCCCTTGGGTCCGCTGACGAAGCGCCCCGGCTTCATCTCCTCGGGGTCCATGTCGGACTCCAGCCGAAAGCCGCCCTGGCTGCCGGACCGGCTCAGGTCGGCGATCAGGAAGCTGTCCTGATTCTGGGTCCGCTTCATGCCGGCGTCCGTGCGGGCGAACACCTCGATCCTCACCGGCCGGTCCTGGAACTCGTGGAACGTCATGACCCGCACCGCTCCGCCTGTTCGAGGAACGTGCGGTAGCCCCGTTCGTCGGGGGCGAGCCGCACCGCTTCCCGTGCCCACTGCGCCGCGCCGGCGCAACTTCTGAGCTCCAGCAGCGCACCCGCCAGCACGAAGGCCGCCTCGGCACGCTGAGGCTGGGTCAGCCACCCCTGCGCGAGGACCGCGCGGGCCGTGTCCTCCACCGCTCCCGCGTGGGACCGGGGCCGATCCCCCAGGAGAATCTCGTTGAGGGCGTCCTCTTGCCGGGTCAGGAGCGACTCGATCTGGGCGGGCGTGGGGACGAATCCACGATCGGGCGGTGGCTCCGGATCGCTGCCGCCTTCGACCACGAGCGACACCGGCAGATCCGCCATGACGGTCAGGTCGTGCCCCTGGGGTCGCGCCGTCACGCTGAGGGTGGCGTCGTGACGACCTTCGGTCATGCCACGCGCGTCGGGGGCAACGGTAAGGACGAGGCCGTCATCACCTTCGGAGAGCTCGCCCTGGAGCCAGGAGGCGGGGAGGCCGGAGGGATCGGTGGCTTCGACCCTGGCGTCCGTAACCGGTCCGTCGACCGTCACGAGGGCCGTGGTGGCTTCGGGCTGTTCGCCTCTCCGTACGCTGAAGGCGACGCTCGGGGGATCGAACCCGAGACGGGTAGCCGGCACCACCGTGACGGTGGCGATGCCCACCTCACCGTCGACGGTGGCGATGATGCTCGCCGTTCCCGTCGCGAGGGCGGTCACGCGGCCCGCTTGGTCCACCTCGGCCACCTCGGGTGCGTCGGAGGACCATACCGCACCGTCGGTCTCTACCGGATTGCCGTCACGGTCCGCCGCTCGGCTGGCCAGCGCGACGCTCCCGTCCACCATGATCTGGCTGGCCGCCGGCTCGACGGTGACCGTGTGGCCGCCACCTCCCAGGAGCGCCACCAAGCCCACCGCGCCGCCCACCGCCAGCGCGGTAGCGCCGGCTCCGATCAGCCATCGCTTCCGTCCGTCGCCGGGCTCGGAACGACCTTCCGTCAGGTGCTCGGGTCGTGAGATTTCGGTTGCCGGCACGGTCGCCCCGCGGCTCCGGGACCTGCGGTCGGCGCCGACGCCGGCGAGAATCCGCCGAAGCTCCTGGCTGAACGCGGAGGCGCTCTCCATGCGGTCGGCGGCCTTTCGCTGGAGAGAACGGTCCACCAGGGCCTGCAGGGCCGTGGGGTAGTCGTTCCCGGGGTTGGCCTCCTTGAGGGTCATGGGGCTCTCGGTCAATCGCTTGACCATGAGCTCCTGCGTCGAGTCGGCGATGTGGGGGAGGCTGCCGGTGAGGGCTCGGAAGAGAAGCACGCCCAGGGAATACACGTCGCTCCGGCCATCCAGCGGATCCCCCGTGAGCTGCTCCGGGCTCATGAACTCCGGGGTGCCCACGACGTAGCCCATGCGGGTGACCTCGTCGCCCTCGCCCTCCACGCTGCCCTTCGCGATGTCGAAGTCCACGACCTTGGCGAGCGGCGAGCCGTCGTGTCGCTGAGCCAGCATGACGTTGGCCGGCTTCAGGTCCCTGTGGACGATGCCGGCGGCGTGAGCTGCGGACAGGGCGTCACCCACCTGGCACAAGATGTCGCCGGCCTGCTCCAGAGGCAGCGCGCCCTCCCGCTTGAGAAGGTCCGACAGGCTCTCCCCGTCCACGTATTCCATGGCCAGGAACGCCAGGCCTTCGTCGGTTTCTCCGAAGTCGTAGACCGTGCAGACGTTGGGATGGCGGATCGACGAAGCGTTCCTCGCGCCTCGCGTGAATCGCGCGATCGACTCGGTATCTCGTTCGAGGGACGCCTGCAGGACCTTGATGGCGTCCTTGCGGCCGATCTTCAGATGCTCGCCGAGATAGACGGCACCCATGGCGCCCTTGCCCAGGAGCTGGACGATCCGGTATCGGCCGGCGAGCACCGATCCCACCTCGTACTGGCCGGGGTCTCGTGGCCCCGGCTGAGCGGGATGGCTGGCGTCTCCCTCGGGGTTGTTGTCCACCCGCCGATTCAGGGGTGGGAGGGGACGTGAGGCGATGGCTGTCGCGAGCGTAGGCGCACCCTCGCCTCCGACTCATCTTGGGCCATGCCGCCAGGGGCATGGTCGGACGCAGCCCGTCCATCGGGCTCGAGCGTGCCGCATTCCGTTTCCTGCTGGGTCTCCTCCTCCCACTGCACCCGCCCCTCGAAGCGCGTGACCTTGACGATGTCTACGGGGAAGGCGTCGGCGGTCACCCGGCCGCAGCCCTTGAGCGTGCGAACCTGGACCACCAGAACGTCGACATCGTCACCTTCCTGCGTGCGGCGCCGTTGCACCCCTGCCGCAGCGACTTCGATGGCGTCTTCCGTCGTCATCCGGCCGGCGGCTGCCACGAGGACCATCTCGCGCCCGAAGTCCACCGCGGGCACCGCTGGCATCTCGAGCTGCTCGGACGTCGCTCTCTCCCAGGCGTCCTCCAGAGAGGCCTGGTCCCGGATCACGAGCCGCATGGAATCCCGCATGCCGCTGACGGCGTCTCGATACAGGCGATCGAGCGACGGGATCGGTGGCAGCGCCTCGGGAGCGGGTGTATCCGGTCCCCCGCCGCATCCGGTGAGCGGTAGACAGAACAGAGCACCGTAGACGAGCCAGGTTCGAACGGCCACCCGCTGGGTCTTCATGAGCGAAACCTCGTTTCCGTATCTCAATCGCCGCTGCCGCGGCGTACCTCACGATTCCGTATCTCAATCGCCGCTGCCGCGGCGTACCTCACGATTCCGTATCTCAATCGCCGCTGCCGCGGCGTACCTCACGAGTCGGTGTCCGGCGCGCCGCTGCCGCCCCGCACGTCAGGACTCGTTCCGGCTTCCGTGCCCCCTCGAGCTACCGCGCCACCTGGGACACGCACTGCAACCCGGCCAGGTAGCGCGCATCCAGCACGCGGGCCGGCGTCCTCAGAACCAACTGAGCGGCCAGGGTCTCTTGCCGCCCCTCGATGGGCCACCGAATGACGTAGCGGTCCTGCCCCCTGTCCTCCCACGGCTGCGCCAGCGCGAGGAGCCGGAACAGCGCCCAGGGTCCGTCGGGCACGGCAAGCGTTTCGGCCGAGCCGTCTTGATAGGTGATGGTCATTCCCGCGCCCCGGGCTCGTTCCTCCTCCCACGCGAAGACGCCGTTGGGCCGGTCGGTCGCCGTGAAACGCTGTCGATTCCCGTCGATGTCGATGTCCACCCTCTCGATCGGGGCCGAGACCTGCGGCCGCAGCGAGAAATCGATGCGGGCGGATGCTCCGTCGCCCGGGTAGAACGACCGTGAGATCGCCGCCGCCTGATCGAAGAACCCGACGAACGCGGACGTCGGCCGGGGGTTGGCGCCGGTCCGGGCAGCGTAGCCGCTGCCCCGCCGCTCGAGGAGCCCGGCCCAGTTGCTGTCGAGGTAGCTCCAGAGTAGGCCCGAGCCCGGTTGGAGCATGGCCGACAGCGTCTCGAAGTCCGCGTCGTCTCCCGAGGCCCGGAAGGGATACGCGGAGGTGAGATCACTGAACGACCGGCAGAAGCTGGCGCCGCCGGAGTTCAGGTCTGCCGAAGGGACGACGCTGATGAGGCGCGACGCCGACCGCAGGGGCGCGCCCAACAAACGTAGGACGCTCACCCGCGCCGGCTCGGTCAGCGGGCTGGAGACGAGCTCCCGGTCGATGGTGAGCACAGCGGTTTCGGCCTGGCGCACCGCCCTTCCCGCTCCCCCCAGCGCGTCGTTCCTCGCTTGATCGTCCGGTGCCTGGGCGGCCTCGTCCATCGCCTGCCAGACGCCGCCCAGGGCCTGCACGTACGCTTGGTTCTCCGGCACCGAAGGGCGCTCGAACGAGCCCACCGGCGTGACCGCGAAGACGGGCTGGAATGCGCTGTCCACGGCTGGAACCCCGACCGCCGCGTTGTCTGCCGCCAGGGCGATCAACCTGAGGAGCGGGGACTGGCCGCCGGTGAGCACCTGGAGCTTGCTGGCCGCGTCGCCCAATCCCCGGAAGCCCGCGACCTCACCTTCGCCGAGGTAGGTGCGCCATTGATCCACGTAGTCGGCGGCGTATCGCTGGCCGATCTCGTCTGCCAGCGCCTCGATGCGCGCCTCCGGCACGCGCCGGCCCAGTACCCAGTCCTCCGACCCCAGCACCTGCCCGAGCCGGTCCAGCCGATCCATCATCTGCGTCCATCCCTCGGCCGTGTAGGCCCCCTCCACCGCGTGGTTGGACCAGGCGACGTCCGTGCGGTACTCCGTGGATCCAAGGGCCTCGGACACGTCTGCGGTCAGCCGCCGGTAGAAGGGTTCCGCCCGCAGGGCGTCGAGAAGGAAGTCCTGGGTCCGACCCGCCAGCGCATCGTCCGCGGCCAAACCGTAGGGGTTTCCGTAGGGGAGCTCGTCGGCGTAGAACCGGAACTGGCTGGTGCCCAGGCTGTCGCGCTCGGGTTCGGGCAGGTGGTTCGCGGTCCAGTACTGCATGAGCAGCGGAGCCAGGAAGTCCGCCGAGCTGCTGTCGGGGTACGCGGTCATGACCAAATACGCCTTCAGCGCGTCGTAATTGGCCGTGTAGTCGCGCATCGTGTCAGCCCGCGCGTCCCAGACTTGGAGCGAGTCCAGCAAGTTCTCCCGGGCCGGCTCCCACAGCGCACGCCGGAACGGGCCTCCGAAGTAGCCTTCCCGGAGCCGCTCGTGGACCCGGTGGCCCCGGTACAGCCCGAGGTGGATCCAGCGCCGGCCCTGTCGGGCGCTTTCGCCCATGGCCACGGTCACTTCCCGCAGCGTGTCCAGGCGATTCAGGTCGTCCAGGACCGCCACGCCGTCAGGATCGGCCATGACTCCCTGGGTCGCTTGCATGGCGCGGACCCCGCGTTGGGCCCAGGAGTCGTTCCAGGCATATGCGATTCCGATCCATGCCATCAGCGCCGCGAGCCCCGCCGTTGCCAGTCCCAGCGCCAGTCGACGGGCGAGCTGCACCCGGGAGCCCCCGCCGGTGACGCCCATGGCCACCTGGTCCTGCAGCAGGATGCCCTTGAACACCTGCTTGAGGAACAGCCACTGCGGGACCTTGCGACCGCCACTCGCCGGGCTCGACGACGCCGCGGCGGCAGCGTGGAGCATCTGTGGCGTAAAGACCTGGGTCGCCCCGGGTTCCCCCGGACCGGCTTGGTCGAGCAGCGCAGAGGCCGGGGCCGCGCCACCGGCGCCGGGGTCGGTGACCACCACCGCGCGTACGCCGGTGAAATAGAAGCCTCGGAGGAACGGGCTGATGCTCAGCTGGCTCGGCCGGGTCAACTCCAGCAGGAACTGCCCCGCGAGGTCGTGAATCTTGCCGAACTCGCGCGGGAACTCGTACGCCCCCGTCTTCACGTCCTCGTCGGTCTCACGGGGGAGCACGTTGAGCCTTCGCAACGCGAGCGACTGGCCGATGCGACTCATGAGGTCGGAAACGTGCTGCGCTCGCCGCTCGCCGATCGTCGCGTCCTGGGTGGTGCTTTCTACGTCCAGGGTGGCGCCCCAGACTTCTTCGGCTTCATACCCGGTGAGATTGCGAACGAAGTCGTCGAAGTAGGGCAGGCGGTCGGTCTTGGTGAACAGGACGTAGACGGGGAGTCGGATCCCCATCTCCTGAGACACCGTCGTGAGGCGCTCTCTCAGTGAGTTGGCCAGCGCGGGCACCGACTCCGAGCTGCCGGGCTTGAGGAACTCCTCGCAGCTCACGCAGACGATCGCCAGGCGGGGCGCCTGGCGGCCGCGTCCCAGCGCCGCAGCGAAGCTGCCGGGTCGGATCCTCCGGACCAGGCGGTTCCACCGTGCCTCGTCGGTCACGACCTTCCCGCCTGCCTCGAGGAAGATCATGTCGGACGCGAACCAGACATTGATGTCACGCGTCGGCACCACCACGTCGCCCTTGTAGACCTCGCCGGCCAGCAGCTCCGGCTCCAGACCCGATCGCGTGATGACCGTCGTCTTGCACCCGCCCGTCGGACCCAGGACGAGGGCGATGGGCAGCTTGCCGAGCTTGTACGTCTCCGACATGCTCGACGTCGAGAGCCGTTTCTCGGCTCCGGCGGTGAGCGTGTCGATCTCGTCGGGCGGGCCTTCGGCCACCTGCTTCCGCTTCATGCGTGCGTAGAGTGCCCAGAAGACCACGAGCGAGACCGACAGTCCCGCGAAGATCAGGATCGCCTGGACGATGCGGAGGCCGGCTCCCTCCAGCCCGAGCATGCCACCGGAGGCCTGAGCGCCAGCGGCAAAGGGCAGAAACGTTCCGCCGCCGCCCAACCACGGGATCATGCGCCGCATCATCGTCCCACCCCCATGGCCCACGTTGCGGTCGCCCCGTCGGCAAGTCGATGGCGGGGAGAAAGAGGCGTGGCGCCGTCCGGCCCAGCAGCGACACCTGAACCGACTCCGCTGCCGCCTCGATGTCGCGCACCTTGCCGTTGAGGGAGAGCGAGCAGCCGACCCAGAGGAGCAGGGTGAGCCCCAGGGCCACCCCGGCGACGATCCGCATCGGCTTCACCCAGGGATCACGTGTGATCTGCACTTGCTCGCCCTCGGGCAGGGCCCAGGATGCCGAGATGGGCTCCGCCCCACCGCGGATGCGCATGATCTTGTCGGACACGGTGGCGACCAGCGCCCGGAGCTCGCCGCCGTCCCCCGCGGCGAACCTGCCGGCGAAGCCGAGCAGCATGCACAGCTGATAGACCTCGAGCAGATCCGCCAGGTCCTCGGAGTCGTGCCGGGCGAGCAGATCCCGCAGGTTCTCGAAGAACGCCTCTCCGGCCAGCATGTCCCCGAAGATCTCTTCCTGCAGCGGGCGCCGGTGCCATTCCGCGAACACGGGATTGCGGGAGCTCAGCACCGACTCGTCGAGAAACGCGATGAAGGCGTAGACCGCCAGCTTCACGTACTGCGGGTCGTAGCCCGCTCCCCGGGCCTTCCGGTCGGCGGCGGCCAGGAGCTGCTTGATGTGGTTCCTGAAGGAGCTCGCGTCCGAGGCGATCTGTCGATCGGCCCGCAAGCGCACCGTGACCGTGACGCGCCGCGGTGACGGCTCAGACGCTCGGGTTTGGTCCATGGTCAGCCGTTGAGAGTCGGATGTGAGGCGAGCAGCGTCTCGAAAAGCGCCGACGGTCGGTCATCACGGAATCCACGGACGGTCAGGAGCCCAAGACGATGGCGAGCTCGAGTGCCGCGTCGGGGATCCCGTCGGGCACATACACGCCCAGCGTTCGCCGCTTGGCGATGACCTCCCAAGCCGGGCCCGAGCGTTCGATGCGGAAGTAGTGCGCGCCCAACCTCGGCGCGATGGCCGAGGGGGGTACGGGTACCGGCTGGAGCGTGGGACCCGGCAGAGCCGTGAGCCTGGGCACGCCCGAGACCACGTCGGCGCCGCTCGCGCTGGAACGGACGGCCAGGAACCACTCGGCTTCGCCGAAGCATCGCTGGTCCCTGATCGTCGCGGTGTGGAACGTGGCCGCGCTCAGCCCCTGGGCGTTCTCAGCGTCGAGGGTGAGGGGGTCAGCCGCCTCGAGGGCGATGACGACGCTGTTGGAGGGGAGGACCAGATCCAGGTGGCTCCTGACGTGGCGGTCCAGGACTCCGAAGCACTCGTCCAGTCGATCGTGGTCGTACAGCGGCAGCGTACGTGGGTGCGAGTTCAGGCCGAAGGTGCACAGCGCCCCGCCGAGCCGGGAAAGCTCCCGGAACAGCTGCTCGGGGTGGAGCGTCCGGGACTGCTGGTGGTGGCGAAGCGGCGTCAGGGAGGAGTGGATGGTGTGGGTGAGCCAGAAGCTCGCCACCTCTCTCGCCGCGAAATCCGAAAACCCGCCGTGGGACGCCTCGCGCTCCTGCGCCATCGACTCGGCCCGCTGGTCGAGGATCTCCACCAGTCGAGCGAGCAGGTCCATGAGGCGCGGGCTGGCACCGATCTGAAGACACGGCGGAATGTAGTCCGGGTCGTACTCGAAATTGCCGGCGCCATCGCGGCGCACGCGGGCCACCGGCATCGTGACCAGGTTCTCCGTGGGGTCGGCGTCCAGCAGCAGGCGGAAGTTCTTCTCTGCCAGGTCGATTTCCTTCGCGTCGCGACCCGTCGTCTCGTCGGCGATGCTCCGTGTCGCTCTTCTGTAGCGAACGGGCTCTCCGCCTTTCGCGCCGTCGATCTCGCAATTGGGGCGATCGGGGCGATAGGCCGGGATGCCGAGGAGAACCAGGTGGCTGTCACTCGTGGGAGAGAATCGGTCCGCGAGCTCGAGGGGCTCGGGTAGCGACTCGTCGGGGAACTGAAACGGGAGTCCGTCCGGCATCACCCCGCGGGCGTGGCGCAGGGCGACCACGCCGTTCCGAACGGCGTCGCTGTCCACCTCCAGAGCCACGAGGCCATACGACTTGAAGAACACGCTCGTCATGGCGAGCGTAGCCGACTCCTCGACGTAACGGCTCTGGGCCTGGAAGTGGTGCTGGGCGAGGTGCATCCCCTCGCGCCACACCACTCGCGACAGTGACAGCATGGCTTCGGGCTATCCTCCAGCGTCGAGGAAGGGAATGGGCGGCCGTACCTGCGCCGCGTGTGGCGCCGGCGCGGGGGCGACCGGTCCTTCGATTGCCCCCCCCTGGGGTCGCCAGTACTATGATGGCGGGTGAAATGCGGCTGAACAAGCACAGGCGGGACTCGCCGGACAACCCCCGCCCATGGACCCCGGAAGGGCTGGCCTCGGCCCATCTGCCAGGCTCCGCCGCGCCCCGCACTCACGCCGGCGGGCGAGATCCTGCGTGATGCGGACCGCGAACCGCTCCACTCTCGAACGATGACCGGCGACGAATTCCGAGCTCGGTACCAGCTTCTCAAACGGGTCACTGAAGCCGGCGTGGGCACGTTCCACGCGGTCGGACCTGGCGGCGCCGTCGTGATGGTCCACGTCTTCACCGGGCCCGAACAGGCCGAACGAGCGGCTGAAGCGACCCAACGTCTCCTGCCCGTAGACCGTACGCGCATCCTGGAGACGCTGGACGTGGAGGGCTCGCCGGTCCTGGTCACGAAGTTCCTCCTGGACTTCGTTTCGCTGGAGAGCTGGTTCGACGAGAAGCTGGCGGCCGCCGAGGCCGAGGGCTACGTCGCCGGGCCGGCCTCGGCGGGTGAGACTGCCCCTGAAGTCGAAGGCGCCGCTGCGGATTCAGCGGCTCCTGCGGAGCCGGCGTCGACGGTGGAGCCCCCGCCCGTTCTGGGCCCAGCGCCTATCCTGGAACCGAATCCTGTTCTCGAGCCTGCGCCCCCCGTGGACCCGGTTGCCCCCACCGACACGGCGGACGAGGCGGGCGCCGCAGACGCGGTGCTGCCGACCATCTCCCAGGAGGCGGCCGCCCGGCAACGACCCGAGCCGAACGCCCCCACCGCACCCCCCGAAGCTGCCGGCGACCAAGGGCCGGCTCCAGCCCTCGCGACAGAGGAGCCGGCGCACGAGTCCGACGGGGCCGCGTCCGCCGCCGATGCGCTTCCCCCGTCCGAAGCGCCTGCGACCGAGGGCGGGCTCACCGACGCGTTCGCGGCCTTCCAGGGGGCCGAGGAGCCTTCGGGGACCGTCGAACCGGCGGACGTCACGGCATCGTCCGAGGTCCATGGGCCGCCGGACTTCACGGTGGGCGAACCTCCCGGACCGGTGGACGAAGCGCGGTCCGGCCCGAGTGAGCAGGCGGAGACGCCCGTCGAGGCAGGGCCGGCTGAGCCGACGGAGCCGGTGGGTGGCCGCGCGGAGGCGGATCAGGCCGAAGCGCCGACCGAGGCGCCCGCTGTAGGGGAGACCCCACCGGCGCCGACCGAGCGGGCCCCGGCAGAGCGTGAGTCCGTATCGGGGGTGCCGGGTGGCCTTACCGCGGCTTTCGAAGCGGTCGCGGAGACCGAGGTGCCGTCCGAGCCTCTGGCGGTGACAGGAGACGAAGCCGGGGATCGGGTGGCCCCGCCGCCGCCTCCGGTGGTGAAGGAGCCGAGCGACCCAGCGCCTTCGCCGGCCGCGACCGGCGAGGCCGGCGCCGCGGCCCCGCCGCCGACCGAAGCGTCCGACACGGGCTCATTCACCGAGATCTTCGGAGCCGTGGAGAAGCCCGAGGTCGAGTCGGGGCCGCCACCGCCGCGCCCCTCCGAGCCGACCGCTGCTCCACCCGCCGCCGCGGGTCCGATCGAATCGAGCGTGCCGGAGCCGCCACCGGGCGCGCCCGGATCGACCGCCGCCGCTCCGCCTTCTGAGGTGCCCAGCCCGCCCGAACCAGGCGTACCCGAGTCGCCGGCGGAGCCCGAGAAGGGGGAGTTCACCCAGCTATTCGAGGCCTTCGGCGGGCAGCCTGAGTCCGAATCCCGGCCGCCCCAGCGGAGCCCACACCCACGGTGCCACAGCCCGAGCCTTCCGGGCTACCCACCGCTCCGGAGCCCGTGCTCGGGACCTTCCGGATCGACGACGAATCGAACGCCCAGCCGCCGGCGGCCACGGAAGAGCCCCCGGTGCGGCAGGCGGCGGAGCGGTCGGAATCCAGCAGAGGCAAGCCGCCAACACCGCCGGAGCCGGCGTCACCGGCGGCGCCGGAGTCGCCTGCTGCGCCGCCGCCGGCCGGGACGCCGGAGCCGCCCCTTCCGGGCCCACGCATCG
>JBDHLD010000277.1:0-2374 GCA_039586035.1 Gemmatimonadota bacterium | reverse complement strand
GGCATGGCACGGGCAGTCGGCACCTACAGCGCCCTGGCCCCGGACGGCTCGAGCATGGTGTACGCGCTGGCCACCGACGACGGGCAGAGCCGGAACCTGTGGCTCAAGCCCCGCGACGCGGCCGAGGCCACGCTCCTGCCGGGTACGGAGGGAGCCCAGAACATCACGTACTCGCCGGACAGCAGGTGGATCGCGTTTGCAGCGGGCTCGGAGCTCAAGAAGCGGCCCATCGGCGACGGCTCTACCGTGACGCTCGCGGAGGGTCTGACTCCGGCGCCCAACAGCATGATCGCACTGGCTTGGCTCGATGATGGGACCATCCTCTTCGAGCTCCCCGGGAACGTCCTGATGCGGATTCCCGAGGGCGGGGGCCAGGCGGACACCGTAGTCGCGTACGGGGACCAGGGCATCATTCAGCTCAGCTACGCGGGAGCGCTTCCGGGATCGCGCGGAGCCCTGGTATCCCTCTGTCCCGAGGTATGCCAGCAGACGACGGTCGTCGGAGTCGTGGACTTCGAAGCGGACACGACCCGAATCCTGCTGGACGACGCCATCCGTGGCTGGTACACCCCCATCGGCCAGCTCATGTACGTGCGGTCGGACGGGGCCGTGTTCGCGGCACCCTTCGACCTTGACGCTCTCGAGCTCACGGGGCCGGGCATCCCGCTGTTCGACGGGGTGGTCGTCAATCTCACGTCGCCCCAGCTCTCCGTGGCCTGGGACGGCACGATGCTCATCGGTACGGGAGTCCCGACCAGCAGCGATCGTGAGCTGGTCTGGGTCGATCGAAGCGGCCAGGCCGAGCTGGTCGATCCGGACATGGGTCCTGCCCTGTATCAGACGCTGTCCCTGTCCCCGGACGACAATCGCGTCGCCGTTACGATCGTGGGAACCGACGTGAGCGGCGCGCCCGCGCCCGAGCTATGGGTCAAGGAGCTGCCCAATGGCCCCAGCACCCGGCTCACCACCCACAATGCGTTCACGCGCAGACCGCATTGGTCGTTGGATGGACGGTCCGT
Organism: Gemmatimonadota bacterium; assembly: GCA_039586035.1. GTDB lineage: Bacteria > Gemmatimonadota > Gemmatimonadetes > Longimicrobiales > Gaopeijiaceae > JBDHHQ01. The sequence continues at coordinate 1,355 of JBDHLD010000277.1, read as the reverse complement.
CGCCTACGTCACGAACGAGGGGGGCGCGTACACGGCACGGAGCGTCGCGGCCGACGGGAGCTCGGGAAGCGCCTTCGAGCTCCTCCTCGAACGGGAGCGGCAGGTCTACGAGGTGTTCTTCACGCCGGACGGGAGCGGAATGCTGTATCGGGAGGGCAATCCCACGACCCAGGAGGGCGGTGATATCGGGTTGCTCGACCTGAGCACGGACAGCGTCACGCCGAGCCTGCTCTCTTCGGAATTCGACGAGAGCAACGTGAGTCTCTCACCCGACGGTCGATGGATGGCGTACGTGTCGAATGCGTCCGGCCAGGCCGAGGTGTTCGTTCGGCCCTTCCCGCAGGCACGGTCCCAGGTGCAGGTGTCCACCAACGGTGGCCTCAGTCCGGTCTGGGCGCACAACGGGCGCGAGCTGTTCTACATCGACGGCGACGATTGGATCTCGGTCGCCACGTTTGCCACCGATCCGTCCTTCAGCGTCGAGACCCGCGAGCGCCTGTTCGATGCGAGCGTATTCTACCACGAAAGCGTACTATGGCCGGCCTTCGACGTGGCGGTCGACGACCAGCGCTTTCTCATGATCCGACCCGTCGGAGCCGCGACGGCATCACAAACGAAGTACATCTACGTGCAGAACTACTTCGAGGAGCTGAAGGAGCGGGTGGGGGGATAGGGATACGCCATGACTCCGCTACGCTTCCTGGGCCTCTACGGGTCCGCCATGGTCACGTTCCTGGCGCTCGACCTTCTCTGGCTCGGCATCGTCGCCCGTGGCTTCTACGCGAATCAGCTCGGACACCTGATGCGGCCCGACGTGCGGTGGGGAGCGGCCTTTCTCTTCTACGCGATCTACGTCCTGGGGATCGTCGTGCTTGCCGTGCTGCCGGCGCTCGACGCCGGCTCGCTCGCCCGTGCGGCGGGCCTGGGCGCGCTTCTCGGGCTCGTCGCCTACGCGGCGTACGACCTCACGAATATGGCCACGCTCGCGGGCTTCCCCGCGCGGATGGTCGTGGTCGACTTGATCTGGGGCACCGTGCTGACCGCTGCCGTGGCGTCAGCCGCCTTCGCGGTCGGCCGGTGGATGGGCCTCGGCTAGCGACGTCGGTCTCGGGCCGGACCCTGGCGGGCGCGGCTCGCAACGGACAGAGGAACCGGCTAGCAGCGGCCCCCCGCGAGACAGGGTCGAGCGGTTGGATCCAGCTGGCCGCGGAACCGGCTCGGTAACCTTCGGCGCGCGGATGCAGTCCCATGCAGAGCCACGAGCAGCGAGACCGGTGTCGACCGAAGGAGACCGTTCAATGAGCGAGCGACGAGGGGCCAGAGTCGTGCGAGGGTTCACGGGAGGCGGGGCGGCG
>JBDHLD010000276.1:0-2377 GCA_039586035.1 Gemmatimonadota bacterium | reverse complement strand
CTCCGCGGATCCCCCGCCAGCCAGCCATCCGTTCTCGAGCTCCGGGTGCACGTCGATGATGAAGTTCCCGCTCACGGTGCCCGTGTAGTGGCAGGCCCGGGTTTCGTTGATCGGCCGTTCGGCCAGGGCAGGGAAGTACTTCGCGAGAACCTCCCTGGGCTGGGCGTGGTGCTTTGGGTCGATCCAGCGGATGCTGGTGTCGGGGTCGTCGCTCGTGTGGCTGCCGGTCCGGATCCGGAAGCCCCGCGAATCCTCGCACAGCGCCGGCCAGCCCGTGACGCCGGGAACGTTGTAGCTCGGCAGATTCGGGTGCCTGAACGACTCGTCACCCGGGGGCGTGGAGAAGTAATAGACGTGGCCCAGCGTTCGCATGCTGAGTCTCTTGCCCATGAGGTCCGGGAAGAACTTCGGGAACCAGGCACCCAGGGCGAAGACGAACGTGCTGGCCGAGAGGCGGTCTCCGCCCTCGAGCTCCAGATCGCCGATGGTACGGTCGGTCACGTTGCCGATCCTCACCTGGCCGGTTCGGATCTGACCACCCTCGAGCTGAAATACCTTCGCGACGGACTCGATGGCCCGGCGAGCCCGGACCACGCCAGCCGCCGGCTCATAGAGGGCAACGCCGACGTCCGAGGTGCCGATCACCGGCCATCGGTAGCGGATCTCCTCGGCCGTGAGAACTTCGTAGGGGTGCTCCATGGCGTTCCAGTTGGCCACGGTCTCCTCGAGGAACGGCTCCATCTCGGGCCTCAAGATGAGATCGCCGGTCGTATAGAACAGCGGCCGCAGGGCCTCCCGGGAGTGCTCCTCGTCCCACGCCTTCCAGCGCTCGATGGCCTGGGCCGCCCACCGCCCCCAGTGGAGTCCGTGGGGAACGTCACCGTAGCTCGTGCGCACGCCCCGCGTCTCGCCACCCGACGCCGAACGGGAGTTCCCGGGTCCGTACTGATCGATCAACGTGACGCGGGCGCCCATGCGCTGGAGGTGGAGCGCCGTCCACGCCCCGAAGTTCCCGGCCCCGACCACCACGACGTCGGGCGCCTGTCCGCTCCTGACTTCGGGACCGCCGTCGAGGCCCGCCTGTTGAGCGGCTGCCCGCCCGGGCTCCGTCAGCGCCAGGCCGACGCCTGTCGTGGCAGCCTTGAGGAAGTCTCGGCGGTTGATGCTCACGCCCGTTCCTCCGTCAGCTGCCGGACAGAGCCGCGAGGGTGTACGCGTCCAAAGCGTCCGCGTCGGTCGGCAGATCCTCGGTGCCTGCCGGGATGCCGTTGAGCTTCAGGATGTACGCTACCACGTCGGCGTACTGACGGGAGGACAGACTGCCCGGGGCGTTTTCCGGCATGGTCTCCGCAATGTGCTGGAACAGATCCGCCACCGAGCGTCGTCGCCAGCTGAACTTGAACTGATCGTCCCTGAACTCCCGGCTGTAGTGGCACTCCCCACATACGGAGCGGAAAGTCCCCTGACCACGTTCAGCCTGCTCTTCCGAGTAGATTCCGGCGAGGGTGGCGTCGGGTGCCGGTGCCGAGCTCGCGACGTCGGCTGCGGTTGGAGCGGGCTCTGGCTCGGGCGACTGCGTAGGGGACACGTCTCGCGCTCCAGAGGTCCCGGATCCGCACGCGGCCGTCAGGAGTGAGAGCGTAGTGACCAGGAGTGCCGCGGTCTGGTGCGTCATGGGGCCTAGGCGTCTTCTCGATTGCGGTTCACGGTAGTGCCCTGGAGCGGAATCGGTACGGGCTGCGCTGCGCGGACCGGAGGATCTGTATCCGGAATCGGGGCTTCGGGCAAGCCGCTTGGGTCGGACGCGCGAGAATGAGCGCGACGACGACGGGAGGCGCCGCCGTCGCCTTTACGGGCCGCCCCCGCCGGAACATGTTCCGGAGCCTTCGGTGAGGCGCGACTTCAACCGCAAGCATTCATCTCAACGATCGACGAACCGAGCCATGTCCGACGACTATCGCATCGAGAAGGACTCCCTGGGCGAGGTGAAGGTACCTGCCGCGGCGCTGTACGGGGCACAGACCCAGAGGGCATTCGAGAACTTCCCCATCAGCGGCCGCCGCTTCGGTCGCCGGTTCATTCAGGCCATGGGGCTGATCAAGAAGGCGGCGGCCCAGACCAACCAGGAGCTGGGACACCTTCCGCCCGACATCGCCGACGCCATCGTGGAGGCGGCCGGTGAGGTCGCGGACGGGCAGTGGGACGAGGAATTCGTGCTCGACATCTACCAGACGGGCTCCGGGACCTCGACCAACATGAACACCAACGAGGTGGTCGCGACGCGCGCCAGCCAGATCCTGGGCGAGGACCACGGCGTCCACCCCAACGATCACGTGAACTTCGGGCAGTCGTCGAACGACACCATCCCCACGGCCAT
>JBDHLD010000275.1:0-2377 GCA_039586035.1 Gemmatimonadota bacterium | reverse complement strand
GTGCTTGATGAGTAACGACTGAGCTCCGTCTGTCCGGGTTCGCCCGGGCAGACGGAGAAGGTCTCGAGAGCCGCCTCCGGGTCGATCCCCGGGGGCGGTTTTCTATTGTGGGGGTGCGGGGGCTGCGCCTCGACGGGGCACGCTCAGGGCGGTCGCCGCTCAGGTAGCATCCGCAGGGTGGTGGGCCTTCGCTCTAGAGCTGCGGGCCTTTGCATCCCTTGCTCTACGGCCCCTTACAAGGCGCAGCCCGCACGCTGGTGGGCGGCGCGGTGGCGGGATCGGTCTATGCCACCGGTCAGCCAACGCTGTCGCGCAGGATCATGCGTGCGCGTCCTCCATCCCGGACTTCGCGCGGCGGCACCGGGGTCGCTCGACAGGGACGGACGGCTCCGCAGCCCTCGCTCAATCGTCGTGTCGGTCTTGGCTCTGGCCGGAAAGGGGTGGCGAGGGTTTGCTTGGCGAGGGGCGAAGGGGCCGGCCCGGACCGGGGAGGAGGGGAAGGCCCTGCGGCGCGGGCGACGCGTTATGGCCCGGACCCGCCGGGAGCCCGGCAGGAAGAGGGAAGTGCGGAGTCGAGCCCCCCCGCGGTACACGGAGCAAGCTTCGAGCGCCCAGCAACCCGATTCCCCGCAGGCCCGAGGGAAGCAACCCGAGGCGCGCCCCAACCACAAGGGTAGAGGCTTCCGCCCGACCAGCCGTCAGCCGATCGCCGCCGTCTCCTGGTCCACCACCCGCAACAGCTCCGCCTTCTCCTCGTGGGACAAGAACGCCGACTCGAACCCCATCCGGGCCACGCGCACCAGCTCCTCCCAGGTGAACCCCAGGTGCTCGTGCGCCCGCCAGTACTCGTCCGTGAGCGTCGTCCCCGAGATGAGGCGGTTGTCGGTGTTGAGCGTCACCACCAGGCCCTCGTCGAAATACGGCCTCAGGGGATGCTCGGCGAAGGACGGCACGGCGCGGGTCTGGACGTTGGACGTAAGGCAGATCTCCAGGGGAATCTGGAAGTCCCTCACGTAGGCCATCAGGTCAGGATCCTCGATGAGGCGGGTGCCGTGGCCAATGCGGTTGGCCCGGCAGTAGTGGAGCGCTTGATGGATGGACTCGGCTCCGTACGCCTCCCCCGCGTGGATCGTGGTGGCCATGTTCTTGTTGATGACCGTGAAGAAGGCGTTCTTGTGCTTCTTGGCCGGGTAGTTGTACTCGGCGCCCGCCAGGTCGAACGCCACCACGCCCCGGCCCTTGAAGGCCACCGTCAAGTCAGCCAGATCCCGCGAGGTGCCCGGCTCCATGTTGCGGATGCCACAGATGATCACGGCGGTGCGGATGCCGAACTCGGCTTCGGCGCGACGCAGGCCCCGCAGCGGTGCTTCAACCGCTTCGGTGAGAGGCAGTCCCTCTCGGGTGTTCAGGATCGGCGAGTACCGGACCTCGAGGTAGCGGACGTTCTCGCGGGCGTTGTCTTCGGCCAGCTCGTACGCGATGCGTTCGAGGGCGTTGGCGTGCTGCATTACCGAGAGCGTGAGCTCGAATCGGCGGAGGTACTCTTCGAGGTTACGCGTGTCCCCCGCTTGCATGTGGCGGGCGAGGGCCTCCGGATCGGTGGTGGGGAGCGCCTTGTCGTGCTCCAGCGCCAGTTCCACCATGGTGTCCGGACGTAGGCTCCCGTCCAGGTGGACATGAAGCTCGGTTTTCGGAAGGGCCAGCAGCCGCTCGCGGGTGACCGCGACCGACTCGCCGCTCACACGCGGCCTCCGGCCCCGGCGATCGCCAGCAGACCCCGCTCGATGTCCACGAGGGGAGCCGTGTAGTCCCCCGAGAAGCAAGCGTCGCAGAAGGGGCCACCCTCCGCCACGGCAGCGGCCATGCCCTCGAGCGACAGGTAGCCGAGCGTCTCCACTCCGACCTCGCGCGCGATGTCGTCGATGGACAGGCGCGAGCCGATGAGCTCCTCGCGGCTGGGCATGTCGATGCCGTAGTAGCAGGGGAAGCGGACGGGAGGGCTCGCCACGCGGAAATGGACCTCACGGGCGCCCGCTTGCCGGATGAACTTGACCAGGCTGGAGCTCGTCGTGCCCCGCACCAGGGAGTCGTCCACGACGACGACCCTTCGTCCGTCCAGCACCTCGCGCACCGGGTTGTACTTCATGCGGGCGCCGAAGTCGCGATCCGCCTGGGACGGCTGGATGAACGTGCGGCCCACGTAGTGGTTCCTGAGCAGTCCCAGCTCGAAGGGGATGCCGCTCCCCTCGGCGTAGCCCAGCGCCGCAGAGTTCGCGCTGTCGGGGACGGCGATGACGGCGTCGGCCTCCACCGGGTGCTCCCGGGCGAGCTGACGCCCGAACGCGCGGCGAGCGCGGTCGACGCTGATGCCCCAGAG
>JBDHLD010000115.1:0-9723 GCA_039586035.1 Gemmatimonadota bacterium | reverse complement strand
GCCTCGGCGGTGGCCACCGGCACGTTCTCGAACTCGTAGGTGACCACATCGAGACCAGCCGCGAAGCGGCGGGCGGCCTGGACGTCGTCGTAGGATCCGGCCACGATCTCGCCGAGACCCGCTACGGGTGGATTCGGCGACGGCTCCAGGAAGCGGAAGCGCATGCCCAGCGGATAGCCGGCCAGGGCCAGCATCCGTCCCAGCTGGCCACCACCGAGGATGCCGACGTTCACGGTGCGGGCTGGCGTGGATCGGGGTCGTTCAGAACCGTCTGGGTGCGCCCTTCCCGGTAGGAGCGGAGGGATTCCCGGATTTCCGGGTGCCCGGCGCCCAGGATGGCCGCCGCCAGCAGTGCAGCGTTGACTGCACCGGACCGACCGATAGCCAACGTCCCTACCGGGATGCCGCCGGGCATCTGGACGATGGAAAGGAGGGAGTCGAGGCCCTGCAGCGCTCGGGACTGGACGGGCACGCCCAGAACGGGAAGCACGGACTTGGCAGCCACCATGCCGGGTAGATGAGCGGCACCTCCGGCGCCGGCGATGATCACCTCGAGGCCACGGTCTTCGGCCGTACTGGCATACTCGAAGAGGAGGTCGGGCGTGCGGTGCGCGGAGACGACCCGCACCTCGTGCGGGACGGCCAACGCCGCGAGGGTTTCCACTGCGTTCTTCATGGTGTCCCAGTCCGAGCGTGACCCCATGATGACACCTACCAGCGGCTTCGACATTCCGGCTCCTGTTCGGGGACGAGGGAGCTTGTGCTCCGGGGACGGTCCGGTCAAGGGCGGGGGGCGAGGGCCTACAGGCAGCGGCGGGCAGTGAGGCGACGGGGCGCGCCGTGGTGCCGCCGGTCATGGCGGATTCGCGGTTTTCGTCGGTACCTTCCCGCTCCGCGCCTGGACCGTCGCAGCTCACGGCCGGGCCCTGGCCCGACCTCTTCGAAGCCAATGGACACGGACTCACTGAGCGGAAGAACGCCACCCTCGGTCGTCCCCCACGCCGAGCCGGCCGACACACTCCCGGCACCTCGGGAGACCTGATGAAAGCGACCCAACGACTTCCCGACCCTCTCGAGCGCCCACAGCTCGCGCCGTTGTTGCCCATGCTCTACGTGGCCTGGGCGGATGGCGCTCTGGCGCGCGACGAGATCGACGCGATACGGGAGCGGGCACAGGCTCTCTTCGAGTGGCTCGACGCCCCCGACCGTGAGGTCCTGGTCGCGTGGCTGCGGCCCGACTCGCCGCCGAGACCCCATGACCTGGAGCGCCTGAAGAAGGAGGTGCGGCGACTGGCGGGCCAATGCCCGAGCGAGGTGCGCCGGTCCCTGGCCGCCCTGGGCATGGGCTTGGCCCGACTCGATCCGGCGCTCAGGGGGCCGTGGGACACTCCCCAGGCCCTGGAAGCGCTCGACCACGTCGAGGAGGCGCTGGGCGTCGTGGGCCGGGAGGCGACCCGGTCCCTTCTCGGGGAGCGAGCTCCCATCGGCGAGCGCGCAGGGACTTCGCTATTCGACGTCTCCCAGCTGACGTCGTTTCTGAATGAGCCCGACGGCGCCATCCGGAGAGAGGTCCTGGCGCTGATGGCACTGCCACCCCTGCGGATCCGCCCTGTACCCGCCACGGCCGAGTACCGGGAGCGGGTGCTGGACGCCGTCCGCTTTCTCGCCGATCGGGGATACGGTCGCATGTCCTACCCCGCCTCCGTCGGAGGAAAGGACGACGCGGCCGCCACCATCGCCGTGTTCGAGACTCTGGCGCACGGCGATCTCAGCGTCTTGACCAAGTTCGGGGTCCAGTTCGGGCTATTCGGCGGCAGCGTGCTCCAACTCGGGACCGCGCTCCATCACGACCGGTTCCTGACGCGCATCGGCACGGTGGAGCTCCCGGGCTGCTTCGCCATGACCGAGGTCGGGCACGGCTCCAACGTCCAGGGGCTGCGGACCACCGCCACATACGACGCGGAAGTTGACGAGCTGGTCGTCGACACCCCCGACGACGACGCCCGCAAAGACTGGATCGGCAACGCCGCCCTGCACGGCCGCATGGCAAGCGTCTTCGCCCGGCTCCATGTGGGGGGCCACGACCACGGCGTTCACGTCGTGTTGGTGCCGATCCGGGACGACCGAGGCAGGCCGCTGCCCGGTGTGACGATCGAGGACTGTGGCGAGAAGGTGGGCCTGAACGGTGTGGACAACGGGCGACTGGGCTTCGACGGGGTCCGCGTACCCCGAGCCAACCTCCTGGATCGGTTCGCCCGGATCACGGACGAAGGGGAGTACGAGAGCCCGATCCCCAGTCCGGGACGGCGGTTCTTCACCATGCTCGGCGCCTTGGTGGCGGGCCGGGTCAGCATTGCGGCCGCCTCGGTGAGCGTGGCCAAGACGGCGCTCACGATCGCCATCCGCTACAGCGATCGCCGCCGCCAATTCGGACCTGCCGGCCGGGGCGAAGTCCCGGTCCTCGACTACCTGGTTCACCAGCGTGCCCTGCTCCCGAGGTTGGCGACGACGTACGGTCTTCACTTCGCCGTGCGGGATCTGATCCGCCGCTACGCCGCGGCCGACCCGGACGAGGCCCGTGAGGTGGAGGCGCTGGCTGCCGGGCTCAAGGCGCTGGCTTCACGTCACGCGATCGACACCACGCAGGTGGCCCGGGAGGCCTGCGGCGGCATGGGATACCTGGCAGCCAACCGGTTCGGCGAGCTCAGGGCGGACGCCGACATCTTCACGACCTTCGAAGGCGCCAACCCCGTCCTGCTCCAGCTGGTGTCCCGGGCCCTCCTCGGACGCTACCAGGACCAGATGGGCGACTTGAAGCTATGGGACCTGGCGAGATACCTGGCGGACCGGGCGCAGATACGCGTGGCCGAGATGAATCCTCTGGTCACGAGAAACACGGACCCCGACCACCTCCGGGACCCCGAGTTCCTCGCCGCCGCCATGGCCTACCGGGAGGATCGGCTCCTCGGCTCGGTGGCCCGCCGGTTGAAAGCCCGAATCGATGACGGCCTCGACTCCTTCGACGCGATGAACGCCTGCCAGGACCACCTCGTGCGATTGGCGGAAGCACACGTCGAGCGTGTCGTTCACGACCGCTTCCTGGAAGGCGTGGCCCGGGCGCCCACGCCGGGTTTGTCAGAAGTCCTGAGAACGCTCTGCGGTCTGTACGCCCTCAGCCGCATCGAAGCGGACCGTGCGTGGTACCTGGAGGCGGGCTACCTGGAGCCCGCCAAGAGTCAGGCGATTCGCGCCCTCGTGAATGGGCTGTGCCAAGAGGTCCGGGAGCAGGCGGTCTTCCTCGTGGACGCGTTCGGTATCCCGGACGGAGTGCTGGAGGCGCCGGCGGGGCTCGGAGGCGCCTGACGCGACGGCCGTCTCTTCGGGAACCCTTGCCAACGACGGTCGGCCCGCTTGCTCCCCGCGGATCGGGCGGCGTACACTGGACCCGAGCCCTCACGCGTGTATCAGGAGCAGGAAGCATGACCCATCGCATCCCCGCCCTTTCGGGCGTCCTCGTCGCACTGGTCGCTTGCATCGCGTCCGGCCCCGTAGCGCTCGGCGCCCAGAGCGCACCCGAGATCATGGAGCGGGCCTGGGACGTCTATGAGGAGCGGATGACCGGCATCGACGACTTCACCGTGACCCAAACGGTCATGGGCATGTCGAGCACGATGCATTTCGTCCGCGACGAGGTCGACGGTCGCGTGGTCTTTGTCCCGGACATGGCAACGATGCAGGAATCCGTTCCGGGCGCGGAAGCCGAGCGGATGAACCCGCCCCGACAATTCGACAGCCAGTACTTCATGCGGCCGGAGATCGCCGAGCGCATGACGGTGGAAGGCCGCGAAAGCGTAGACGGGAACGAGTGCTGGATCATCGCTCTGAACGACTTCGAAGGCATCGAGCTCGGGGGGATCGGCGGCGTCCAGAGCAATTTCACACCCGAGAGCATGCAGATGTGGATGGACACGGAGGACTTCGTCCCCCGGCGCATCGATATGGCGGGAACCATGGTCTCAGCGGGCGGACCCCAACCCCTGTCGACCTCCGTGCTGATGAGCGACTACCGTGAGGTCGAAGGCATGCTTTACCCATTCCACATGGAGATCTCGTCCGAGGGGCTGGGCGGGGCAATGAGCGCCGGAATGGGAGGAATGACGCCCGAGCAGGAGCAGGCCATGGCCGAGATGGAGGCTGAGCTCGAGAAGCTGCCCCCGGAGCAGCGCGCCATGGTCGAGCAGATGATGAAGGGCCAGATGGGTGCTGGGATGCAGGAGATGATGGAGGAGGCTCTGAGCGCCATGGTCGTGGAAACGACCGAGGTCAAGGTGAACGCGGGTCCGCCCGGGGGCCCGTAGCGACGTTCCCGACGGTCGGCGGTCTTCGGGGCCAACCGCTCGTCGGACCGGCCGATCGACGGCCACCTGCAGCGCGAGACGAGAGGATGACGCCCGACCCACGCATCCACAATCCGCCCGAAGCGATCGTGCGGCTCCCCAGGAGGCGCTTTCTGGGGACCCTCCTGGGCGGAGCCCTGGCGGCCACGCTTCCCGAGTCGCTCGGCGCGGCCCTGGCGGGGGGGGGCCGCCCGGTCTCCGTTCCCACCGGGCCGGGCTACCGCGCGGGGCTCCGCGGACGAGGCCTTCTGGGGCCTGGTCCGGGACCAGTTCCCGCTCCGGCCGGGCCTGACCTTGATGAACGCCGCCAACCTGTGCCCCGCCCCCTATCCCGTCATCGATGCGGTCAACGAGTGGACGCGCCTCGTCGACGCAGACGCCTCTTTCCAGAATCGGGGCCGATTCGGGGACCTGCGCCACGACGCCGAGGAGGCGCTGGCTCGCTACGTGGGTGCGGAGCCCGGTGAGGTCGTCATCACCCGCAACACCACCGAGGGGAACAACATCGTGGTGGGGGGAGTGGACCTGGGGCCCGGCGACCAGGTCGTCCTCTGGGATCAGAACCACCCGTCGAACAGCGGCTCCTGGGACGTAGGGGCCCGGCGTCATGGCTACGAGGTGATTCGGGTCTCCACACCGGCCGAGCCCAGGGACGCTGCGGCGCTCGTGGCTCCCTTCGAAGCAGCCCTGACCTCCCGCACCCGGGTGCTGGCGTTCTCGCACCACTCCAATGTCTCGGGCGTTGCGCTGCCGGCGGCGCAGCTGTGCCGCCTGGCGCGGGACCGCGGGATCCTGACCCACGTGGACGGCGCGCAGACCTTCGGGTGGCTGGACCTGCGCCTCGGAGACATGGGGTGCGACTTCTATGCGGCCAGCTCCCACAAGTGGTTCATGGGTCCCAAAGAGGCCGGCGTCCTCTACGTCCGCCGCGAGTCGGTGGACAAGCTGTGGCCGCTCGTGGTGGGGCTTGGCTGGGAACGGGCGCACGAGGAGAAGAGCGCCGCCCGCTTCGCCACCCTGGGTCAGCGCGACGATGCCACAGTGGCGGCGATGGGTCGGGCGGTGGCTTTTCACGAGAGCATTGGGGCCGAGGCGGTCGAGGCCCGAGTCCGCGAGCTCGTCGCGACCCTGAGAACACGGATCGGCGACTCGATCCCCGGCGTGCGATTCCACACCCCCGCGGATCCAGGCCTGAGCGGGGGTGTGCTGATCTTCCAGATTCCCGGCGTGGAGCCGCGGGCCGGCTTCCAGGCCCTCTACGACTCACACGACGTCGGCTCCGCCGGGATGTCGGGGAGCTTTCCCGGTATCCGCTTGAGCCCCCATGTATACAACACGCTGTCCGAGGCCGAGCGCGTGGCCGAGGCGGTGGCCAGCCTGGCATGACGGCGAGAATCGGGATCAAACCGGGACCGAGACGATCGGGACCATGTTGAATCGGGACCACGTAGCGACGAGCCCACAAGGAGGAGCAGCTCATGGAACGGCGTGATTTCTTGACGGCCGGTGCGATGCTGGGACTCACCGGAATCGGTGGTATTACCGTGCCGCGGAGCCTGGGGGCGACCCTCCTGCCGGGGAAACGGATGCCTGACGGGACGATTCGTCTCAGCTCCAACGAGAATCCCCTGGGCCTCTGCCCGGGCGCCCGAGAGGCGGTGTTGGAGTCGCTCACCTTTGCCAACCGGTATCCCGGAGCGTGGTCCAGACCCCTGGCGGAGCGCTTGGCCGAGAAGTTCGGGGTCGGCCTGGATCAGGTCGTGCTCGGCGCTGGATCCACGGAAGTGCTCCAGATGGCCGTGGAGGCTCTGGCGGGGCCCCGCACCAAGCTCGTGATCGCGGATCCCACATTCGAAGACGTCCCGCGCTACCGCCGGAACTTCCCCTACGAGCTGGTCAAGGTGCCGTTGACCAAGGACATGGCCCACGACCTGGACGCCATGCGCGCAGTGGCGGAGGAGCGACACCGCCCGTCCGTGGTGTACTTCTGCAACCCGAACAACCCCACGGGCACACTCACTTCGAGCGCGGACATCGACGCGTGGATCGCGGACGCGCCCGAAACCACCTTCTTCCTAATGGACGAAGCCTACTTCGAGTACGCCGACGGCACCCCGGGCTATCACTCCGCCCTCAAGTGGGTGGATGATCGCCCCAACGTGCTGGTCGTGCGGACCTTCTCCAAGATCTTCGGAATGGCTGGCATGCGCCTGGGGTACGGGATCGGCCATCCGGGCACGATCAGCCGCCTGCGGGACTTCGCGGCGGCGAACAACGCCAACGTGTCCGCCGTTTTCGCGGCGCAGGCCTCCCTCGACGACACGCAGCACGTCGCCGACAGCCGCGCCGTGAACGAACAGGCCAAGGACATGGCCCACGAGGTCCTGGACGAGCTCGGGCTCGAGTACCTGCCGAGCCACACCAACTTCCTCATGCACCGCATCCACGGTGACCTCGAGGAGTACATCGGCCGCATGCGCGAAGCCGGTGTCCGGGTCGGTCGGCCTTTCCCGCCCATGCTCGACTACAACCGGCTCTCTTTCGGCCTGCCAGAGGAGATGGCGGAGTGGGCGGACAACCTGAAGGACTTCCGCAAGAAGGGGTGGGTGTAGGGCCTCGTAGGCTGGCCGACCGCCGGCAAGAAACCCACGAAGCCGAGAGGGCGAGCGCTCCGGCTCAACGGGAGTCCCCCCAGCCTGGCCCCGACCGAGGGGGCTCTCGGAAGCGCGCGCGGCCCGCTCTTTCGGTGCCCGGTTCGCCTGACGTCGCGCCACCCCGCGGTGCCGACTATCATGGTCTGGCATCCGGGTGCTCCCCGTATCCGCCCCATGGATGCCCGTCCGGAGTGCATCATCCGTGACGGTCGTGCCGCTGCCTCGTCCCAGGAATACCATGCACTGCTCCAGCTCCATCCCCATCGCACCGACGGCCCGGCTCGGTCGCTTGGCCGGCCTTGGCCTCGGAACCCTGACGCTCCTGTTCGCCGTGGCGCTCACGGCCTTCGTCTCGCCCGTCCCGGCCGAGTCCCAGGACTCCAGCCAGACCGTGGACCCCGCCCTCTATCAGGCCATGCGTTACCGAATGGTGGGGCCCTACCGAGGCGGCCGGTCGACTGCCGTCACCGGGTACCGCGCTCGGCCGCACCGCTTCCTCATGGGGACAGTGGGTGGTGGCGTGTGGCGCACGGAGGACGCGGGCGAGACCTGGCACAACATCACGGACGGATTCCTCGACCGCGCGCCCATCGGAGCGGTCAGCGTGGCCCGCTCGGATCCCAACGTGATCTGGATAGGCACGGGCTCTGGTGGCGTGAGGGGAAACGTGTCTCCGGGCAACGGTGTGTACCGCTCCACGGACGATGGGGACACCTGGACGTACCTTGGCCTCCCTGAATCGGGTCAGATCAACCGGATCCAGGTCCACCACAGGGACCCCGACGTCGCCTACGTGACCGCCCTCGGCCACATCTTCGGGCCCAACGAGGAGCGGGGCGTGTATCGGACCACGGACGGAGGACAGACCTGGGAACGGGTGCTCTACGTGAGCGAGCGCACCGGCGCCATCGACCTGGTCATGAACCCGTGGAACCCGCGCATCCTCTACGCCGCAATGTGGCGCGCGGAGCGAAAGCCGTGGCGCATGATCAGCGGCGGCGACGAAGGCGGGATCTACAAGAGCACTGACGGGGGAGACACCTGGGAGCGGCTGAGCAACGGCCTTCCCGACTACCCACTCGCCCGGATCGGCCTGGCCATATCGCCGGCGAACCCGAATCGACTGTGGGCTCTCGTCGAGGCCGCCGTAGACCGGGGGCTCTACCGGTCCGACGACGCGGGCCGTTCGTGGGAGTTCGTCAACGACGACCGGAATATGATGGCGCGACCCTGGTACTACATGCACGTCGACGCCCATCCCACGGACGAGAACACCGTGTTCGTCTCGAACGAGGGCTTCTACCGGTCCATCGACGCCGGGCGCACCATGGAGGCTATCTCCACGCCCCACGGCGACAACCACGACCTGTGGATCAACCCGGGCAACCCCGACATCTGGATCCAGTCCAACGACGGTGGGGCGAACGTCACCCTGACCAACGGCCGGACCTGGTCGACTCAGATGAACCAACCCACCGCGGAGTTCTACTCGGTCGAGGTGGACGACGAGTTCCCGTACCGGCTCTATGCGCCGCAGCAGGACAACACGACCATCAGCGTCCCGAGCCGCACGCTCAGAGCGCTGACGCCGTACGAGCAGTGGTTCTCGATCGCGGGCTGCGAGACCGGCCCCATCGCGGTCCACCCGGACGACCCGAGCATCACGTACGGCGCCTGCCAAGGACAGATCAGCGTGCTCGACCTGCGCACCGGCCAGGAACGGGACATCTGGGAGTACCCGCAGGAGTACCACGGCCGCGCCAACGTGGAGCTGAAGTATCGGCACCAGTGGAACTCGCAGATCCGCTTCTCGCCCCACGACTCCGACGTGGTTTATCACACGTCCCAGTTCGTGCACCGGACCACTGACGGTGGTCAGACGTGGGAGACGATCAGCCCGGACCTGACGCGGTGGGAGGAGCATCGGGAGCTTCATCAGGATCCACCGGGCGGGCCCGTCACCTATGACCAGACCGGGGTGGAGATCTACGGCACCATCTACGCCCTGCATGAGTCCACGTTCGAGTCCGGCGTGATCTGGGCCGGTAGCGACGACGGCGCGATTCACATCACCCGGGACGGGGGGGCGAATTGGACGGACGTCACCCCGTCCGGATTGCCCCTCCACTCGACGGTGAACCGCATTGCCCTGTCCCCCCACGACGCGGCCAAGGCGTACGCGGTGGTTCACCGCTACCGGATGGACGACTTCCGACCGTACATCTACAAGACGACCGACTACGGCGCCTCGTGGGATCTGCTGACCGACGGCACGAACGGGATCCCCGCCGACCACTGGACGCGCACGGTGCAGGAGGATCCGGACCGGGAGGGGCTGCTGTACGCGGGCACCGAGTTCGGGTTGTTCATCTCGTTCGACGACGGCGCTCGCTGGCAGCCGTTCGACCTGAACATGCCCGAAACGCCGATCACGGATCTCAAGGTGCATCGGCAGGACCTGATCGTGGCCACCCAGGGTCGCTCGATTTGGATCCTCGACGATCTCACGCCTCTCCACCAGATCGATGACGCCGTGGCTGCCGGCGATGCCTTCCTGTTCGAGCCGAGGGACGCCTACCGGGTCCGTGGCGGAGGGTTCGGGCTGGGGGTCCATGCGGACCGCCGGGGCGAGAATCCCCCGGGGGGCGCAGTCATCCATTACGCCTTCGCCG
>JBDHLD010000114.1:0-15106 GCA_039586035.1 Gemmatimonadota bacterium | reverse complement strand
CACGTCGTGGGTGACGTGCAGGCCGACCCCTCGGTCCACGGCGGACCGACCAAAGCCGTCTATGCCTACGCTTCGGAGCACTACGGCTGGTGGACGTCCGAGCTGGGGCTGGATGAGCTGGCCTGGGGAGCGTTCGGCGAGAACCTGACCACCACCGGCCTCCTCGAGGACCGGGTCCGGGTGGGCGACGTGTTCCGCATCGGCACGGTGGAGCTGATGGCGACGGAGCCGCGCATGCCGTGCTCCAAGCTCGCGGCGCGCTTCCAGCGGACGAACATGCAGCGGTTGTTCACCCGCAGCGGTCGGAGCGGGATCTACTTCGCCGTCCACACCGAGGGCACGCTCGAGGCCGGAGACGCCATCGAGCTGGTCTCCGCCCACGACAACGGCCTGACCATCGCCGACGTCTTCTCGCTCAGGACGGGCCAGGAGCGCGACCCGGCCCTCTTCCGGCGTGCGCTGGACCACCCGGTCCTGGCAGACGACTGGAAGGAAACGCTCCGGGCGTTGGCTGGCTGAGGCTCCGTCACTCGGCCCGCAGCGATCTGACCGGATCTACCCGGGTGGCCCGGAGCGCGGGTAGATAGCAGGCCAGCAGCGCGACGGCCCCCAGCAACAGCACGACGGCAGCCAGCGTCCGCGGATCCGTGGGCGCCACACCGAACAGCAGCGTCGAGAGGACCCGCGTGGTCAGGAGCGTGGCCACGAGCCCGACCGCCAGACCGAGTCCCACCACGCCGAGGGTCTGCCGTAGCAGCATCGACAGCACCTCGGGTGCGGCCGCACCCAAGGCCATCCGTATGCCGATCTCCTGCGTTCGGCGGCGGGCCGCCTGTGCCGTGACGCCGTACACGCCAACGGCCGCGAGAGCCAGCGCAACCGCTCCGAAGACACCCAGAAGGGTCAGGATGAACCGCTCACGGACCATGGAGGTCAGCCACACCTCTCGGAGGGGCCTGACCGTGGCGATGGGGATCAGCGGATCCAACTCGCGCAGTACGGACCGGAAGGTCGGCACTACGCTCATGGGATCGACGCTGGTGCGCATGACGACCCAGCTGAAACGCCCCCAGTCCTGGTTGCGATTCTCGAACACCTCGGCCAAGACGGGCTGGCCTGGGCTGTTCTGATGCTGGTCCCCCACGATGCCCACGATCTCGTACCAGTTGGATTCCGGCGTGGCGGCGCGGTCGTACGCGATCTTCTGGCCGATGGGATCTTCGCCAGGAAAGTGCTCCCGGACGAAGGTCTCGTTGACGACCACCACGAGCGGATCGTCCGGGCCGTCGCTGGAGTCGAACATGCGGCCCCGCACCAGCGGGATTCCCAGAGCCTCGAAGTAGCCGGGGTCGGCCCTCCGGTGTACGATCTCGAAGCCGACCCGGTCGGGAGGCCAGCCCTCGGCCTGGAACTGACTGGACCAGCTCTTCCCGGCCAGCGGAAGGTGTCCCACCGTTCCGGCCCGCTCGATGCCGGGCCGGCCCTCCAGCGCATCCGTGAGCTGATCGTAGAACGCCAGCACCTGATCGCGCTCCGCGTACCGGGAAGACGGCACGGTGAACTGGACGGCCAGGGTACCCTCGGTCTGGAAGCCCGGATCGACGTCCCGCAGGAGCCAGAAGCTTCGCACCATGAGGCCAGCGCCCACGACCAGCAGCAGGGCCAGCGCGACCTCCGTGGCCACCAGGAGGTTCACCGTCCGCAGGCCCTCACGGCCAGCCGTCCCGGCCCGTCCCCCATCCTTGAGCGCTTCTCCGAGGCGAGCCCCCGTGCTGCCGAGGGCGGGTGCGAGTCCGAAGACGATACCGCTGAACACCGCAGCGCCCATCGTGAACAAGACCACCCGTGCGTCGAGGGCGATGGCGGTGGCACCGTCGATTCCCAGCGCGGTGAGGCGTTCCATGGCCCGAACGCCGGCCCATCCGAGTCCCAGCCCGATCGCGCCGCCCAGGAACGCCATCACCAGGCTCTCGGTCAGGAGCTGGCGCACCACCCGGCTCCGGCCCGCTCCGAGGGCGTGGCGGAGAGCGACCTCGCGGCTGCGCTCGCTCGCACGCACCAGGATGAGGTTGGCGACGTTCGCGCACGCCAGAAGTAGCAGGAGGCTCACCGCTCCGAGGAGCACCAGGAGCGGCGTCCGGACCTCCCTGATCAGGAACGACCGGAGCGGCATGAGCCCCGCTCCCATCACTCGGTTGGTCCCGGGGTGCTCGGTCTGCAGACGGCGGACCACGACCTGGAGCTGGCTGTCGGCTTCGCCCAGCGTCACGCCCGACGCGAGCCGCGCGACGGGCCGTACCCAGTGGGCCCGTCGGAACCACACCTGCTCGCGCGCGTCCGTGGCCCAGCCCCATGGGGACCACATCTGGGTCCCTTCACTGGGAAAGCGGAAGCCCTGGGGCATCACGCCGACGATCTCGACCGTGGTGCCCGAAAGCTCCACGGTGCGGCCCACCACGCCGGGGTCCCCCCCGAAGCGGGTGCGCCACAGATCATGGCTCAACACCACGACGTTGTCGCTCCCCTCCCACGTCTCGCCCCAGTCGAACGTCCTACCCAGGGCGGCCGGGACCCCCAGGACCGAGAAGAAGTTGCCGGACACGTTCGTAGCGCCGATGAGCTCGGGCTCACCGTCCTGGACGTAGGTGACCCGGCTCACGTTCTCGGTGTACATGGCCACGTCCTCGAATGCGTCCACCTGCTCGCGCCAGTCGAGGACGTTGGCGGGCGCTCCAGCCGCATGCCTCCAGCCGAACTCGGGGTTGGTCTCGTACAGCATGACCAGACGGTCGGAGTCGGCGAACGGCAGCGGCCGGAAGAAGAAGGCGTTGGCCGCGCTGAAGATGGCCGAGGTCGCCCCGATGCCCAGAGCCAGCACCGCCACGGCCGTAGCGGCGAACGCCGGGCTTCGCGTGAGCGTGCGCAGCGCGAATCGCAGGTCCTGCCCAATCGTGTCCACCATGGATCCAGCCCTCCCCCACATCGTCGTCGCAGCCACACCACGGCTCCGTTGACCTACACGGCTGCGGATCACCAACCACGCCATCCCCACCACTTCCCGCCCACCGAAGAGCATCCGCCGCATCGCGGGTCGCGCGACCTCCGCGCGCTCTTCGTGCACCTGTATGACCTCCGCGCCGTACCGCGACCGGAAGTCCTCCGGCGCCAGCGCCAGGAGTGCCTGCAGCACTCGGGAGATCACGACCCGCCCCCCACCAGAAGGCTGCGCGATCTTGCGTCCGCCACGAGCTCGGCGAGCTGTCGGGATTCGGCTTCGGCGACCTGCCGACCCTTCGGGGTGATCCGGTAGTACCGCCGGCGCCCGTCCGCCCCGGCCGGCTTCTCCGACGCCTCCGCGATGAGCCCGTCCGCTTCCATGCGCTGGAGCGCCAGGTACATGGCCCCTGTGCTGGGCACGCCGGCGACGCCGGACCGGTCCTCGATCTCCTTGATGATCCCGTAGCCGTGGCGGTCGCGGTCGGCCAGCGCCAAGAGGATCTCGTAGGTCAGGCGAGTGAGCGTCGACATGGGCGTCCGCCTCCGTGTGATCCCTGCTGGTCTATGTCTGCGAGTAATGTATTAGTGGTTAATATATTTGTGAACGATGCAAAGGCAAGGTCAGGAGCGTCTCGTGGCCTCGGACCGCTGAGGCACTGGGACCGTCGCGGTACGGCGCGTAGATTTGGGCTGCGTCCCCCCCAGAGACTGGAACGTGTCACCTCCGGAGGAGAAGGGAAGGCCCATGAAACGCGCAGGGTGGTTGGTGTTGTTCACCGGATTTCTCCTGATGGCTGCCCCCGACGCGAGCGCCCAGGCCCGCCTCGGACCCGAGCTCACCATCGCCGACGACGTGGACTTCGGCATCGGCGCACGGGCCTTCTTCCCCATCTCCAGCGTCCATCGGAACATGGAGATCGGGGCGTTCCTGGACATCTACTTCCCGGGGAACGACGCCAGCTACTTCGAGCTCGGCGGCACGTGGTACTACCTGTTTCCCCTGGCGGACAACGCCAACCTCGTCCCGAAGGTGGGCGCCGGCATGACCGTCGGTCGCTTCAGCCGGGACGAGCGCGACAACACCGAGGTCGGCATCCATCTGCTGGGAGGTCTCGAGTTCCCGCTACCGACCATCCAGCCGTACCTCGAGGCGGGGGCCGGACTCGGCGACATCCCGGACTTCTTCCTCCGAGGCGGGATCAGCTTCCGGCTGGGCGGCGCTGGCTCCTGAGCCCCTCATGACCAGGACGCCGGCGCTCGTCTCGCTCCTGCTCGTCGCTCTCCCATGCGCTCCGCTCGTCGGCCAGGACCCGACCCCACTCCCGCCCCTGGAGTGGCGCTCGATCGGCCCCGACCGGGGCGGGCGCTCCATCGCCGTCGCCGGACACGCGGACCGGCCCTTCGAGTACTACTTCGGAGCGACGGGCGGCGGACTGTGGAAGTCCACCGACGGCGGTACCTCCTGGCGCCCCGTTACCGACGGCCAGATCGGGAGCGCGTCGGTGGGGGCCGTCGCGGTGGCACCGTCCGACCCCGACGTCGTGTACATCGGCATGGGCGAGGCCCAGCTCAGGGCCAACGTCCTCCAGGGGGACGGCGTCTACCGGTCCGTGGACGGCGGGCGGGTTTGGACCCACCTGGGCCTCGCCGAGACCCAGACCATCTCGCGAATCAGGATCGATCCCAACGACCCGGACCGCGTCTACGTGGCGGCGCTGGGCCACCCGTTCGGCGACAATCCCGAGCGTGGCGTCTTCCGTACGTTGGATGGCGGACGCACCTGGGACCGGGTCCTGTACCGCGACGATCGGACCGGCGCCGTCGACCTGGCCGTGGACCCGGGTGACCCGCAGGTGCTCTACGCGACCTTGTGGCAGGTCCACCGAAAGCCGTGGCAGCTCTGGAGCGGAGGTGGGGGCTCGGGGATCTTCAAGTCGGTGGACGGTGGCAGCAGCTGGACGGAGCTGACCGGCAATCCCGGCCTCCCCCGGGGCGTGTTGGGCAAGATCACCGTCACCGTGTCGGGCGCGGATTCCCGCCGGGTGTGGGCCAACGTCGAGGCCGACGCCGGGGGTCTCTACCGATCCGACGACGGCGGCGAGACCTGGACGCTGGTCAACGACCACCGCGACCTCTGGCAGCGTGCTTTCTACTTCCAGCGCATCCAGGCCGACCCCGTCGACCGCGAGACCGTCTACGTCCTCAACTTCACGCTGCTCGAGTCCACGGACGGCGGCCTGACCTTCGACGAGATCCCCGGCACGCACGCAGACCACCATGACCTGTGGATCGATCCCGGAGATCCCACGCGCATGATCAACGGGAACGACGGGGGCGGCGTGGTCACCGTCAATGGCGGTGAAACGTGGACGGGAATGGCGTACCCGACGGCCCAGATCTACCGCCTCGCCACCACGGCCGACTTTCCCTACCACGCCTGCGGCGCCCAACAGGACAACACGACGGTCTGCGTGGCCCCCGACGGGGGTCACCTGCGGAACCCCCGCGGTCCCGACGGCGCCTGGATGTACGCGGTCGGAGGCGGCGAGAGCGGGTACGTGGCCCCCCATCCCGCCGAGCCGGACATCTTCTACGCTGGCGCCACCAACACGCTGACCCGCTATGACCGGAGGACGGGGCTGGCCACAGACGTCCAGCCCTTCCCCCGCATCGTCATGGGCGAGCCGGCCCGGGAGATGCCGGAGCGGTGGAACTGGACGTACCCGATCGCCATCTCTCCCGTCGATCCGGACGTGTTGTACGCGGGCTCGCAACACGTGTGGAAGACCACGGACGGGGGCCGGACCTGGGACCGGATCAGCCCCGACCTCACCCGCGCCGACCCGGCCACGCTGGGAGATTCCGGTGGTACGATCGTGAGGGACCAGGACGGTCCCGAGATCTACGGGACGATCTACACGATCGCACCGTCACGCCACGATGTGTCGACGCTCTGGACGGGCTCGGACGATGGACTCGTCCACCTGACTCGAGACGGCGGGGCGAGCTGGACCGACGTCACGCCGCCCGACATGCCCGAGCACAGCCGCGTCATGGTCGTCGAGGCGTCGCCACACCACCGGGCGGCCGCCTACGTGACCGCCATACGCTACGAGCTCGACGATCGCGCTCCCTATGTCTGGAAGACCGGGGACCACGGGTCTACGTGGACCCCCATCACGGAAGGCATCGCGCCGGACGACTTCGTCCGCGTCATCCGGGAAGACCCGTGGCGGCGGGGACTGCTGTACGCCGGCTCCGAGCACGGCGTGTACGTGTCGTTCGACGACGGTTCGAGCTGGGAGAGCCTGTCGCTCAACCTCCCGGTCACGCCGGTTACGGGGTTGATCGTCGAGGACAGGGATCTCGTGATCGCCACCCACGGACGGTCATTCTGGGTGTTGGACGACATGGAGACCCTCCGGCAGATCGAGCCCGCCCGGTCGACGGCCACACCCCACGTTTTCGAGCCGGCGACCGCCATCCGCAGGTCCGCTCCGGCGGTGATCGACTACTACGTGAATGAGCCGGGCAGCCGGGTCCACGTGCAGATCCTCGAAGCAGATGGCCAGCCCGTGGTGACGCTGTTCGAGGGAACCGCGGGAGAGGCGGGGGTGCACCGGAGGCGCTGGGATCTCCGCTATCCAGGCGCCACCTCGTTTCCGGGTATCGTGCTGGAGGGCGGAGACCCGACGCGCGGTCCCTGGGCTCCGCCGGGTCGCTACGGAGCCCGGGTCGTCGTGGACGATGCCGACCAGACCCGGTGGTTCAGAGTGGAGAAGGACCCTCGCCTGACGGACGTCACCGAGGCTGACCTGGAGGATCAATTCGATCTCGCGCTGCGCATCAGGGACGCCGAAAGCGCGGCCAACGAAGGGGTCCTGCTCATCCGCGATCTGCGCGCTCAGGTGGCGAGCCGGGTCGACGCGTCGCAGCGCCAGTCGCTCCGGGACCTGGCAGCCCGACTCGTCGACGCGATCGGCATGGTCGAGAGCGAGCTCTACCAGGTGAGGAACCAGAGCCCGAAGGACAAGATCGCCTTTCCCATCAAGCTGAACGACCGACTCACGGGCCTCCGCTCCCACCTGGAGCGAGGAGACGCCGCTCCCACGCAGGCCTATGAGGATGTCTTTGCGGAGCTGTCGGCTGAGCTCCAGGGACACCTGAGGGCTCTCGATCGGACGCTCACCGAGCAGTTGCCGCAGCTGAACCGAGAGCTCGAGAAAGCGGGGCTCGCTCCGATCACCGTGGGGCGGTCGGCGGTGGTCCAGCCTTGACGAACGCTCCGACGACGCTCAGCACTCGGATAGAGGATCGCGACCCGCCCCGCCGCGCCGTCTCGGCGGTACGGGCCGCCAAATCACCAAGAGGAATGCCATGCAGCACGTCTCGACCGAGCACGCCCCGCCGCCGGGTGGTCACTACTCCCAAGGCGTCGTCCATAACGGCACGCTGTACGTGTCGGGTCAGCTACCCGTGGATCCGCAGACCGGAGAGCGCCGGTTGGGCTCCATCGAGGAGCAGACGCAGCAGGCCCTCGAGAACGTGGCCGCCATCGTCGCGGCCGGCGGTGGTGGACTGGGAGACGTCGTGAAGGTCACGGTGTACGTCTCCGACATCGACCTGTGGGGCCGGGTGAACGAAGTGTACAGCGCGTTCTTCGGGGAGCACCGACCGGCCCGGGCGGTGGTGCCCACCAGAGAGCTCCACCACGGATTCCAGATCGAGATCGAGGCGGTAGCGGCGGTCGGATGAGGCGACTCGCGGCCCCGGTCCGGGCGTCGCCCGGCTGAATGGAGCTGAACGGGCGCGCTCGTCAGGCGGATCGAGCGGCGTTACGCCTCTGAACGGAGACAGCGGGCTCGACTCGTCGGGAGGCGGCGAGCTCGAGCCCGCACAGCACCCGCCGCATGGAGCGCAGCACCCTCAGCATGGAGCGTCGAGGGCGATGCCGCTGAAGCCGAGGCCGCAACTCACTCCTCGCCCTGCCGCACCCACCCCACACGTTCGGGCAGGACGGCGTTGAGCACGAGCGCCGTGATGCCGCCCGTGACCAGACCCGACCCGAGCAGCGTCCGGGCCAGCTCCGGCATGTGTTGGAGCGCGTCCGGCCGGAGCTCGATCCCGAGGCCCAGCCCTAGCGAAACGGCCAGGATTACCATGTTGCGTTGTGTGAGCTCGACACCCCGGTGAATGATGGCGGCGCCGCTGGCGAAGATCATGCCGAACATGATCAGGCCGCCTCCGCCGATGACCGGCGCCGGGATCGTCGCGAACACTGCCCCCACTACGGGCACCACGCCCAGACCGAGCAGGATGACCCCCGAGACGGCGGTGACGTGCCGGCTCACCACGCCGGTGAAGTGGACGAGCCCCACGTTCTGGGAGTACGAGGTGTTGGGGAACGCGCTCATCAGCGCGGCGAGGCCGCTCATGACCCCGTCGGCCACCAGCCCCCCCTTCAGCTCCGCTTCTGAGGGCTCTCTGCCCACCGCCGCCAACGTTCCCGAGATGTCGCCGATCGTCTCCATCGTGCTGATTACGTAGACGAGGCCCATCAGCACGATGGCTCCGGCGTGCAGCTCGAGACCGAACGCCAGTGGCCGAGGGGTGGCGAGGAGTCCCGCACCCGTGAGGGTCGTGAAGTCCACGCGCCCCAGCCCGACGGCCACGAGGTAGCCGGCTATCGCGCCGATCAGCAGGCTGGCGTAGCTCACGAAGCCTCGCGCGAATCGGTTCAGGACGAGCGTGACCAGAAAGACGACCCCCGCCACCGCCAGGTTGACCGGGGCCCCGTAGTCCGCCGCTCCGATCCCTCCGGCCGCGTAGTCCATGCCCACCGGGATCAGCGTCAATCCGATGAGCATGACCACGACACCGGTGACGAGCGGCGGGAACAGGTGCCGCACCCTCGCGATCGAGAAGCCCAGGGCGATCTCCACCAACGATCCGACCAGACAGGCCCCGAACACGGCCGCCAGTCCGTATTCGCGACCCACCAGGATCATGGCGGGGACGAACGCGACCGTGGTCCCCATGACGATGGGAAGCCGGCCGCCCACCGGTCCGACCGGGTAGGCCTGGACCAGCGTCGCGATCCCCGCCATGAAGAAGACGGCCTGCAACAGGAGGGCCGCGTCGCCCGCAGAAAGCCCCAGCGCGCCCACGACGAGCAGCGGTGGGGTGATGTTGCCGAGGAGCATAGCCACGAGGTGCTGGAAGCCCAGGGGAACGGCTTCTTTCAGCGGCGGTCGCTCGTCGATGTCATAGACGATGGCGCTCCCCGCGTCGGATCCCGCTTCCAGAGAATCGCTTGCGTGCGTCATGGCCAATTCTCAGCTTGTCCCCGTGGTGCTTCCCGTCCCTCGCCGGATCAGCCGCTGGCCGCCGGAGCCATCCAGAGGGGGATCGCCCATAGCCTACCAACGGAACCGCGGGTGAGTCGCCAATCGACCCTCAGCGTCTCGGTCAACGGCACGACCTACGAGCGCACCGTAGCGCCCCGCACGCTCCTCAGCGACTTCCTGCGGCATGAGCTCCACCTGACAGGCACCCACGTGGGATGTGAGCACGGGGTCTGCGGTGCCTGTACGGTGCTGCTGGACGGCGCCTCGGTCCGGGTTCGCCGTTCAAGCCCACGGGCGCGAGATCGCTACCGTGGAAGGGCTCGCCGACGGCGACGAGCTCCACCCTCTCCAGGCCGCCTTTCAGGACGCACACGGACTCCAGTGTGGATTCTGCACGCCGGGGTTCCTGATGACGCTCCTCCCATTCCTGGAGGAGAATGCCGACCCCGACGAGCAACAGGTCCGGGAGGCCATCTCGGGCAACCTGTGCCGGTGCACCGGATACGAGAACATCGTCCGTGCGGCGTTGCTGGCGGCGGAGCGAGCGCGGGGATCCGCGAGCCCGACGGGCGCGCCGAGCGACACAGGTGGATCGAGCGAGCCTTCGTCGGCCGACACCGGGTCCGGCGCTCGGGCCGGCGCGAACCCGCGATCCCGCTCCGAGGATCATGGCTAGGGCAGCACGTCGCGTTCCTCAGGAGCGACTTCGCACACGCCCGGATCAACTCGGTGGACGTAGCGGCAGCCCTGGAACGGCCGGGCGTGGTGGCCGCCTACACCGCCTGGGACCTGGGGGACTACTGGAAGCCAGGTCCTCTGCTGGTGGCGCCGCCGCCCACCATCGAGCGCCTGGAGTTCAACACCGCCACGCACGTGCCTCTGGCCAGGGACAAGGTCAAGCACGTGGGCGAGCCCATCGCCATGGTGGTGGCCGAGAGCCGCTACGTGGCCGAGGACGCGCTGGCCGACATCGTCGTGGACCTGGAGCCGCTGGACGCGGTCGTGGACATCGAGAAGGCTCTCGACCCGGAAGCGCCCATCATCCACGACGAGCTCGCCACCAATCTGGCGGCCCACGTGATCCAGGAGAAGGACAGCTACGAGGAAGCCCGCTCCCAAGCCCACCTGGTCGTTCGCCGCCGGTTCGAGTACGACCGGGGCGCCTCCGCACCCATGGAGAACAGGGGCATCGTGGCCCGCTGGGACGAGATGAGCCAGGAGCTGACCGTATGGGACACGACCCAGGCTCCGATCCCCATCCGGAACGGGCTAGCCGCCATGCTGGGCCTGCTCGAGTCCCAGGTTCGAGTCATCGCCCCGTTCATCGGCGGCGGCTTCGGGCCCAAGATCATGATGTTCTACCCCGAGGAGGTGCTCCTGCCGTGGGCGGCCATGCGCCTGGGGCGCCCCCTCAAGTGGATCGAGGACCGGCAAGAGAGCTTCGTCGGCACGACCCAGGAGCGGGGACAAGTCCACGAGGCCGAGCTGGCGCTGGACCAGGACGGCAGGATCCTGGGGGTAAAGGACGTCTTCATCCACGATTCGGGGGCCTTCGACCCCTACGGGCTGACCGTGCCCATCAACAGCCAGTGCACGCTGCTGGGCCCGTACGAGGTGCCGGCCTACTACAGCGAGTTCACGGTGGTCTTCACCAACAAGACCATCGTGACCCCGGTTCGCGGAGCGGGGCGTCAGCACGGCGTCTTCGTGATGGAGCGCCTGCTGGACTTCGCGGCTCGGGAGCTGGGGATCGACCGTGTCGAGATCCGTCGCCGCAACTTCATCGACCCCGAAGCCTTCCCCCACGACCACAAGATCATCTTCCAGGACTCCGGCCGAGGAGCAGTCCCGCGCCCGCGCCGAGGGTCGGGCCGTGGGGCTGGGCATCGTCTCGTATGTGGAGGGCACGGGCATCGGTCCCTACGAGGGAGCGCGTGTCTCGGTGGAACCCTCCGGCAAGGTGCGAGTGGCCACCGGCGTAGGCACCCAGGGACAGGGCCACTTCACCGCGTTCGCCCAGGTGGTGGCCGAGGAGCTCGGCGTGAACGTGGCCGACGTCCACGTGACCACGGGCGACACCCGGGAGTTCCACTGGGGCACGGGCACCTTCGCCAGTCGGGGCATCGTGGTGGCGGGGAGCGCCTGCCTGGAAGCCGCCAAGTCGGTGCGCGGCAAGGTGCTGGAGCTCGCGGCGCGGGAGCTCGGGGTGGCGGTCGAAGCGATCGCTTTGGAGGGCGGCCGGGCGTTCGTGTCGGACGATCCGGCTAGGGGCTTCTCTCTGGGCGACCTGGCGGTGCGGGCCAACCCCCTGCGCGGCGCCGTGACTCCCGGCACCGAACCGGGCCTCGAGTCCACCGCCTACTTCGGACCGGACCGCGGCAGCACCGCCAACGGCATCCACGCCATGATCGTCGAGGTGGACCCCGAGACGGCCTTGGTGGACATCCAGCGCTACGTGGTGGTGCACGACTGCGGACGGGTGATCAACCCGGTGATCGTCGAGGGGCAGATCCAGGGAGGGGTCGCCCACGGCATCGGCAACGCCTTCTACGAGCAGCTCGTGTACGACGAGAACGGTCAGCTCATGAACGCGTCGTTCATGGACTACTTGCTGCCCACCGCCACCGACGTGCCGAAGGTGGAGACCGACCACAGCGTGACCACTTCGCCGTGGAACCCGCTCGGGGTGAAGGGCGTGGGGGAGGCGGGGGCGATCCCCACGGGAGCCGCGTTCGCGCAGGCCGTCGAGGACGCGTTGGGCCACGCATTCGAGATCCGCGAGATCCCTCTGAGCCCGAGCCGCCTGTGGGAGCTGATGCGGGAGGCGGCGGAGTGAGGCGGGGGGCATGAAACCGGCCGCGTTCGAGTACCATGCGCCCGACACGCTCGACGAGGTGCTCGCTCTCCTGGCCGAGCACGGCGCCGACGCCAAGGTCCTGGCCGGCGGTCAGAGCCTGATCCCCACCATGAACTTCCGGCTGGCTCAGCCGGCCGTTCTGGTGGACCTGAACGGCGTTGCCGGGCTGTCGGGCGTCGAGGAGTCGGGGACCGGTCTTGTGTCCATCGGCACTATGACCCGCCAGCGCACCGCCGAGCGAAGCGAGCTGGTACGGGACCTGTGCCCGCTCCTCCACGAGACGATGCCGCACATCGCCCACCCCCAGATCCGCAACCGCGGCACGGTGGGCGGCAGCGTGGCCCACGCCGACCCGGCCGCCGAGCTGCCGGCGGTGACGCTGGCCCTCGAGGCCACCCTCCACCTCCAGGGCGGCGCGGGCCGCCGCACCCTGCCCGCCCGTGACTTCTTCACCGGGCTATTCGAGACCGCTCTCGAGCCCGACGAGGTGCTGGTGAGCATCGAGATCCCGACGCAGCCTCCCGGGGCCGGTACCGCGTTCATGGAGGTCTCCCGCCGTCACGGCGACTATGCTCTCGTGGGGGTCGCGGCGTGGGTCCACCTGATGGACGGAGCGTGCGACGCTGCCCGCGTGGCGCTCCTCAGCGTCGGCGACGGACCGGTCCTGGCGGCGTCGGCCGCGGGCATTCTGGTGGGACAGGCGCCCGGCGACCAAGCCATTCGTGCCGCCGCTCACGCCGCCGCCACGGCCGACATCGACCCGCCCGGCGACATCCACGCCTCGGCGGATTACCGGCGGCACCTGACCTCGGTACTGGTCCGACGGGCGCTGACGGTCGCGTTCGGACGGGCCGCCGGAGGACCGGTGTGATCCGGCGCAGCGGGGTCGGCAGCCGTTGGGTGAGCGTCGGGCTGATGCCGGATAGAGAAGGCGCCCCGAGCTGCGACGGCTTGGGAGACTGCGGGTCCGTCCGCCCACGCGTTTCCGCGGAAACGTCATGAGTTCCGACGGGGCCCCGACGAGCCTCTCCAGTAGCGAGATGATCGAGCTCGCCGAGCCCCTTCCACCCGGCGCCCTGGTCAACGACGACCTGGCCCCCACCCCGGTCGCGGCCCGTACATGGGGCACCTGGAACATCGCCGCCCTGTGGGTGGGCATGAGCGTGTGCATCCCCACCTACATGCTCGCGGCCAGCATGATCCAGGCGGGCATGAATTGGTGGCAGAGCCTGTTGGCCATCTTCGTGGGGAACGCCATCGTGCTCGTCCCCCTGGTGGTCAACGCCCATGCGGGCACGCGTTACGGCATTCCCTTTCCCGTATACGCCCGCTCGTCGTTCGGAACCGTCGGTGCCCACGTGCCCTCGCTGCTCCGCTCCGTCGTGGCCTGTGGCTGGTTCGGCATCCAGACGTGGATCGGCGGGCTGGCCTTCAACGTCCTGATCGGAATTCTCTGGCCCGGGTGGGAGACCCTGGGAGGGGATTGGACGTTCATGGGGTACGGCCTTTCGCAGTACCTCAGCTTCCTGCTCTTCTGGGTCCTCAACCTGTACTTCGTCTACGCGGGCACCGAGAGCATCCGCTGGATGGAGACGTTGGCTGCACCGTTCCTCGTGGTCATGGGCTTGGGGCGGCCTGGGGCGGATCCTCGCCGAGTCGGATGCCCTGATCCAATCGACCGAGCGACGCTCCCCGTCCGCCTTCGTCTTGGGGCTGTTCGTCCCCTGGGTCACCGCCATGGTCGGCTACTGGGCAACGCTGTCCCTCAACATCCCCGACTTCACCCGCTACGCGAAGAGTCAGAAGGACCAGGCCCTGGGACAGGCCATTGGACTGCTCACGACCATGCCGCTGTTCTCCTTCATCGGTGTGGCCGTGACCAGCGCGACCCTGATTCTGTTCGGCGAGGCCATCTGGAACCCCGTCGACCTGGTGGCCCGGCTGACCTCCGGCGAGAGCCGTCCCGTCCTGGGTCTCCTGGCCATGTTCGTGATCGTAGTCGCCACGCTCTCGACCAACATCGCCGCGAACATCGTCGCTCCCGCCAACAGCTTCTCGAACCTTCTGCCTCGCCGAATCAGCTTCCGCATGGGTGGGCTGATCGCGGGCCTCATCGGCATCCTCATCTTTCCGTGGAAGCTGTTGGATGCCTACCAGACGTGGCTGATCACCTACTCGGGGCTGCTCGGAGCCGTCGGCGGTGTGATCGTATGCGACTACGTGCTGGTACGTCGGGGCGTGCTCGATCTACGCGGGCTCTACCAAACCGATGGACCCTACGTCTACGACGGCGGCGTCAATCGAAAGGGCTTGATCGCGCTCGCCGCCGGCATCGTCACGGCAGTCGTCGGTCTGCTGCACCCGAGCCTGGCGTTCCTCTTCAACGGCGCGTGGTTCAGCGCCGCCATCGTGTCCTTCGTCGTCTATTTCGTCCTCATGAAACCCACTGCGCCGACTTCCGGACCGCTCCCGAAGCCCGCCGCTTGACCCCGAGGCGATCTCCATGAAGATCTACGACCTGTCCCAGCCGCTGAATCAGGAAGTCTTCTTCTGGCCCTACTATCCGCCGTTCGAGACCTACTACATCAAGCGCAAGGTCGAGCACGGCGTGAACGCCCAGTACATCAAGACCTCGAACCACATGGGCACCCACCTCGACGCGCCTCGCCACTTCGTGACGAACGGCATGACCATCGACGAGATCCCGCTGGAGTGGCTGTGCAACAGCGGAGTCATCGTAGATCTCACCGCCGAGATGGACGACCTGGCGGTCTACACGCCCGAGATGATTGAGTCGAAGGTCGAGGTGCGGGACGGCGACATCCTGATCCTGCACACCGGCTGGCATCGCTACGCACAGTTCGGCGAGGAGGCCGACGAGGAGCGGTACGTCCACATGCATCCG
>JBDHLD010000113.1:0-12599 GCA_039586035.1 Gemmatimonadota bacterium | reverse complement strand
CTCCCAGCTGTCCCCCCTGTCGGTGGACTTGTAGATCCCCCCGACCCCGTCCGCCCCGGAGATGATGGACCACGGCTTCCGCTCCGCCCGCCACATGGCGGCGATGACGGTGGAAGGGTCGTCGGGAACGAGCTCGAGGTCCACGGCGCCGACGCTGTCGGCCACGAAGAGGACCCGCTCCCAGTTGGCCCCGCCGTCTCGCGTCCGGTAGACGCCCCGGCGTTCAGACGGTCCGAAGGCGTCGCCGATGGCCGCCACGTATGCGGTGTTGGGATCGCGTGGGTCAACCTCGACGGCTCCGATCTGCCCAACGTCCACGAGGCCGATATGGGTCCACGACTGTCCTGAGTCGGTGGACTTGTAAACGCCCTTGCCCGTGATGACGTTGCTGCGGATCCCGTCCGAGCCGGTGCCCACGTAGACCGTGGTGGGCTCGGAGGGCGCCACGCGGATGGCCCCGATGGAGCCCGTGGCGAAGTAGCCGTCCGAGATGTTCCGCCAGGTGGCACCGTAGTTGGTCGTCTTCCAGACGCCACCGCCGGTGGCGCCCATGTAGAACGTGCTCGGGTGACTGCGGTGACCGGCGACGGTCGTGACGCGCCCACCCCTGGACGGCCCCACGTTCCGGTACGAGAGTCCGTCGAACATGGACGGATCGACGGTCTGGGCCTGGATGTCGGACACCAGAACGAGGGCCGACAGGGTGCAAGCGCCCGTGACGGCTACGAGCCGACGAAGTCGGCGTACGTTCGAGAACGATCGAGACATCGTTGCAACTCCGAGTTCCGTGCGGCGGGTGACCCACACCCACTGCTACAACCTGCACGCGTGAGCGACTGAGACTCGCGACCTGAATGGCGACGGGCAAGCGTCGGGGCGACGCACGCGGCAGGGGCCGCCCTTCGAAGATCGGGAAGACGGGTCAGACCGTCAGGGCGGCCGCTTCGTCGGCGATGTGCTTCCGCACGACATCGGTGAGCCGGCTGGTCGCCTGACCGCCATGAGCCCCGCCCTCCTGGGCCGTGATCACGGCATCCGGATCGAACCTCTCCTCCGCTCCCGCCCGCTCGTAGAATCGGTTGACCGCCGCGGTCGCCTCGGCCATGTCGGCCTCGACGAACAGGACCATGTGAGCGACGACGGAGGCGCCTGGTCGATGGGTGGGCGCCAGCCCGCCCCGCCATCGCTGGGACGTACCCGCGATCTTGCGACCGTGCGCCACGAGGTTGAAGCGTCCGTCGCAGAAGGAGCCCGGCACCTCGCCGTACTCGACCGCGATGCCCAGCGTCGCCAACGCCCGGCGAACCGGCGCGCACAAGGCCTCATAGACGGCATCCAGCGCGTGGGCGGCCAGACCGTCCTGGCCAAGGAGCAGGGAGGCCTGGACGATGCCGGGCCCATGGGGCACCGCCGTCCCTCCGCTGTCGCGCGAGACGACGGGCCAGCCTTCGGCTCGTGCCGCTCCGGCCGCTGCCTCGGCCGCCGGCAGCCGGGCCTCCCGCGGCGTGATGACCAGGGCTCGCCCGTTCTCCCAGATCCGGTACGTCGGCGCCCGTCTGCCGCGGCCGACTTCACTGGCCCAGCCGAAGTCCCGCTCGACGGCAGCGGCCACGGCAAGGGGCGTCCGGTCGTCGAGGACCTGGAGCCCCCGGAGCGCCGTTCCGAGCTCTGGTGGGTATGCCATGTGCGAATCGGCCGCGGTATAGAGGACGCCGGCCCTACCCCTGGTGCATCACGCCGGTTTCCCGGTATTTCAGTCGCCGCCCATGGAAGCCCGCAACAGAGGTCCTCGACATGCCCCAGGTCTTCGCCTACGAGTCGGACCCGTACAGGCGAGAGATCAGCGTCCGCCTGCTGAGCGCGGGGGCCGGAGACGAGGGGTGCTACGCCGTCGTGGATGACACCGTGCTCTATCCAGGCGGGGGAGGTCAACCGAGAGACCATGGCACTCTGGCGGGCGTCGAGATCTCAGCCATCACTCTCGAGGGCGCCGGGGCGCGTCTCGCCCTCGAAGGGCCCGTGACCGGTGAAACGGCCCGCATGGTGGTGGATTGGAGGCTTCGGTACGACCGAATGCAACAGCACACTGCCCAGCATGTGCTCACTGCGGTCGCCGCGGACGAATTCGGCTGGGATACGACGTCATTCCACTTGGGAAACGAGGTCTGTGACATCGAGTTGGACACGTCCTCCATCTCGCGCGATGACCTGAGCCGTCTTCAGGGCGCCGTCGCAGACCGGGTCCGCGCAGCGCTTCCGGTCCGCGCCCGTCGGGTCCCGATGGACGAGTACCGCCAGATGACCGTGCGCAGCCGCCGCCTTCCCGACGGCCTGCGGGGCGAGGTGCGTCTCGTGGAGATCGAAGGCTTGGACCTGACGACGTGCGGTGGAACGCACGTCGCTCGCACGTCCGAGGTGGAGACCGTCTGTCTGCTGGACACGGAGTCGGCACGGGGCGGCAGCTGTACGCGGCTTCGCTGGCTGGCCGGGCGTCGCGTGCGCGAGCGTCTCCTCCGGCACGAGGCCCGGAGTCGCGATCTCCGCCAGGCGCTGGGCGTCGCCGACGAGGAGCTCGCGCAGGCCACTCTGTCACTTGGCGAGCGTCTCAAGGCGGCGGGCCGGCGGATCCGTCACCTCGAGGCCGTCCTGGCCGGTGAAGTCGCGGCCCGGCTGATCCGGGAAACGGACCAACTCGTCCACGCTGACCTCGAGGACGTGGAACCAAGCTTCGTCCAGGCCGTGGCTCGCACGTTCGCCGCCAGCGACGTGCGCAAGGTGGCTCTACTGACGAGCCGGGGCCCCAAGGGGCCGTTCTTCATGGTCGCGGGCGGCGGCGCCTTCGAAGGAGACGTGCAGGCCTTGGGCGCCTGCGTGGCCAAATCCCTGGACGCGCCCGGCGGCGGCTCCGGGAGCTTCTTTCAGGGCAAGCCCGCGTCGCTGGACCGGCTCCCAGAGGCCCTGCTGGCGGCGGCCAAGCTGGCCGCGGAACCGTGAACCAGCTCCTCGCCGTCATCGGCCTCGCGTTGGCGAGCTTCGTGTCGACGAGCCTGGACAACTTCGCGCTGATGCTGGGGTTCTTCGCCGACGACGAGTACCCCAAACGACAGGTCGCCGGCGGCTACGTGCTGTCGGTCATTCTGGTGCTGCTTCTGGCGTGGATGGCCTCCGCCGCCGTCGAGATGGTGCCGTCCGCGTACCTGGGCTACCTGGGCGTCGTCCCGCTGGGTCTCGGCCTGGTCGGCCTCTACCGGCTGCTCCGCCACGCAGGTCCGGCGGCTGTCGCCCAGCCCCAGCGCGGCAAGGGCTTCTTCCCGGTCTTGCTCATCATGCTGGCGAACAGCGGTGACTCTTTCAGCGTGTACGTCTCGGTCTTCGCCGACACTGCGGAGCGCCTCGAGCTCCCCATCCTCACCGTCGTGGTGACGTGCGCCTTTCTCGCAGCCGCCGCAGCCCGCTGGCTCGTCACGCGGAGCGGCCTGGGACTGCCCATTCAACGCATCGCCAGGCTCGTGCTGCCGTTTCTGCTCATCGCGATCGGCGCCTACATCCTGTTCGATACGGGGACGGACACGCTCTAGCAAGCCGCCGCATCGGGGGTCGGGACCATTGGCGGCGACGCCGTCTCTCCGCGGATGGTGCGGGGCCTTGGGGGCGTGTGGAGCAGGGAGACCGAGGTCCGCCGGACGAGACGCGGTCGATCCCGGGCCACGCCTTCGGCCAGTCGGGCCCCGGGTTACTGGACCGCGGGGAAGACGTACCTTCGGAGCATGTCCATGGCCTGGTTCGACAGCACGTTGTCGTTGCCACCGGTGAATACGGCGACCAGGTCCTGCTCCGGGTAGACGAAGATCCACTGACCGCCGCGACCGGACGCGGCCACCACGTCGAAGACCTCGTCCGAGAGATCGAACGGGTGCTCGTGCCGGGGTAGCCGGATCCTCCACCACTGATACCCGTACCCGGCGCCCGGCGCGTGCTCGGTCGTCGACTCCCGAACCCACGACGCAGAGACGATACGCTCGCCCTGCCAGGTTCCTCCGTTCAGCATGAGCTGGCCGACCTTGGCCGCGTCACGGGGCCGGAGCGCCAGCCCACCTCCCGTCTGAACGGTGCCGTCCGGATAGCGCCACCACGCGTAGTCCGAGATGCCCAGCGGCCCGAACAGGAATCGCTCAGCGAACTCATCCGCCTTGAGTCCGCTGGCACGATTGATGACTTCGCCAAGGGTGATGGAAAGGCCGCTGTTGTAGCGAAAGCGCCGGCCCGGCTCGTCCACGACCGGCAGCCCCAGCGTGAATGCCACGGGGTCCCCTGACCGATGCAGCTGTACGTGGCTGTTCCGCGAGTCCGCGTACGAGTACGAATGCTCGTCCCATTGCAGTCCCGCGGTCATGGTGAGGAAGTGCTCCAGGGTGAGCGCGCCCTTGCGCTCGTCGGCAAAGAGGGCTGCGTGCTCGGGAAAGAACGCCGAGATCCGCTGATCCACGTCCTCGATGAGCCCCTGATCCAACGCGATGCCCATGAGCAGGGAGTTCACGCTCTTGGTCACGGAGTGGAGGTCGTGGAGATCGTCCCGGCTCCAATCCACGAAGCGCTCGCCGGTAGTGGTCCGGCCCCGGGCATACTCCTCGAGCACCAATCGGCCCGCCCGAACCAGCAGCACGCCGTGGATGTTCACGTAGCTCCCATCCCGGACCCGCTCCACGAGCTCCGCCAGCGGCTCCTCCCGAAGGCCGACCGCATCCAGGTGGGCCGTGGTCCATCCGTCTCCGGTCTCGGGCGGCACTTCATACGTGTACGACGGTGCCGGGCGCGTGGGGGACTCGGTACACGCCAACCCGGCGATCAGCATGAGTGACGTGAGCGAAGGAGCCCGGAAGAGCCGGAGTACGCGACCGCGTGCGGTGCGCTGGTGGGCGCTCACCCCGTGCCTCCAAGCGGCAATACGTAGCCGACGGTCATGTAGAGCGCGCGGTTCCTGGCCGCCCCCGGGGGCGTCGTCTCACGATTGATGTTGGTGAGCCCGCTGTTCGCCCACAGATCGACGACCACGGAGCCGGGCCCAGCTACGAAGCCGACACCGGCACCCAGAGCCAGCCCGAAGTCCACGGTCGCCCGCTGCAGGCCGGCCAGCACGTCGTCGCACTGCACCGACCCGACACCGGGCACACGGCGTGACTCGCAGCCGACCTCGAAACTCGCCACGGGACCGGCGAACAACCGGGGCGCGAGAGCGACGGCGAAGTCGATCTGAAGGAAGAGAGGGATCTCGAGGTACGAGAGCTTCACCTGCTCGTCGTCGCTATCGAATCCCTTCTGCGTGTAGGCCAGACCGCTGCGAATCGAGGTCGTGCCACCGATGCGGGCCACGACGATGGCGCCGAGGTGAAGGCCGGGAGTGGCCTTGGCCAACGCGTCTGCGGTGGGATTCTCGAAGGAGACCCGGGCGGCGTTCATCCCCCCCTCCAACCCGACAGCCCACCGCTGCCCTGTCAGCGGTGAGACCAACCCCAGCCACATGGCCCCCGCGAGGAGCGAGGGCCAGCCTCTCGAGAGCATCACCCGAGACCGCATCCGTCCATCCTCCACATCGTACTCGCGGTCACCCGACGCACCGCCCTTCTAGAACAATACCCCCGGGACAGACCGATCCCCGTCGGGCAAACCGCTCGAACGGGTGTGGTGGAGCCTCCGATCGGATGACGAGCCAGCCGGGTTTCCTCGAGCACGCGACGGTCCGGTGGCGGCCGGCCACCCCGCGCGGCCCGAGTGATCCCGTCGTGGTCCCTCCGGCAGGCGCCCGGGCCGACCGGCGACACCGTCGTTGTCCCCGAGCGAGACTCGACCTACCATGGTCACGAAGCCCGGACAGGAGCGGTGCGCGTGACCGAGACAGACCCCTCATTCGACGGTCTCAGTCGGCCCGATGGCGGTACGCCGGCCGCGGCTCTCGTCGTCGTGGAGTCGGATTCGGTGGACCCTGCACCACGTCCCGGCTGGTCCCGCCGGGACTTCATCAAGAGCGTGATCGCGTCCGGCGTCGCCGTCTCCGCCACGTCGTACTTCACGGCGGCCTGCGCCCGCCCTGCTCCTGCCGTGCCCGGCGGCGTGGAGCGCCTCATCTCCCTCAGCGTGAACGGTCAGACCCGGCGGGTCGACGTGCTCCCGACCGAGACCCTCGTGATGACGCTGCGCTACAAGCTCGGCCTCACCGGCACGAAGCTGGGATGCGACCGGGGCGAGTGCGGGGCCTGCACGGTGATGATCGACGGCATGGCACACTACGCCTGTTCGCTGCTGACCCATCGCGTGCGCGGTCGCCGGATCACCACGGTCGAGGGCCTCGAGGGACCCGGTGGCGAGCTCCATCCGGTACAACGCGCCTTCATCGACGAGCTCGGACCCCAGTGCGGATTCTGCACCCCGGGGCAGGTGGTGTCGGCGGTGGCGCTGCTCGAGGCCAACCCGTCTCCCACGCGAGAGGAGGCGCGTGCGGCCATGGCCGGAAATCTCTGCCGCTGCGGCGCCTACGATCACTATCTGAACGGAATCATGCGCGCGGCGAGGGAGGCTTGAGGTGGCCTACGACCTGATCGGCAAGAACTTCACGCCACCAGACCTGGTCGGGAAAGTGACGGGCAGGGCCAAGTACGCCGAGGACTTTCGCGCCGACGGCATGCTGTTTTGCAGGCTTCTGACGAGCCCCATGCCCCACGCCCGCGTCCGCGGCATCGACGCGAGCGCAGCCCTGGCCATGGACGGCGTGATCGCGGTGCTCACCGCCGATGAGGTGCCGGCCGTCCCAGTGCCGGGGAACCCGATCCTGACCAACGAGCCTCACTACGTGGGCGAGCCCATCCTGGCGGTGGCGGCGGTGGACGAGACGACGGCCCAAGACGCCATCGGACAGATCGTCGTGGACCTGGAGCCGTTGCCGTTCACGGTGGACCCGCTGGAGAGCCTTCGGGCAGATGGCGCCAACGCTCGGGTCGACGGCAACACCATCGTCCCCCGGGAAGGCGTCCGCGAGGTCAAGTGGTCGGCCGAGGACCTCGCGGCCACCGGAGACGGCCGGCTCCCCATGGGCCCGCCTGGCGCCGAGTGGTCGTACGGTGACGTCGAGGCGGGCTTCGCGGACGCGGCGCTGATCCTGGACGAGAGCTTCGTCACGGCGAGCACGGCCCACCACTCCATGGAGCCGCGGAGCGCCATGGCGTACTGGCAGAACGGGAAGTGTTACCTGTACGGCTCGAGTCAGAGCCAGAGCTTCGTACAGCCGGGGCTGGCCAATCTCATCGGCATCGAGCCCGAGGACCTGGTCTTCGTTGCGGAGAACTGTGGCGGTGGATTCGGCTCCAAGGGCGGCGCCTACCCCATCATGACGATCCCGGCCCACATGGCCAAGAAGACCGGACGGCCGGTGATGATGCGGATCAGCCGGCCCGAGGAGTACTGCATCGGCTCAGCACGTCCCGGCTTCCAGGGACGCATCAGGATGGGGTTCCGCGAGGACGGGCGCGTAACCGCGGCGGACCTCTACATCGTTCAGGAGAACGGGCCCAACTCGGGCTTCGGGGACTTCAGCAGCGCCGCGGGCGCCGTGTCGCTCGTCTACACGCCGTTGGCCATGCGCTTTCGCGGCATCCGCATCCTCACCAACACGCCGCCCCGAGGGGCCCAGCGCGGTCCAGGTCAGAACCAGATCGCCACCGCCGTGGAGCCCCTCATGGACAAGGCCGCCAACCAGCTGGGCGTGGACCGTGTGCAGATCCGGCGAATCAACGCTCCCGACAGCAACTCCCGGTACGGCGGCGAGCAGGGTCCTATCACCAGTGCCCATCTGCGGGAAGCCCTGGACAAGGGCGCCGAACGGTTCGATTGGGAGACCAAGCAGGCCGGGAGCGGGCGGCGCACCGGCTCGAAGGTCATCGGGGTCGGCGTCGGCCAGGCCTACCATTCGGCCGGGTCGAACGGCTTCGACGGCCTGGTCCGGCTCACGCCCGACGGCAAGCTCCACATCCACACCGGCGTGGGCAACCTGGGCACCTACTCCTACGCGGGTACGTCCCGCGTGGCCGCGGAGGTGCTCAAGTGCCGCTGGGAGAGCTGCGTGATCCACCGCGGCAGCTCCAGCCGCGGTCTGCCCTGGAACCTGGGTCAGTTCGGCAGCAACTCTTCCTTCACCATGACCCGCACGAACTACGTGGCGGCCATGGACGCGGTGCGGAAGCTCAAGGAGATCGCCGCCCACCAGTTGGGAGGATCCGCGGACGACTACGACATCGGCGGCGAGTCGGTCTTCTCCCGCAATGACCCTTCCCGTCGGATCACCTACGCGCAGGCCGCCGAGCGCGCCATCGCCCTCGGCGGTGAGTACAGCGGCCACGAAGTACCCGAGGACATCAATCGGTTGACCCGAAGAGCCGTGCGTGGCCTGGCGGGCACGGGCCTCATCGGCGTGGCGAAGGACAACCTCGAGCGCTCGGGGACGGTGCCGGCCCTCGCCGCGGGGTTCGTCCAGATCGAGCTGGACGTGGAAACCGGCAAGTTCCAGATCCTGGAGTACGTGGGCGTCGTGGACTGCGGCACCGTCATTCACCCCCAGAGCCTATCCACGCAGATCAAGGGCGGCGCGGTGATGGGGTTCGGCATGGCATGCCTGGAGCGCCACCTCTACGACCCGCACCTGGGTCTGCCCGGCGCCGTGGGATACTACCAGACCCGGCCCCCGTCTTACCTGGATGTGCCGCCGGAGATGGAGTGGGAGGCCGTCGAGGAGCCGGACCCGCAGAACCCAGTCGGAGCGAAGGGGATCGGGGAGCCGGTCATGGGCTGTGCGGCCGCGGCGCTCCTATGCGCCATCTCGGACGCCCTCGGTGGCCACTACTTCAATCGCACGCCGGTGGTCGCCGACATGATCGTCAACGCAGCGGCGGGCCGACCCCAGTCCCATGGGCCGCTCCAGGTGAACACCCCATGAGGGCGCGGCCGTGCTGAGGGACATGATCCCGAGGTTCGAGCTGTTTCAGCCCCCGGACTTGACGTCCGCGCTGGCCCTGCTCGATCGGTTCGGGGAGCGGGCGTGGCCTCTGGCAGGAGGCTACGACAGCCTCGACTGGTTCAAGGACCGGGTGAAGGAGCCAGCCGCCATCATCGATCTCGAGGGCATCGACGAGCTTCGCGGAATCCGGGAGAATGGTGGCGCCATCGAGATCGGTGCGCTGACCACGCTCACCGACGTGGAACGCCACGACAAGCTACGTCGCGACTTCACGTTGATCGCGGACGCCGCCCGCTGGGTGGCCAGTCCCCAGATCCGGAACGCGGCCACCCTGGGTGGCAACCTCTGCCAGGACGCCCGCTGCTGGTACTACCGGCAGGGCCTGGCCTGCTATCGCGCGGGCGGCAACGTCTGCTACGCCGACACTCCACAGGGGCTCAATCGGGAGCACTGCTTGTTCGGGGCGAGCCGGTGCGTCGCGGTCACGCCGTCCGACACGGCGCCGGCGCTGGTGGCGCTGGACGCATCGATCGTGATCAAGAGCGCCCGGGGTGAGCGCGTGGTCAGCGCCGAGGACTTCTTCATGCGCCCCTCCGTGGACATCAAGCGCATGACGGTCCTGGAGCCAGGTCAGCTGCTGACGGAGGTACGGATCCCCCTTCGAGAAGGTCGCGGACCGCAATACCTGGGACTTCGCCCTGGTGAACGTGGCCGCGGCGATGAGGACGGATGGCGAGCGGATCCAGGATGTGCGTGTTGCCTGTGGCGGCGTAGCGTGCACGCCGCTGCGCCTTCGGCAGGTCGAGGCGTTCTTGACGGGCCGCCGGCGCGACGACGAGTCGGCGGACCGGGCGGGAGCGCTTGCGGTTGAAGGTGCCAAGGCGCTGAACCACAACCACTTCAAGATCCCACTGCTCGAAAACCTCGTGAGGCGGGCTGTTCGTGGGGCGTGAAGCTCCCCTCGTGGCGGCTGCCTGACCCTCTCCCAACCCGTCGGGAGGCCGTTCAGCGCCTCTGCCTCTGGGTCGGTCCTCCCCCACGACGGAATTCTGTCGAGCGACGGGATCGAGAGCCAGATCCCGGGCCCGGTCCGGTTATACGCGGTACACGGGGCTCTTCGCGACGCTACGGATCGAGCTCGGCGGACCGGCTGCTGCTGCTGCCGAGTGGCGACGCGAGGCCAGCGCTCGCGGCGCCTCGCCTCACCCTCCCGGATGGTACTCCCGCTCGGTGTGCCCCTCGAGCTGCGTGCGGTAGAAGTAGACCTCTCGTAGGTCCCCGGTGCTGTAGCGCTGGGCCTGATCGTTGAAATGCGGTGAGCCCGGGTCGCCGCTCTGGCCGCCCGCCGTGATCGCCCGGGCCCGGACGGTGTCTCCGAACTCCACCACGGCCACGAAGCTGTTCCCGCTGGTGCCGTAGAGCTTCTTCGAGCCGTCGTGCCTCCGGGCGCCGAAGGAGGCCAGCGACCCCCACCGGCCCGACGTGAAGCCCACGGGAATGCTGGGCCCGTCATCGTCGAACGGATGGTCGATGTCCCCGGTGAGTCGCTGGAAGCGATTGATGTCGCCCCACTGTGTCTCCCAGCTGCCGAAATCCTCTACGAGCCGGCGAGACACCCCCGCCAGCGTCTCGAGCCGCTGCTCCTCCGAGGTTCGTGTGGCCATGTAGTCGTAGACGGACA
Source organism: Gemmatimonadota bacterium (assembly GCA_039586035.1). Taxonomy (GTDB): domain Bacteria; phylum Gemmatimonadota; class Gemmatimonadetes; order Longimicrobiales; family Gaopeijiaceae; genus JBDHHQ01. The sequence goes on along the minus strand of JBDHLD010000113.1, from coordinate 1,917 downwards.
CGCCGGCTGCCCGGGCGTCGTCGCTCACCTGCCGCATGAGGTCTTCTCCCCACAGCACGGCCAGCGCGGTGGGCACGGACTCCACCGACCACCGATAGTCCCAGCCCCGCAGCGCCTCGATCTGCTCCGCCAAGCCTTCCCTGAACGGGCTCGTTGCCGGGGCCTGATCGAACGCCTCGACCAGGGGAGGAATGAGCTGCTCGAACGCGGGAAGCTGGTTGGAGTACGCGGCCTGCATGAGCGAGCTCAGCGTGAAATCGGTCTTGTTCTCGAGGACGCGGATCGCGTGGACCCCCCTGGGGTTCTCGCTGCCCCGGTCCATGTAGCGGGGGAAGTCGTCCTGGTCGGGGCTTTCGGGGCCGGCTGCCGAGTACGGCCAGTTGTTGGTGTTCTGGATCCAGCCCACGGACGGGTTCACCGAGTTGGGGCTCTCCTCCACCGCGTGCACACCCTGCCAATCCGTGGTGGGGTCGGTGCCGTCGACGGGCTCGTCCCAATCGAACCGGGTGTCCCGCTCCGGCACGAAGTTGGAGTGGAAGTACGCGATGTTGCCGTCGGCGTCGGCGTAGACCGTGTTGTTGGAGGAGTTGGTGTGGAGCCGCATGGTCTCCACGAACTCGTCGTAGCTTCGTGCCTTGGTACGCAGATAGGACTGGGTCAGCGCGTCGGTGGGCTCCTCCATGAGCCGGATGCTCACCCACTTGCCGTCCTCTTGCCGGACCACTGGCCCGTGGTGGGTCCGGTATACGGTGAACTCCCGCTGAGCCATGCCGGTGTCCGTCCTGAACGGAACCGTCACCCGCCTCGCCGTGACCGGTCGCTCCTCGTCACCGTACCGGTAGTATAGGCCGTCATCCCGCTCGATCACCGTCTCCAGATACTCGTCGATGTTGTCGACGCGGCTGGAGGTGTGCATCCAGCCCACGCGGTCGTTGAAGCCCTGATAGACGAAGAACTGACCCCAGGTCACGGCACCGTAGGCGTTGAGACCCTCATCGCTGACCACGTGCACCTCGGCCCGGAAGAAGAACGACGTGTGGGGGTTGATCAGGAACAGGGCGTTGCCGGAGGCGCTGTTGGAGGGCGCGATGGCGATGCCGTTCGACCCGGTGGGCTCTGGCAGGAAACCTTCGTCCCAGGCTTGGCGCCCGGTCCCCTGCACGGCTGCGTCGTCTCGCGAGACCACGTCCGCCAGGACTACATCGGACGCGGGTCGTACTGGTCCGATCCCCTCCGGCGCTACACGACTGGCCACGACCGACGCATCACGTCGCTGGCCATGGGCCATGTTCTCGGGACGACTCCCATAGAACGTCTCGAGGGCGTCGAGGTCTACCCGCTCGATGTCTCCACCGATGCTGCCTTCGCTGAACGTCAGGGCCATCCACGGCTCGAAGTGGGTGATGACCCTGGGGGTGACCTCCGGGTGGGTGTGCAGGTAGAAGTTCAGACCGTCGGCCCAGGCGTCCATCAACGATTTGAGCCAGGCTGGGCTGGCCTCGTACTGCGCCCGCATGTCATCGGGATCGATGAAGAGCTTCATCCGGAGATCCCGGTAGATCTCCCCTTCGCCCTCGGCCTCCGCCAATCTGCCCTGGGAGTTGAGGAAGTTCGTCTCGACGCGATTGAAGTCGTCCTCCGCCTGGGCGTACATGAGCCCGAACACGGCGTCCGCGTCCGTCTCGCCGTACACGTGGGGGATGCCCCAGTCATCCCGGATGATGGTCACCCGCTCGGCGCGCTGTTCCCAGGCGGCCACCTGGACGTTCGGCGCTGCGGGGGGTGAGCACGAGGCCCACAGCAGCGTGCAAAGGAGGACGATCGGTCTCATGGCATACGATCCGGGACAGGGGTGGCCGGCTGTCGGTCGGCCGACGGGTGGGCATTCTACGAGCGGCTGAGTGGCCTGACCAGCCA
>JBDHLD010000274.1:0-3720 GCA_039586035.1 Gemmatimonadota bacterium | reverse complement strand
CGACGACCGGGCCGTAGGCGTCAGCATGAGGAGCGCCAACGGCTTCTTCCTGGGCGAGGGACCCAGAGCTCGGTAGGACAGCCGTGCTGCACGCGGGCGCGGCCACGCCCGAAGGACCGGCTTCGCTGCGAGTCGGCTGAGGAGCCCCGCGTCGAAAGGTCGGCGCGGGGTCTTCTCGCAGGCGTCTCCCCTATTGTGTCTCCCGACCGGTCGCAGACATGTTGCCCGACGTACCGGCTGGCCGCCCGGCTCGCGATCCCACCCGCAACGCATCCGCGAGGAGTGTCATGCGAAGCTACCTCTTCATCGCCGTGCTTCTCGGTCTCGTATCGCCCCTTTCGGTCTCGGCCCAGGGCAGCCCCGTTCCGGCCGTCGCCGAACCTTTCAAGGTCGGGACCTTCGAGATCCAAGGCGAGCCGAGGCTCGGCGTCGTCCTGCGCGACGCCCTCGTGGTCGACCTCGCGGCCGCCAATCAGGCCCTGGAGCGGATCCCGGCGTACCCGAAGCTGCCCCTGCCGGCCGACATGCTGGAGCTGATCGGGCGGTACGAATACGGGCTGAAACACCGACTCTACGAGCTCGTCAACCACCTGGTCGAGCACGACATGCTCGCCGGCGATCGACCCGACTACGTTCACGACGTGACCGCGGTGCGGACGCTCCCGCCAATCATGTATCCGGGCAAGATCCTCAACGCGGCCGTCAACTTTTACAGCCACGTCGAGGAGTCGGGTACCGAAGAGCAGCGGGCCGAGGCCAGGCGGCAGCGGCGGGAGAATCGAGGCGTCCCCTACCTCTTCCTGAAGCCGAGCAGAGGCGCCGTCATCGGCAACGGCGATCCCATCGTGCTCCCGTACGGTCGGGACCGGATCGACTGGGAAGTCGAGCTCGGCGCCGTCATCGGGCGAACGGCCAAGTACGTGTCCGCGAACGACGCGGAGTCCCACGTCTTCGGCTATACCGTCACCATGGACATCTCCGACCGCGGAGGCCGACCGCCGGGCGGGAATCCGCTGCGCTCCGATTGGTTCGTCGGCAAAGGGCACGACACCTTCGCACCCATGGGTCCGTGGATCGTGCCCAAGGAGTTCTACGGCGACCCCATGGAGAAGCTCCGCCAGACGCTGAGCATCGGTGAGGAGCAGATGCAGGAGGCGACCGCCGGGGACATGATCCACACCCTGTGGGAGCTGATCGAGTATGGCTCGTCCATCATCACTCTCTTCCCGGGTGACGTCATCAACAACGGGACCTCGGGGGGCACGGGCGTGGGAACGGCGGTCCGGGGCGAACAGCGTTTCCTTCAGCCGGGCGAGGAGATCGTGGCTACGATCGACGGCATCGGAACGCTACGCATGCCGGTGGTCGGCGAAGAAGCGCCCACGGGACTCACGGGCGCCCAGCTTCCGCCGGTGAGCAGCTACCGGAATCCACCCGACAGGGAGTAGCGACCTGGCGGCTCCAGTGGGCGGCTGCCGCTGTGCGACGATCCCACGCAGCACTCGAACCCCGAGCCAGGACAGGTACGAGATGACCGAGTACAAGGAGATCCGCGCTCAGCGTTTCGTGTTGGTGGACCACGAGGGTAAGGAGCGAGCGGTCCTGGCCGTGGACGAGAATACCGGTTCGACGGGCCTGGCCATGGTCGGTGACAACGATGTGGTCACCCTCGAGCTGGCCACGGTGCCGGGCGGTGCCGTCATCGTTCTCCGAGACGGTGGCGAGAACGAGCGGCTGATGATCGCCGGCGTGGATCATGGGGCCATGATCAACCTGTCGGACCTCGGAGGGAACCTCGGCGCCACGGTGCACGTGTCCGGGGCCGGTCGAACCATCGGGCTGTTCCTGGACGGCTCGACGCCCATGTGGGGCAAGGAGGTCACCGGGAGCGTCGGCGAGGAGAGGCTCGAAGACCTGGGCGAAGCCTAGGGCGGGTGTCCCACCAGCCTCGAGCCTCGAACCCGCCGGTGATCAGAGCCGGTGGTCCTGGCGCCGGAGCGCGCTCGTGCTCACGGTGCTACTCCGCGCGAATCGCGATCAGAGGGTCGACCCTGGACGCACGTCGCGCCGGCACCCACGTGGCCACCAGCGCCACGCCCAGCAGCAGCAGAGCCACAGCGGTGTACGTCATCGGATCGAGCGCGCCCACGCCGTACAGGAAGGTCTCGAGGAAGCGGGCAAGCGCCGCGCCTCCCAGGAGTCCGAGGACTACGCCACCGACTGCCAGCGACATCCCGTTCTTCAGCACCTGGAGTCGAACCGTGCGCGAGACCGGCGCGTGACGACGTACGACAGCACGCCGTAGAGCCCGACCGCACCCAGCACCAATGCCATCAGGGCCGCGACACCCAGGACCACCATGGTGAACGACGTGCGCGCCATCGAGCGGTCGACGAGCTGTTCCATCGTCTGGAGGTCGGCGACGGGCAGGTTCGGATCGAGCTCGCGGACGCGGCGAACGACCGGGTCGGCCAACGCCGCAGGGTTGCCAGCCGTGCGAACCACCAGCGTCATGGCCCTGGGATCTCCGGAGAACGCCTGCGCGGTGCCCAGGAGCGGGAAGTAGATCAGACCCTCGGGTGGATCCGCGAGCGACCGGTCCCGCACCGATTCCGCCACCCCGACGATGGTCAGCCAGTCACCTGGTCCCGTGCCGTGCCTAGCCACTCGAACCCGCCGCCCGAGCGCCGTCTCGCCCGGCCATTGGAGATCCGCCCACGCCCGGTTCACCATTATGGCATTGGTGCGAGCCTGGTTGTCATCGACATTCAGGTAGCGTCCTGCCACCAAGCCGATGCCCATTGCCTCGAAGTATCCGGGCGCGACGATCGTGATGTTCGTGCGGGCACCCGGTTCCTCGGGATCCAGCGGCCGTCCCTCGATCTCGAACCGAGGTCCACCGAGCCCCTCGGGGCCCAGTGGTAGACGATTGGCGGCGCCTGCCGCGACCACACCCGGCATGCCCGACACGTCGGTGATCAAACGCTGGAAAAAGTCCGTCGGTTGCCGCTCGGCTCCGTAACGGGATTCGGGTAGCACCACCCGGGCCGTGAAGACACCGGCAGGATCGAACCCCGGGTCGACGGACCGCATGCTCCAAAACGTCCGAACCATGAGGCCGGCCCCCACCAGGAGCACGATGGCCAGGCCCACCTGCGCAACCACGAGTGAGCCTCTCAGGCGATTCCGGGCGCGGCTGCCCGTCACGCCCGCCGCCGCTTCCACGAGGAAGCGGTGGACGCCGGCGCCCCCGGGCCGCGCGAGCGACACGGATCCGAACACCACCGCGGAAGCGGTCGCGGCGGCGGCGGTGAACGCGAGCACGGCAGGGTCGAGCCCGATGTCGGAGGCCCGCGGAATGGCGGCCGGCGCGAGGTCCGTGATCAGCCGCAGCCCCACGCTTCCCAGCGCGAGGCCCAGGACGCCGCCGAGTGCGCACAGCAGGGCGCTTTCCGCGAGACCCGCCCGCGCCACGTCCCAGCGGGTGGCTCCGAGCGCCCGCCTGACGGCCTGGTCCTGCATGCGGCCTTCGACCCGGACGAGGAACAGATTGGCTACGTTGACGCAGGCAATGAGCAGGACGAATCCCACGGTGCCCAGGAGAAGCCAGAGGGCCCGCCCCACGTCCCCCACGATCGTGGATTCGAGCGACTGGATCAGAGGCGCGAATCTGCCGCGATTCCTTATCCCCTCGTCGAAGGCGTCGGCGATCGCGGCGTC
>JBDHLD010000273.1:0-2427 GCA_039586035.1 Gemmatimonadota bacterium | reverse complement strand
TTCCCTCGCCAGGCGCGCGACTCGGGCGTTGCGGCGGCGACTGCCCGGCGGGCCGCCGCCCCTCGTCCAGCCGGCCGCCAAGTACCTCCGCCGGTACGTCGCGCTCAGGATGGCCCACCCCAGAACGTGAGGCAGCGGTTTCGTGCTGTCGGCGGCTTCGGGCCTCGCCCGCAGGCTAGGGCGTCGCCGCCTGAACGAGCCCCGTCACGTCCTGGAAGTCGTAGGGCCGGGAGAAGGTGGAGTAGTAGCTCCTGTGGGGCAGGAGCGTGTACTCGGCCCCGAGGTAGTGGTTGAGCACGTGCCGGAACGTGTTTACCGGGCTCAGATCCGGGCCGAGGCCCTCGTCACCGCCGTCCGGTAGGTACAGGGCATTGAGGATCAGGAGGCGCTCGTCGAGGTCCGTATTCTCACGGCTCTCCTGATCCAGGTTCAAGCCCGGACCGTGGTCCCCCGGGATCACGATCACGGGGGGTCGCTCGGATCTGCGCAGGATCTCCGCGACCAGATCGACGACCCGGTCCGAGACGAACCTCACCTGCTCCACGTAGCCTCGCCGGTATTCCTCCGGTGACCCGAGGAAGTGACTGCCGTCCAGGACGCTGTACGGAACGTCCTCACGACTCGGGGCGCCGCTCGCGTCGAAGACGAAGGGCGGGTGGGGTGAGAGGACGTGCGCATAGACGAACTTGGGGCCCCTCTCCTCGGCAACGCGCGGGAGCTCGTCGAGCGTGTAGAGAATGCGAGTGCGATGGGCTTCCACGAAGTCGAGCAAGGGGATGTCCGGAAGGACCAGGGGCAGCAGGGTCATCTGCGCCACCGCCGTCGAGAAGATCCCCAGGTGAAGCGGTGGCCGCAGGTAGTGCTCGGCCGAGCGGATCGACGTTGGGCCGTACCCGCTCTCGAACGCGAAGAATCGGTAGCCGGCGCCTCCGAGGGTCGTCACCAGGGCGTTGCGCTGGATCAGGCGCCAGAGGGGACGGTGATCGGACGACTCCGGGTCCATGTCGGCGATCAGCTCGTCCACGTAGCTCAGATTGAGGGTGGCGGCGACGGAAAGCTGGGTCTGGCTGTAGTTGGCCGCGCTCCCCTCGCCGATGAAGAAGCCCAAATCCTCGAGGGATCTCAGGAAGGGAGCGCCGTCCAGGTCGTAGACCCGCTCCAGGGTGGCCGCGGCGCCGAAGCCATCGAGCACGATGTAGTAGACGTCGGGCCAAGAGTCCCGAGTGCCCTGCGCCGGCACCTGCGGTGCGGGAGGAAGGACGCGGGCGGGCGGGGAAAGGGTGGCGAGCGCGAGGGAGAGCGTCGGCACGGCGACCATGAACGCGCTGAACGCCACCAGTCCCTTCTCGAGGCGTGAAGGCACCCGCTGGTACCGACGGAGGCCCAGCGCCACGGCCGCGCACAGGACTACGGCCAGCACGACGATCACGGCCGCGGGAAGCGGCAGCGCCCGGTGCACGCTGCCGAACGTCACGAAGACCAGGGAAAAGACCGCTGTGGTCAGGATGGCTCGGGAGCGTTCTCGGTAGAGCGACCAGGCGATGGGCCAGAAGACGACGGGGGTCAGGCTGACCGCGACCAGTCCCGGCAGCATCTCCGAGAAGCGAAAGTGGGTGGCATTCTCCGCCATCAAGGCCAGCGTCGGAGCCATGGCCAGCATCGACGGATAGAGGAGCGCGAGCTTCGTCCCGCGATCTGCGGACCCGGGCGTGTCTCGACCTACCTCCATTCCCGTGCGAGGCCGCGCTACGTGCCGGACACCGTATCGACCCGAGGCGCGCTCGCCTCAGCGGCGCCGGTGCTCGACCACCCGGACCTGGCCCCGTTCAGCGAGCGCATCAGGTACAGGGTACGGCCCGTGTCCGCCACCGGACGTCGCCATTCGATCGCGAAGTACTCCCGGGCACTCGCCTCGAAGCTCTCCTGCGTGAAGTCGCGGAAGATGTCTTCGCGGCTCAACAGAAGCCTCTGGGCCTGAGGGTCCGACTTCGGCACGAACTCCACCAGGACGTGCCGACCCAGGCCGCTGAGCCACTCCAGGATCCGGGCGAGCGGGACGTTGTGGGTGATGCCGAGATGGTGAATCAAGGCCAGCGCCAGAAGCAGATCGGCCGGTCCGCGTTGCCCGAGCGAGTCCCTCTCCTCGTTCGCCCAGCCGGAGGCCGGCGTGGGAGAAGCGAGATCCACGAGCAGCGGTAGGATCCGGGGCTCGCCCGCCTCCTTCATTGCCCGGTAGTTCAGCTCCACCGCACCGTGGTCTGCGTCCATAGAGACGACGCGAGCCCCTGCTCGCGCGGCGAGGCGAGAGAAGAGCCCGGTGTTCGCTCCCAGGTCCCAGACGACGTCGGGCTCGAGGGCCTCGAGAGCTCGCTGAACCTCCTCTTCCTTGGTGCGCCGCGCCGCGTCCGAGTAGTTGTGGTCTCGTTC
>JBDHLD010000112.1:0-11792 GCA_039586035.1 Gemmatimonadota bacterium | reverse complement strand
CGCACGTCGTCCCCTTCACCGGCGGCAACGCGTAGCTCTACCCCGGTCAGATCGGTCGCCTCCGGGCTCGGCTCGCCGACGTCCTCCCACTCTCCCATGCCCAGGATGTAGCCGAACAGCACACCGATCGCGCCGCCTCCCACGAGGCCCTTGAGCGCGGCCATCACGGGGTCGGTCCCGAGCAGGCTCAGCACGGGCTCCGCGATGACGCCGTTCGCCACCAGCACCGCCACGATCCCACCCAGGACCGCCCCGGCCACACCGAACCCGATGGCCCGGCGATGGGCCCCGGTGAGGTTGGAGACCGGTGGCCCGACGATGGCCTCGACATCCTGTGGGACCTTCTGAATCGCCTTGCGGGGAATACCGCTCGCCACGAGCTCTTCGATCGCGCGCTCTGCCGACGAATCGTCCGGGTAGGTGGCTCGATGCTCGTGGCCCATGTGTCGTCTCCTCGCTGGATCGACCGCCGTCTCGGCAGCCGCCTTTCGCTCCGCCGCCGCAGAGGCTCTGTTGGAATCGCGCAGTCCTACTCTTGTGTGTCCGAACCGGCCTCGATCGGTTCCCCGGGGCCCGCTCCCGCATCTTCCAGGAGCTCGAATGTACGACCTGAGCAGCTCGGAGCGCCTGTACCGGGAAGGGCGCCGGTTCATGGATGCAGGCGCCTGGGAGCAGGCGATCCAGCGATTCACGGCCAGCGTCGAGGCAGCCCCGCACTTCAAGACGCTGGAGCTGCTGGGCGAGTGCTTCCTGGAGCTGGGGCGTCCGAAAGACGCGGTCGTGCCCTTGGCGGCGGCCGCCCGACTCAATCCGCAGCCCCGGGCCCCGAGCCTGCTGGCGCTCGCGTTGGCCCGGGCGGGGCGTGCGGAAGACGCCCGCACCATCGCGGAGGAAGTGCTGGGCGACCACCCGGGCAACCGGCTGGCCAGGCGCGTCCTGGACGGGCCCGACCCGTGAGCCCTGCGCTCCCGTGAACGGGGCACTGCACAGCCCCGCCTCAGCCGCTGGGGTCGACTCGCGGCACGCGCTCGACGAAATCGGGCTCGACCCGGATGTCGTGGTGCGTTCCACCGGCGAAAGCGTCCACTTCCCGGCTTACGTCGAGCACCAGATGCCCGTGCTCGTCGATCTCCACGATCCGAAAGGCCTTCCCTACGCAGTGCCGAAAGACTCCCTGGCTCGAGAGCGGTAGCTGGGGCACCCAGGGGGGGAGCACCGTCAAGCGGACGCGATCGCCGACACTGAACGCTGCCATCTCACTCTCCTCGACCGGCTCAGGGATGTGTCGGCCGGTACAGTGACTCACCGGCGTAGGAAGAGACAGGATTGAGCTGCGGTGGCCCTTTGGGCCATCCTCGCTCGTCTCGCGGGTCGGCAACCCGGTCGGCGCTTCGCGCCGGTCGCCACTTCGGCCGCTCGGCTCGAACCCCGCAGGTCGCGTCGCGACCTGCTGAGGAGCGAGCTCGGCCGTCAGGCTCACTCGCATCCGACGACGACAGGATTGAGCTGCGGTGGCCCTTCGGGCCATCCTCGCTCGTCTCGCGGGTCGGCGCTCTCGGTCGGCGCTCCGCGCCGTACCACCAACTCGGCCGCTCGGCTCGAACCCCGCAGGTCGCGTCGCGACCTGCTGAAGTACACCCCGGCCGGCGGGCGTATTCGAGAGCCCACAACCGACGAGAGCCCCCGACCACTTGGCCGAGGGCTCTCGAATACGCCCGACAGGATTCGAACCTGTGACCTTCGCCTCCGGAGGGCGACGCTCTATCCAGCTGAGCTACGGGCGCGTGCCGGGTCGGGGACCCGGACCACGAGAACTGCACGGAATAAGCCGAGTTCTGTCCGCCGCGAGCGGCGGGAGGATCATTTCTCTAGGACCGGCATCGCTGCCGGCCTCCAGCAGCCTACCCGGGACTCAGGCGGAGCGGGCAGCTCCTCGTCCCCTATTTGGCCTTGCTCCAGGTGGGGTTTGCCGTGCGACCTCTGTTACCAGCGGCCCGGTGCGCTCTTACCGCACCCTTTCACCCTTGCCTGTGCTCCGTCGCCGGAGCCATCGGCGGTGTGCTTTCTGTGGCACTTTCCGTCATCGGGTCGCGTTTCCGCTCACCGACGCCCGGGCGTTACCCGGCACCCTGCCCTGCGGAGCTCGGACTTTCCTCCGACAGCGCCACGAAGGCCCGCCGGCGATCCTCACTCGTACAGTCTCGAGGAGGCGAAAGGTAAACCCGATGCGCCTGCGGGGTAAAGGCTTGTGGCCTTGGGGAGCGCCGCCGCGGAGGTGCGCTCCCTCGCAGGCTCGAGCGCGATCCCGTATGCTTGCAGTGCGACGGTTCGGCCGCTTCCACCTCTTCTGCATTCAATGCGCCATGGACATCCTTCGATCGACGTACCGCCTGGCACTCCTGCTGGCCCTGATCGCCCTGGGGTCCTGGGCGGCCGGCGCCGCCGCGCAGTCAACCACGACGGTCGTGTACCTGGTGCGGCATGCCGAAAAGCTGGACGACACTGCGGACCCGCCGCTCACCGAAGCGGGGGCCGAGCGCGCTCGGCTGCTGGAGCGGACGTTGGTCGACGCGGGAATCACACGCATCCTCAGCAGCGACTACGAACGAACCCGCGACACAGCGGCCCCGCTGGCCGAACGACTCGGGCTCGAGGTGGAGATCTACGATCCCCGGGCGCTGGACGAACTGGCGGAGCGCATCCGCTCGGAGCCGGGCCGGTATCTGGTCTCGGGCCATAGCAATACGACCCCCGCCCTTGTGGAGCGGCTGGGCGGCGACCCGGGCGAACCCATCCGAGAAGCGGACGAGTACGACCGCCTCTACGTCCTGTCGGTCAGGCCGGAGGGGACGACTACCGTGCTGCTCCGGTACGGGTTGCCCCCGGGATCTCCATAGCGGGGCGAGAGCCAGCGCTCGCAGCACGAACACCCGATGCCGAATCGAACCTGGCACGACGTCCACGGAAGCCCCATTCCCGCGGTGACCACGGAGCAGATGCGCGAAGTGGACCGGGCCATGGTAGAGGACCTCGGGATCGAGCTGCCTCAGATGATGGAGCACGCCGGCCGTCAGCTCGCCCATCTCGCCCGGCAGCGCTTTCTCCGGGGGGATCCGCGAGGTGCTCGCGTGACGGTGCTCGCTGGGACCGGTGGAAACGGAGGGGGTGCGATGGTCGCCGCCCGACGGCTCCACGGCTGGGGCGCCCGCGTCCGCGTCGTCACGACGGCCGACCCGGCCGGCTACGCGGGCGTACCACGACGTCAGCTCGACGTGCTCGAGCGCCTCGACGTCCCCATCGCGCCCTGGGGTGAGGGACCACGGCTGCGGGTGCCGGACCTCGTGCTCGACGGCGTGATCGGCTACAGCCTTCGGGATGCGCCCCAGGGCCCCGCCGAAGCGATGATCCAATGGATGAATCGCGTGTCCCCTCCGGTGATCTCCCTGGACGTGCCGTCGGGGCTGGACGCCACCACCGGGAAGCCGTCGAGACCCACCGTACTGGCCGCAGCCACCATGACGCTGGCGCTCCCGAAGGCCGGGCTTGGGGAGCCCAGGGCCGCCGACCACGTGGGCGAGCTCTACCTGGCCGACATCGGGGTGCCCATCGAGGTCTACGCGCGTCTGTCCCCGTCGATCGAAGTGGGCGCCATCTTCGCCACGGACGACCTCATTCGGCTTCGGTAGGAGCGCCTCACGAGCCGCCAGGCGGCGCAACGGCTCGCGGTTGTTCCGCCGTCAGCGAACGGCGGGGCCCGCCTAGGTCGCGGGTCCGGGAACCAGCAGCGTGGGCACGGCTGCATCCCGAATGACCTTGCTCGCGACGCTCCCCATGAACACGCGCTCCGCCACGTTGTGACCCCGGCTCCCGATGACCACCAGGTCGAAGCCGTTGGCGCTCAGCTCGGTCACGACGGAAGCGGGTGACCCCACCTCTACCCGCGCGCTGTCCGGGCCGGTGGGAATCCCCAATCGGTCCAGCTCCGCGACGAGCCAGTCCCGCGCCTCCGCGAGCACGGCGACCTCACGCACGTCCATCTCGTCTTCCTCGGCGCGGCTGCCCGGCGGCCGGAAGAGCCGGCGGTCGAGGCAATGAAGGGCCGTGACGCTCGCCCCGAACCGCTCGGCCAGGAAGCGGGCCCACCCGAACACCCACTCCCGCGACGGAGAGTCGTCCACGGCGGCGAGGATCTGCATCGGTCGCCCCTGGGGCGCTCCGGCGTACAGCAGAACCGGCACTCCGCACATGGACAAGACGCGTTCTGCAGTGCTGGCGAACAGGCCTTGAATCCCGGAGCGCTCCCGATGGGGACCGACCAACACCAGGTCCGCGCCCTCGCGGCGACTGACCTCGGCGATCTCGGCAGCCGCCCGACCCAGGGGCACCTCGGTGCGAATCCTGACGTCGGGGAGTGTCTTTCGCACCGCCTCCGCATCGTCGAGAATTGCCTGCTGCAGCTGGTCGGCGATGATCATCTGCGGCGTGCTCTCCCCCAGGAAGCTGGGGGGCGCCGGCAGCTGCATCGCGTGCACGAGGACGAATTCGGCCTCGGGGGCCAGGTGACGCGCGGCCCATTCCAGGCCGGCGTGGGACGGCTGGCCGAAGTCCACGCCTGCGACAATCGTGTCGAGCTTCATCGGGCTCCCAGTGAGTCCTCGGTTGGAGGGGTGCGCGACGCCAAAAGGACGGTCGGTGCGAGTTCCGTCAAGATACCCTGAGCTCGGCGGGCTGGGCACAACCCGGGTGCCTCGCCGATTCTGTAAAAAGTAACGGGGGCGTGTGTGCCCACCGGAGACCAGGTGAACCATGGCTCTGATGATCCGGTTCATGAAGACGATGTGGCACGGGTCGAAGCCCATCTTCTCGTGGGTCGCAGTGATGATGATGCTCAACGCCTTCCTACCCCTGGCGCTGTTGAGCCATGTCGAGGCGAGGGTCGTGCTGGGCGTCTTCGTGGTCAGCGCCATGGGCATGATGGCGCTCTTCCACGTGTTCGGATTCACCCGCATCACGGGACTCGGACACACGCTCTGGGTCGTGCTCGTGCCTTGGCTGATCTCCCGCCTGGACCTGTCCGACGGGATCACGCCGTTCCAGGCCTGGATGTTGGCCACCGTCGCGGTGAACGGCGTTTCGGTGGTCATCGACGCCTGGGACGTGGTCCGCTACGTCAGAGGAGATCGGGCGCCCACGCTTCCGACGGTGGAGTAGGCAGGCCGGGCACTCCTCGAGAGTCGCCGCGTCTCGCGCAGCGTGACGGCCGGACTGCGTGGGTCCAGCTAGCGGCGGTCCCCGACCGGTCCGAGTCCCGCTGCCTCCATCCTCTGGTTCAGATCAGCGACGCTGGCCCGAATCTCCCGATCGAACCGCCCCTGGAATCGGGCGAATGCCTCGGCGTGACGTGCGATCCACGTCTCCTGCGCCGCCGTGGGGCGATGGGTGGCGCGACCGATGGCGTTCATCAGGGCGGACACGCGCTCCAGCAGCGGTGCGCCGGATTGGTAGCTGCTGCCTCCGGGCGCCCGAGCCAGAGCGGCACGGACGTCCGACAGCCGGGTGGCAACGGCGCTGGCGGAATCGGCGATCTCGCCATGGGCCTCCGCCGCCGCCATCCGCTCGATCCAGCTCTCGAGCTGGTGGTCGAGGACGTCGATGCTCCTGACGGCGGCGATCATGTCGGCGCCCAGACGGTACAGCCTCCGCAGCGCGTCGTGCTGGGCCGCCAGATCCGTAGCCGAAGCGTCCGTGCGGGGGTCGATGCGGACGGTGAGCGGGGCCTCCGACCGGTGCTCCCCCAGCTCGACCCGGGCGGTGTACGCGCCCGGTTGGACTCGGGGCGGCGTCAACGCGAAGCGGAAGGCCTCTTTGCCGCCCGGGCCATCCGGCACCGGGAGCGTGTCGTACCGGAGATTCCACGCCGACCGCTGCAGGCCGTTCTCCCCCCCTCCCTCCAGCTCCGATATCGTGTCGCCCGCGGCGTTCAGAATGACGATCCGTGCCTTCGGACCCTCGTCGTCATCGACTGCGGTCCCACCACTGACGACGCTCTGTCCCACCGCATACGTCAGGATGGCGCCGTACGGTGGATTGTCTCCCACGAACACACGGGAGCCGATGTCGAAGCGGAATCGGCGAGCCCATGGCTCGTACCGAGTAGCGGGCCGAGGCTGGAAAACGTGGAGCGGTCGGGCCGTGGACTCGATCAGCGCCTGGAGAGCGGTCACGTCGTCCAGGATCCAGATCCCGCGGCCGTGCGTGCCGATGATCAGGTCGTTGTCCCGCGGATGGACCAGGATGTCCCGCACGGCAACCCGGGGAAGCTGAAGCCGTAGGGACGCCCAATCGCCGCCGCCGCTCCACGATCCCCAGATGCCGAGCTCCGTCCCCACGTAGATCAGATCGGGATTTCTGGGATCCTCGCGGACCACGTGCACGTAGCCCGGGGAGGGAAGGTTGCCAGTGACGTCGGTCCAACTCCGGCCGTAGTCGTCGGTGCGGTAGACGTACGGCGCCATGTCGTCTTCACGGTGCCGGTCGAAGGCGGCGTAGGCCCGGCCGGGCACGCTCCGCGACGCCTCGATCCGGGACACCCACGCACCAGCGGGCAGCGCCGGAATCAGGTCGGATACCTCGGTCCAGGTCAGGCCGCCGTCCCGGGTGATCTGAACGTGGCCGTCGTCGGTGCCTACCCAGATGACTCCGGCCTCGACCGGTGATTCCGCGATCGTGTAGATGGTGGCGTGGAACTCGGCGCCGGTGTTGTCCGAGGAGATGCCTCCCGAAGGACCCAGCTTGGTGCCGTCGCCGGTGCTCAGATCGGGACTGATCTCTTCCCAGGTCTGGCCGCCATCCCGTGTACGGAAGAGGACGTTGCCCCCGTAGTAGACCGTCTCGGGGTCGTGGGGGGAGAGGTGGACCGGTGCGTTCCAGTTGAAGCGGTACGGATGGTCCGCGGCCGCGGATCCGCTCAGCGGCACCGGGTACGGGTCGATGGAGCGGGCTTCCCGCGTCCGCAGGTCCACGCGAAAGATGTTCCCGCCCTGCCGGTTCGTGTAGATGACGTTGGGATCCGTGGGGTCGATCTGCACGTACATCCCGTCGCCCGGACCCATGATCTCGTACCAGTAGCCGTTCAGTGATCCCGTCACGTCCCAGGTCGCGCTGGGCCCGCACCACACGTCGTTGTCCTGGAGGCCGCCGCACACGTTGTACGGCTCCCGCATGTCGGCGCCGATCTGGTAGAATTGGGAGAGGGGCACCGTGTTCACGAAGTCCCAGGTGTCTCCCCCGTCGAACGAGAAGTGGAAGCCACCGTCGTTGCCGTTGATGATCCGGTCGGAGTCCCCGGGATCGATCCAGAGCGCCTGGTGGTCACCGTGGATGTTCCGCGCGATCCGTTCCCACGTGGCGCCGGCGTCCACCGAGCGCCACAGACCGCTGCTCAGGGCGAAAAGGCGATTGGCGTTGGAGGGGTCCGCCCGCACGTCCGTGTAGTAGAACGGCCGCGTGTTGATGTCCGCGGTGTCGGTCACGACGCGCCAGGCGTCGCCCCCGTCATCGGACCGCCAGAGCACCCCGTCTTCTTCCGACTCGATCATGGCGAAGACGCGATCGGGGTCGTCCGCGCTCACGGCCAAACCGATGCGCCCCAGCTCTCCGGCCGGGAGGCCCCGCCCGCCCATGCCGTCATTCAGCCGCTCCCAGGTGTCACCGCCGTCCTTCGAACGGTACAGCCCCGATCCCGGCCCGCCGCTGCGGAAGGTCCACGGCTGCCGCCGGTAGTCCCACATGGCGGCGTAGAGGATGCGTGGATTGGTGGGGTGAAGGGCCACGTCCGCGGCGCCGGTGCTCGGATCTACGTAGAGGACCCGCTCCCAGGTGGCGCCCCCGTCGGTCGAGCGGTACACGCCCCGTTCCGGGTTGTCTCCCCAGGCGTGCCCGAGGGCCGCCACGTACACCCGCTCGGGATCGGTGGGGTGCACGCGGATCCGCCCCACTCTCTCCGTGCGATCCAGGCCCGCGTGGATCCAGGAGCGCCCCGCATCGGTGGAACGGTAGACGCCGTCGCCGATGGACGTGCTGTTCCGGGGGTTGTTCTCACCGGTGCCCAGGTACAAGACGTTCGGGTCGGAGGGCGCCAGCGCCACGGCCCCGAGGGACAGCGTACCGCCCGACTCGAAGATCGAGGACCAGGTCGTCCCCCGGTCGGTCGTCTTCCAGAGTCCGCCGGAGGCCGTGGCCATGTATACCGTGGACGGGTCGCCGGGCAACGCCGCGATGTCCACGGTCCTCCCACCCATGTCCGCAGGTCCAACGGAGCGCCACTGCAGATTGGAGACGAGCGCCTCGATCTCGGCCGGGGTCTGGGCCGTCGCGGGCAGAGGGGCGAGCAACAGACCGAGTGTCCACACGATGCAGTGAACGGGGCCGTGCCGACCCTTCACTCGTCTCTCTACCAGGTCAGAACAACGCCTCCGGCGCGCGGCGCGCCCCTGCCCAAAGCGTTCCTCGCCGGTAGGGGATCGAGCCTCACCAACCGCCGGACAAGGCCCGCGGTGTCCCGGCCTCAAGGCCCGCCGCCCCCGATCTCATGACCCTCCTCGGTCCCATTCAGGAGCTCGTAGATGCGCCGCACGGCCACCGCGCTGACGCCCGCCTGGGGGTCGGGGTACGCCTCGGCGTGTGCGCTCATGTCCACGCGACTCACCGCCTCTTCCATGGACACGCCCAAGCCGTGCAGCGCCTCGACCTGCCGCCAGAGGTCTCCGAGGTACGCGGAGAGCTGGTCCACGCGGTCCCGGTCCTGGAACGCCGGTCCGTGACCAGGAACGATCGTCTCGAAGTCCAGGGCCTTCAGCGCCAGGAGCGTCTCGGCCCACTCCATCGCGTAGCCGTCGCCCAGGTATGGGATCCCGCCCGTGATCAGGTCTCCTGTGATCACCAGGCGATCGGCGGGAAGGTAGACGACGACGTCGCCTCCGGTGTGACCCCGCCCGAGGAACAGGATCCGGATCTCCCGGCCTCCACGGAACAGCGTCATCTGATGCGTGATGGTGAGATTCGGAGGGGTCGCGACGGTCGCGGCGTCCGCGGCCTGCCACTGCTCCTGGATCCTCAGCTGCCGCTCGGCCTCCGCCCGTGCTTCGGAGTCGGTGATGGTGTCCAGCGCCGCCCGCATGCCGCGAATCCGTTCTGGCAGCGTGCCCACGAACGTCTGGTAGGAGCGGCCACCGAAGGCGTAGCCGGCCTCCATCATCTTGCGGGTGTACGGGTGCCCGATGATCTCCACCTCGTCGGGGAAGATCTGATTGCCGCCGGCGTGATCGAAGTGGAAGTGCGTGTTCACCACGTAGCGGACGGGCTTGTCGGTGAGCTCGCGGATCTCCCGTACGAGCGCCCACGCCGCGGCCGGCGTCATGTGGGAATCCACCAACAGCACGTCCTCGTCATTGACGATGACCGTGCCGTTGGACCCGGCGACCAGGTTGCCGGTGCCCCGGGCGTGATAGATGCCCGGCGCGATGGTGTCGAAGGCGAAGGCGGCACCCTCGTACTCCGCACCCGGTGGCATGACCTCAGCCTGCCCGGGCCCGAAGGCCCTGTCCGGGACTCCCGGGCCGTTCTGGCAACCGACGAGAGCCAGCACCGTCAGGGGGATGGCGGTAGTGCGAAATGGGCGAATCATCTGAGTCCCCTCGGACGGGATCCTGGAACGCCGCACCCGAGGCCCTCCACGGCGCGGCAGAGGGATGCGGGCATGCCGCGCCTTCCAACCCGCCGGCTCCCGCCTCTGTCAAACTCCACGGACCGATGCCGACGCCTCGAGAACGAGCGCACAGCCATGAAGACGACAATCCTCCCGGTCGCGGCCCTTGCGGCCTCCCTGATTCTGACGGCTCCGCCGTCGGCTCACGCCCAGGACGGCGCGGAGCTCTTCGCCCAGTCATTCGACGTCGGGGCCAACGCCGTCCTGGAGGTCGACGTCGCCGACGCGGACGTGAGCGTCGCGAGTCACCGCGGGGCGGGTGTCGAGGTGAGGGTCGTGGTGAACGGGAGGGACGGCGACGACGGACGTGAGCTCTTCGAGGCCATGCGATTCGAAGCGACCGCCATGGGCAACACCCTTCGCGTGCGCGCGACCGATCCGCAGATGGGGCGAGATTGGTGGCAATCGGGACGGTGGGCGAGCGTCACCATCGCCATCGCGGCGCCCGAGGGATCCGCTCTGGACGTCCGGACGGGCGACGGGGACATCCAGGTAGCCGACTTCGTGGGGCCTGTCTCACTGCGGTCGTCCGACGGAGACGTGACGGCGGGCCGGCTGTCCGGCGAGCGCGTCGAGATCGAGACGTCCGACGGCGATATCAGGGTGGGGCTGCTCGAGGACGCCGAGACCTCCGTGCGGACCGGCGACGGTGACGTCGAGCTGACGCTTTCGGGGGGCTCCCTCCAGGCCTCCAGCGGTGACGGTGACGTATGGGTCGAGCTCGACGATCCCGCTGCCGTCAGACTGCGAACGGGAGACGGCGACGTCACCATTCGAGCGCCCGCGACGCTGGCGGCCGAACTGGATCTTGACGGTGAGGACCTGGACGTTGACGGAGCCTTCCGCCTCCAGGGGAGAATTCGCGACGACCGTGTGACGGGGAGCCTCAACGGCGGCGGCCCGATGTTGGAGGCCCGTACCGGGGACGGGACCATCACCCTGGAAGCGCGTTGAAGCGGTGGCACAACCGACCAATCTGAAGAAAACGCGAGGATCGTCCGTAGGGGGGAAGCGCGTCCGCGTCGGGCGCTTCCCCTCACGTGCGTCGACCCCGGGAGACGGCGCACCGCGCACGGAGACCTCCCATGCCAACGCTCAAGCACGTCGGCGGCAAGGCGGCGGCGATCACCGCCCTCACCGCCCTTGCGGCACCTCTGGGAGCCCAGCAGTCGGCTGATCTGGTCGGTGACTGGCTCGGCACCCTCCAGGCTGGGGGCACCGAGCTGCGGATCGCCTTCCACTTCGCTTCGGAAGACGGGTCGGTCACCGGCACGATGGACAGCCTGGATCAGAGTGCCACCGGCATCACCGTTGCCGATGTGCGCCTGGCCGGCCGGACCGTTTCGCTGACGGTGCCATCGGCGGGCGGCAGGTACGAGGGCCAGCTCTCGGACGACGGCCAGCGAATCGACGGGACCTGGTCCCAGGGGCCCAACCAGCTTCCGCTCGTGTTGGACCGGACCGACGCGCTGCCCGCCCCGGAGCGGCCGCAGGAGCCCACCGAGCCCCTGCCATATGACGCCCTGGAGGTCAGCTTCGGCCACGGCACCACGGGGGCGGAGCTGGCCGGCACCCTGACGCTGCCTCGGGCCGAGGGGCCGGTTCCCGGGGTGGTGCTCGTCTCGGGCTCCGGACCGCAGGATCGCGACGAAACCGTGTTCGGGCATCGGCCCTTCCTGGTCCTGGCCGACCACCTCACGAGGAGCGGCATCGCCGTCCTGCGCTACGACGATCGGGGGGTTGGGGCGTCCGGCGGCGACTTCGCATCGGCGACGTCCCGTGACTTCGCGGACGACGCCGGCGCGGCGGTGTCCTACCTTCGGCGGCGACCGGAGGTGGCAAGAGACCTCGTGGGAATCGTCGGGCACAGCGAGGGCGGCTTGATCGCACCGATGGTGGCGGTCGAGGACCCGGAACTGGCGTTTATCGTGCTCCTGGCTGGCCCCGGCCTCACCGGTGAGCAGATCCTCTACCGCCAGGGCGAGCTCATCGCGCTCGCTGGTGGCACGCCTCCGAGGCTGGTCGA
>JBDHLD010000111.1:0-10381 GCA_039586035.1 Gemmatimonadota bacterium | reverse complement strand
TCCACCTCCTCGACGGTTCTGAGCGAGTCGTCGTATTGGAACGTGCGCTCCCGCCCCAGCGAGTCGACGATCTTGTCGACCAGCCCCGCATCGTTGGCGTAGTAGAGGGTGCACGATCCGTAGGAGTCCTCCTTGATGGTGATGTTGCTGGCGGTGTCGTAGGTGAGGACGTGGTCGAAGATGCCCCCGTCGCCCCAGGTGCGGACGCACTTCGCGTCGGGCGTGATGCCGTCGTAGGCCCAGTAGAAGCTGAGGCCGTTCCGCATCGTTTCCTGTACCAGCAGGTGGTGCTTGTACGCGTAGCGGAATGGGTGACCGAGAGCGTCGTAGGCCTCGACCAGGTCACCGGCTTCGTCGTAGGCGAACCGAACCGCGTCGAATTGACGGGATCGGTCGTCCGGCCGGGGCAGCTTGATGGTGGTGATGCGGCCGGCCTCGTCGTTCTGGCGCCCCGCCGAGTCGGTGGCCCCCGACAGGTTTCCCCGCTCGTCGTAGCGGAAACTGATGCGGTTCCCGCGAGGATCTTCGATCGCCACGAGAGGCCAGCTGCCGTCGGCACGCCCGACGGGCGCGAAGACGTGTGTGAGCAAGTTGTCCTTTTGGATCCGGATCTCGTGGGCCGAACGGACCAGGTCCAGCTTCTCGGACTCGTTTCTCGTCGCCCCACCGGGCTCCACGAGGTCGAAGTAGAGCTCTCGACCGTCACCTGCCACGTGAACAATGCGGTCGCGAGCGATGAGGACGCTCTCGTCATAGGTGTGCCGCCACCCGTGTCCCAGAGCGCCCTTCCAAGCCGATGCCTTGCTGTAATAGGTGCGTTCGAACGTGAAGGGGATCGGGCCCGGAAGCTCGAAGTCCGTAGCGTCGGTGATCACCATGCCGCTCACGACGTCGACCGGATGACCCGTCAGCATGCAGATGAGGCGGCTTCGCCAGCTGCCGTCCGCGGCTCCCGTCAGGCGGCGCAACACGCCCGTCATCCACTTGGTCCGGATGGCTCCCAGGACCGCCGACAGCAGGTCGAGCGCTGGTGGCCCTCCCACGATCACCGGCGGGCCCATGGGCACAGCCAACACTGCGGCGGTCGGAAGTCTCACGGGCTCGGCGCAGTCCATGGACAGGTCGCCCAGACGCACCTGGTTCGAGCCCCCGATATGCACGGTCTTGCTGCCCGTGATGAGGATCGTGTCGTTCGAAGGTGCCGGGCTCGGGGTGGG
Organism: Gemmatimonadota bacterium; assembly: GCA_039586035.1. Lineage (GTDB taxonomy): Bacteria > Gemmatimonadota > Gemmatimonadetes > Longimicrobiales > Gaopeijiaceae > JBDHHQ01. The sequence continues at coordinate 9,164 of JBDHLD010000111.1, read as the reverse complement.
CGGATCGGGTGGCTTGCCCGGAACCGGGGGCTTGGGGGCCGACGGGATGGGTGCCCACGCGACGCCCGGAGGCGTCGGGATGTGGGGCATGGTCATCTTGTTGGTGCCCTCGGTACCCGTATTGGCGTTGGGCAGGTTGTTGATGAGGACCGGGCCCGGGATGGGCCCCCCCATGGCCGCCGCGATGCCGGCGCCGATGGCGGTTCCTACGACGAGGCCCCCTGGGTCGTAGATCAATCCGACGAACGGGTGCGGGAGCGGTGTGGGGATCGGCGCGGGGGATGGCGGAGCCGGCACCATGACGACGTGAATATCCACGCCCATGACCATGTCGAACCATTTCGCGGCAAGCATCGCTCTCGCCTTATGACTGGACGGTCATCGAGATCTCCTCGATCAGCGCCGCGGTCGACCGAGCCTGGTCGTGCAGACCTCTCCGATTCAGAAGGTCGAGGAGCGAGGCTGCTACCTCCCCGAAGCGGCAGTTCCGGATCTCGGCCTCCGAGAAGCGCGTTGCACCCTTCACCGCGCCGATCCAGCTGTAGACCGCTTCTCCCTCCGTGCCTTGATTGACATGGCACGTGCCAGCCAGCCGAAGCGATTCGAAGAAGAGCAGGTTGACCTCACCGATCGCGGCCGCCGCCGCGGCCTGCTCGTAGACATCGATGGCCTCGGGGAGGCGCTTGTTCTTGAGGTGGAGGTACCCGAGCGCCAGACGCGTCTGAGCCAGCTGAGGGTAGAGCTGCCAATCGCCGGAGAGGGCCTCCGCCCGTTGGTACGTACCGAGGGCATCATCCTCCCGGCCGAACTGCAGCAGATAGCTGGCGAGTATCATGGTCAACAGGACCTCCTCGAGCCGTAGCTCTAGCTCGCGGCACAGCTCGCACGCTTCGGCCTGCTTCTCCAGAGCGACCGGGTCGCTGTTGCCAGCAGCGGTCGCGGCCTCGAGGACCAGACGCCTGAGTGCCTCCGCCTGATCCACGTCCGGCATGGGCGGTAGTCCCGCCTTCTCGCGGGTCTCCTGGATTTGCTCCTGGGTGGGCCCGGGAATGGGACGCGGAGGCGGAGCCACATCCGGGGCCGCCGCGCCGGGTAAGGCGCCGGGGCCACGACCCGCTGAAGGGGGACCGAGCAGGGCAGCAAAGTGCTGCATCGTCTCTTCCTGATCCAGCTCGAAGGCCGCCGTGCGGGTCTGGCTCGCCGCACCGAGCGAGCTCTCGAGCTGCCCCTCGCCCTCATCCCGGAGGGCGAACCTCACCTCGGTATCCCAGAGGGCCCGTACCATCCTGATGGCGGCATCTGCCCAGCTTCGGGCCTCACCGAAGCTCGTCGGCACCCAGCAGACCAACGGCGGATCGAGCACGGCTTCCGTCAGCGCGATCCAGCGATGCACGTGTGTTGTGAACGCCGCTACGGGCTCCATGTCCGGCGGGAGCTCCAACACCAGCTCCTCCAGGTCAACGCCTTCTTCAGCGATGCCCTCGCGAAGGATCGCGTAGTGCTCACGAAGAGTTCGGCTCATGGCCGCGAACGCGTCGACGTCATTGTCGTAGGGCGTTTCGAGAATCAGAAAGGGCGATCGGTTCTCGAGGCCCCACTCTTCGGCCCTCAGTGCCTTGCCGACCAACGATCCGTGTTCCGGATCGACGATCAGTCGCAGGACTCGGGCCGCGTCGTCGCTCAGGAACTCACGTACCTCGGTCTGAAGCCCGTCGACCGCGTTGGAGATGGGGTCCATGGGGGAGGTCCGGGTTGGAGGACGAGAATCGGGTCGCGAGGCCTCCGCTGGGTCCGTCGAGCAGCGCTCGACGGGGCCGCCTGCTCGTGGACGACCAGACGGTCGACCCATCATAGCGCGGGCCACTCGCTGTTGACCAGCCGGGGGCCTCGTGCCGGGTGCCGGTCGTAGGAGACGGGACATCCGTCGGGCTTTCCAAGCAGGTTGCACGCTCGCGCTCGAGCACCACTATTCTCGATGACCGCTGCTGTGGCCGCGGTCGCCACCATCGCGGCCGAGTGCGCGCTGTCGGAGATCCCGCGTCACGAGTTGCGGATCGGTTGTCGGCCGTGTGGGGATCGGATGAATTCCCGATGGCCGAACGCGATCCGCACCAAATCCCGCCACGGACCCCTAAACAGAGCCGAGGCAAGATGAGCGCCGAAGAAGCGAAGATCCGCGAATACGTCGAGAGCATGCACGCCATGCGCGAGGCTGGGGATTGGCCGGGTGAAGACGACATGCTGGCGGCTGCACGGGAGCACGGGCTCTCGGAGAGCGACGTAGCGCAGGTCCAGCAGATGGCTCAGGCCCATCGCGAGCTGGCGAATGCCATGATGCAGCAGGGCGACGTGGACGGGGCCATCAGGGAGTTCGCCCAGGCCGTGCCCATCCAGCCGACGGACGCTGCGCTCATCACCGAGGCGGCCACGGCCCACGCGAGCCGATTCCAGGAGTGGGGCAATCCGTCGGACCTGGCCGCGGCGGAGAGTCTCGCCAGCCGCGCTCTGGAGCTCGTCCCGGATCTTCCGCCGGCGGTCGGCCTCATGTCCCAGCTGGCGCAGGCCGCCGCGCCGGCCATTCGCGCCGCCACTTCGCGTCGGGCCGCCAGGCGCTCCACCGCTGCCCAAGAGGAAGAGGCCTCCGAGGCAGAGGGTAGGGACGGGGCCGGCCACTACACCCAAGAGGGTCGGTCCATGAGGGTCGACACGGTTTTGGAGGAGGACGAGCTGCTGCTCCACTCCTTCACGGGCGTGGAGGGCATCTCGACGCCTTTCTCGTTCCGACTGCGACTCCTCTCAGAGGACGACTCCGTATCCGCCGAGGATCTCCTCAGGACTCCGGCCTACCTGTCGATCGAGCTGGAGAACGGTGAGACCCGTCACATCCACGGCCTCATCAATCGCTTCGTCCAGGGTGACCAAGAAGAGGACCTGACTGCCTACGAGGCCGAGATCGTGCCCTGGCTCTGGTTCCTGAACCTGTCCAGGGACTGCAAGATCTTCCAGGAGAAGTCGGTGCTCGACATCGTCGAGGAGGTCTTCACGGGCCTGGGATTCTCCGATTTCGACATCCGATGCACGCGGAACTACCCCCGGCGAACGTACTGCGTCCAATACCGTGAGTCGCACCTCAACTTCGTCAGCCGGCTCATGGAGGAAGAGGGGATCTTCTACTTCTTCGAGCACTCGGAGAACGGGCACGTCCTCGTCCTGGCCGACAGCAACTCGTCGATCGAAGAGCTACAGCACAAGCCAACCGCTTCGTGGCGGTCCGACCCAGTTCCCCAGGAGGACGTCGTCACCGCACTGAGGAGCGAGACATCGGTGCATATCGGCACGGTGACGCTCCAGGACTATGACTTCGAGCAGCCGACCATGAACCTGCTCTCCACGATCACCGGACCAGGGGGCCAGGAGATCTACGACTACCATCCACGAAGATACACTCGGCTCGAGGAGGGCGAGCGCTATGCGCGACTGGCCTTGGAGGCACTCGAAGCAGGCCGGCACATCGTGTACGGGGAGGGGAACTGCCGTGCCTTCACGAGTGGGTATCGATTCGAGCTGGAAGACCACTATTCGTCCGAGCTCAATCTGACGTACACGCTGGCCCAGGTATCCCACTCGGGCAGCGCGGGTGACTACCGCTCCGGTGGTGGGACGGCAGGCGATTACCACAACAGCTTCATGGCCCTGCCGCACGACGTACCGTATCGGCCGCAGCCTCTGCACCGTAAGCCGACGGTCCACGGGTCACAGACCGCCATCGTCGTCGGTCCGCCAGGAGAAGAGATCTACACGGATTCGTACGGTCGCGTGAAGGTGCAGTTCTACTGGGACCGACTCGGGGCTCGCGACGAAAACAGCTCATGCTGGATCCGCGTGGGCACGCCCTGGGCCGGCGGTGGCTATGGGTCCGTCTCCATTCCCCGGATCGACAACGAGGTGATCGTCGATTTCCTGGAGGGCGATCCGGATCGGCCGCTTATCGTCGGCAGCGTCTACAACGCGAACGAGATGCCGCCACTGGAGCTGCCCGGCGCCGGCATCGAGATGGGGATGAAGTCACGAAGCTCGCCGGGGGGTGGCGGCGCCAACCAGATCACCATGCGCGACACCGCGGGCGAGGAGATGCTTACGGTTACGGCGCAGCACGACATGACGACGTCAGTCGGTCACGATCAGTCCACGGGCGTCACCAACGACCGTTCCGTAACCGTGGGCGGTAAGCTCACGGAGACCATCAAGAAGGACGCGACGATCACGGTCACCGACGGCAACTACAGCGTCAATGTGGGGAAGGGGACGGCTGACGAGTACGTGAAGTCCAACAAGGGCGCCAAAGTGGACGGCACGTACACGATCGAGTCGAAGGGCGACATGACGGTAGGCGTGACCGGCGGTGATCTTACGCTCGCGTCCAGCGGCGGCTCGGTCCTATCGGAGGGCAAGGCCGGCAACACCGTCAAGTCTCCTGCCGACGTCACCCTGGACGGCAAGAACATCAATCAGACGGCGTCAGCCAACATCTCACTGGACGGCCAGAAGATCTCGCTGACCGGGGCGACCGAAGTCACGCTGGGGGTTGGAGGGAACTTCGTGAAGATCGACGCGTCCGGAGTCACGGTTTTCGGAACGCTGGTGAAGATCAACTGAGGCGGCGGGGCCGTATCGCAGCCTCAAGTACTCGAAGCTTGGAAGACGATCCGGACGCTATGGTTAGGTGGGAGGAGCGAGGCCCGGGACTTCGCCTCTCCAAAGCACGGGCAGGCCCTCCGGTACTTCCAACGCGACGTCGATGTCGTTCAGCGGCCCGTTGGCCGAGAACAGGCTCGGATCCTTACCAAACGGCCGAGAGTGGTAGGTCTCCGACTGCCGAATCCACTGCGTCTCGAAGTCCACTCGAGTCACGTACACGACTCGAGGATCCGGAGGATAGGGCGGGTTGCGGAAGGGCCGGAGCTCCTCGACGGGAACGCCGAGCTCGACGACGTCCTGGAACACCGCCCCCGGTCGGATTCTGGTGGAAAACGGTAGCAACTCCCTCATGAGTAGGAGTCCGGGCGGCGTAGACGGCTTCCGGTAGCTGACCGATAGACGGTCCGGGTCGAACCGAAGCACAACGTACGGGTCGCGGTCTGCTCCCTGACGGGTCATCGTTCGGACGAACGCGAAGACCGGTTCCGTCATTCGGTTGTAGATGCGGTACTGAATGCGCATCCGCGTCCCCTCGAGTACCGGTGCGACGGCCGTCAGCACGACCCCCTGGTTACTCACCTCGTTCTCCTCCGTTGAGCTGGGGTTCTAGCCGCCCGGCCCCCACACGGTCGCACGGGCTCAGATTCCCGGGATGGTATCATCGGTGTCGGCCGCGGGCATCTCCTGGGTGGGCGCCTCGGAAGCGGGCATCTCTTCGGTGGGTGCCTCGGAAGCGGGGATCTCCTGGGTGGGCGCATCCTGGGCGGGGATCTCTTCGGTGGGCGCATCCTGGATGGGGATCTCTTCGGTGGGCGCATCGTGGATAGGAATCTCCTCGGTGGGCGCGTCGTGGATAGGGATCTCCTCGGTGGGCGCCTCGGAGGCAGGAATCTCCTGGGTCGGCGCCTCCGAGGCCGGCATCTCCATCGTATCTGCCTCTCCGAACGCGGGCATTTCCTGGGTGACATGCTCCCCGGGCCGACCACTGGAGCCGTAGTGGGGGCGTTCTGGGTATCCCCGTTCTCGGCGATACGCGCTCTCGGTTCGGACCGCGTCGAGCTCCTCGGGATTCGGCGCGACATCCGGCTCAGGGGACGGTCTCTGCACCCACCCATTCTGGTCGGCAGCCGGGTTCGACGGATCGTAGTAATGACTGTTCACCTCGCCCCGGCCAGCGTTTCGCGCGTGCAGGCCCTCGTGCAGCAGGAGCTCGTCGGGCTCGAAGTACCCATCATCGTGAGGCATGTACTCGCGCTCCCCTGCGTTGTACCGAATCGTCGAATCGGATCCGCTTCCCGGCGTTCCATCGGCAGCTCGGCTGGCGTTGCCGTTGGCCGGATCCATGTGGGGTCCGATTCTGGCGTGGTCCGGGTTACGAGGGTCCAGTGGCTCGATGTCGACGCGGTGGCCGCGAGTGGAGTGATTGGCTTGGATATCCCCGAAGACCCGTCGACCCGTAGGGGTGCCGACGACCCGCTCCAGATCTTCGCGCACCGCGCGCTGGAATGCGTCATCCCCCCCGATGCGAATCGCCCCCGACGATTCGAGCTCGTCCACGAATCGCCGCGCTTCGTCGAGCTCCGTGATCAACGTGTCTCCCGCCTCGAACACGTCGTCCGCCAGGTCGTCCGCGGAGCGTGCCGCTGCGTCCGCTACGTCATCCGCTGATCGGGCTCCGGCCTCGGCGAGATCGTCCGCCGACCTCGCCCCCGCTTCGGCGACGTCGTCGGCGGCCCGGCCGGCCGCTTCCCCCAAGTCGTCCGCCGCGGAGCGCATGGCCCGGAGCGCCCGCACGCCTCGGCCCAGGCCCTGCATCAGCCCCCGAACGGCCAGCCCGATGGCGAAGCTCAAGAGCGACGGCATGGGGACGCCACCGACCAGGACGTTCGGGCTCGACATGATGGTGAGCCCGGTCATGGGGCCCATGGGGGGATCCTGCGGCTTTGGACTGGTGAAGATGCAGTGCTTCGTGATGTCGACCAGCAAACGCCCGGCTCGGGCCCCCTCGATCCAGACGCTGGAGGAGCCGAGGAACACCTCGTACATGGGGAAGTACCCACCGCACCAGATCGCGAGTCCCATGTCGCCGCAGCGCCCAGCCGGCATGCCATTGATCAGGGTCTTGTTGGCGCCGGACAGAAAGGGGATGGGAATGATCGGGCCCGTGCTCGGCAGGGGAACCGGTGGTGCCGGCGGTACGAGGTTGGGCGGGTGGTTGTGGGCGTGGGGCAGGCCCACGTCCATGTCGAGGACCCGGATGGCTGGAAACGCCGGAAACGGGATCAGCGACAGGGGAGCGGAGATGAGCTGCTCGACGCTGGTCAGCATCTCGAAGGTGGCACCGACGTTGCCGAGGAAACCCTCAGGGTCCTGTTCGCCGGGGCCCGGCTCGGCTCCGGTTCCCGTAAGGAGCTCGAAGCTCCGGACGATGGACGATCGCTGGTTGCCCACGGAGTCCCAGAACTGATCCCTGGTCGCGGTGGGTAGGTCCGAATGAAACGCCTCGAAGAGCCCCTCCCCGGCGTCACCGGATGTGGGGTCCCACGATGACGCACCGTCCGCCGTGTAGGTCCAGACATCGAACCCGCTCTCTTCGCGGGCCGCGGGGTTCTGGGCCGTTCGCCGCCGGTTCTGGTTCTCGATTCGGCCCGCGCGGGCCGTTCCGCGGACGACGAGGCTGCCGATCTTGTCTGTGGTCGCCATTGCGGATGCTCGCCCTCCGACTCAGGCGTCCGTCGAGGCTGGCGGCGAAGCACCGATGGAGGCGAGCTTCTCCCGAATATCGTCCGCACCCGACGTACGGACTTCGTATAGGTGCTCGGCGCTGATCCCCTCGTAGATCTCGAGAGCCTGTGTCCAGCAATCCTCAGCGGGATCGGTCATACCGTCTTCGAGGTACGCTCGGGCCATGCAATCGAGGACGTGAGCTTCACCGGGCTTGAACGTGAGCGCGACGAACAGCGAGCGGGCGGCCTTGAACACTTCCTGAGCGTCCTCACGCAGCTCCTGGCGGTGCAGCGTCACCCCGAGATTCGTGAGTATCATGGCCAAGAGGTTGTCGTTCTCCAGATTCAGGCAGATCTCTGCGCCGTCCTCGTAGGCCTTCTGGGCTTCCTCCAGGCGCGACTGCTGCAGGAAGCTGTTCCCCAGGTTGTAGAGCGCAGCTGCCCGTTCCTCGAGCTTGCCGTCTTCGGCACACATCTGCTCGGCCATCGTCAGGTGGGCCACTGCTTCTTCCGCCTTCCCGCCGGATGCAGCCATGCTCCCGGCCAGGACCAGATACCTACGCCTCTCCGCCCGATCCAGCTCGGGATCGGCCAGGGCCTTGTCGACGGCGTTCTCCAGCTCTTCCGGCGGGACCTGGAAGTCCACATACCGTGCACTATCCAAGCGTTCAAGAAGCGGGGAAAACCTCATGCCGTCCGATTCGTCGATGACGACATATCGCGTGCCGTCACCGGGCGTGAAGACCGTGAGGGCCTCGATCCACCATACGAACGCATCGGGGTGACTGATGGTTGTGGTCTCGAGGACTGGGCAGATGCGCCCGCCACTCGGCGACAGGGCTGTGCCGAGCTCGCCCATGTAGCTCGCGAGTCGTTGGGCCAATTCACCGGGCTCGGCCTGCTCGAGCCAACGTCGATCGTACAGCAAGACCGGCGCGCGAACGCCCAGCTCCTCGAGGTCGTCCCGCCACGGCGCCACCGCCCTGTCGATCTCCTCGGCCAGAGCGACGAATGACTGGGTGTACGACTCGAAGGGTGTCTCGATGTACAGGAACATGTGAGGGAACGTGGCGTCCCGGTCGATGTTCACGAGCACCTTGCGCAGGAGCCGGTTGAGGTCCGGAGGACAGCGCAATACAAGCAGGCGCGCCCCGTCTTCGTCCGGGAACTCCTTGATGGCGTCTACACGGTCTTCGAACGGTCGGGAGAGATGCATGGAACCGAGGGAGGGTAGCTACCGGTACGCGCCTCCCAAGGTGGACGCTGGTCCCCGGCCGGGCAAGGAACCGCTTGGTCAGAGGAGCGGGAGGATCGACATGAGCGCACGCGGAGGCATCGTGGTGATCATCGACGTAGCCCGAAGACGACGTTGGCAACACCAACCAGGAGCAGAGCGGCGACCGTGATCCAGTAGATCACGCTGGGTCGGTGCGCCAGCTGCCACCAGGTGCTGATCACCGACCCCGAGTACAGGGCGTAGAGGCCGTAGGCCGTGATGATCAAGCCGGCCGCAATGACGAACAGTCGTAGTCCCGGACTCATGGCAGGGCTCCCCGTCGAATCCCCCCCGGACCGATCTCTTGGCAGCGTGAGGGAGATTCCACCGCGTCTCCGCTAGGTGAGTGGGAGGGCTTTCGGCCCTCCGCTCCCTGCAGCATCACGATCGGACGATACCATGTTGGTGATGAGACTTCCACCGGCTCCAAGGCCCATGCCGTCGACTCTCGGTCACTGGCTCGA
>JBDHLD010000110.1:0-17534 GCA_039586035.1 Gemmatimonadota bacterium | reverse complement strand
CGGCGACGAGGTCGTGATCCTCACCGGTGCGTCGGCCGGCCTCTTCCGGGGCGCGGCGGACCTCGTGGCTTCGCTCCATGGGAAGCCGGCCGGAGAGGTCGTGTCGATGGTCCACAAGGCCATTCGAAAGGCCCGGGGCGAAGAGCCGGTCGAGACGACCGTGCTCTTTCTGAGAAAGCACTAGTAGATCACTACGCGCTCCGACCCACTCCTGTCCGGGGCCGGTCGGGGCCGGGAATGAGGGAATATGGCCGTGACCGAGAAAGACGTTCGCAACGCGCTGAAGACCGTGAAGGACCCGGAGCTGGGACTGGATCTCGTGGTCCTCGGACTGGTCTACGACATCGAGGTCGAGGATCAAAGCGTCACTGCAACGATCTCCCTGACTTCACGCGGGCCAGATCGTGGACGACGCCCGGGCGGCAATCCTCGGCGTCGAGGGGGTCGACGAGGCGGACGTGCAGCTGACCTTCGATCCGCCATGGACACCGGAGCGCATCAGTCCCTTGATCCGGGCGTCCCTCGGACTTTAACGCCATCCTGAAAAGCGTTACCATTGTCCGTCGCGGCGTTCGAACGATCGTTCGAACGAACACGCCGCCGCCCGCCGGTCCCCCGGCCGGGCCACCCGTTCTTCCGAGACGGTCGCGGAGTCCTCGATCCGTCGCCGTCTCGCTGACCGACCGGAGGTCACGCAAGCGATGCGTCCGTTCACCGATGACGAGCTGAAGGTAAAGGTCCAGGACGGCTATATCGTCGAATCCCCCGAAGAGATGTCGGAGGGGTACCGGAAGGCGCTGGTCGTGCAGCTGACCGTCCAGGCGGACACGGAGCTCATGAGCGCTCCGTCGTACTGGATGGCTGCCCGCTACGCGCCTTCAGCGAACACCCAGGTCAGCGCTCACGCCATCATTCAGGACGAGCTGGCCCACGCCAATATCGCGTACCGGCTCCTGGAGGATCTGGGCGAGTCCAAGGAGAAGCTCGTCTATGAGCGCGAGCCTCATAAGTTCAAGCATCCGTATGGCTTCGATCAGCCCCTGGACAACTGGGCGGAGCTCGTGGTGGGAACCGGCTTCTTCGATCGCGCCGGTATCACGCTCCTGAGCGACGTGCACGAGCACACGTCCTACGGCCCGCTGAAGCGAGCGCTGGTGAAGGTGGGCATGGAGGAGACCTTCCACCTGCGCCATGGCGAGGTCTGGATGCGGCGGCTGGCCAAGGCCGGCGGCGAGCGGAAGGCCACGCTGCAGCGGGCCGTCGACTGGATGTTCCCCATGACCGTGGAGTGGTTCGGGCTACCCGACGAGCTCAAGAGACACAGCGGCCAGCTGGACTTCAAGCTCAAGGGCAAGACGAACGACCAGCTCCGCCAGACCTGGTTGTCGACCGCCGTTCCCCTGTGCGAGTCCATCGGCGTGGACGTGCCGGCCCACTACGACGATGCCTCGCGATCCTACGTGCTGGACTACCCCTTCCCCTGCCAATACGACCAGGAAGAGAAGCGCTGGCTGTTCGACGAGGGGGAGATCACCTGGGACCAGGTCTTCGAACGCTGGAAGAAGCGGGGTCCCATGAATGAGATCTACGTGGAATCGGTGCGCAGATCCCGGGGCCAGGTGGAGGGGTGGCTGAACTCGTGAGGGGGACGATGGAGCTGCCGACGCTGCGGGTCCGGCCCGGCGAGGGGATCCCTGCCGACGTCCGGTCCCACGTCAGCGGCGGCCGCGACAAGTGGTCGGACCCCCTGGCGGGGTCTCCCCCGGATCCCGCGGCCGCCACGTGGGCGTGCCTGCGCGAAGTCCTGGATCCCGAGATCCCCATTTCGTTGGTGGACCTCGGCCTCGTCTACGCCGTCGAGGTCAGGGACCAGGTCGCGACGGTGACCATCACGTTCACCGCCACGGCGTGTCCGTGCATGGAGTTCATCAGGGAAGACATCACCGACCGCCTTCTCCAGGAGTCGTGGCTGCGTCGGGTCGAGATCCTCGAGGTCTGGGACCCGCCGTGGACGAACAAGCGCATCACGCCAGAGGGCCGCGAGAGGCTCCGGGAGCTCGGCGTCGGCGTCTAGCCAGTCACCGCGTCCGGCTTTCCGTGGCAAAGGAAACGCATCGAATGAACGAGCAGATCTACGACGTCTTCGCACGGAAGAACCGGGGCGAGGCACTCAGGCACATCGGATACGTCGACGCGCTGGATGACGAGCTGGCTCGCGTGTACGCGTGGAAGACCTACGACGAAGAGAAGTGGTTCGAGATGTGCGTGGTGCCGCGGAAGGCGATCATCGGAGTGAACCGGGACGACGGGCCGTGGGCCCGCCATGCGCGAGGAGTCCAGCCATGAGCGCCGCGACCAGCGTGAACGTCGCAGATCTTTCGCCTGAGACCCGCCAGGGGCTCCAGCGAGCCATCCAGTCCCTGGCCGACAGCAAGCGCCTGATGGGGATCCGCTACTCGGATTGGCTTCTGGGAGCTCCCTCCATCGAAACCGGCATCGCCGCGTCCTCCATGAGCCAGGACGAGTGGGGGCATGCCCGGCTGCTCTACGCCATGCTCAAGGACTTCGACGTGGATCCCACGGCCGTCGAGCACGATCGCCCGGCGGACGCATACGGGTCCGTGGACGCCCTGGACCAGCCGTTCCCCGATTGGGCGGCGGTGGTTGCCGGCATCGTCGTGGTGGACGGTGCGATCTCGGCTGCCCTCGGGTCGTTCGCGCAGGGGACATTCGAGCCGGCGGGTACCCGCGTGCCCAAGATGCTGGCCGAGGAGGAGTTCCACGCCGATCTGGGCGCGGCGTGGTTCCGTCGACTCGCGGATGGGTCGGATCAGGCGCAGGAGCGCCTGCGGGCCGCGTGTGACGCCTACCTGCCCAGAACGCTGGCCTGGCTGGCGCCGGAGGACGACGCGGCACGGCTGCTGTCGTCAGAAGGGATCATGGAGCCTTCCGCCGACATCAGAGCCCGGTTCGAGGTCGCCGCGGGTCCCCTCCTGGAGCTGGTGCGCATCGACGTCGGATCCCTCCAAGCAGATCGGTCAGGGTGGGACCCCGCCAGGGGCCGCGGCGAGGGTGCCCCCGACGAGGAGAGCGTGGCGCGGGCGCGGGGAGACCTGAATCGCACCCTTCTCGTGGAGTAGCGGGATGTCCGGATCGTCGGCGCCCGTGCCGAGGGGTCGCCTGCCCGAATCGCCGCAGTGCCCCTTCTGCGACGGGAACGACACGGAGCTCATGAATGCGTTCGGGTCCCAGCTATCCGTGTCGACCTACTGGTGCAAGCGTTGCCGGAGCCCTTTCGAGTTCATGAAGTGGATCGAACCCTCCGACGCGGTCACGCCTCCGGCCGGCTGAGGAGCCTTCTGGCGACGAGCTGCACGATTCCGGCCCTCAGGCCTGGACCAGGTCCACGTCCTCCAGGAAGTCCCTCAACGGATTGGCCACCGAGATCGCCTGGTCGGCCAGCGCGCGCGCCAGCACGTCCGGCTGCGCCGGCTTTCGGGTGAGGTGTCGGATGACGGCGGTGCCTACCGCCAGGTCCGACGACTCCGCGGCGTGGTAGTACTCGCTGTAGCGGGCACTGACCCGCTGCTCGAAGATGGGCAGCTGGGCCGCGGGTGTTCCGTGGGACACCATGTCCTCGAAGACCGCCGCGTGCAGATGATCCAGACCCTCGCGGATCAGATCGTCGGGCGTGCGGCTCAGAAAGGCCTGCTGCACCCCACGCGTATGCGCCCACAGGAAGAAGATCAACATTTCCTCTGCGGCGTGCTCGGTGGGGAGGCCGTCTTCGGCGTTCACCCCCATCTCACCCAGGAGCGTCTCGGCGTTGCCCTCGGTGATGAAGTCGGAGAAGCTCTCCCAGACCAGCCTGGCGATGTCATCGCCCAGCTGTTCTGGGGTGAGGGTGCGGGGAGGGTGGAACTCCCTGGGGTCGTCGGTGCTTCCGGGGATCACAATGCGTGGTCTCCGAGTATCCCTGGATGGATTGGCGTCGGCATGTTCAATTCCGGTCTCGGCGCCGCGAGTGTCAAGAGGATTCGATCTTCGTGGCGCGACGCCTAGCGCGGCCGCTTCGAGGTGACGAGCCGATTTCAATGGTATCCAGCGGAGAGCTCACGGGAATGCAAGCGAGCGTTTGGTACGGCAGGATGCGTCGCGGTCTGGTCGCCGCGGGCGCGCTCGTGGTGCTGGGTCTCTCGGCCTGCGCGACCCAGACGTCTTCGCCCTCGCCCAGGACCATCGTGATCTACTCGGGTGCGCGACTGACGGCCGCACCCGAGCGGATGGCCCTCGTCGACGAGTGGGTCAGGGCGGAGATGGCCAACATCCAGGAAGATCCCACGTTCATGATCATGACGATCTACCAGGCGGACATCGTCTACCCGTGGGAAGAGCTCGAGCTGGTGGCGGACACGGCCAAGGTCAGCGTCCAGGGTCGCTCCGCCGACGCTCGCACGCCCTACATGATCTACGCGCACCTTCACCTGATGAAGAAGATGGGTCGCCTGGACGAGTGGCTACCGGGCGCGCAGGAGCTGGAGGGCTTCGAGCTGGAGCGTGCCATCCTCTCCCGGGTCTCGGACGTCTGGCTGTACGGCCGCACCACATTCGACGCCGCGCCCCACCTGCCTCTAGAGGAGCTCATCTACGCGACGGAGAGCGGCTACCTGGACGCGTTCATCCTCACGGCTCGGCGGGAGGAGTTCCCGGAGGCCCACGCCCGCTGGCGTGAAGAGCGTCCGGAAGAGCAGGCGGAGTACATCGCGTGGTTCCAGGAGACCTTCCAGGATCAGCCACCGGGCCTGAGGCCGGAACGGGCGCCCGTGGTGGCGGACTCGGCATCGGCGACCGCCGACACGACCGGCGTCGCGCGGCGCTGATCGTACCTCTTGTCCGGCCACCAAGACCCGAGCTTCGTACCCCTTCCACCGGCCGGGCGCCCGCGATCTGCTGAGGACGTCACCCCTCCCGCGCCAGGCCCGCACCGAGCCCGGACGATCGCGCGAACCGGCGTAACCGCGTCGGTCGTTCTGTCCGTCGCCGCGTTCTTCCTGACCCCGCTCGGGTTTCTGGACTCCGTCTACCTCATGTTCCTCTGCGTGGCGCTTCCGGCGCTCTCCTTCGCACAGCTCCCGCTCCTCGAATCGGTGGCGGTCGCCCGAATCCCGGCCTACGTCGGATCCGCGGGGTCCATCCTCGTCCTGGGGGCCCTTGCGCTATGGCTGGGTGTCCGCGCCCTGGGGGTTGAGGCCATCGGTCTGGGGAGCGTGGCCGGACCCACGCTGGCGCTGTGGTCCGTGGGTCTGTTGGGCGTGGCATTGGCGATCCTGTTCCTCTTCCACTGGGGCGGCCGGGCCCTTGGAATCCGCGAGAGCCCCGTGCTACGCGAGCTGCTCCCCCGGACCGCGGGCGAGAAGAGCGTGTTCCTGTTCCTCTCGCTCTGCGCCGGCGTCGGTGAGGAGCTGGCGTTTCGAGGATACGCCGTTCCCACGGTAGCGCGGCTGGTGGGGTCGGATCTCCTGGCCTTGGCCGTGACGTGCGTACCCTTTGGCCTCGTGCACGTGTACCAGGGGGGAGTAGGCGTCGTACGCAGCTACGTCCTGGGGTTCGCCCTCGGCGCCTCGTTCCTGGTCACCGGCAGCCTGTGGCCCGCCATGCTGGCCCATGCCGGGATCGACATCATCGGCGGTCTGTTCCTGGGGGAACGGCTGCTGGGACCTGGCGTCACCGACGGCCAGGGCTGAGGGGAGACCACCATGGAAATCGATCTGGCGCTCCTGGCGGACGCGGCGACCGTCGACGCGGCGGGAAAACTCAACATCCTGGGCGTGTTCGATCGGTTGGCCGCCCGGGGCTTCCCCGTCAAGCACGGACGGGTGACCCTGATCCTGCGCTTCGCGGCGGGACTCCAGGAGGCCGGAGGGCACCGGGCCGAGATCCGACTCCTCTCACCTGACGGGAGCGAGATCGTGCGGCTGAACGGGGAGATGCAGCTCGATCCGGGACCGATGGCCGCCGGGGGAATGATCCGGGTTCCGCACATCATCAACCTGGACGGCCTCGTCTTTCCACGTGCCGGGCAGTACACGTTCGAGGTGCGGGTAGACGGGGAGCATCACGTGTCCATTCCGCTGACGGTCTCCACGGCCGGGCCCGCGGGAGCCCAGGCGTGACTCGGGGGCCCGAGCGGCATCGCCCTTGCAGAAACAATCTCTGCGACTGATTAGTAGGTATAGATAGGGAGGCGGCGCTCCGCCGTCTCTGTGTGGGGTCCGGTAGGAGGGGGGATTATGATCCTCCGTTGCAACTACGAGGAGTTGAGCGCGTTGCGGCACGGCGCGCGTGTGCTCCTGGACCACGGGGACGAGGAACATCACACCGTGGCCGCGCCCCCGCAGGCTCACGCCACAGTTGCTGCACTGCTCCCACGGTTGGTGGGGGACCTCACCGTCAACACGCTACAAGAGCTCCGTTCGGTACACATGGCCATCGAGGCCATCGTGGTCTGCCTCCGGAGCGACATGCAGGCGGCCGTGGCCGCCACCCACCCGGCGGACGAGGGCGCCGTGTCCGCCTACTTCGAGTTCGCCCACGCCTACTCCGTGTCGGCCCGCCTTCAGGATGCAGCCGATGAGATGGAGGCGCTGATCGAGCTGGTCACCGGGGGACCGGCCACGCCGGAAGTGGCCCGAGAGTTCGTCTTTCCCGACTGACTCACGTCGGCCCATCGCGTCGCCGCCGTCCTGACGGCCGGAACCGGCCTACCGCCCGAATCCACGCAGTCGCCGTCGATCGGCGGCGGAACCCGGTACCGACGTCACGGGTTTAGCCAAGCCGAGTGCTGGGTACGCACCCGAGGAGACCGACGTGGCGGAGACCGGGGAACAGAACGAGCAGATCGCGAGCTTCGAGGAGGAGGCGCTTCCTCACATGGACGCGGTCTACCGGTTCGCGCTGCGCCTCTCCGGGTCTCGGGATCGGGCCGAAGATCTGGTGCAGGACACCTTCTTCCGGGCCTTTCGAGCGTGGGATCAGTACACGCCGGGAACTCGGGCCAAGAGCTGGCTATTCACCATTTGCCGCAACGTCTTTCTGCGACAGCGCGAGCGGACTCAGCGGCACGACGAGATCATCTCGGAAAACGTGCCGAAGGACTCGGGCTCCGTTCCGGCCGTGAACCCTCTCTGGAGCAGCGCCGAGGGCAAGGACCCGGAAGGGAGCTTCTTCAACTCCATCGTGGACGCGAAGATCCTCGAGGCCATAGACCAGCTCCCCGAGGAATACAGGATGGCCGTGGTCCTCTCGGACCTGGAAGGCTTCAGCTACAACGAAGTGGCAGAGATGATGGACGTTCCCGTGGGGACGGTGAAAAGCCGACTCTTCAGGGGAAGGAGACAGCTGCAGAAGCAGCTGTATGACTACGCTGTCTCCGAGGGATATATCGAGGAGCGCTGAGGCCGGTCGGGCCCGCGCTACACCCGCGCAAATCGGAACGCACCATGAAGTGGATCAAGAGGCTCTTCGGAAAGGGGGCGGCGGGCTCCAACGGGTCGGATGGGGATTGGGGGATGATCTCCTGCCTGGACGCGTTGGAGCGGCTGTACGAGTACCTTGACGAGGAGCTCGACGACTCGTGGCAGGAGCGGGTGAAGGCCCACTTCGAGGTCTGTTCTCGATGTTATCCGTATCTGACGTTCGAGCGGACCTTCCTGGACGTCGTCCGGAAGACCGAGCCAACCGAGGGTCCTCCGGAGGAGTTGAAGGGCCGGATTCTGGAGCTCTTGGCCAAAGAGGGCCTGGAGCCGAGCTGACCCGGCCGGCACCGAACCAGGGGCGCCCCAGCGCGCCCGCTGGCGCCCTTCTCCCTCCTGGATTGCCTACCGACTGACTCCCCCCGTCGCCTCCACCCCTGACATCCATGGTAGTGCCAGCCCGATACTGACGGGCGATCCGTACCGTGCGTGCGGGCCGCGCTTGCACGGGCTCCGCCTTCGTCCGAAGATACGCCGAACCCGGAGGATCGCAGAAGGCTCAGCGTGAGGGAGGCCCGGCCGCTATGGCTCAGACGCGGGAACGGATCGTAAGGCGGTTCATCGAGGACGAGATCCAGGAGTCCTTCCTGGATTACTCGATGAGCGTCATCGTGCAGCGCGCGCTACCGGACGTGCGCGACGGTCTCAAGCCGGTTCACCGGCGCATCCTCTTCGCAATGCACGAGCTGGGACTGCTTCCGACTCGGCCCTACAAGAAGAGCGCGACCGTGGTGGGTGAGGTGCTGGGCAAGTTCCACCCCCACGGCGACTCGGCGGTCTACGACGCCCTGGTGCGAATGGTCCAGGACTTCGCCCTCCGCTACCCCCTGGTGGACGGGCAGGGAAACTTTGGATCCATCGACGGCGATGCCGCTGCCGCGTACCGGTACACCGAAGCCCGATTGGCGCAGGTGGCCATGGAGCTTCTGGCCGAAATCGAGAAGGACACCGTCGACTGGCTGGCGAACTTCGACGGACGCCTTCAGGAGCCGGCCGTCCTGCCGTCCCGTATTCCCAACCTGCTGGTGAACGGTAGCGCCGGGATCGCCGTGGGTATGAGCACCAACGTCCCGCCCCACAATCTGGTAGAGATCGCTCGGGGCGTGAGGGTCCTGGTGGAAAACCCCGAGTGCTCCCTGGACGACCTCATGGCGCACATTCCCGGCCCCGACTTCCCGACGGGGGGGTTCATCGTCGGCCGCGACGGCATCCGGTCGATGTACGAGAGCGGACGGGGACGGGTGATCATGCGAGGCCGCGTGGTGAAGGAGGCGCTGAGGGGAGGGAAGGAGCAGCTCGTGGTCACGGAGCTGCCCTACGCCGTGTCCAAGGCCAAGCTCATCGAGCGGATCGCCGTTCTCGTCCGGAAAGGGCGCCTGGAGAACATCACGGAGCTTCGGGACGAATCGGACCGGGATGGGATGCGGCTCGTCATAGAGCTGAAGCGTGGGGCGAACGCGGCCGCGATTCTGCAGGCCCTGTACAAGCGCTCGAATCTCCAGACGACCTTCGGAGCCATATTGCTGGCGCTGGACCACGGTCAGCCCCGGGAGCTCACCCTCAAGCAGATCCTCGAGCACTACCGGAATCACCGTATCGAGGTCATCCAGCGGCGGTCCCGTTTCGAGCTCGAGAAGGCCGAGGCGGATTACCACGTTACAGAAGGGCTCCTCACCGCCCTGGACAACATCGACCTGGTGATCTCCATCATCCGCGAGTCGAGGGACCGGGCTCAAGCGTCGTCCAGGCTCCAGGAGCAGCTGGATCTCTCGGAGATCCAGGCCGACGCCATCTTGAACATGCGCCTGAGCCGCCTCACGGCGTTGGAGCACGAAGAGCTGAGGGAGAAGCTCCAAGCCCTGCAGAAGCGGATTCGTGAGCTGCGGGCGCTGCTGGGAAGCGAGGAGCGGCAGCTCGCGCTTCTGCTGGAGGAGCTCGACGAGGTCGTGGAGCGTCATGGGGACGAGCGCCGCACGGTGATCCTGGATGAGGAGGGACAGGAAGAGGTCCACGTGGAGCGGGCGCTGGCGGACGAGGACGTCGTCATCACGGTGAGCCACGAGGGCTTCGTGAAGCGCATCCCCATGCACCTCTACCGGCGGCGCGTGACCAGCGGTAAGGCGCTGGCCGGGATGGACCGGTACGACGAGGACTACCTGGAGCGCATCTTCGTGGCCAGGACGCGGGGCTGGATCTTGGCCTTTACCGAAGGCGGGCATTGCTACTTCCTCCCGGTACTCGACGTGCCGGAGGGGAGCCGCGCGTCCCGCGGGCAATCCATATACGCGCTTTGCAGCGCGGACCGGGGCGACCGGGTGGTTGCGTTGGTGCCGGCCGACGACCTCGACGATGAAAAGCTGCTGGTGTTCCTTTCGAAAGCCGGCGTCATGAAGCGTACCGCCCTCCGTGAGTTCTCGAACCCGAGGGCCGGAGGGATCATCGCCGCGGGCCTGAAGCCCGGCGACGAGATCATGGACGTGGCCATGTCGGACGGCACCGCCGAGGTCATGCTCCTCAGCAGCAGGGGACGGGCCATCCGCTTCCCCGAGACCGACGTGTCCGTAATGGGACGGACGGCTCAGGGCGTGAAGGGCATGGATCTCAGGGCCGGAGACGGCGTGGTGGGAATGATCTTGATCCGCAGGCCCGTGACGGACTTCCCGCTGCAGAAGCGAGGGGGACTCGGCACCCTGGCGTTGCCGTCCGGTGGCGAGGCGGGGGCCCTGGTCGCCGCCATGGAGGTGCTCGAAGAGGACACCGTCATGATCGCCTCGTCCAGCGGCGAGATCACCCGCCTGGATGCTTCGAAGATCCCGTTGCAGGGCCGTCGCACCCGCGGAGTGAGCCTCGTCAGGCTAGGCCCCGGGCAGCGCGTGACGGAGGTGACTCGAGCCCACCGACGGGGCGCCGCTCGACCGCCCACCGAGGCTGCGAAGCCGGTCGAGGACACCAGCGCGGAGAACGGCTCAGGGGCCGGCGCGGCGGCGAATGGCTCCCTGGGACAGCTCGATTTGCTTGGGTAGGCGGGGCGTGACATACTTCCGCCGCCCGGCCCCCGAAGGCCTCGTTCTGGCAACTCCGACAGCACCGCACACATGAAGATTCTGGTTCTCGGCGGCGGGGCCCAGGGCTCCGCCGCCGCATTCGATCTCGCGCATCGCTCCGAGGTCACGAGCGTCGTCATGGCCGACCTGGCCATCGACGACCCGAAACCGTTCCTGAGGCCGTTCGTCGGAGAAAGGATCCGCCTCGAGCGGGTCGATGCGACCGACGAGCGCCAGGTGCTCAGGGTCATGGAGGGCGTCGACGCGACCGTCTGCGCCCTCCCCTACTACATGAACCTGGCCGTGACCCGCATGGCGCTCATGGCCGGGTGTCACTACTGCGACCTGGGCGGGAACACCGAGCTGGTGGAGCAGCAGAAAAGCTGCACGACCGAGGCGGCGAGCAAGGGCATCAGCATCGTCCCCGACTGCGGCCTGGCTCCGGGGATGGTGAACATCCTGGCGGAGGCCGGGATCCAGGCGCTGGACGAGGTGGACACGGTCAAGATCAGGGTGGGGGGGCTGCCCCAGAACCCGGAACCGCCCCTGAACTACCAGATCGTGTACTCGCTCCACGGCGCCATCGACTACATGACCAACCCGGCCCTGGTCCTCCGGGACTACGAGCCCGCGTGGAAGGACCCCCTCACTGGCGTCGAGACCGTCGCCTTCCCCGAGCCGGTGGGGGAGCTCGAGGCGTTCTTCACCGCGGGGGGCATCTCGACGCAGCCGTTGCGGCACAAGGGCAAGGTCCGTGACATGGACTACAAGACGCTCCGCTATCCGGGCCACGCCGAGCTCATGATGGCCATCCGCGAGCTCGGCCTGCTGGACATGCAGCCAGTGAGGGTGGGCGACTGCGACGTGGCCCCGCGTGAGGCGTTCATCCAGATCGTCTCGCCGCGGCTACGGAAGCCCGGGAGCCCCGATCTGGTGGCGCTGTCGGTCGACGTGGTGGGGCGGAAGGGGGGCCGGTCCAGGAAGGTCCGCTACGAGCTGCTGGACCTATACGACGCAGAAAACGGCATCACGGCCATGATGCGCACGACCGGGTACTCGCTGGCGGTCACCGGGGTCATGCAGGCCGACGGACGTATTCCGCCCGGGGCCCACACCCCGGATGAGTGTGTGCCCGCCGCCGACTACGTGGCCGAGCTGGCCAAGCGGGGGGTGAAGATCGAGCGCACGGAAGGGGAGGCGTAGGGGGGACGGGGTCATCCGCGGCAACGGCCGATTCTCCGCCATGGACGGGGACCTCCGACGCCTCAGGAGGCTCCGCGTCGCGCGTTCCTGGGAGTGATGAGCCTTGATCGGTTGTTTCCTTCACACCTACGGTGTTCTTGTCGCCGCGAGGGTCGGCACGCCTCGTTGACCATTCTCTCGCCCAGTCTCTCGGATGCGTAGCTCGAAGACCATTCACGTCGTCAGTTGCCACGCCGAGGGCGAGGTCGGCGACGTCATCGTCGGCGGCGTTGCGCCTCCCCCCGGGAGGACGCTCTGGGAACAGCGCGCCTCGATCGCATCCGATGAGACTCTACGCAACTTCGTCCTCAACGAGCCGCGTGGCGGCGTCTTTCGCCACGTAAACCTGCTCGTGCCACCCATCGATCCGCGGGCGCAGATGGGGTTCATCATCATGGAGCCGGTCGACACTCCGCCGATGTCGGGATCGAACTCGATCTGCGTCGCGAACGTGCTGCTCGAGACCGGCATCATCCCGATGGAAGAGCCCGAGACGCATCTCGTCCTCGAGGCTCCCGGCGGGCTCGTCGAGGCGCGGGCTGTCTGCAGGGATGGCAAGGTCGAGCGCATGACGATCACCAACGTGGCCTCGTTTGCGGACAAGCTCGCTGCACCGCTCGAGGTTGCGGGGCTTGGCACGCTGACGGTCGATACCGCCTACGGAGGCGATAGCTTCGTGATCGTCGATGCCTCGGCATCGGGGCTCGAGATTGCGCCCGACAATGCCCGGGAGCTGGCACAGCTCGGGGTCAGGATCACGGCTGCGGCGAACGAGCAGCTCGGGTTCCACCACCCTGAGAATCCGGATTGGGACCACGTGTCGTTCTGCCAATTCGCGGAGCCGCTGATCCGGGAAGGAGACGTGCTCAGCGGGCGCAATGCGGTGGCCATCCGGCCGGGCAAGATCGACCGATCACCGACCGGCACCGGTTGCTCGGCGCGAATCGCCGTGCTCCACGCCCGGGGCGAAATGGGCATGGGCGACCGATACCTGGCGCGCTCGATCATCGGTTCCGAGTTCCAGTGCCAGATCGAAGCCGAGGCCAGGGTCGGTGAGAAACAGGCGGTCGTTCCATCGATCACGGGGCGCGCGTGGATCACCGGGACGCACCAGCACATGCTGGATCCGGAGGACCCGTGGCCCGAGGGCTACCGTTTGGCGGACACCTGGCCCGCAGAGAGCCCTTCGTGAGTCACCCCGAGTCCAGGCGCCGCGGGGAAGCGCCGGCTCGATCCCTTTGGCACCTGGGTCGAAGATGAACAGGCGTTGTTACACTTGTCCTTCGAGGGGTGCTGGCGCACGGCGCTGGAGGAGGAGTCGATCCCCACATGAACGAGCCACGCGTCGACATCAGGCTGCTCGAACGCCTCAAGGCTCATCTGGAGTCGCGTGAGATCCTAGGAGTCGGAATCGGCGACGGGCACGACGTCCTGGAATTCCTCGCTCGCCTGCCGATGGGTGACGTGGAGGTGCTTCTCCCAAGTGGGCTGGACGATCAGGACCGTCGCACGGTCCTCAGGCTGATCGAGCACCGAAAAGGACAGCTTCAGGAGCACGAGCTACCCGAGTCGGAGGCGCGAGCACGAGGGTCCGCGCTCGAGGCCATGCGACGAAGGGCAGCAGAGCGTAAGAAAGGCCGGGGCTTTCGCTAGGTCGTAACGTGGAAGGTCGCTTTGACTGAGCTTCGCATCGGACGCAGCGCGCCATTGCTTTCCGGCGGCATCGCGGGGGCAGCGACGGCAGTCGCCTTCACGGCCCTGCACCAGCTGTTGATCAGTGACATCTGGTTCTCGGTGGTCCCGATGATGGTGGCAGGAGTCCTCTGCGGCCTATGCCTGGCCTGGACCTACGTCCTCTCGTTCGACTCGGCATCCCCGCGGACCTGGTTCCAGTACATAGGGGTGCAGGCGCTGCTGTTGCTCGCGCTGGGGGCCGCCTCCATGGCGATGTTCGACCCCGTCGTGTCCGTGGCGGTCCTGATCGCGGCGAACGAGCCGCCACGGGAGCTGATCGCGCAGGCGATGCCCCTGACCGTCGGGTTCACTCTGCTTGCGGGGTGCGTGACGAGTCTCCTGTGGGGCCGGACGCCGCTGAAGTTCGGCTCGAACCTGCTCACGTCCGCGGTCCTGATCTTCTTGCTCGGCCTCAACGTATCTGTGTTGGGGCTTGTCGAGATGACGGGCGCCGCCTACGCCGTGGCGGAGTTTCTCGCCTTGCTCATGGCGATCATGTCAGGCTACGCGGCCACCTTCTTCGTACTGGAGCGGAGGGCCCTCTTTCAGTCCGCGAGCCCGGATCACCCGAGCGAGGTGCCAGTGTGAACGTGCTTCCCAGCGTGCTCGTGCTCGGTCTGGCGGCGCTCGCCGCGCTCCTCCTGGTCTCGAGCCGAGGGTCGCCTCCCGAGCGGGGTGCGGAGCGACGCAACGCGGCACGCGTGCTCGCGCTCGCCGCTGTCGTGCAAGGGATCCACTTCGCCGAAGAGGCGAGCACGGGCTTTCACGACCGGCTGGGGCCGCTGTTCGGCCTGCCCAGCATGCCGTTCTCCATGTTCGTCGTCTTCAACGTGGCGTGGCTCGGCATCTGGATCGCCTCGGTTCCTGGGATCCGGGCGGCGCACCCGGCCGCGTTCTTCGCCGCCTGGTTCCTCGCCATCGCCGGGATGTTCAACGGGATCGCGCATCCACTGTTGACCCTGGCCGCGGGTGAGTACTTCCCGGGCCTGCTGAGCTCGCCCATCATCGGCATCGTGAGCATCTGGCTCTTCGTCCGGCTCCGCGCCGCGACGCGGCCACGTGGGGAGTCGGGTGTTTGAGGCGACGTGATCGTCTGACCGGGGTATCCGGCTCGGACGGACGTTGTGAAGGGCGCCTCGGTGGAACGTCCACCTCGGCAAGATCGGCACTGAACGGGAAGTGGGCCCTTGAGCGGCAAGTGCGCCGTCGACGACTGTATTGAACAGGGCAAGCCGTCGTTGCGGATCGAAATCCACCCGGCACCGGACGGCGCGCCGGTCGTGACGTGGGCTCACGAAGCCTGTTTCGAGCGCGTGCGGGCCGCTGCCGTGGCGCACGACGATCCGGGGGAGCTCGGTCGCATTCCGGGCGACGCGAGATGCGTCTTCTGCGGACGACGGTTGCCGGTCATCGGACGGCACGCGTTCGCGTTCGACGTCGGTGTCCACTCCCCGCCGCACCGGTTCTGGGCCCACGCGGAGTGTCTAGCCGAGCGCCTCGTCTCGGACCCGATGACCGAGCTCCGGAAGTCGGCAGGAGAACAGTAGGCCAGCGGGAGCCCCCTGCCGAGGATCGGTCGGGCGCGATGACACCCGAAGCCGTGGCTCCGAGCGACCGGCCAACAGGGTTACAGCGTTCCAGCCTGCTGACCCTCGCCCCTTACCGCCGGCGCCCGAGCACCGCCGTCAACGAGATCCTCTCTCCGTCTCGCAGGACGACGATCTCGACCTCGTCGCCCGGCTGGCGCTCCCGGAGCGCGTACGTGTAGGCATAGAGGTCCGATACCTCGAGGCCACCGAACTCCACGATCACGTCGCCGCCCTGAAGGCCTGCCTGCTCCGCCGGACTCTCCTCTCGCACGCCGGTGAGGCGGACGCCGAAGTCCTGCGGGGTCATGTCCGGGATCGTTCCCAGGTACGGTCCGTATCCGCCACCACTCGACGGCTCCGTATCGCTCGCCGGGACGCCACCGGCATGTGGGGTCCCCGCGCCTTCGAGGGGTGTGAGAGCCAACGCGGTCGTGCCCTTGCCCGCGACCTCCCACGCCACCGCCGTGACCAGGTCGGCCACGCGGACGAGCCCCTCGTCGTCGATGCGGTCCCAGTCGTCCGTCGGACGATGGTAGTCCTCGTGGGCGTTGGTGAAGAAGTGGAGGACCGGGATCCCCTCGCCGTAGAACGCGCTGTGGTCGGAAGGACCGAATCCATCGGGAAGCAGCGACAGCTCGAGGGGTTGGGGCAACGCGGCGTTGGCCGCCGAGACGGTGTGCTCCCACTCCTCCGCCGTGCCCATGCCGAAGACGGTGAGCACACCATCTCCGAGCTTGCCCACCATATCCATGTTGAGCATCGCGACGGTGGCGTCGAGGGGCAGGATGGGCTCCTTGACGTAGTGGTTGGCTCCCCAGAGCCCCCGCTCCTCACCGGTGAAGAACAGGAAGAGCACCGAGCGGGCAGGGTCAGTCGCACTGGACGCCATGCGTGTGGCCACGTCCAGGAGAGCGGCGGTACCCGATGCGTTGTCGTCGGCGCCGTTGTGGATGATGCCGTAGGCGTCCGGTGCCAACGACCCCTCACCGCCCAGGCCCAGGTGGTCGAAGTGAGCGCCGAGGATCACGACCTCGCCTCGAAGGCTCGGATCGGTTCCCTCGAGGAGCGCGGCGACGTTCCGGGCCGAACGCGTCGAGGGCCCCACGTCGGTCGTCACCTCCACCGAGGCCATGCTCCCGCCCGCCTCGCGGAAATCCGTGCGCGCTTCACCCGCGACCGCCACGACCGGGATCGACACCGTCGGGCGGCTCTCGCGTGCGGCATCGGGGAGGGGTTGGTCGTCGGCCAGAAGCAGGATTACGCCCAAGGTACCGTGGCGCGCGGCGGCCGCCGCCAGGAAGTGGGGGTCGGACTCCATCGCCTCCGCTTCGGGGGAGTGGGGATCGGGCGCGTCGATCACCAGTACCTGCCCGGACATGCCCAAGCCGCCATAGAGGAGGTTGCCGTCGAGCTCGCCGGAGGACGAGAAGCCGAACGGGACCCAGTCCTCACCGAGGGTGTAGGTCCTGTCGCCCACCGCCAGACGGTTGTGGCTGCCGATCTCGTACCCGGTTGTCACCGTGAAGGGTTGGAAATAACCTTCGGGGCTCGCAGGACCGATACCGATCTCCTCGAGCCGCTGGACGAGGTAGTCGGCGGCACAGGCCGCACCTGGGGTGCCGACTTCTCGTCCCTGCAAGTCGTCGTCGGCCAGGTAGCGGATGTCGGCCAGCGGCGGAGCGAGTCCGTCGGTGAGCCGAGCGGGGTCGGGACAGCTCAGCTGACCCAGCGCGAGTGCAGGCCAGGAAACGCAGGAAAGACCGAGAGCCAATGGGGCCCAGATCTTAAACGTCAGTGAACGCGAATCTCGAGACAATGAATCGTACATCTAAGACAACCCTCATCGTATTGTTCGGATTGCTACTTCCCGGGGCCGGCCCAGTGGGGGCGCAGGCGGGTGACGACACCCTTCGAGATTCCCGAGAAGTCCGACTCGCCAATGTGCGTCAGCTCACGTTCGGTGGACAGAACGCCGAGGCCTACTTCTCGTTCGACGGCACCCACCTGACGTACCAATCGACGCCGCGCGAAGGCGGGTGCGATCAGATCTACTCGATCGAGTTGGCCACCGGAGACACCGAGCTGGTAAGCACGGGCGACGGTCGAACTACGTGCAGCTACTACTACCCGACGGGCGACAAGATCCTTTACGCCTCGACCCACCATTGGGCCGCCGCGTGCCCGACCGACCCGGACTTCTCGCAAGGGTACGTCTGGGGCCTCTTTCCCACGTACGACATCTTCGTCTCGGATCCGTCGGGAGAGGGCCTCACGCAGCTCACGACAACTTGGGGATATGATGCCGAGGCCACGTTCTCTCCGGTGGGCGACCGGGTGGTCTTCACCAGCATGCGCAACGGTGACCTGGACCTGTACTCCATGAAGCCCGACGG
>JBDHLD010000109.1:0-10022 GCA_039586035.1 Gemmatimonadota bacterium | reverse complement strand
CCACGTGAAGTTGGCCTCGATGTCGACCAGGCCGGCGTCACCGCTCGTGAGCAGGTGGGAGTGGAGGTCCACAAGGCCCGGCATCAGCGTGCGATTGCCGCCGTCGATGACCGTAGCGCCGTCCGCGCTGATGGATTCGGACGAGACCTGCGCGATCAGGTTGTCCTCGACCAGGACGCTCATACCCGTCTGGAGTGTCTCGGAGTGGCCGTCGAAGACGTTGACGTTGGTGAACAGGACCCGGTTCGGGGCCGCATCCTGGGCGTGGGCGGGAGTCGCGAACGCGGTGGCGATCAGGGTCAAGCACCCCACGGTCCAACGGGATGGCGGTCTCATTCCTCTCTCCTCATGCGGTACGTAGCGGTCTAGATGACCCTTCTCGGTGTCGCTCGACACGCCACGGCCCGGCTCAACGGCCTGACGCCGCCCGTGCGATGGACGTAGCGTCGGCTGATGGCGGGCGAGGGTTGTGCTTTGGCGGGGGGACGCATCTTGAGGACGGGCCTAGGCTTCCGCAAGCCCATCCTGTCCTGCCATGCATGCGACCCTCGAGAGCGTCGTCTGAGGCCATTCCACCGCCCGGGCTGGCTGGCCAGGGTTTCCACACGACATCGCTTCCCGAAGGCAATTGCGTCTTTTACGTAATTACGTAGATTACGGATTATGGAGTACAGGATTTCGGCAACAGATCTGGCCCGTCGGCTCGGCGATGTGCTCGGTCGAATCCGTTACCGCGGCGACTCCTTCCTGGTGGAGCGGAACGGAGCGCTCGTCGCGCGGATCGGTCCTCCTGAAGCTGTGACGGGGCCGACCCTCGACGAAACGCTCGACGCTTGGGACGAAGCCTCGCATCACGATGCGAGCTTCGCCGACGATCTCGAACGTGTGAACGCGGAGGATCGAGTGCCGGAGGACCGGTGGGGCTCGTAATCGATACGAGCGCGTTGATCGCGGCGGAGCGTGATCCGCGGGCGAGGCACTCACTCTCCTCGTCTCTCGGCTCGGAAACGGTAGCGCTCCCGGCGATCGTGTACGCCGAGCTCCTCGCAGGGGTCCAGCTCGCGGACAATCAGCAGAGAGCGACGGCCCGCAAGGCGAAGATCGATGCCCTCACCGCTCTGGTGCCGGTGGTCGAGTTCGGGATGGTGGTAGCCACCCGGTGGGCGGAGCTGTTCGCGACGCTCCGCCGCGACGGCTCGCTGATCCCGTCGAACGACCTCTCGGTCGCCGCGACGGCGCTGCACCTCGGATTCGGGGTGCTCGTCGGCCCGGCCGGCGAGAGGCATTTCCGCCAGGTGCCAGGACTCCGGGTCGAAGTGCTCTCGTGACGGGAACCGACGCCGGAGCCCCGTCCAGGCTCTACTGGGCGTGCAGCGACAGCGTGATCGCGAAGATGTCGGCGTTCTCGATATCGCCGCCCTGGGTCAGGTAGGCGCCCGCTAGATTCACGGGACCGATCACGAAGCCCGCGCCCCCGCCGATCCGGTAGCCGTCGGTGATGACGCTGCCGCCCCCGCGCAGGATCAGCCAGTTCAGGACGCCCCATTCAGCCCCCGCGCCGACGCGGGTCTTGGGCGACAGCGACAACCCGTCGCCGAACCGTTGCGTGAAGTCCGCCAGGACCTTCAGGTCGGTCCGGACGTCATAGGCCCCGCCCAGGGTAAGCGTCGGGTCGAAGCCGGCGTCGTTCACGGCGTCCTGCAGGCTGCCCGGGGCCTCACCCGCGTCCCGCGTCTCGAAGCTCGAACGAGCCGCGCCCACGTCGAAGAACGCCTCGCCCTGCCGGTAGTCCAGGTTCGAGAAATCCCACTCGAAGGTGTTGAACAGGTTCTCCAGCATCAGCCCGGCTGACCACCGTCCCGCTTCCCAGGCGGCAGCGATGTCCACACCCACGCCGAACCCATTGTCCAGCTTGGTTTCGCGGGTCTGCATGAGCGGGAAGTTGGCCTCGCCGGTCACCGGCTCGGGCTGAAGCGACCCGGCGGCTTCACGCGCCACCAGTGCCGTGTGCCCGAAGTGGAGCTTGAGGTTGGCTCCGAAGCTGAAGTGTTGCTCCTCCGCGGACCCGATGCGGATCCCGGTCGGGAAGGCCCCGCTCAACGCGACCGAGGACACCCAGAAGCCGTCGAGCTGGGAGGAGGAGGGAACGAAGCTCCGCGGGTCTCCCGTGCGTCCGGAGTTGCCGAAGAGGATCAGCTCGGCGGCGTCCTCGTTGGTGTCGCCCCGGAATATGCCCGTCGACGAGACCTGGATGCCGTATCGGCCCCATGTTCCGGAGAGTCCGGTAGCGGCCACGGTGGCAAGCCCCCGTTGCCCGCCATTCTCGATGATTCTCTCCAGCCATTCCTCGCGAACGTCGTCGGGTAGCGTCTCGCCGCTGTAGTCGGCAAGGTCGGCCAGGCCGATGGGATCCAACCCGAACCCCGCCTGTGCCGCCGGAATCGACAGGGACCAGCCGGGATTGCCGGGCATGGCCATACGCGCGGGGTTCAGGCCGATGGCGCCGAAGCCGCGGACCGCGGCGACGTAGTTCTGGCCGGTACCCATCCAGGCGGCGGAGGCGGTGGGGACCTGGCCGGCGAGCGGGTTGGCGAGCGCAGCAACGGCAAGGGCAACGGCCGAACCGACGACGCCGAAGGTGGACCGGCCTGACCGCTCGATGTTCTGGCAGGCGCGCATGTCAGCCTCCGATCCTGACGGTGAGCTCCAGATCCAGGCGCAGATCGAGCCGGTCCTGCGGTTGGACTCGCACGACGCCATCCTCCCCTCCCAGCACCCGCCCGCGGGCACGCAGATCGACGACCTGACCCAGGATGCTCTGGATCTCCTCCAGGGACAGGTCGAATCGCTGCTGCTCTTCCCCCTTGGGAATCGCCAGGGCCCTCGAGATCACGCTGCCCTGACCTGGCTGGACGTCGAGCGCGCCTCCGATGCCCAGGTCCAGGGTGTTGTTGGTGAACAGGATGAGGGCGCCGCGCCGGACATGACTTTCGACCTCGCTGTCTATGTCGGTCAGGTCCAGCTGCAGCGGATCGGACTCCACGTCGTCATCGCCCACGCTGACGTCCAGAGAGCTGGCTCGCAGGAAGCTCCCGAGCAGCACGGCGACGCTGAGCTCGGCGGCGGGGTCGACAGTCGCATCCGCACCCGCTGGCGAAACCACCCGCACTCGGATCACGCCACCACCCTGGAACTCGCCGGCGTCGAGGTTCACCGACACCTCAAGGCCCGACCCGGACGGGAAGTCGGTCTCCGCGCCGTCCAGGGTCGTGGATCCGAATGGTGTCCCCATCTCGTCGGTGACCTCGATGGTGATGACCCCGAGCTCGCTGCCACCCGGCCGCAGTGGATCGAACCCCCACGAGTGAGACAACCGGAAGCGGGCCAGGCCGCCCAGCAGCGCTCCGCCGACGATGTCGACCGGCGTCGAAGGGTCGACCTCGACGGTTTCGTCGAATGCGGGCTTCGGCCCGGTACCGGATGGGCAGGAGGGGCAGAAGTCCGACAGCCGCAACGACGCAGTGCTCGGGAAGATGGGCACGCGGAAGGTGCTGCCGTCCGTGTTCACATCGTCCGGCAGCACGTCGGCGGCGGTGATGCCGACGTTGCCCGCCGAGGCCGTCCACTCCGTGTCCCAATTGGGCGTGTCGGTGGGGATGGCGCACCCTGAGATCATCAAGAGGGCGGCAGTCACGGCCTTGAGGTAAGACCGGCCGTCCTGCGGAGGAGCTTTCGTCTTCATGGGATCGATCGCCCGAGGCACACGTTCGGCCGAATCGGCACATTTGCCCTGGATCGGCTCACCGGAGAATAAGCATAGCGCGCGTGAGCCGCACTCGCTGTCGGGAGGGCCCCGCAACCAATCTGGCCGAGTCCCCGGGGTTCCTGGCCGCTCACAACAGGATCCGGATCAGATTGGCCAGGCTGCGCGTCATGCCTCCCGGAGGAGGGAGTAGCGCGTCAAGCTCGTCCAGATCCTCGATCCAGTCGGTCAACCCCACGATCAGGTTGAAGTCCACGAGCCCCGACAGCGTGTCCCAGCCCGTGACCGTGATCTCCACCTCGCCGTCGAGGACCATGCTGCGGTAGTTCATGTTCGTGGAGCCCACCGTGAAGTAGGCGAAGGAGCGCGCCCGCAGCTCGGGCGAGACGTCGTCCTGGACGCCGTTGGCCAGGGCCAGGGCAGCCGTGAGCAGGCCCTCCGGAGCCTCGGTCGCGGGAGGACGATCTTCCACCGGACCGGTCTGGCTTGCCAGGTACTCCAGGTACTCGCGGATCAGGGGCCCCCACTCGGGCCGGCGCATGATCACGTCCCAGATCTCGCCCGTGATGAAGAAGTTGGCCTTCATGTGGAGCTTGGGCGACGCCGAGGAATCCGCGTTCACCAGGTAGTTGGCCTGGTACCCGGCTGCTCGCAGGGTCTCTTCCACGCTGTCCACGGCGGCGATGATGTGGGGGTTGGCCGGGTAGATGTCCCGCAGCCACGGGTCGTCTAGCTCCCGCGCCTGCCCGATCCGGCCCGCGAGATCGCCCACGCCCACCCGCGGTGAGTACAACCCGATCTTGAGCAGTCCGCCCTCGGACTCGACCTCGTCGGCCAAGGCGTTCTGGAACGTCACCAAAGCGCCGAGCAACCCGTGGGCGCGTGCCATTGTGGGGGCGGCCGAGCTGGGGGCGGATGCGAGACTCGGCGCGATGATCAGCACCCGGGCGCCCCGCAGTGCGCTTCCCGTCAGAAGGGCTCCGTAGACGTAGCTCTGCCACAGCGAATCCGGCACTTTGAGGATGGAGCCGGACGGCATGAGGCTGTACATGATGGCCTTCTTGACGTTGATCGGCTTGGCTCCGTAGCCGGTCAGGTTGTGGAGCTCGAGGGCCTCCCCGTCGTGGCCGGGAACCATCGAGTCCATCCACTGGAGCATGGAGTCCGTCCGCTGGGCGTAGTCTCCCGGCCTCTCCTGGTAGCGCAGGGGAAACGGGATGTCATGAGGCTCGAACCCCTGGGTCTCCAGCAGCTCCCGGGCCGCGTCTTTCACCGATAGGGCTGACGGGCCCTGGACGATGATGGCCCGGTCCTCCCAGTTCCTGCCGGCGTAGTGCTCGCCGATGCCCATGCCCGTGTACATGGCCATGCCGCGGTAGGGATCCTCTTCCGTGATGTCGTAGAAGGCGATCTTGCGGTGGTCCCGGATCACGTTGTCCGGCACTGGGATGATGCCGGCCACGTGGGCGCTGACGAACGAGTGATCCACCGGGTTGGTGATGTTGACGTGGACCTTGATTCGGTTCTCGAGCCAGTCGTCGCCGAACTGGCGGCGCTCCGACTGGAGCAGGCTGGATTCGAGGACCGCCGTGCGGAGGGCCTGCTGGGCCGCGCGGAACTCTTCCTCCCACTCCTCGTACCCGCCGGGCAAGCTCAGGTCGTAGCCCAGGGGATCGGAGAGAACGCGGAAGTAGAGGCGGGTGTCGTTGGCCTCGAAGTAGTTCTGGTCCAAAAAGATGAAGTACTCGGGCAGCTTGCCCGTCTCATCGTAGGCACCTACCCGCTCGGTCAGGGCAGCCATGTAGACGCGCACGGTCTGGGCGAACCCGACCTCGTCCGGCTTCTTTTCGCCGTTCTTGCCTCGGTAGTCATGGATCCAGAGGACGTGGTAGTCTTCGGCCAGGCGCACCGTACGAGCGAACTCCAGCTGAAACTCTTCGTTGATCGTGTACCAGATCCGGTTGCCCTTGGTGAACTCCTCCCCGGTTGCCCGCTCGATCAGATCGTTGATCTCGGCCTCGCTGTCGTGGTCTTCCGGCCTCAGGGCCATCTGCAGCGGGAGCCAGACGAAGCGGGAGTCCTCCCACCGGTCGAGCTGGAAGACCCGGATCTCCTCGGCGATCTCCGTCAGGGTCTGGAAGACGTAGAAGACGCGGGAGAACGACGCCTCCGGGACGTCCGTCCGGGCCAGCAGCCACCTCGAGAACTGGGCGTGGGCCGACGCCGCGAACTCGTCCAGCCCGTCGTGGGCCTTCCGTTGGCCGAGGAGTGCATTGTACGGGAAGAGGAGGTGGTTCAGGAGCGCAGTGCGCGCTTCGCCCGCGATCATGCGCCCGACATCGGAGCTTTCCCGGCGGCCATATTCCCGCGAGCCGGCCGCGATGGAGAACGCCCGCTCCATCTCCTCGTGGAAGACCCGGATCTCCTCGTTCAGGGTATGGCCCAGGGGGAAACCGGCGTCGGTGGTGGCAAAGTGGGCCTGGATGGCCGACAGCTCGTCGGCGTAGGCTTCTTCCGGATTCGCGCCACCGCGGTCGAGAACGGGCATGGACATCTGGGCGATCCACCGCGCACCGTGTCGGAGGCCCGCGATCGACTCGTCGAGGGATGATGGGCTCTCGGGCAGGAACACCGGTTCGATGGGAGGTGACTCCAGCTCGAAGGAGTCCCTCTGCGGTCGCGTCTTGCCGATGTTCCGGCCCCACAGGGGTGCGTTGATGCCCACGGCGAAGGTGTTGCTCCGGCCGGGAAGCCAGTCGAAGCGCACCTGGGTCCCGCGTCCGAACACCCCCGACCTGCGGAAGGGGATCTCCAGGCGGAGCAGGGCCGACCAGTCCTCGTCCCTGGCGTTGTAGTCGGCGCCCGCGCCGATGTGGAGCGACGGTATGCTGAACAGGGCCCGGCCGCCGCCGTCCATCTGATCTCCGCCTCTCACGCCGATGTAGCCTTCTATGCCCAAAGCCGCGACGCCGGCGATGGGGCTCAGGAGGTCGCGCATGACGCCCGCGTGGAAGAGCAGGTTGAGCTTGTCCACCTCGCCCGGGCGGTACCAGCCGCCTACGGCGCCCGCGTGGCCCTTCCAGACCGGGGGCATGCCCAGGGAATAGGTGTAGCCGCCGTCCTCGGACCGGCGGTCGGATTGGGCGGATAGCGTAAGAGGCGTCGAGAGGGCTCCGGTGACCAGGAGCGCCATGAGCGCGTTGGAGCGGGATCGCATGCCGGTGCCTGCTGTTCTGGGTCGAATGGTGGCGCTGGGGCGGGGTCGCGCAAGATGCAGAGTCATGGTACCGGCTGGCGGAGACTGTTGAAAGACCCCGAATGGTAAGAGAGGATGAGGTGGGGTCGACGGGGTTGGCTGCACGGCGACCGAGCGAGGGTCAAGACGGTCACGGCGCCTTCTCGCCCGTACCGCCGAGGGGACCTCGCCGCTAGTGTTCGGGGTGGTCACGCGCATAGCAGCGTGGACGCCGCCCAACTACACTGCAGGCCGTGACGGGCGCCACCAACGGTGGCCGCCCCGGCGCTTCCCGCGCCCGCGGTCATTCGTACCGGGATTCGCATGACGGACGCCATCCGCATCCGGGGCGCTCGCCTCCACAATCTCAAGAACATCGACGTGGACATCCCCCGGCGGACCCTGACCGTGGTCACCGGGCCGTCGGGGTCGGGGAAGTCATCGTTGGCTTTGGACACGCTGTTCGCCGAGGGACAGCGGCGCTACGTGGAGTCGCTGTCCACCTACGCGAAGCAGTTCCTCGAGCGGATGGAAAAGCCGGACGTGGATTCCGTCGAAGGCATCGCCCCGGCCGTGGCCATCGAGCAGCGGAACCCCACCAAGACGTCCCGGTCCACCGTGGGCACGGCCACCGAGGTATACGACTACCTGCGGCTGCTCTGGGCCCGCGTGGGCCACACCCACTGTCCCGAGTGTGACCGACGGGTTGTCCCCGACACGGTCAGCTCGGCGGTGGACGCCGTGATGGCCCTCCACCCCGGTACGCGCATCCAGGTCGTCTTTTCCCTCCAGCTCAGCGGTCGCGTGACCCACGAGCTCGTGGTCGAGAACCTGCGGGCGCTGGGCTTCGTCCGCGTGCTCTGTGACGACCAGATGGTCGACCTCGGCACGCCCGGAGCCGAAGATCCGGCCGTTTTGGGGGCGGACCTGACGGAGGCTGCCGAGCGCCTCGTTGTCGTGGACCGCCTCGTAGTGGGCCCGGACATCCGCGACCGCCTGGCTGACTCCATCGGAACCTGCTTCGCCGAAGGGGAGGGCGAGTGTCTCGTGATCACGGCGCCGCGGAGCGAGGAGCCCGTGCGCCTGAGCTTCACGGAGCACTTTCGCTGTCCAGAGCACCCCGGGGTCGAGTTCCAGGATCCGAGCCCAAAGCTGTTTTCCTTCAACAACCCATACGGATCCTGCACCCGCTGCACGGGTTTCGGCGCGACGCTCGAATACGATCCGGGCCTGATCATTCCCAATCCGCGTCGCTCCATCGACGACGGTGCCGTCGACCCGTGGACCAAGCCCCGCTACCACAAGGAACGTGACCTGCTCAGGGCCTTCACCCTCGATCAGGGCGTCTCCCTCTACTCGCGCTGGGAGGATCTGCCCGACGATTTTCGGCACGCGGTGCTCCACGGAGGCGACGGGTTCCAGGGCGTGATTCCCTTCCTGGTCTCACGGGAGAGGAAGCGGTACAAGCGCTACATTCGCGTCTTCCTCCGCCAGTACCAGAGTCCGAGCGTATGTGAGGACTGCGGGGGAGCCAGGGTGCGCACCGAGGCTCTCTGGGTCCGGGTCGGGGGGTGGACGGTGTCCCAGGCCAGCCAGATCCCCCTGGAGGACCTCAGGGCGTGGGTCGACCGACTCGAGCTCTCGCCGATGGAGACGCAGATCGCCGAGACGATCGTTCGGGAGCTGCGGGCGCGGCTGGCCTTCCTGGGAGACGTGGGCCTGGGATACCTGACGCTGGCGCGGCAGACGCGAACGCTTTCGGGGGGCGAGGCGCAGCGCATCAACCTGGCTAATTCGCTGGGCTCCCGCCTGGTGGACACGCTGTACGTGCTGGACGAGCCTACCGTGGGGCTACACCCCCGGGACACGGGGTCGTTGATGGACCTGCTGCTGCGCTTGCGCGAGGCGGGCAACACGGTGGTCGTGGTCGAGCACGACGCGATGTCCATCAGGATGGCCGATCACGTGGTGGAGTTGGGCCCGGCCTCGGGCGAGCGGGGTGGGCAGCTCGTCTTCGAGGGATCGCCGGCCGACCTGGAGTCCGCCGACACGGCGACGGGGCGGTTCCTGTCGGGCAGGAGTGAGGTCGAGGTGCCGGCCCGTCGTCGGCCCGTGCGGGGCTACCGCCTGGAGCTGCGCGGCGCCGAGCTCCACAACCTCCAGGGCGTGGACGTGGAGGTCCCCCTGGGCACGATGACGGTGGTGACCGGTGTGTCGGGGTCCGGCAAGTCCACGCTGATCCACGACGTGCTGTACCGAGCGCTCGAGCAGGAGCTCGGCGCGGGTGAGACCAGCGCCAAGGAGCACCTCGGCGAGGCGGTGGGGCGATACGAAGCGCTGGATGGCGCGGGCCGCCTGGACGACGTGGTGCTGGTCGACCAGTCCCCCATCGGCCGGACGCCGCGCTCCAACCCGGTCACGTACATCAAGGCGTGGGCCGCGGTGCGACAGATCTTCGCCGCGCAGCCTCTGGCTCGGGAGCGCGGATTCGATGCCCGTCACTTCTCCTTCAACGTGGAGGGCGGTCGTTGCGAGGTCTGCAAAGGAGCGGGTCACGTCGAGATCGAGATGATCTTCATGGCCGATGTCTTCGTGCCATGCGAGGTGTGTCTGGGTCGGCGGTACAAGCCGGAGACCCTCGAGGTGACATACCGGGGTCTGAGCATCGCTCAGGTCCTGGAGCTCACCGTGGACGAGGCCATCCGCTTCTTCCTGAAGGAGGACCGCCTGGGATCTACGCTCTGGCAGCTTCAGCAGGTGGGCTTGGGATACCTTCGCTTGGGCCAGGCAGCCACGACCCTGTCGGGCGGTGAGGCCCAACGGCTCAAGATCGCACGTGAGCTGGCGAGCTCCTCCGGCAAGAAGGGGCGGAAGCTCTATCTGTTGGACGAGCCTACGACGGGCCTGTCCGGCGACGAGGTCGGCAAGCTCATCCGCGTGCTGAACCGGCTCGTCGATGCCGGCCACACCGTGGTGGTCATCGAGCACAACGTCGACGTCATGAAGGTGGCCGACTGGATCATC
>JBDHLD010000272.1:0-2460 GCA_039586035.1 Gemmatimonadota bacterium | reverse complement strand
ACGCGCGCTCCATGGCGGCGAGGGTGTTCTCGGGCGCGTAGTTCGAAGCGCCCCGGTGTGCGATGATCACGACGTCGTCCTCCACGCGGGTCGACCGCAGGAAGTAGACCCCGATCCCGGCCGCCACCGTTGTGATGACCACCAGCGCCGTCCAGAGGCCCGGCATGGAGAAGGGCATGCCAGGGCGCGGCGCCTTCTCTCGTGCCAACAACTCGAGGGCCCTGGCCGACGAACCACCGCCACCCCCGTGGGCGTTGTACAGCCGAACCACCAGCAGGGCGAAGCTGCTCGCCTGGAAGAAGCCAATGAGGAAATTGGTCAGTCCCCATAGGACGACCAGAGCTCCCAGGGCCAGCACCAGCACCGGGACGGATTCGCCGATCAAGGGCACGATCAGGCGACCCAGGCCACCCACAGCGCCCAGCGCCAGCGCGCCGGCCAGGGAGGTGGCCACCAGCCAGACTCCGAACAGGTGGATAACGGTCCACCGGTGGCCTGCGGAACGCCGTCGACTTTCGGCCAGAGCAGCCCGGGCGCCCGCCTGTTCGAACAGGAGGACGGGGAGCGCATATACCCAGCTCGCCAGCCGAGGCACCAGCGCCAGCGCCAGGCCGAGGCCCAGCACTGTCACCACCGCCACCGCCCTCCAAAAGGCGGGGGGCCGCTCGGTGAGGTAGAAGTTGATGTCGAACTCGGTCAGCAACCCCAGGTAGGTCAGGCCGGCTGCGGCGGCGAAGGGCGCTCCGATCAGGAGCACCGTGCCCGCGACGCGGATGGCGACGCGGAGGATCTCGAGCGCATGCCGGGTACCGTGCACCAGCGCGGCGCGAACGGACACGGTCTGGCCTCCGGTCGCGCCCAAGGCGATGGCCATGAGGCAGGCCTGCTGTAGTGCGGCGATGGCCAGGGCCAAACCGCCCAGCAGCACGAGCGCCCCGATCCCCACAGGACGGAGCGCGAAGTGGAGGATGTCCAGGTCCGAGAGCGCGGCCTGTCCAGACATGCGGATCACGCCCCGGAGCGCCAGGCTTGCCAGAGGCGCCAGCAGCGCGAACGTCGCCAGCGTGTAGAG
Source organism: Gemmatimonadota bacterium (assembly GCA_039586035.1). Taxonomy (GTDB): domain Bacteria; phylum Gemmatimonadota; class Gemmatimonadetes; order Longimicrobiales; family Gaopeijiaceae; genus JBDHHQ01. Next base: position 1,388 of record JBDHLD010000272.1, on the reverse strand, counting down.
CACCTCGACGGCCAGCAGCCGGCGCCAGGACGCCCGGAGGTCGTCCAGCGCCCGCTTGGCGATGCGGACGGCTTCGATCACCTCATAGCTCGAAGCCGAAGATGAAGCGCCAGCTCCGGTAGCGGATCCTGGCGCCCGTGGCGTCCTCCAGCGCCTCGCTCTGGGAGATCCCCAACAGGTCGGTGACCCGATCGAAGGGCGAGTTGCCGAAGCCGAGCCCGGCCCCGAGCGTGAGGCGCACCTCTCCCACCGCGAAATCCGCGCCGACCGTGCCCAGGGCGATGTCCCACGGTGCCGTGCCGACGGCGACCGGCTCGTCCGGGGCCGCGCTCTGGTCCGTCACCAGGCTCGCGAAGCCCTTGACCTTCGGGCTGAACCGATGCTCGACGCCCACGCCCCAGTTGACCACCGATTTGGCTCCATGGGTCACGCCCACCCGGACGGTGTCCCCCTCGACCGTGATGGCCCCTGCGCTGATCACGTCGTAGGGATCCAGCGACGAGAACCACTCGGCGCTCCCATGCACCCGGGTCCTACGAAGTGTCCAGGCTGCGCCGAGCCCCACGGAAAGGGGGGACCGATAGCTCGCGTCGAGGCCGTCCTGAAGGTCGGCGGCGAGCGCGTCTCCCTCGTCGTCGCCGAAGCGGCCACGGCTGGCGCCGGCGCGGCCCTGTCCCACCAGCTGGACACTGGGCGTCGTGAGCGTGAGTCCCAGGTCCAGTGTGGAGACCTGGTAGTAGACGCCGAGCTTCCAGAGGAGGCGGACGCTCCAGTAGTTGTGACCGCCAATATCGATGTCCGCCTCACCGACTCCCGCGCTATCCAATGACTGGCCGATTCCCTCGAAGCGAGACCGTTGGGAGCGCAACGCACCGAACATGGTGGCGCCAAGACCGATCCGCCGCCCTGGCCGATGCGCCCACGATACGCCGGCCCACGAATCCCTCACGTCGTTCTCGAAGCGGACCGTGCCCACCACCCGCTCCAGTCCTTCCTCCGGATCGATCTCGTCAGCGCTGAAGATGAGCTCCGTGCTTACGTCGTTGCTCACGCGTTGCCGCGTCAGAAGGGAGTAGGCCCAGGTGTGGGCGTCGCCTCCGAACGGGAGCCGCCCGGCGATCAACGACGGCTCGAGACCCGACCGCGTGGTCGAAAGGTCCACACCCTGGCCGGCGCCGTTCTCTACCGTAATGGACTCGAACTCCAACACCTGGGTGCTCAGCGCGAAGCCAGGACCCTCCAGCAGGGACAGGCGGGCCGGGTTGTAGAAGGTGGCCGCGAACCCGTCCACGCTACCGATCACCGCTCCCCCCAGAAGGCTCGCCCGGGGGCCGTACTGCTGGGTCCAGTAGTGGGCGTCCTGGCCGGCGACCGTGTGTGGAATGACC
>JBDHLD010000035.1:0-69274 GCA_039586035.1 Gemmatimonadota bacterium | reverse complement strand
GGGATCGTGATACGACGGAGCCACGGCGAACACGGTGCCGTACGTCTCGACGCCGGTCTGATCCTTTGTGATGGGCCCGCCCGACGCGCCCATGGTCTCGGCCGCGGCCCGGGTCAGGTCGTCGCTGATGGCCTCCCAGCTATGCCCGCCGTCGGTGGTCTTCCACACCTTCTGGCTGGACACGTACACGACCGAGGGATCGTGGTGGTCGTACACGATCGGGAAGGTCCACTGGAAGCGCTCGGTCCGATCCTCCGAGCTCTCGCCCATGGGATTCTCGGGCCAGACGTTCACGGCCCGGCTCTGCCCACTGGCGTGGTCGTACCGCGTCAGGGTGCCGCTGTACGAACCGGCGAAGAAGATGTCGGTGTCGACCGGGTCGGGCGCGATGTAGCCACTCTCGCCCCCGCCGACCGCGTAGAAGTAGGGACCGGCGCTGGGGCCCCGAGCCTGGAGGTGTCTCCACCCACGGTACGGCATGCAGGCCGTGCTGTTGTCCTGCTGGGCTCCGCAGATGTGGTACGGCTCGTGGTGGGTGGTGATCACCCGGTAGAACTGGGCGGTCGGGAAGTCCTGCATGGTCCACGTCTTACCACCGTTCACCGAGACGTTGGCGCCGCCGTCGTTGGCCTCGATCATGCGCTGGTTGTCCGCCAGCGAGATCCACAGGTCGTGGTTGTCGCCGTGAGGCGGCTGGTTCTCGACCTGCTCGAACGTCTCCCCGCCGTCCTCCGACACCCAGAAGCGGACGTTCAGAACGTACACGCGGTCCTTTTCCTGCGTGTCGGCGTAGATGCGCGTGTAGTAGAAGGCCCGCTGGCGGAGGTCCCGGTCCTGATTGACCAGCTCCCATGTGTCGCCGCCGTCGTCCGAACGGAAGACGCCACCCTCGTCGTTCTCGATGATGGCGTAGACGCGGTTGGCGTCCACCGGCGAGACGCTCACGCCGACCTTGCCGATCAGGCCCTCTTGAGGCAGACCCGGATTCCGGGTGATCTCCGTCCAGGAGTCCCCACCGTCCGTGCTCCGGAACAGGCCGCTGCCGGGCCCACCGGACGACATGCCCCAGGACTTGCGCCACGCCTCCCAGAGGCCGGCGTACACGATGTCGGGATTCGTCGGATGCACCGAGATGTCGACACCGCCGGTCCTGGCGTCACGGCTCAGGACCAGGTCCCACGTCTCTCCACCATCGGTGGTCTTGTAGATGCCCCGTTCGGGGTTCTCGGCGGAGTGCAGACCGAACGCTGCCACCCAGGCGGTGTTGCAGTCGGTGGGGTGGATGCGGACGCGGGCCACGTTCTGGACCGACGCGAGCCCCATGTGGGTCCACGTCTCGCCTGCGTCGGTGGTCTTGTAGATGCCGTCGCCCTGCTGGACGTTGCCTCGGAGCTCGGTTTCCCCGCCCCCGATGTACACGACGTCCGGGTCCGCCTCGCAGATGCCAAGAGCCCCGACGGACGCCGTGTTGATCTTACCGTCGGTCATGGGGTTCCAGGTCGTGCCGCCATCGGTGGTCTTCCAGACGCCGCCACCGGTGGCGCCGAAGTAGTACTCGAGGGGGCGCGCCTCCGAGCCTGCGGCCGCGATGGAGCGTCCGCCCCGGTTGGGACCCACGCTTTCCCACTGCAGCGCGTCGAAGACCTCCGTCGGATACGTCTGGGCCTGCAGCCCCTGGTCCGCCACGATCATCATCGCTGCCGTGGCGACGGCCGTTACCCAACTAAAAGCTCTACATGAGGCGCGGTCGCGCATGTTGTTGTCCTTTCTAGATATGAAGGCACGACATCTGTCGGGGCGTACGATGGCGTCCGGCGTTGTCGGATGACTCGAGCCATCCACGGCCGGGTGCCCGTTGGCGTCACACGGCCCGGGCTATGGCCTCGATCTCCACCGAAACGTTCTTGGGCAGGGCGGCGGCCTGCACCGTCGCCCGCGCCGGCTTGTGGTCGCCGAAGTGACGGGCGTAGACCTCGTTCATTGCCGTGAAGTCGCCCATGTCCGACAAGAAGACAGTCGTCTTGACCACAGTGTTGAGAGACGCGCCCGCAGCCTCCAGCACGGCCGCCAGGTTGCGCATGACCTGGTCGGTCTGATCCGCGACGTCGCCCTCGGTCAGCTGCATGGTTTCGGGGTCCATGGGGATCTGCCCCGAACAGAACACGAGCCCGTCGCTCACGATCGCCTGGGAATAGGGGCCGATGGCGGCAGGAGCCTGCTCGGTCTGTACGATTCTCGCCTCACTCATTCCGTGATCCCCGCTTTCTCTCTCGCGTGACGGTGAAGTGGTGTATAAGGGGCGCGACGGCCCGGGCCGCGATGCCCCGTCGGATCAGCGGCTGCTGTACCGCTCGTATTGCTCGAGGATCTCTCGCGCGGTGACCGTGACCACGCCGGCGTGGCTCACCTCGATCGCGGCTGCGTGATTGGCCAGGATGGCTGCTTCCTCGACGGTGGCACCGGCAGCGAGCGACGTGGCCACGACGGCAGTGACGGTGTCGCCGGCTCCCGACACGTCGTAGACGTCCCGGGCCACGGCCGGCACCCGCAGATAGGAGCCGTCTCTACCCTTCACCGCCATGCCGTGCTCGCCGAGAGTCAGCAGGAGGACCTCGCACTCCAGCCGCTCACGTATCCCCTCCAGCCAGTCGGGGTCGTCGGGGTGAATCGGCTCGCCCAGGCTCTCCTCGAGCTCCTTGGCGTTCGGCTTGAACACCGAAGCTCCTCCGTAGGCCCAGAACCGCAGGCGCTTGGGATCCACCACCGTCGGGATGCCGTGCCGTCTCCCTGCCTCGATCGCCGCCTTGACCACGTGCGGGACCAGCACCCCTTTGTTGTAGTCCTCCATGACGACGACCTGGCAGGAGGCCGAGAGCTCCTCTACCTGCCGGGTCAACGCGCGAGCCACCGACTCGGTGGCGTCCGCGGCGTCCTCGCGATCGACCCGCACGACCTGTTGGTGGCGGGCCAGCACCCGGGTCTTGACCGTGGTGGGCCGCCCGGGCGTCGTGACGAGCCCCTCGGTCGACACGCCCGCCGACTCCAGCTCGGCCCTGAGGGCCGCTCCGTTGTCGTCCTCGCCCGCACAGCCCACGATGCGGGCCCGGGCTCCCAGCGCCACCACGTTGGCGGCCACGTTGCCCGCCCCCCCGATGGCCGATGATTCCGACTCCACCCGCACCACGGGAACCGGCGCCTCGGGGGAGATTCGATCGACGTGGCCCGTGATGTACTTGTCCAGCATGAGGTCGCCCACCACCAGCGCGGTGACGTCGCGGGCAGCGTGAAAGATCTCTTCGATGCGGCTCGGGCTGAGGCGATCCAAGGAGGTACCGATACGGGAGTCGAAGAGCCCCCGGGGCCTCGGCGCCCGACACGTCGGGGCACGACAGACAGGCCCGGGTGGGCGGTCAGGAGCGCGGCAACATACCCGAGGGGCCAAGCCGTGTAAACCCTGGCGCGGGCGCGACTCCCGTGGGTCGGCAGGCGAACGCGTTCCTCTCGGTCAGCCCGGCGTCAGCCCCCTACCCCGGGCGTCGATGGGCCATGCCTCGAGCCCCCCGGTCGTCTGCACGAGAAGCCGATCCTGGAGATTGACGGACACGCAGACGTGGTTGGGCACGACCCTGACCCGTTCGCCCACCGCGGGCCGCCAATCGGTTCGACCGAGATCCAGGACCCCGTGCTCTTCGGAGAGCGAGACGAGCTCGACCTCCGGGTGGTCGTAGAGCACACCGAAGCCCGATCCGCCGGACCGGAACGACTCCTTCGACAGTGCCTTGGATCCGGCGTCGATGGCCGCCCGCCCCGGCACGGCCGTGCTCACGACGGTGGCGAGCACCGTGTAGGCCAGCTCGTCCCAGCCGGCCACTTCCATCCGGACGATGTCACGGTCCTGAAAGATGCACGTGCCCGGCCGGATCTCGGTGAGCCCGTCGACCAGGTGGCTCCCGAAGGCCGTCGGCGTGGATCCGCCGCTGATGACCTCCGGCGCCAGATCCGCCTGCTCGAGGGCGTCGCGGAAGCGTCCCAGCAGAGCGGACAGCTCGCGGAGCGCAGGGTCTTGCTCGGCCTGGGGTTTGCGTATGTGACCGGGGTAGAACGCCACGCCGCCGTAGTTGACGCCAGGCAGATCGGCGGCCCTGCGTGCCAGCGCGACCGCCTCGGCGGGCGTGGTCACGCCGACCCGGCGAGCTCCAACGTCCAGCTCGACGAGCACCTGGACGGATCGGCCCTTCGCGACAGCCGCCGCGGCCAGCGCGTCGAGGAGCTCGACCGCGTCGAGGGCCACCGACAGCCTCACCCTGTCGGGCAGCGCCATGAGCCGCGCGAGCTTCTCGGCCCCCGCCGGCGGATACGCGAGAAAGAGATCGTCGGTCACGTCGGACATGACCTCGGCCTCGAAGGGGGTGGCCACGGTCAGCCCAACGGCCCCCGCCTCCAACTCCAGTCGGGCCAGGCGTCGGCTCTTGTGGGTTTTGACGTGCGGCCGCCACGCCAGCGAGTGGGCCCGGCAGTAGCTGGCCATGCGTTCGACGTTGCGTTCGACGCGCTCCAGGTCGACGAGCGCGGCAGGCGTCTCCACGGTGTCTTGATTCACGGTGTCTCCGCCGCGAGTCGCGCCACCCGCACACGGGCCGGGTCCCGGGGATCGGTCCAGGCGACGACCAAGCCACCCGCCGGATCCTCGACCATGCGCGGAAAGCCGCTGGCCCGGCTCTCGCTCGACGCGGCGACCACCGCAGCCGGCGACACCGTCCCATCCGGCCAGACCCTGCGGACCCGGACGTCTGCGCCCTGACCGGTCCGCTCCAGCCAGGAGACCCAGGCGCTGCCCTCGGCGTCGAGCACGACGTCGACCCGCCCCTCCGGATGTCCGTCGTCCACCTGGATCGGGGCGGTGAACGAGACCCCCTCGTCCGTCGAGAACGCCAGCTTGACCCTGGGCGTGTCCTGGGCGCCCGTGAACCACGCCAACGCTACGCGGGAACCACGCGCGGCCATGGCGGGGCCGTTCACCGGGCAGCCGGCGATGTGCCAGCCGTCTTCGTGAACGGCCACCGGCTCGGTCCAACCGTCGGGGGTCCACCGCACGACGAAGATGTCACGGATCTCGTCGGCCGAACGGTCCCGGTAGGCCACGATGGGCCCTGCGGTGGTGACGGCGGCCGCGGTCTGGCAGCAGTCACAGCTGCGGGCGTCCAGGAGCACCTCCTCGCCGGGCATCCCGTCGAGGCCGATGCTCCGAAAGCGGAGGGTCATCTGCCCGTCGCCGCCGCCGTGCCCCTCGTCCGCGTCGTGGGTTCCGTCCTCCCGGTTGGCGTAGTCCCGGCCGTCGAGCCACACGACGCCCGTTCCGCCGTCCGGCGTCGCGAACAAGCTCACGAAGCCGTGCTCGGTGCGGGTGTCGTCCTCATGGGGTGTCCACGGCGGCGACCACGAAGCCCCGCCGTCTCTCGACAAGGCGACCTCGATCCGGTAGTCGACACCGCCGGCGGGCCCTCGCACGAGCCAGTGCGCGGCGAGCACGTCCGGGGCCGTCGACGCCACCATGGGAAAGTCGGCCCAATTGACGAAGAGGCTGTCGCTTCGGACCAGGCGGACGGGATCGCTCCAGGCGTCACCGTGGAGGGTCGCGACCATGACCTGGTGACCCCCTTCCGGTGCGGGCTCGGTCCACGAGAGCAGGACCCCGTCGCCGACAGCCTCGAGGTGCGGCTCTCCGCTGCTCGGGGCGGACGGCGAAGAGATCTCCCTAACGTGAAGGGCCCCGTCGCTGTCTGAGGATGGAGAGCACGCCGGCGGACCGGCCAAGACCGCCGCCGCCGCCGTCAGGAAGACCGCGCTACGGTCCAAGCGCCTCGGTCTCCGGTCACGCCTCTCGCGCCGCGGATTGCATCGCCTTCGCCAAGCGCTGGAATGAATCTGGATCAAGAGCGTATGATCCTCTGATGAAGGACGGGCCCAGCCGTGATGCCCTGAGATTTTGCCTGCCGGGAACCGTTCTCTCCGACAAACGCGTTTCCTGAACGGTCTCGCCCCGGGGACCCTGAGGTGCGAGAGCGTGTAGGGGACGATAAGATAAAAAAGATCCGTGGACCAAGTAGTGTGATGACGAGTCATCCGGCGGGCCTCCGTCCGGTGGGTGCCTTGAACCACCCGGCTGGAAGGTGTGCCGAATGATTGACCTGACCTCCGTCCGCCACTCGAAGTGCATGAGTGCCATCCTGCGGTCGGCCCTGCTTCTCTCCCTCCTGGCGGTGATCGCCACGCCTGTCTCGGCGCAGTACTTCGGGAGGAACAAGGTCCAGTACGAGAGCTTCGACTTCAGCATCCTGAAGACGAGTCACTTCGACATCCACTTCTATCCCGAAGAGTACGACGCGGTCATCGACGCCGCCCGCATGGGAGAGCGGTGGTACGAGCGGCTGGCCCGCACGTTTCAGCACGAGTTCGAGGCCTCCAAGCCCGTCATCTTCTACGCCGACCACCCGGACTTCCAGCAGACCAACACCCTGAGCGGATTCATCAGCGAGGGCACCGGAGGTGTCACCGAATCGCTGAAGAACCGTGTGATCATGCCCCTGGGCGAGTCGTACGCGGCCACTGACCACGTGCTCGGCCACGAGCTGGTCCACGCCTTCCAATACAACATCGCCCAGTCCCGTGCCGGTGGGGGTCTCCCGGGCCTGTTCCGGCTGCCGCTGTGGTCGATCGAAGGGATGGCGGAGTACCTGTCCGTGGGCCGCGAGGACGCCCTTACGGCCATGTGGCTCCGCGACGCCGTCCGCAGGGACGACTTCCCGACCATCCAACAGATGACTCGGGAGTCGAGGTTCTTTCCGTACCGCTTCGGGCAGGCGCTGTGGGCTTACATCGGCGGCACCTACGGCGACGACGCCGTGGTGCAGCTCTTCCGGAGCGCGCTGCGCGTCGGTTGGGAGCCGTCGCTGAACCAGGTCCTCGGCACGACCTCCGACTCCCTGTCGGCTCGCTGGCGGCGGTCCGTCGAGTCGGCCTACCTGCCCCTCATCGAGGGTCGGACCGTGCCCGGCGAGATCGGCACCATGCTGCTCTCGCCCGCGACGGGTGCAGGTCGGCAGAACGTGGCGCCCTCGTTGAGCCCGGACGGACGCTACGTGGCGTTCATCTCGGAAAAAGACCTGTTCTCGTTCGATCTCTTCATCGCTGACGCCCGGACCGGCGAGGTGGTGAAGAAGGTCTCGAGCGCCAGCTCGGATCCCCACTTCGACGCCCTTCGCTTCATCGACTCGTCGGGGTCGTGGTCTCCCGACGGCTCCAGGCTGGCGTTCGTGGTGTTCGCTGACGGGGACAACGCGATGGTGATCGTGGACACGGACTCGGGCGACGTGCTCGACCGCCTCTACGTGGAAGAAGTCGGGGCCATCACGAACCCCGCGTGGTCTCCCGACGGCCAATTCATAGCGTTCTCCGGGACCCAGGGCGGGATGACGGACATCTACGTCTACGACCTGGAGGTCGGTGTCACGCGTCAGCTCACCTATGACCGCCACGGCGACTTTCAGCCCGACTGGTCACCGGACGGCACCAAGATCGTCTTCTCGACGGATCGGGGTGCCGAAACCGACTTCGATCGCTTGACCTACAGCCAACCGCAGCTGGCCATCATGGACGTGGCCTCGGGGAACATCGAGCTCCTCGAGCTGTTCGGCGACGTCAAGCACATGAACCCCCAGTTCGCGCCGGACGGCGAAAGCCTCTACTTCATCTCCGACGTCGACGGGTTCAGCGACGTCTACCGCCTCACGTTGGCGACCGACGAGGTGCACCGCATCACGCGCATCGCTACCGGCGTGAGCGGCATCACCGGGATGGCGCCGGCCATGAGCGTGGCCAACGAGGCCGGGACCATGGCGTTCTCGGTCTTCGACGAGTTCCAGTTCCACATCTACACGCTGGACGTGACCTCCGGGTCCCCGGAGCGCGTATCTCGCGTGGCCTCGGCCACCGAGTCCGTGGGCCGTCTGCTTCCCCCGGCGGAGCCCGAGTTCGCCAGCAGGGTGGCCCGGTATCTCGAAGACTGGTCAACGGGCCTTCAGACCGCTGCGGCCATGTCCCAGATCGAGGAATACTCGTCGGGGCTTGCGCTGGACTACGTGGGCCAGCCGTCGTTCGGCGTCGCAGCGGACCGATTCGGCACCTACATCGGCGGCGGTGCTGCGGCATACTTCAGCGACATGCTCGGTGACCGGATCCTCGGCGTGGCCGTCCAGGCGAACGGAACGCTCAAGGACATCGGCGGTCAGGTCTTTTACCAGAACATGAAGCGCCGCTGGAACTGGGGTGTGTCCGGAGGAAGGACGCCGCTCAACTTCACGAGGAGCGCGGTTCGCTTCAATCCGAACGGGACCCAGGACGTGATCCTGCTGCGGCAGCGGCTGTTCATCGACCAGGTGGGCGGCTTGTTGGCCTACCCGTTCACGCAGACGCGCCGGTTCGAGATCAACGGCGGATTCACGCGCTACAGCTACGACTACGAGCAGGAGACGTTCATCACCGATCCGTTCGGACAGGTGCTGGACCGGCAGAAGGAGAGCCTGCCCTCGCCCGATCCGCTGAACCTCGCGTCCACGTCCGTGGCTTTGGTAGGAGACAACTCCTTCTTCGGCTTCACCTCTCCGATCCGGGGCGGCCGGTCCCGCTTCGAGGTGGGGGCCACGGTGGGTACCATCAACTACTGGACGCTCACGCTCGATTGGCGGAAGTACTTCAATCCGGCCCGCAACCTCACCTTCGCCATCCGGGGCCTCCACATCGGTCGCTACGGCTCGGAGATCGAGCAGACCAACCTCATCCAGCCGTTTTTCATCGGGTACGAGACGCTCATCCGTGGCTACGCCAACGAGAGCTTCGAAGCCCGCGAGTGCCAGACCACGGGCCTCAACAGCGACAACACCGTTGGCGTCGTCGGTTGCCCGGTCTGGGAGAACCTGTTCGGTCACCGCTTCGGGGTCGCCAACATGGAGCTGCGACTTCCGGTATTCGGCACGGAGCAGTTCGGCCTCTTCAACCTCCCCTATCTGCCCACCGAGCTGGTGTTCTTTACCGACGCCGGTGTGGCCTGGGACGGTACGCGGTGCGAGGGTCTGGAGAGTGCGAGCTGCACCCCCCGGTTCACGTTCTCGTCCGTGGTGGATGGCGTAACGCCCCAACCGGTGTTCGCCTCGGGGATCTCGGCCCGGATGAACATCCTGGGCTTCATGATCTTCGAAGCCTACTACGCGTACCCATGGCAGCGCCCACAGAAGGGCTGGCACTGGGGCTTCAACATCGCACCCGGCTGGTAGGAACGCGGCGGCTGCGGGCGGTTCGAGCGACCCGGCGGCGGCCCAGGGTCCGCGCAACCGCGCAGACCTGAGTAGGGATGGACAAAGCGACGGCCCGGCTCCTCGAGAGCCGGGCCGTCTTGCTGCTAGGCGCTCACGACGCCCGGATCCACCCCGGGCAGCGCCATTGTCCGTTCCGCTCAGAACACGGAGACCTTCACGTAGCGCTCTGGGTGCTCCCGAAGGTCCGTGGCCAGAAGCTGCACGCTTTCCACGGCCGCAGTCAGCGTGTGGTAGAGGCTGTCGTTGGTAGCGAGCTGACCCAGCGTCCCTTCTCCGCGATCGATGCGCTCCAGGATCGACCCGAGGCTGTTCGCGACCCCGTCCAGGCGCACGCTCGTGCGATTGAGCTGCGCCAACGTGGAGTCGGCCCGGGTTGCAGCGCTCGTCGCGGCGCTGGCCAGATCGGGTCCGGCGGCGCTGGTCTCCTCCAGGCTCTGCGCGGTACGGTTCAGGCTGGCGGTGAGGTCGGCGACCTGACGGCTCTGATCCTGGGCCAGTGCGCTCAGCTCCTTCAGGAGCTCCCGGAGATCCTGCGCGCTGGCCTGCACGGCCTCGATGGTAGGCTCCGAGAGCATATCCTCCACCCGGCCCATGATGACGTCTGCTCTCTCGCCCAGGACCTCGGCGGTACCGAGCAGCCCCATGTACTCCACCCCCGGGATGTTCTCTCCCGACTCGAGGTATTCGGAAGAGCTGCCGGGGAGGACCTCGACGATCTTGCCGCCGAGGACCCCAAGCTCGATCAGCCGGCCGCGGGAGTCCACAGGAACGCGCCACTGGCCCTCGACCTCCAGGGTGACCCGCACCTGGTCGCCGAGCAGCTCGAAGTCGTGCGTCCGCCCGATGTTCACGCCCCGCATCTGCACGGGATCGCCCTTTCTCAGCCCGCCGGCGTCGTCGACGGTCGTGGTCAGGAAGTAGCGGCCCCGAAACGTGGACGGGTCGGTGAGGAGAAAGAGCGCCGCAACGAACGAGAAGAATCCGACCAGCACGAAGACTCCGACGCGCGCATATCGGTTGCCCGCGGCCGCTGGCGACGCGTTGCGGAGGTCCTGTTCACTGGGGCCGTCTCTGCGGCCTCTCGTCCGGGGAGTGTCGTCTTGGCTCATGAAACCTCGAGTACGTCGAGGGCCGCCTCGGCCGCGCTTCGGTCTGCGAATGCGCGGACCACGGGGTCCTCCGAGATACGGAATTCGTCAGGGGTGCCCAGGAAACGTAGGCGCCCGCCTTCCAGCAGCGCGACGCGATCACACATGAGGAGCCCGCCCTCGATATCATGCGTAACGATCAGGGAAGTGACCTCCAGCTCTTCGTCAAGCTGGGCGATCAGCCGCTCGACGGCCGCCGTGTTCATCGGATCCAGGCCGGTCGTGGGCTCGTCCCAGAGCAGGATCTCGGGCTCACCCACGATCGCCCGCGCGATTCCCACCCGTTTCTTCATCCCACCGGAGAGCTCGGCAGGGAGCTTCCCCATCACCACCCTGGGATCGAGGTTCACCTGCTCCAGCGTCTTCCACACGCGCGCTGACTGTTCCTTCGCGCTCAGGCGGCGGAGCTCGTCTTCGGGAAGGCCCATGAGGACATTCTCGCGGACGCTGAGCGAGTCGAAGAGGGCTGCGTACTGAAACACGTATCCGACCTTGCGGCGGACCCGTTCCAGGGTGCCCCTGCCCGAGTAGTACACGGACTCGCCGTCAACGCGCACGTCGCCCTTGTCCGGGCAGATCAAGTCGATGGTCGTCTTCAGCAGGACGCTCTTGCCTGTCCCAGAGGGGCCGAACAGGGCGAACATCTCGCCCGTCTCGACCGTGAGATCCACGCCGGAGAGCACGGGCACGTCGAACGCCTTGTGGACGTTTCGGTACTCGATCATCGGCTCTGCCTCCACCGCCCCGGCGAAGCGAGCACCGTCACCCTCCGTGCGCCGGTCATTGGAGCATCAACGGCGGGAAGAGGGCGTCGAGGATCAGGATCGTCAGGGTCATGAACATCACGGAAGCGGTCGTCGTGCGTCCGACACCGGCCGCTCCGCCGCCGGTCCGCAGCCCCATGTGTGTGGAGATGATGGGGATGGCCGCGCCGAAGACGACCGCCTTGGAGAACGAATAGAAGAGGTCCCAGTCGTGCCAGAACAGGCGCGCCCCGTACAGGAACGATTCGCGGCCCAGCCCTAGAGCGATGTTCGCCGAGATCATGCCGGAGACCAATCCGGTGATGTCCGCGATCCCGACCAGCAGTGGAGTCGCGATGACGCCCGCGATGATGCGCGGCGCCACGAGCATGGCAACCGGATCGCGCCCGAGGGAGTGAAGCGCGTCGATCTGCTCCGACACCTTCATGGTGCCCAGCTCCGCGGTAATGCGCGCCCCCACTCGCCCCACCAGCACGATGGCGGTGAGGACCGGCCCCAGCTCCAGGATCACGGACGACGCCACGACGCTGCCGAGCACGTACAGCGGGATCGACCCGGTGAACTGGTACCCGCCCTGCTGTGTGGTCACGATGCCGGCGAGCGTGGCCGTCACCAGGACGATGGGAATGCTCCCGACACCGATGATGTAGATCTGTCTGACGATGTCCCGGAACGGGACGCGGAGCCGTACCGTGGCCACGATCGAGGCCCACACCAGGGCACCCATCTGTCCCGCGTGCTCCGCAACGGTCTCAGAGGTGCGCCCGAGTGCCGCAAGCCACCTGATCGGGATCGGCGTTCGGGGAACCGATGCCCCATCGTAGTTCACGGTGATCTACTCTCCCAAAAAGGCGCCCGGAGGGTCGGAGCCGCCGAAGCGGCCCCCTCCGGGCTTCACGAGAACAGCCCTGAAAACTTCGCAGTCGTGTTGGGAAAATCAAGCGTTCGGAGGCGGTCCGAGGCTCATTGTCCCGGCGACGCGAGCGTGATACCCTGCTGACGGACGATCCGATCCATGCCGTTCGGGTAGCTTCGCTGCCGTCGCAGAAACGCCTCACAGGTTGCCTTGGAGTCGTCATGTTCGTATCCCCTTCCGCTTCCCAGCCGATGGCCGCTTGGACAAGGCACGGGTGGACCGCGTTCCCTGCCCCGTTCGGAGGCAGACAATCGAGGTGGACCTTGTTCGCTGCCGCGGCATGGACTCTCGCGGCGGTCCCGCCCCTGGCCGGCCAGGCCAATCCCGTCGCCGACGAGGTGCTGGGGGTCTTCCAGGATCCGGCGGTTCAGGCCGCCCTCCTACACGTCGAGGAGCACGACGACCAGACCATGGCAGACCTGATCACGCTGACGGAGATTCCGGCCCCGCCATTCATGGAGCAGGAACGAGCCCGGGCGTTCATGGCCATGTTGCTCGAGTTGGGTGTGGACACCGCCTACATAGATGCGGAAGGCAACGTGATCTCGCGCCGGCGCGGCACCGCGGGAGACCGGGTCGTGGCCATCTCGGCGCACCTGGACACGGTCTTCCCGGACGGGACCGATACCCGTGTGCGCACGGCGGAAGACACCCTGTACGCGCCCGGGATCGGCGACGACACGCGCGGCCTCGCGGCGGTCCTCGCCGTGCTCAGGGCCATGAACGCCGCAGGGGTACGCACGGAGGCCGACATCCTGTTCCGCATCGACGCCTTCATATCGGTGGACGGGACCAGTGACTCCCGGATTACGCACCGTGGCCTGGGATCACACCGGTATCGCGTGACTTTCCAGGGGCCGGGCGGCCATTCCTGGGGCGCGTTCGGGCTGGCCAACCCCGCCCACGCCATGAGCCGCGCCGTGAGGTACTTCCAGGACGACGCCGACGTGTTCACCCGGTCCGGGCCCCGGACCAGCTACAACGTGGGCCGTGTCGGCGGAGGCACGTCCATCAACTCGGTCCCGTTCGAGGCGTGGATGGAGGTGGACATGCGTTCCGAAAGCAGCGAGAGCCTCGAGCACATCGACTCCCTGTTCCAGGCCGCCATGTCGCGTGCGCTGGAAGAGGAGAACGGGCTGCGGCGCCAGGGCCCCCCACTGACCGTGTCCGTCGATCTGATCGGCGATCGTCCCTCCGGCACGATCCCCGCGGACGAGCCGTTCGTGCTGCGTGCCAGCGCCGCCACCGAGCTCATGGGCCTGACGCCTCGACTGGGCGTGGGCTCCACGGACTCCAACATCCCGATCGCGTTGGGGGTGCCCGCCATCACCATCGGAGGCGGAGGTGACGGAATCGCCGCCCATTCACCGGATGAGGGATTCGTGAACACCAACGGCCACGTGGGCGTGCAGCGTGCCCTCCTCATCGTCCTCGCACAAGCGGGTTTAGCACGTTCTAGCTGATGTAAAATATCATACGCGTGCTCAGCGGTCCGAGGGCGGGCTTCGGGGAAGGCTCCCGAGGTCCGCTCTCCGTTCTTCCCAGGAAAGTAAACTTTCTCGGAAGAGCGTCGAACCTGATCGAAGTGGACCCCGTTATCCCGAGCACCCGCTGTGCATGAGTGACCATTCCAGCAGCCCGGCACCACGCCGATGGCGGCACGACCAGGAACCGCCGCCGGATCTGAGCGATTGTGAAGCGCGTCTCGATCGGATCACCAGGCTCGCGTGCAGGCTCCTGGATCTACCCATGGCTGGGATCAGCCTCGTGGGCCCGGACCGACAGCGATTCGTGTCCATGCACGGGTTCGACCTGTGGGGCGTGCCCTGGAAGGACTCTCTGTGCGTGGAGACCGTGCGCGGCGAGGGCGTTCGGGTCATCCACGAGCCGGCCGAGGAAGTTCTCTACCGCGACAACCCGTTCGTATCAGCGACGCCACCGATCCGGTTCTATGCTGGCTGCCCCTTGCGGTCCGGGGACGACACCTGGGCCGGGACCCTCTTCGTCATGGACCGGCGCCATCGCAAGGTGAGCGCCGCGGATCTCGATGGCTTGGAGGAGTTGGCCTCACTGGCAGAGTCCGAGTTGAGGGCCATTCGGTCGGAGGATTTGGCCCGCTGGTCGCGCCTTTCGTCCGCGCCTGGTGGGTCCGCCCGTTTCGATGGCGTCTTCCGGCAGATCTTCCTCCGGGCCGGGGTCGGCATGATCCTGTCCGACACAAGCGGGGCGATCATCCAAGTGAACCCCGCCGCGGCGAACAGCCTCGGTTACGGTGAGCGCGCCATCGTCGGCCAGCACGTGGAGTCCTTCACCCATCCTGACGACGTTGCCGAGAATCGGCAGTTGCTCCGTCGCCTTCACGAGCGCGAGATGGATCGGTACCAGGTTGAGAAGCGGTACCTGCGCGAGAACGGCGACGTGATGTGGGGACGGCTGACGGTCACCCGGCTGGAAGGCGGCGAGGACCGTGGCCGCGTCCTGGGTATCCTGCAGGATATCACTGAGCAGGTATGGGCGCGGAACGAGCTGCTCCGCTACCACGACGAGCTGGAGCGGTCAAAGGAGACTGCCGAGGCGGCGAACCAGAACAAGAGCGAGTTCCTGGCCAAGATGAGCCACGAGCTCCGTACGCCGCTCAACTCGGTCATCGGCTTTGCCCGCGTGCTGCAGAAGAAGGGAGGCGACGTCGATCCCAAGCTCATGTCCTTCGTCGACCGCATTCTGGCGAACGGCCTTCACCTGCTCGGCCTGATCAATGACATCCTGGACCTTTCCAAGGTCGAGGCAGGGAAGCTCGAGTTGGAGGAATCGGCGACGCCGGTGAACGAGCTCGTGACGGAGACCCTCAAGGAGCTGGAGGCCTCGGCGGACGCGGCGGGCCTCCTGCTCCGTGCCGAGCTGGACGCCGCCGGTGAGCCTCTCCTCACCGATCGCGCTCGCCTCAAGCAGATTCTGATCAACCTGGTCGCGAACGCGCTGAAGTTCACGGACGAAGGCGAGGTCACCGTCCGAGTGGTGGCGAACCCGGACGGAGGCCCACCGCTGGCGCTCGAGGTCGAGGACACGGGCTCCGGGATACCATCGGATCGGCTGGACGACATCTTCGACGCTTTCCAGCAGGGCGACAACAGCACCGCCCGTCGATTCGAGGGAACGGGGCTCGGCCTCACGATCTCCCGGTCACTGGCGCAGCTCATGGGATTCCAGCTCACCGTTCGGAGCGAAGAGGGAGTGGGCTCCGTGTTTCGCCTGAGCCTCGCGGGCAAACGCTCCGAAAGGCCGGTCCACGCGGCCTGACGAACCCACCGCGGCCCGGACCGCAGACAAGGAGGAGGGGCTCCGCCAGGATCGACGGAACCCCTCCCCTGCGTTCAGCGGCCCCCGGCCTTCAGCGGTCTTGCGGCGGCTGTCCGTCCTGCGCCTGCAGCGTCAGCCTTTCGGCCGTTCCGTAGAGGATGGCGTTGAACACCAACGGGAACGTGCCGTGGGATTGGCCGCGGAACGTGACCTTGGGCCCGTACAGGAAGAGCTTCCCCTGTCCTAGATCCGCTTCCAAGAGCGCGGCGCCTCCCTCCAGGTGGCGTTGCCCCCAGGCCCAGCCACTGCGCAGTGGATCGGAGCGGTCGAACCATCCCAGCGTCCGAACGCCCGTAGCCCCGTCCTGGACCTTGAACACGGGGCTTCGCGAGAAGAGCACGTCGGCCCGTTCTCCCAATCCTTGAGTGACGGGGCTCACGTGCTCGACTTTCACATCGAGGACCGAGCCCGGCACATAGTACTCTTCGGACGGCAGCGGTCGGCCGTCCTCCGTGAGGTGATCGTCGACGGGTAGGTCGGCATGATAGGCGAGATTCGTCGAGCTGCCCACGGCGATCACGGTGCCGCCGCCGCGAGCGAAGTCGAGCACGGCCGGCACGGTGCTGGCCACCGAAGTGCGACCCATCATGTGCCGGAACTCCTCCGGTACGTCCTGGGCGGCAGGCTGACGGTCCCAGCTCCGCTCGTCGTCGCTCGCGTCATCGGTCATGGGGATGGCGCCGTCCGGGAAGATCAGCACGTCGTAGTCGGACAGATCGCCTTCCAGCTGCTCAGCATACAGCAGGTCGAAGTCGAACCCGAAGCGCTCCAACACCAACCGTGTCCACCCGGATGGCATCGAGCCCCCGTATCGATCCCAAAGGCCAACCTTCGCGGGTCGGAGCTGCAGGGCCTCTCCGGCAGGACGCGCTGAGACGCCGTGGAAGTCCAGGCCTACCTGGGCGGCCAGCTCGCGGACGTCTCCATTCACACCTCCGGAGGCCTCGACGAAGAAGTCGCCATGGTGCTCGCCGCCGCCATTGAGCCAGTAGACGTCATGACCGGCGGCCAGCAGGCGGTTTACCCCGAGGAAGGCGTCATTCACCTCGTGACTCAGGATCCACCCTGCCACGTCGCCCTCGCCCGTGACCTCTCCGGCCGGGGCCTCGGCCAGCCACCCGATGGCCTCGAAGGGTCCGTCGAAGTCGTCCAGCACCCGCTCGAAGTCGACATCCATCTGGTATGCCAGGGTCCATCCCGCATTGTCGTACGGGGCCGTGGGTGGCGCACCCGGGTACGCGAAGTCGTTCGGATGGTTCTGAGGCTCGAACATGTCCAGGACGTGGGGCCGGAACGCCTGGTCCGCCCTCACGACGTATGAGTCGGCCGGGTAGGTTTGCCCCGCCACCGTGAACGACGCGGTGGCCTGCAGCACCTCCACGCCGTTCTTGAGCAGCGCGTTGATGAACTTGGTGGCGGTGAGGAAGTCTCTCTGATCGGCCGAGATGATGTAGCCGCGTGCGTCCCGGTTCTCGGGAGCCCGCAAGAGACGCTCCCAGTCGGCACGGTCGCCGCTTTCCCCCACGTCTTCGGCGGCGAGCTCGATCCGATCGGGCAGTACCGTCCAACTGTCAGCGCGTCCACGATCGATGGAGTTGGTAGCCATGCGCCAGATGTTGAAGAGCAGCCGGTCACGATTGCGTGAGGCGTGGTCGAGCACTGCCCAGTTTGCCGTCTGCGAGTATTCCACCGACTGCCTGAAGCGCCAGATCCCGGGCTCGACGGGTAGTGGGAGATCACCGTGTGAGATCTGCTTGCGGGGCCTGAACGAGATCTCCATGGGCGTGGGATGTCCGCGTGTCTCGGTGAGCAGCCCGATCATGTTCTTGAAGTACGGCGTCGTTCGAAGCCCTCCGTTCCACCAGGTTGAGTAGCTGGCTCCGGAGCGCATGGTCGTACCGCCCTTGCCCTCCTGGACGAAGCGGGCGTGCATCGCGGAGCCGACCTGGTCCAGGCTGGTGATGATCAGGGGGTCCAGGTGGTGGTTCGGCGGATCCCGGAACGGCGGCGCGAACATGATCGTCCCTTCGGGTCCGGTCTGATGGTGGTTGTAGATGATCTGCGGGAACCACTCCCGGTACATGATCCGGTTCATGTTCGTGGTCTCCGCGAGGTTCGACATGTAGAAGTCGCGGTTGTTGTCGTGGCCCGCGTAGTGGTTGTAGAGGAGCGGGACGCCACTGGTGGTGCGGTCCAGGGGGTCGTCATGGCGCATGTACCAGTCCGCGACGAGGTCGTGCCCGTCCGGGTTGGCGTGTACAGCGAGCAGGATCACGTCGTCGAGGATGCGCAACGTCTCTGGGTCGTCGTAGCTGACCATGCGGTAGATCAGCTCCGTGAGCTGCTGAGCGCCCAGCACTTCGGTCGCGTGGAGTCCCCCGTCGATCCAAACGACCGCCTTACCCTGCTCCGCCAGGGCCCGCGCCTCGTTTTCGGAGATTCCCTCGCCCACCGCCAGGCGTCGGGCGACGTCCCGGTACCGCTCCAGATTGGCGTGGTTTTCGGGTGACGTGATGATGGCCATCAACTGCTCGCGACCGAGCTCGGTCTGGCCGATCGACTGGACCGTCATGCGGTCGGACTGGTCGGCGAGCTTGTTCACGTACGCCGTGAACTGCTGGTAGTTGATGAGCTGATAGTCTGCTCCGAGCTCGTGCCCGAACTCTTCCTCGGGCGTCGTGACCTGGACGGCGCCGGCCACCTGTGTCCAGGCGGGGGTGGGTGCCGTCAAGGCCAGAAGGAGCGCCGGGAGCACGGCCGCGCTCTGGCGAAGAATACTTGTCAACATTGGAACCTCGGGTAGATGCCGGGCGCATGGGGCCCGGGCCCACGCTGGTGGAGCGAACGCTGCAGTCTCTTGGATTGTCACAGCCTCGTCAACGGCCTTCGTCCATCCTCCAGAAGACGATCCCGCCAGCCTGTTGGCCAACCTCCACGTCGGCCACACGTTCGAAGGAGCGGAGGTCGAAGATGTCCACCTTTCCCGGCTCGGCGCCCACGCCCTCGACGCTGACGAAGGCGTACCGGGAGTCCGGGGACACCACGACGCCGTGGGCCACGGACGTCGACGACGGCGCGGTGCTCACCGGTGCCCCGCTCTCCAACTCGAAGAACTGCACGGCTCCGCCCTGCTTCAGCGTCGCCACCAACAGCCGGCCATCCGGTGAGACGGCCAGATTGTACGGCCCCCGGCCCGTCTCGAACCGGCGGGTGACGGACCACGAGGCGCGATCGATCTCGAGGACCACGTCGGCGCCGTTGCACGCGACGAACACCCGGCGGCCGTCGGCCGAGGGCTCGGTCCAGGTGGGCGAGCAGGTGGGCTCCAGCTCGGGCGCCTCGGGCAGCGAGTCCTCCACGAGAGGCCTAGCCGGCCGGGCCTCGAGAGGCGTCTCCTGCCCCGCAGCGACCGAAAAGCGACGGGAGACCTCGAAGGTGCGCGTGTCCACCTCGACGATCTGGTCGTCCATCATGCACGCCGAGTACACATGGACGCCTTGCGGGTCGGTCCTGGCGCCGTGAGGCATGACGCACGTCTCGATGCGCACGACTTCCATCATCTCGGGCGTGTATACCACGGAGACCGACGACGGGACGTGCTCGCCGTGTAGGTTGAGGTTCGCGACGAAGGCGTACAACCCGTCAGGGGTCAGATCCAGGGTGGCGGGAAAACGCCCGAGAGATGTGGGCTCACCCACCAGCGTGTCGGGCCCTGCGTGGAACTTCCAGAGCTTCCCGTCTGGAAGGCCGTGCCCGGTGGTCATGTAGATGTACTGGCCGTCGGGCGACCGCATGAGGCCATGTGGCCCTTCCGTCTCCACCGGTAGCTCGCCCACCTCCGTCGTGCGGTCCACAGAAGCCCCGTCGGGTCCCCAGCTGATGCGGTGCATGAGGTCCGCGGACTCCGCGCCCACGTACACGTAATAGGTCGCCCCCGACGCGGCGCCGGCCCGTGGCTCGTCCGTGGCAGCCGTCGTCGGACCCTCCACCGTGTCCTGCCGAACCTCAGGCGACTCCTCCACGTCCGAAGATCGGACCGCGTCGACGTCGGGCGCCTCTGTCCGCTCATCTCGCTCGGGAGCGGGGGTCGCCCCCGGATCGCTTCCGCCTCCGCCGCAAGCCACGGACAGGGCTGCATAGGCTGCCAGAACCAGGGTTCGCTTCATGCTCGGCCGTGTCGAAGTGGGTGTTCTCGTACGGGGCTTGAACACCCGCTAGTGGCCGAGGATCCCGGGCCACCCGGAGAACGGTGTGGTCGACCGGACAATGTGCATGCCGGCGGCGCGAAAGCGATCGAACGCGGCGTCTGCCTCGTCCGTGTAATCGATGGCGCCTGGAACCACGACGGGAGAGGTACAATCCTCGAGCAGATAGAACCTACCGGCGACGTCGGGAAGACGGCCCTCGATTCGGTCCAGGAAGTCGGAGACCGACCACGCTACGCAGTGGCTCTTGGCCTGGCCCGCAACGATCACCGCGTCGTATTCGGTGAGGGCCCGGAGGAGCGCGTGGTTCGTGTGGGCCACGGGCCTCCCGGCTGCGTCACTCAGCACCTCGGGCCCCAGTGCCGAGTAGCTCTCCGTCAGCGGGTTGTCTCCCTTGACCTGGAAGTCCGGTTGGCTGCCTCTAGCCACGGAATGAAAGAAGACCGCCTCTTCGACGCCAGACACGAGCGCGTGGCCGATGCCTCCGAGCATGGCGTGATACGGCCACACCGTGAGCGCATACCGCCCGCCGGCGCTCAGCGCCCGGGTGTAGTGGGTCAGATGCTCCTGCAAGCCTTCCAGGGTCTCACCAAGCGCCGCTGCCGCTGCGGGGTTGCCCCTCCATCGGCCGGATTCCACGTCTTCCGGCGTGATCAGCGTGTACGGCGGCGGATGTCTGCCCTCAGCGTCCACGAAGAACACGGCATGGAAGATCTGGATCGGCCGATGCGTGTCCAGGGTGACCGTCATCCGGCTGATGTTGGCCAGGTTCCGGTAGATGAACTCGCAGAGGCGCCGGTTGTCGTCCACGGCACCGTTGCCTGACCGACCCCCGACGAACAGCTCGAAGTCGGGAATGCAGAAGGTGTTCTGAATGTCCACCAGGAGCAGGCAGACGCGGCGATCGTCTTCAGCGGCAGGGGCGATGCCATGCTCGCGGGCCCACGACTCGGCCTCGATGGCCCGGTCCTCGTAGGCGACGCGCCACACCTCCCCGACCCGATCAGCGTCGAAGTGGGAAGGGATCGGTAGCTCCCGCTCGGGCATGGGGTCCCCGATTCCAGTTTGGGGGGGCGCTCGGTGGGACCGAGCTCCGGATGCCGGTGCGTGTCCTCAGGTCGGCACCCCCGTGATCGAACCGTCGGCGTGGCGGCTCCCCGCTACCCGGATTCCGGCACGAACACTACAATCTCCCCCCTGCGGCGGCCAGGCGGCCCGGGATCGAATCCACGCGCCGTCCGGGGCACCGCGATCCGCCCACACGCCACACTCGGCCCGAGGAGTGCCTTGAAGCTCGTCTGGGTTTTGGGCCTGTCGCTTTCCACCTCCTTCCTCTGCTCCATCCTCGAGGCGGTGCTCCTTTCCATCACCCACTCGTTCGTGGCCGTGCTCCGAGATCGAGGAGAGCGTGCCGGTGAGCTCCTCCACCGGATGCAGAACCGGATCGACGAGCCCATCGCGGCCATCCTGACCCTCAACACCATCGCGCACACGGTGGGGGCCACCATGGGAGGGGCCATTGCCCTCGAGATGTTCGGAAGCCGGTGGATCGGGGTGTTCTCCGCGATCCTGACCCTGGTCATCCTGCTCTTCTCCGAGATCGTGCCGAAGACGGTGGGTGCCACCTATTGGCAGGTTCTGGCCACGCCGACGGCGTACACACTGCAGGGAATGATCGTCGTGATGAAGCCGGTGCTCGTCCCCCTGTCGGTGTTCAATCGGTGGATCACCCCCAAGGAGGCCGCCCCGACGATCAGCCGGGCCGAGCTCGAGGTGCTGGCGGAGATCGGACGTCGCGAGGGCACGCTGGACGAGGACGAATGGCGCGTCGTCACGAACGTCATGCGGCTGGAAGAGGTGACGCTGGCCGAGGTGCTCACGCCCCGGACCGAGGTCGTCGCGATTTCGGTGGAGGCGTCGGTGCCCGAGGCGCAGGACCTGATGCTGGACGAGGGCCACCTGCGCTTGCCGGTCTACGAGGGCGATCTGGATCACATCCTCGGCATCCTGCTGGCCCGGGACCTCTGGCGCGCGGCCCGAGCCGGCGCGACGGAGATTCGATCGTTGATCCGCCCGGTTCAGTTCGCCCCGGAAGGCAAGAAGGTGGAGGACCTGATCCCGGAGATGCGACGGCGCCGCGCCAAGATGGCTATCGTCGTCGACGAGTTCGGGGGAACTGCCGGCATCGTCACGCTCGAAGACCTGTTCGAGGAGATCGTCGGCGAGATCCAGGATGAACACGAGCTGGATGAGCCCGTCGAGTTTCAGCGTCGCACCGACGGGACCGTCCGGATCTGGGGTGGTGTGCCGGTACGCGACGTTGCGGAGAGGCTGGACGTGACCCTCGAGAGCCGCGCCCACGACACGATCGGGGGATGGATGGTGGAGCAGCTCGATCGCATGGCGCGTCCCGGGGACCGTGTAGAAGTGAGGCGGGGCCAGCTTCGCGTCGAACGAATGCGGGGTCGTCGGATCATCTGGGTGGTGTTCGAGGCGCACGACCGTGAGGAGGCCGTGGCTCCCGGCCCCGGCCAGGGGACGAGCCAGGCCGGCCGGGAAGCGGGAGAGGCAAGCCAGGCCGTGCCGTCCCGTGAGGCGGGCGAAAGCACGCCGTCGGACGAGTCGGGAAGAACCACCGGATCGGACGAGTCGGGCGATCCGCCACGACGAGACGACGCTTGAGCGGTGCCGTCCGGCCTCGCCGCATGCGGGCGGCCGTCAGCCTCGTAGCACGGCGGCGTCGGCCACGGGATCGCTGGGGCAGATGTCCACACCCGCCGTGAGCTCGAACCCGGCCGGACGGGCCAGCCGCGGCCGGAGCTGGACGAACCAGTGGAGGTGGGGCGCCTCGGCGTCCCTCATGCGGGCCCCGTGCCAGATGGCGTTGTAGGACGGGTCCCCCCCCCGCTGACCGTAGCTCCGGAACACCGTCCCGAGAATCGCGGCGAGGTCGGCGCGCTCGGCTCTCCCGGCCGACGCGAAGGAGGCCTGGTGCCGCTTCGGCAGGACCCACACCTCCAGGGCAGTCACCGGCGCCCAGGGCACCCGGGCCACGAAGGACTCGTTCTCGGCCACGGTGCGAGCCGCGGCCGCGGGCTCCAGGGCGTCGAGCGCACACAGGAGACATCCGCCCTGGTCCGCGTAGAAGCGTCGCGCCCGCTCGAGCCGGCGATCGATGTCGGGCACGGGCCCCTGGACGGCGTACAATTGCGCGTGGGCGTGGACCAGGGAGTTGCCCGATTCGGCGCCGCGATTCCGAAAGAGGATGACGTGTGCCTCCGGGTCCTCCAATGACAGCGCCCGGTAGCGCGCGTGGTAGCCCTCGACGGCGGACTCCAGCTCCTTTTCCGACATTGTGGCCGGGTCCAGGTCGTGGCGGGGCGTCTCGATGAGCACTTCCTGTCTACCCACCGCCGGACGAACCGTGGGCTCGAACGCGTCCTCCACCTCGGCCACGGGCGACTCGGCCTCCGAAGGCCGAACGAAAGCGGGATACCGGTTGGGAACTGCCCGAGCCGCCCACGAGGGCGAGCCCGCGGCGGGGAGCTCCCAGACAATCTCCGGTAGCTCGTGCTCGTTTCCGGGACAGAAGGGACAGCCAGAGTCGAGACGAGGCCGGGGACCTCCCGGCGGCAAGGCGGTGTCGAAGGGCCGATGCGCACGGCCGGGTGCGACCACGGACCACCGTCCGCTCCACAGGTTCCTGCGCAGCTCTCCCAGGTCGAGACCTCCGCGTGGCGAGCGTCATGGCACGGGTCTTTCGGGACCGGCAACCTGCTTCCCGGGGCCTCGCGCTGCAAGCGATCACGCGGGTCTGTGGACGTGCGCCATCCGGGTCGCCGGCTGCGTCTTGACACTCTGTCGCAGTCCCATTATCCTCGCGCGTGCCGACGACTACCTGTCCGCTGGGCGGGGCTCCATGAGGGCCCGAAGCCTACGGTTGGACCGATTCCGACCAGGTCTTGGAGGGAGTGTCTCCTCCGGCCTGGTCTTCGCTTTTTGGGGCCTGGCCAGCCCGTCATTCCCCCACCCTGCACCGCACGGAGTGCGCCCATGAACTTGGACGGTCTGTTGTATCAGGTGGAAGCCTTCCGGGACGATATGGAAGAGTACGTGGACGAGATGGACTGCCGGCACGGGCTGTCCCTGTCCACCCAGGAAGACGTCCTGCGCTACGTCGAGGAGTACGGTGTCACGTCGATTCGGATGTGGTTCACCGACATCCTCGGCTTTCTCAAGTCGTTCTCCATCACGCCGAAGGAGCTCAAGGGGGCCTTCGAAGAGGGCATGGGCTTCGACGGTTCCTCGATCCAGGGCTACCGCCGCATCCAGGAAAGCGACATGGTCGCTGCGCCCATCGCCACCACGGCCCAGGCGCTGCCGTTCCGGGTTGGCGGCTCCCGTGCGATCCGGATGTTCGCCGAAGTCCGGAACCCCGACGGTTCGCTGTACGCCTCGGACCCCAGGAACGTGCTCATGCGGAATCTCGGTGCCCTGACCGAGATGGGGTATTCGCACATGAACATCGGCCCGGAGGCCGAGTTCTTCTACTTCGCCGACGAGTCTGGGCCCAAGACCATCGACCAGGCGGGGTACTTCGACATCAACCCGGTCGACGTGGGGGATGACCTCAGGGAGGTGACGGTCGCCGCCCTCGAGGCGATGGGGATTCCGGTGGAGTACCAGCATCACGAAGTCGGGCCGTCCCAGCACGAGATCGACCTCCGTTACAAGGAGGCGCTGCGCATGGCGGACAACCTCCAGACCTACAAGTACATGGTGAAGGAGGTCGCTCGTCGGAACGGCGTGTTCGCGACGTTCATGCCCAAGCCCATCCAGGGCGAGAACGGCTCGGGAATGCACACACATCTCTCGATCTTCAAGGACGAGAGCACGAACGCGTTCTACGATTCCAGCGACCCCCATCACCTGAGCCCCATGGCCAAGCACTTCATCGCTGGAGTGCTGGACCACGCGCGCGAGCTGACGGTGGTGACCAACCAGTTCTATAACTCCTACAAGCGGCTGGTCCCCGGGTACGAGGCGCCGTGCTACATCGGATGGGCCGAGGGAAACCGTTCCGCGGCCATCCGAATCCCTCTCTACAAGCCAGGCAAGGAAGTGGCGACGCGGATGGAGGCCCGTTTCCCCGACGCGACCTGCAATCCGTACCTGGCGTTCAGCGTGCTGCTGGCCGCGGGCCTGGACGGGGTGCGGAAATCGACGCCCTGTCCCGATCCCATGACCCTGGATCTCTACAAGCTCACGGCCATGGAGCGGGAGGAGATGAACGTGGGATCCCTGCCTCACGACCTCTTCGAGGCCGCGCATGTCGCGGAGCACAGCGATTGGCTCAAGGCGGCCGTGGGCGAGGATCTGCACGACAAGCTCATCGAGACGAAGATCGCGGAGGCGGACAGATTCCGTCTCTACGTCTCACCCCTCGACATCGAGACGCACATGGTGCTGTAGGCGGCGCCGCGTCTGCAGGTAGGACACGCCGGGTCCGGGGCACTCCGCTCCGGGCCCGGTTTCCGTTCCGGTTGGCCAGCTTCCCGCCTGACCTGCGGGCCGGCTGAGTTACGGGGCGGAGGACCTACGGGGCCGAGGACGGCGTCGAGTCCGCCAAGGAGCCTTCGACCTCCTGGCTCATGGCCCTCTTGTGGGCGCGCTCCTCCAACCAGAAGCTGATGGCGAGCATCACCGCACCGCACGAGATCGCCATGTCGGCGACGTTGAAGATGGGCCAGTCCATGAAGCCCAGATCGACGGGGCCAATGAAGTCCACCACGCCGCGGTCCCATCGAACGCGATCGATCAAGTTGCCCAATGCGCCCGCCATCACGAGCGACACCGAGTAGATCCGAAGGTTGTCGCCGTCCTCGGCCTGCACCAGCAGCGTGCCCAGCAGACCCAAGGCGACGATCGTGATGGGGATGAAGAACATGCGCGGATCGTTGCCGATCTCGATGCCGAAGGCCGCTCCCTGATTGAAGGCGAGCGTCAGAGGCACGAGCCCACCCAACAGATCGATCCTGTTGCCGTTGGCCAGGGCCTCGAGCGCCCACCGCTTGGTCACGATGTCCAACAGCAGAATCACGACGAGCGTGACCGAGAGGGTGGTGATCTTGGACTTCACGTATCTATCGGAGTGTGGGGTGGAATGGCGCCCGGGTCCCGGGGACAACGTCCCGTGGGTTGGGCGGCGAGGTCTGGGGCTCCCAAATCTCACGTCGTGACCCGGGTCTCGCCAGGGCCAACTACAAACCCCTCAGCCGACTTAACGTTTCGGTCGGTGGTGCATCAAACGGGCTGAGGTTGCTAGAGATACCGAGGTGGCCCCATGCACAGACTCAGCTTTCCCATCTCACCCGCCGCCGCGCTCATCGCGTTGGCCTGGGCCCATCCAGCCCATTGCCAGGTGGCGGACCCCGGCCCGTCCGTGGAGCGGCGAACCGTGCACCTGCTCAACCGTGCCACGTTCGGCGTCCGTCCACAGGATGTGGAACGGGTCACGGCCATGGGCGTCGAGGCGTGGCTCGAGGAACAGCTTCGTCCGGAGCAGATCGACGACCCCATCGAGAGTCGGGTAGCCCAGCGCTACCCCTCCGTCGAGATGGGGCTGGACGAGCTGTTCTCGACCTACCCGCCTCCGCAGCAGCTCCAGGCCCTGCGGGTCCGATTGCAGGACAGCACGTCACTCCGTGACGAAGAGCGCCGCCGACTCCGACGCGAGCTCACCGAAAAGGCGCCGGGCCGCGTCCTTGGAGAGATGACCGCGGCCAAGCTGACCAGGGCCGCGTTCTCCGAGCGGCAGCTCGAACAGGTGATGACGGATTTCTGGTTCGACCACTTCAACGTCTTCTGGGGCAAGGGCGCCTCCCGGTGGCTGGTGGCCGACTACGAGCGGAGCGCCATCCGGCCCCACGTCTTCGGCAGCTTCGAGGACATGCTCGTGGCCACCGCCTCTCACCCCGCCATGCTCTTCTACCTGGACAACTGGCGAAGCATGGCACCGGACACGGCCGCCATCCGGGAGAGAGTGACGCGGGCGCAGCAGGAGATGTCGCGTCGGAGCCGGAGCGGTTCCGCGCCTCGCCCACAGCGCACCCGCGGACGGGATGGACGCGGTGGAATCGGCGTCACGTTCCCGATTCGGCCGAACGGGAACCCGCAGCGGGGTCGGCCGTTCGGAGGACGTGGGTCCATGGATCAGTCGGCTCTGAACGAGCGTCTGGCTCGACTGCCCGGCCTGAACGAGAACTATGCCCGCGAGCTGCTGGAGCTGCACACGCTGGGAGTGGACGGAGGGTACACCCAGGACGACGTCGTCGACGTAGCCCGAGCCTTCACGGGATGGACGCTCCAGATGCCGCGGAACGGGCGAGGTGCTCGGGACCGGCAGGGTGGCGGCGCAGGCCGGGAGCAGCGAGACGGCGATTACGGCTTCGTCTACCGGAGCGAGGTTCACGACAAGGGCGAGAAGACGATCCTCGGACGCCGCTTCCAAGGCGGCGGGCAAGACGAGGGTCGCCAAGTGCTCGAGATGCTCGCTACGCACCCGTCCACGGCGCGGCACATCGCCACCCAGATGGTAACCCGCTTCGTGGCCGACGACCCGCCGGAGGCCCTGGTCGAGCACCTGACCCAGGTGTTCCTGGACACCGGTGGCGACTTGCGGGAAGTGACGCGGTCTCTGTTCACGGCCCATGAGTTCTACGCGCCCGAGCACATGGGATCCCGGATCAAGTCTCCTGTGATCCTGGCGGCGAGCGCGTTGCGGGCCACAGGCGCCGAGATCCTGAATCCACGGTCGCTCATCGAGACCCTCCGCTCGCTGGAACAGGCTCCCTATCTGGCCGAAGCCCCCACGGGGTACGACGAGGCCAGCGGGGGTTGGGTGTCCGGTGGCGCCATGTTGAACCGCATGAACTTCTCCACCGCGCTGGCTTCGGGAAGCCTTCGCGGCGTACGGCCCGACGGGGCGTCGCTCTTGGCGGCCGCCGGGGCCGTGGGACCCACGGCGCTGGACGGTTTGGCCGCCGTGATGCTCCCCGGAACGGACACCACCGAGCTGCTCGCCGTGATTCGGGAAGACCTCGAGCGCGACCCGCCCGGCTCCGACCGGCAGGCCGCCATGCGGGCGCTGGGACTGATCCTGGGGTCGCCGGAGTTTCAAACGCACTGACTGAGCTGCCGTACGTGCCCGTGCCACGACGACAGCGGGTAGGAATAGAGGAGAGAACGATGGTGATCGGACGCAGAGTCTTCGTGAAACAGGGCGCTATGGCGTTGCTCGCCCTGGGGTTGCCGCCGGACTTCGTCCTACGGCCGTTGACGGCGGGGGTCGGACGGCCCACCGGCAGGAAGACCCTCATCTGCATCTTCCAGCGTGGCGCCGCGGACGGGCTGAGCATGGTCGTGCCCTTCGGCGAGGAAGCGTATTACCGCATGCGTCGCGGCATCGCGATTGCCGCGCCCCGGGGTGGCGGTGCCGAGGGCGTCGCCCTGGACCTGGACGGCTTCTTCGGATTGCACCCGGCGCTCGCACCGCTGCACGGGCTATACGGTCGGGGTGAGTTGGCAGTCGTCCAGGCCGTGGGGTCGCCCCATCCCACCCGGTCCCACTTCGACGCGCAGGACTTCATGGAAACGGGCACGCCTGGTGTAAAGTCCACAGAGGACGGCTGGCTCAACCGTGTGCTGCAGGGCACGCGCTGCGAGCGGTGCGACGGCAGGACCCTTGCCGACGGAGCGGCCCATGCCGCCGATCACGCCACCGGCCAGGTGGGGATGGCTTCGGGTCTCGACGCGCTGAGGGGGATCGCCATGGCGTCCTCTCTTCCCCGCGCGCTGTCGGGTGCACACCCCGCCCTGGCCATCCCCGACCTGGACAGCTTCGGCGTGGCAGGTGGGCTGGATGCGGCCTTCCGCCGGCTGTACCGGACGGACCGGGGAGATGCCGTGAGCGCCGCCGCTGACGAAGCGTTCGAGGCGGTCGCCGTGCTCGAAGGACTGGACCCGGGGCGATACACCCCGGCAGCGGGCGCCGAGTACCCCAACGGCGACTTCGGCCGCGCGCTCCGACAGATCGCTCAGCTGATCAAGGCCGACGTGGGCCTGGAGGTCGCGTTCGCCGATCTCGGAGGCTGGGACACGCACGTCGGTCAGGGCGGCGTCCAGGGTCAGCTGGCGGGGCGGTTGACCGAGCTCGCCCGGGGCATCGAGGCACTCTACGCCGACCTGGGCGACGGCATGGAAGACGTCGTCATCCTCACCATGTCGGAGTTCGGACGCACGGTGGCGGAGAACGGCTCGGGGGGCACCGATCATGGTCACGCCAACGTGATGTTCGTCATGGGCGGAGGCGTGGACGGCGGACGGGTCCTGGGGGACTGGCCCGGGTTGGAGAAGGAGCAGCTCCATGAAGGACGCGACCTCGCGCTGACCACGGACTTCCGGGACGTGTTCGCGGAGATCGCCTACGGCCACCTGGGTGCGGAGGATCTGGAAGGGGTCTTCCCGGGATACGTGGCTGATCCGAGCCGTTGGCGCCGGGTGCTGCGGTCCGCTTGAGGTTCGTGCCGGCGGCGCAGCCGCTTCACCAGGTGTCGAACCCGCTACCCGAGCCCTCGCCAGACGCCCCCAGCGGCTTCGGCTCCGAACACGGGTGAGGCGCGCGAGCCTCTCGGGCGCTACCATTCCGACATGAAGACCGTTGGCTCACAACTGGCCGCGCTTCTGTCCGGCCGCAACCTGCGGCGGCAGCTGTTGCCGTTCGCGCGGTACATCGCCCTGTTGATCGCGGTCGTGCTTCTGTACGGCTGGCTCTTCCACGTGATCATGGCGTGGGAGGGCCAAGACCACTCGTGGTTCACCGGTGTCTACTGGGCGCTCACCGTCATGAGCACCCTCGGGTTCGGCGACATCACGTTCGAGAGCGATCTCGGTCGAGCCTTCAGCACGGTGGTGCTGTTGAGCGGCGTCCTCCTGCTTCTCATCATCCTGCCCTTCCTCTTCATCCGGTACGTCTATGCTCCGTGGCTCGAACAGCGGGGACGGAGCCGGATTCGGGCTCTGCAGCGTGTTCCCGCCGCCGTCCGGGACCACGTCCTGATCTGCGCCCACGATGCCATCGCCGTCGGACTCGTCCACCGCCTGGAGCTCGCCGGAGTGCGGGCCTACGTGCTCGAACCCGACGCCGAGCTCGCGATGCGGATGCAGGACGTGGGGCTACCCGTGATGTGGGGAGACGTCGACTCGGTCGAAACGTACCGGTTGGCGGGCGTCGAGCGGGCCCGACTCGTGCTGGCAAACGCGTCCGACACCGTGAACTCGAATATCGTCCTGACCGTGCGGGCCTTGAGCGAATCGGTGCCGGTCGTGACGGTCGCTGAGTCCGACGACTCCATCGACGTCCTCGAGCTGAGCGGCGCCTCGCACGTCCTGCCTCTCAAGCGGAAGTTGGGTGAGCACCTGTCCAACCGGGTGAGCGCCGGCACTGCTCACGCGAACGTGATCGGGAAGTTCTACGACCTGGTGCTGGCCGAATTCCCGGTCCACAACACGCCGATGCAGGGGCGGACCGTCCGGGAGACTCGGCTCAGGGAGCACCTCGGCGTGTCTATCGTCGCCGTTTCCGACCACGGTCGGCTGCACCCAGCCCGACCCGAGCTCGAGCTGAGCCCGCTGTGCGTGCCGGTGGCGATCGGGACGCCCGAGCAGATCGAGGAGCTCAACGAGGTGCTCGCGATCTACGACGCCAATCCCAATCCGGTGCTCATCATCGGAGGCGGCAAGGTGGGGCGGGCCGCGGCGCAGGGCCTGAAGCGAAAAGGGGTCCCGGTGCACATCGTGGAACGCAACCGGGAGCTCGAACCCAAGCTCACGGGGATTCCGGACCGGCTCTTCCTGGGGGATGCTGCCGACCGAGAGGTTCTGGACCTGGCGGGGATCGCGGAGGCACCGTCGGTCCTTCTGACGACTCATGACGACGCGATGAACATCTACCTGACCGTCTACTGTCGTCGGCTCAACCCCGAGGCCCGGATCCTCACGCGAGTGACTCACCAGCGCAACGTCGAGGCGGTGCGCCGCGCCGGGGCGGATTTCGTCCTCAGCTACGCCTCGTTCGGCGTGCAGACGGTATTCTCCATCGTGCAGGGGCGAGAGCTGGTGATCCTGGGCGAAGGCGCGGATCTGTTTTCCGTGCCCGTCCCCGCATCGCTGGCGAACAAGACCCTGAGGGAGGCGGGGATCGGAGCCCGCACCGGCCTGCAGGTGGTCGCGGTCCAGGAGGACGGCAAGATCCTGGCGAATCCGCAGCCTGACCGACGGTTGACCAGGGGATCGGCGCTCGTCGCGCTGGGCAGCGCGGACGAGCGGGAGCGATTCCGGAAAGTCTACGGCTAGGATGCTGGCGGAACGGTCCCCCTGTCAGCCACACCGAGCGTCCGGCTCTGCGCCCCCCACCCCGCTGAGTTGTGGAAGTTGGCGACCATCGTGCCCGGGGGGACCAGCTCGTCGCACGCCTTACGCACGTCGTCGCTCAACCGCATGTCGCCGACCGGCAAGAAGTCGTCGAGGTGGCCAAGCGTACGGGGGCCGACGATGGGGGCCGTGACACCTGGCTGGTCCTTCACCCACAAGACAGCGAGCTGAACCGGCGGGATTCCAGCCTCGTTGGCGAGGGCCACGAACCGCTTGCCAACCTCGATCCCAGGTTGGTTGATCCGTTCGGCGTAGATCCCGCCCCTGTTGGCCGCCCTCGAGCCGTCGGGATACGCCGTTGCATTCGCGTAGCGGCCGGCGAGCACCCCCTGGGCAATGGGGGACCATGGGATCACGCCCAGGCCGTGCTCCAGGCAAAGGGGGATCAGCTCGTTCTCTATGCGCCGGTCGAGCAAGTTGTACGGAGGCTGCTCGCAGCAGTAGCGGGCGTATCCCCGTCGATCGCTGATGGCCAGCGCCTCCATCACCCGCCAGGCGGGGTGCGTGGAGCAGGCCACGTAGCGGACCCTACCCGACCGAACGAGATCGTCGAGCGCGGCGAGCGTCTCCTCCTGATGGGTATCAGGATCGAATCGGTGGATGAAGTATACGTCGATGTAGTCCGTCTGAAGTCGTTCGAGGGACTCCTCGCAAGCTCGCAGGATGTGCAGCCTCGAACTGCCGCGGTCGTTGGGTCCGGGCCCGGTCGGCGGGAAGACCTTGGTGGTGAGCAGGACGTGCTTGCGCAGCCCGCTCTTCCGCAGAGCCCGACCGATGATCCGTTCTGCCTCTCCCTTGCCGTAGCTGTCACCGGTGTCGATCAGATTGACGCCGGCGTCGATCGCCCGCTCCAGGATCTGCTTGGCTTCGTCCTCGGGGGTCGGGTCAGCGAAATTCGCCGTGCCCAAGGCCAAGGCAGATACCCTCACGCCGGTTTGGCCGAGCACTCGGTATTCCATTTGGCTTCTCTCCTCCACTGCGCGCGGGTCGCCGCAGAGTCATCTGTCTGTGAAGCTCGCCGATCGAACCCCGCCGCAACCGACGCGAAGCTTCGTCAGCTCGTGATTCTGGTCGAAGAGGGCGATGTTCTCAACCGGACCGGTGGCTCGCATGCTCCTGACGATGGGGCGTCCCCTCTCGAGGAGACGGCTCGAAGCGCGTCGGCGGCTAGAGGTGGTGCATCTCCAGGACCACAGCCCAGAGCCGCGTAGCACCGAGGTACAGGACGTACCCGAGCACGACGGCCAGCACCACGCCGGCCAGTCGCTTCTTGCCTATTGTCCAGTGCTTCATGACGTCGTCCCTCCTTGGGGTCCCTCAGTCTGGGCCGCGAACTCTACACGTAGTCGAGCGCCGCCGCCGTCGTGGTTTGCGTGGCCCGACGAGCCGCGTCGAGGCTCGCCGCTGCCGACAGCAGCAGCACGATGAGGAGCCAGCCGGCCAAGGCTCGCGGGGAGATGGCGAAGGTCACCGGCATTTTGAACATGACGCGTCCGAATCCGTCGCCGACCACCGCGCTCATAGGTACCGACAGCGGCAGGGCCACCACGTAGCCCAGGAGGCCCACGCAGAGGCCCTCGGCCAGAACGATCCAGTGGATGGTGCGGTGACGCGCTCCGATCGCGCGCATGACCCCGATCTCCCGCCTGCGCTCGAGGACGGAGAGATTCAGGGTCGTAGCCAGGCCGAGGCCGGCCACGACGAGGATCAGCAAGGCCATGGTCAACAGGAAGTTGGCCACCATCAACAGGTGGTCCTCCGCCACCGCCCGCTGGCTTTGTTGGAGGCTTCCGGAGCCGACCGCGAGCCCGTTCGCTTCCAGTGACTCAACCACCATGTCGAACGTCGCACCCGGGTCCGCACCAGCCCGTACTGCGATGACGGCTCGGCTCGCCTGCCCCGGCCGGCCCGAAGCGGCGGCGAGATGGTCGCGGACCCCGTAGGCCACCGGTTGCGGCGACCAGGAGTTGATCATCCCCACGATCCGCCAGTCGGACTCTTCGCCAAAGATCGAGAGCGTGACCTCGTCACCCACCCGAACCCGGGGCTCCAGCTCCACGAATTGGCGCGTCACCACGAGGGCGCGGGCGTCGGCGCCCTCGAGCCAACGCCCCTCCGCGACCGGGAAGTCCACCAACCCGCTGCCCGGGGGCAGCCCGACAACGGGGAACGCGTTCCCCTGGGTCCCGTCCTCGTACACCAACGATGCGCGTTCCGTGGTCCATGCCTCGGCGCTCGCGACGTCGGGGATTTTAGCCAGCGCCGTCTCGATGCTCGCCGTCGAGTGCGGCTCTCGGAAGCGTACCGTGAGGTCGAAGGCCATGGCGTCGAACATCGTCGCGAACGTCGACCGGATCGCGCTGCGCAGATTAAGGGCGCCGAGGAGCACCGCCCCGCCGCTGGCGAGCGCGAGCAGCGTGATCGCCAACCGCGATCGCCGGCGGAATGTGTTTCGGAGCGATAGGAGGAGCGGCCGGGTGGGTCCGCTGACCCGGCTCAAGAGCCGGTCCCCGGCGGTGTGGCCGAACTTCACCTCGTCGAGGCCGTAGTCGCGGAGCGCCTGGCTCACGGGCGCCCTGGCGCCTCGTATCACCGGGACGAGCGCCGCAGTGACGGGGAGGAGCGCACCTAGCGCCACCTGGAGCCAGAACACGACCGGCCCCGGCTTGTAGGCGCTGACGTCGAAGTTGAGCATGTTACCGACGAAGGCGGCATACGCACGGCCGATCGCCGCGGCCACGGGAATGGCCACGGCGGCGGCGAACAGCCCCAGTAACAAGGCGAAGCCGAGATAGACGCTCGCGACCTGGCTCGTCCGCGCCCCGACGGCCTTCATCATCCCGATCTCCCGCACCTGACCGGCGAGTATCGTGGTCATGAGGTTGAGGACCAAGAAGCCACTGAGCATGAACGCGAGCGCTCCGAAGGCCCCCTGGACGTAAAGCAGAGAGTTCATCTGACCGGCGTGGATGTGCTCCCCGGGCTTGGGCACCGAGACGTCCCGAACGACGTGTCCGGAATCCTCGACGCGGGCTTTGACGTCGAACGCGACGCGACGCACATGGTCCTCGTCGAAGCGGTCCCCGGCGACCACGATCTCGAGGCGATCTAACTGCGCGGAGACGCCGAGGGTCGAGAGCGTCACCGGGGTCACGAACGCGTAGACCACGTGCTCCATCCACCCTGGCGCCAATCCGACATCCCTTACCTCACCAGCGACTGCCAGCGTGCGGGGGCCACCGTCCCCGATGGCGACGACCACCTCGTCGCCAATCTCCACCCGGGCGAACGGCAACGACGACTGCTCGATCACCAGCTGCCCGTCCGCAGGCGGCCATCTTCCTGCCCCCGGCTCCAGCAGCCCGATTCGGTGTCCCTCGAAATCGGCGAGGGCGAAGAGCCGCAGCGGCAACCAGTCATCGCCAACACGCAGGCGCCCGCTCACGTGCCGCTCGGCCTGGGCCACGTCGACGCTGGTCATGCCCTCCACCTGGGCCACGAGCTCGGGGTCGACCGACTCGACGATCAACGTCGCCGAGGGGGGGTTGGTCGCCAGATACCCCTGGCCCAGCCCCTGATCGAGGATCGACCAGGTGTCGAGCATGGAGCCCGCACCGATCATGCCCACCGCGATGGCCGCCACGACCATCGCCGTACGACTCCAGTGCTGCCCGAGATCGCGACCGACCTTCTTCCAGCGGGGCCTAACCAAGGAGGTCCTCCGCGTCGTCGACGATGACTCCGTCGCGCAGAACGATCGACCGGTTCGCCGCTCGAGCGGCCTCACGCTCGTGTGTTGCCACGGCCACTGTCTTTCCGTCCGCGGCGAGATCCACGAGAAGGCTGACGACCGACTCCGAGGTGTGTGAGTCGAGATTGCCGGTTGGCTCGTCGGCGACCAAGAGCGGCGGGTCGTTGGCCAGGGCCCGGGCGATCGCGACGCGCTGCTGTTGTCCCCCCGAAAGGGTGGCCGGCAGCTTGTTCGCCTGGTCCGCCACGCCCATCCGGTCCAGCAGCTCGAGCGCCCGCGGGCCGCGTTCCCTGGGCGTCCACGTATTCCCGAAGTCCATCGGCAACATCACGTTCTCCAGCGATGTCAGGGTTGGGAGAAGCTGGAAGAACTGGAAGACCACCCCTACGTTCCGTCCGCGCCAGACGGATAGGTCGTTCTCCCCCAAATCGTGGATCGCCGTACGACCCACGTGGACTTCGCCCCGGGAGGGGCGGTCGATTCCGGACAGCATGTGCAGGAGCGTGGACTTGCCGCTGCCCGAGGCGCCGACGATGCTGACCAGCTCTCCCGCCTCGAGGCTGAAGCTGATCCCGTGCAACGCGGTGAATTGCCCAGCATCGGACACGAACGTCTTCGTGAGGTCGTGAACCCTCACGTGTGGCTCGGGGCGCGATGACGGATGTCCGTTCATCCAGGTGACTCCTCGGGGCAGGTTGACGTGGACGGTGGCTCCGTCAGCGTGCGCGCAGTCCCCGCATCAAGAGCTCGAACATGCCCTCCGCTCCTTCCACGATGAGCGCATGCGGACGCTTGATGATCTCGGCAGGGGAGAAATACTCGGCGAAGGCCTCTACGAAATGCCGGGCGGCTCGATCCGTGTCGTCGACGTCGAACTGGCCGTCGCCCTTTCCTGCGGCGATCACGGCGGAGGCGCTCGCGATCATCTCTTCGAAGATCTGCCGACGGACGTCGACGACGTTTCGGCCGATGTACCGGAGGCGGAGCGCTCCCATGAGCAGCTCCAGCGCCGCCTGGTCCGAGCGTATGATCTCGCTGAGCCTGGAGATGTGAACCACCACAAGGTCGTAGAGCTTCGCCTCCGGCTCGCCGGAGCCTTCCAGGATCGCCGCATTGCGGAGCTCGACGTGGTGCAGCCACTTCTCCTCGATGGAGGCGATGAGCGCCTCCTTGTTCTCGAAGTGCCGGTAGATCGTGCCGACGCTCACTCCAGCCTCGCTCGCAAGGTCCTTCATCGTGACCCTGTCGAGGCCGAAGCGCGCCACCAGCCCTTCGAAGGCATGCAGTATCTGTTCGCGGGTGACCTTGGCCATTTGTCGCGGGAGGTGAACGAATGAACGATACGTTCATCAGTATACTACGCGTCTAGCGGAATGTCATCATCTTGGGGATAGGAAGAGCCAGCGGAGGAAAACGGCGGCGGCGACGGGCGGGTCGGCGAGCAATGCGAGGATGCGCGTCCCCTGCAAAGTGCCTTAGGCGTCATCCCACCGTTGACGACGTCATCGCAGCGTGTCCGAGGCACCCAGGCCCAGGATCGCTTCAATCTTGTCCATCCCACCCACCCGATCGGCCCAGTCTTCGTAGACGCTCCGTGCCGCGGCTCGGAAGGGTTCTCTGTCAGGACCGCTGATCCTCACACCCGCCGCCCCCAGCCGTCGCAACGCGGAGTCCGCTTCGGCGCGATACCACGCTCGCTGCTGCAGGATCATGTCGCGAGCCGCCAGGTCGATCACCGCACGGTCCTCGGTTGAAAGGCCGTCGTAGAACGACCGACTCATCACCACGTACTCGATTAGTCTGATCCAGCCGATGCGGGCCCAATGAGGCGCCGGCTCGTAGAAACGCTTGGCGAAGTAATTGGGGTCCGCTGCCTCCGCACCGTCGATGACCCCCTGCTCCAGCGCCGTATACAGCTCGCCGTACGCCATGGGGAGCGGGTTGGCGCCGAACGCCTCGAAGGTGGCGAGGTGCAGCCGGTTCTCCATGGTGCGGATCTTGAGCCCGCTCAGGTCCTCCAGGTGCTCGACGGGACGATCGGTGGTCATGATGTGACGCTCGCCGGCATCGAAGTAGCCCAGCAGGTGAAGCCCGCGGCGCTCGAAGGCGGGCGCGAAGCTCCGCCCGATCTCCGAGTCCACGACGGCATCGAAATGATCCGGCCCGTCGAAAAGGAAGGGCAACTCGAAGAGATTGACTTCGGGGACGAAGCCGGCCATCACGCTGGCGATGTTGGCCAACTCGACGCTGCCCATCTGCAACCCTTCGACCACGTCCCGCTGATTGCCCAGCTGGTTGTTGGGGTAGATCTGCACGCGAATGCGGCCTTCCGTGCCCTCGGCAACCAGATCCGCGAACAACTCCACCGCGCGTACTTGGGGCTCTGTCGGCGCCTGAGAGAGCGCGGCTTTCAGGATGGTGACGTGTTCACCCGAACTGCATCCGGCGAGCAGCAACGAGAGGGCGAGGACACCGATCCGGGCGCTGGTCGTCGTTGTTGCCAGACGTGGACCGGCCGTCCGGGCCGTCGGGGCGCCTGCAATGGCCAGGATCGGGCTCTTCATGGTGCCGCCAACCGTGGTAGCCACAGCACGGAGGCGGGCCAGTACGTCACGACCAGCAGCACCATCAGCATGGCAATCAGGATCGGGACCACCTGGCCGCTCACGGCTCGCACGCTCTGCTCGGAGATGCCACAAGCGACGAACAGCGTGGCGCCGTACGGAGGCGTGATGTACCCGATGGAGAGATTCACCGTGGCCAGGATCCCGAAGTGCAGCGGGTCGATCCCGAAGTCGAGCGCGAGCGGAAACAAGATGGGCATGAACACGATGACCGCCGAGAAGCTCTCCAGGAACATGCCGATCAGGAGGAACGTCAGGTTCAGGAAGATCAGAAACACGACACGGTCGTTGATGTGCTCCTGTAGCAGCTCCCCCAACGTCTGAGGCACCTGGTACACGGCCACGAGCCAGGCGAAGAGCATCGCGGTCGCCGCGATGAACAGCACCACGCACGATCGCTCGGCTGCCTCGAGCGCGATGCCCGGGAGGTCGCGCCAACCGATCTCATGGTAGAGCACGAGGCCGACGACGAGACCGTAAACGACCGCCGCGGCGGCCGCTTCGGTCGCCGTGAACACCCCTCCCAGAATCCCGAACACGATCAGCAGGGGCAGTCCTAGCGCCGGGAGCGCCTTGGCGCCTGCAGTCAGGACCTTGCGCGTGTCGAACGGAACCGGCGGGTCGAAGTCCGGCCCCTCCGCGAGCGCTCGCCTGTAGGCGACCACCATGAGTCCGAGCCCGATCAACACCCCCGGCACGACGCCGGCCAGGAACAGCTGGGCCACCGATGTGCCCGTCACGTATCCGATCACGATCATGAGGATGCTCGGCGGTATTACCGGTCCGATGGCTCCCGCGGCGGCCTGCAGCGCGGCGGCAAAGCGCATGTCGTAACCCCGTCGCCGCATGGCCGGCAGAAGGATCGAGCCCACCGCCGCCGTATCCGCCGTCGATGATCCCGAGATACCGGCGAACACCATGCTGGCCATCACCGTCACCATCCCCAGGCTGCCGCGCACGAAGCTGAAACAGGCAGAGGCGAACTCGACGATCCGCTGCGACATGCCTCCCTTGTCCATCAGGCCTCCGGCCAGCATGAACAGGGGCACAGCCATGATCGGCCACGAGTCGAGCGCCGTGAACATGCGCTGCGGGACCAGCGTCAAGGGAAGGCTCGGCTCGGTCAGCAGAGCGCCCAGGGCACCCACGCCGAGCGCGAACGCCACCGGCATGCCGATCACGATCAGCGCGAGCATGATCAACACCAGCGAGATCACGGCGCCTCCGAGGCTCGAGCGCGTCGGAGCGTCGCCAGGATCACCTCCAGCAGCATCAATCCGCCGGCGATCGGGAACACCAGGTACACCAACCCCATGTTCAGTTGCATGGCGGGAGAGGTCTGGGTCCACCCGATCATCAGGAGGCGGACGCCCCAGATCACGACCACCGCCGAGTAGATCGTGATCAGACCACCCGTCAGCACGGCCAACGCGGTTCGTGCTGCTGGCGCCAATGCCGGGCCCAGATAGTCGACGGCCAGGTGGCTGCCCTTTCGCAGGCAGATCGATGACGTGAGCAGGATGATCCACACCTGGCAGAAGCGGGCGAGCTCTTCCGTCCAGGCGGGGGGTTGGTTGAAGGCGTACCGCGCGACGACCTGCGCGAACACGGCAATCGTCAGTACGGCGAAGAGCGCTACGATCGTGACCTCGACCGCTCGACGGATCGGCCCGAGGACCCGGTCAGTTGCTCCAGTCGACAATGATCTTCGCGCAGATCTTTATGGCGCGGATGTAGTCCTCGACGTCCACCCACTCGTCATGCCCGCCCGCCTGCGTGAGGTCTCCGGCCAGCGGCCCGATACCGACCGATGGGATATCGCTGAAGAGCTTGGGATTCCTGATGTCGCTCGCCGAGTGCAGCGGGTTCACTGCGGGTTCGACGCCCGTGACCCGGACGACCGCCTGGTGCACGGTCTCGTACAGTGGATGATCCCTCGGCACCTCGACGCCCTGGGTGCCGAACAGCCAATCGACCGCCGGTGGGTTGTCGCTCAGCCAATCGTCTCTCCTCGCAGCCCCCTCCAGGGTCTCCAGGATCTCTTGCTGAACCTCCGGCATGCTCTCGTTCGGCGGGAACGTCGTGGACGCTTCGATCACGCATTCGGTGGGCACCTTGGTCGTCCGGCCCTCGGCGCCACAAGACACGTGGCTGATCAGCAGGTTGGTGGAGCGACCCACCGCAGCGTCGAGGGCGGGATGATGCACCCGACTCGCCCTACGCTCGCCCAGTTCGCTGAGCGCAGCCAACATCAGGTCGGCCTTGTCGACCGCGTTGACGGCCAGATGGGCGAAGGCGGTGTGCCCGGGCTCAGGGGTGTCGGGGGACCTGCCCTGCACCGTGACCCGAAACTGCAGCATGCCCGAAGTCATCGCCTTGATGTCCCGCAGGCCCTTCTCCGACTCGGCGGGATGCAGGTACACCGACGCGTCGGCGTCATAGCCCTGGTTCAGCAGGCCGAGTATGCCACGGGCGTTACGCTTGGCGGGCGTGCTGGCGAGCAGGATGTCACCGCGCGGAGCTCCGATCGTCTCGAGCACCGCTGACACCGCCTCGGCCATGATAGCGACACCGGCCAGGTCGTCGGCGACGCCCCACCCGTAGACGCGACCGTCGTCCACCTCCGCGGCGAACGGGTCGTGCTCCCAATCGGCCACGGACTCAGGCGTAATCGGCATGCCGTCGGGGTGACCGAAGAACAGCATGCTCTTTCCCGAACCGGTCCCCGGAAGTCGCCCCATCACGCTGATCCGCTCGGTCATGTCGATGGTCTCTTCGGCCGCGAACTCGAGGTTGAGACTCAGACTGGTGGGCAGCAGCCTCAGGGTCTCGACTTCCAAGCCCAGCTCCTCGAACCGCGCGGCGACCAGGGCCTGAACGGCCTCTTCCCCGTCCGGCTGGGCGCGTATCAGGCTCTGCAAGAACTGCAGGTGCGAGTCACGGTTCCGATCGATCGTTTGAAACAGCTCCTGGTCGCGCTGCGGATCTTGCGCCGCGCTTGCTCGTAGCTGGTGCGGCGAAAGCGCCGCCATGCCGAGCACAACGACCAACCGCAGCCCGAAACGGGTGCTCATCACCATCTCCTGGACGTCCGAAGGATGCGAGTTGCCCCACGCGGTGTGGGACCGATCAGCACGATAGGACGCGGGTCCCTCGACAGCCAGCGGACGAATCCGTTCAGTCGACCGCGTTGATGACCAGCGTACAGGGGAGTCCAGCGGACTCGTCCACGTCGAGGCGCCGGTCCAGGCGGGCTCGACACGGAGGAGGTCGGCTACTCGAACATCTTCGCGGCCAGAGACGGATCCTTGTCGGTGCGGGTGCCGATCTTGACGTAGGAAGCGATTCGAGCCGTGCCCTCGGCGTGCAAGGTCTCGTGGACGCGGGCGACGGCGCCGAGGATCTCCCTCAGCTCACCCTCGACGTTGGTACCGTTGGGGTGTAGCTCCACGTGAAGGCCGGACTCCTTCAAGATCGCGTGGGCCCGCATGACCTCCTTCCGGACGGAGATTCCGGATCCGATGGGGATGACCTGAACGTCTGCCGTGGCCTTCATTGCGCAGCCGCTGAGACGACGCGGGTCCAGGACGCGACGGCCAAGATCGTGCAGGAAACCAGGCTTGTCCTTTCCATGGGTGCCTCCTCCCGAGTGTGATCCTCTCTCCAGTGGACAGGCCGTGGTCGAAGCTAGCCCCCCGGGTGGAGCCTTCGCCACGCACTTCGGGGACGAATCCGCACGGCCGGTTCACACCACGTAGCGGGGCACTCGTGCGCTCAGGTTGAACCCCTCATAGCGACCCAACCCCTGGTTCATGGCGGCAAGGTCCTGCGGGCGAATGCCTTTCTCTGGCCCGATCATCGTGACCACGTCGAGGCGCTCGACTCCGTGGTTTTTCCCGAGGTCGGCGTAGCAGTGACTCGAATTGATCGCCGAGACCAGAGGATACGGATAGC
Source organism: Gemmatimonadota bacterium (assembly GCA_039586035.1). Taxonomy (GTDB): domain Bacteria; phylum Gemmatimonadota; class Gemmatimonadetes; order Longimicrobiales; family Gaopeijiaceae; genus JBDHHQ01. The sequence goes on along the minus strand of JBDHLD010000035.1, from coordinate 27,694 downwards.
CGTTGATGAGCGCATGGCTTCCGCGGCCAAGCGTGCGGTAGACGTAGCCGTCCGTGCGGCCGCATTTGATGATGGCCACGTCGGTCTCCCGGTCGGGCGCGAAGGCCTGGTCGTAGCCCAGCGTCTCGCCCTTTTGCAGCTGGACGACTCTGATCACCCGGGTCTTCATCCGGTAGACCACCTGGACCGACGCAGCCTCGTCGTCATCTGCCGCGCTGGCGGGGACCCCGTAGAGGAGATTTCCAGGACGGATCATGTCGAACCGTCCCTCGGGGTGGTTGATGATTCCATCCGAGGCCGACGCGTGGAGCGGGCCGAGCTCGATGCCCTTTCGCCGTATGGCCCTCGTGAACTCGGTGAATCGGGCGATCTGTTCCTTGTCGAAGTCGTGGCTCTGCGTGAGCTCCGTCATGGTGCCCGTGATGGCCACGGCGTTGCTCCTGGCCAACGCCTCCACCCACGGCTCGGCCTCGCGGTAGTCCATGCCAAGCCGGTGAAAGCCGGTGTCGATGTAGAGGTGGACGTTGATGGCCTTGCCAGTCCTTCGAGCCATAGCCTCGAGCCGACCGGGCGCGTCGACCGTGTACACGGCCAGCGTGATGTCGCGCTCGGCCAGCTCCGGCTCGGCAGACCGGGTGAAGTCGCCCATGAGAAGGACGGGCTTCCGCACCCCGCTGTCCCGGAGCTGAACGGCCTCTTCGGCCGTCACGACGGCGAATCCCCACACCTCGGGGGCGGAATCCAGCAGCGGGCCCACGATACGGTGGTCCAGGCCGTAGCCGTTGCACTTGACGACCGCCAGAATCGGGCGCTCCGTGCGGGCGGCGAGGAACTCGAGGTTGCTCTGGAACGCCCGAGCATCGAGCTCGATCCACGGGTCGAGGCGGTCGGCGGCGGCCTGGGCTCCTGCCCAGGGGTCCCGATCTCTCGGGGCTGGTCGCCCGGCCCCGGACAGTCCCGGTGCTCCCCCCAGCGCGCCGACGCCGGCAGCCGCTACGAACTCTCTTCGCGTGATCATCGCTTGCCTTTCGAGCTCATTCGTTGGTGGGGCCGACCTCGATCCGCGACCACGGGCAAGGTAGCTCATGAGGAAGGGGCTTCCCAGCCGCCGAACGGCACGGTGGGGTCGCGCCTGCGTATCACAACGAGAGGGCCCAAGCCGTTCACTCCCTGCCCACGGCTCATACCGCAGAAAGCACCGACCCTTGACCAAGGTGACACGACCGAGAGGCTCGATTGCGTGCTGCGACGTCTGCGCAGGCGTCCTGACCCTGCTCCTTCTGGCGCCGACCGCTGAAGCCGCGGCACAGAACGAATCTTGGATCAAGCCGATCGCGATCGGAGGCGTGACTTCCGCTGTCGGGGGCGCGGTCGTGGGCTGGGTCGCGTGCGGGACGAGCGACAACGACCCGGCGTCGTGCGCGGCCGCCGGAGCCGTCTACCTTCTGCCACCTGGGCTCATCACAGGCACGGTCCTGAGAGCCACGCGTACCTCCGGTTGGAGGGCGGCATGGTTGGGTGGCCTGACTGGACTGGCGACCGGGCTCGCCGCCGGGGGAGTCGCCGCCATAGTCGGAGGCGGTGACGAGAAGCTCGACTACCTGCTGATCGGTGCCGCGGCCTACGGCGGCGCAGGCTTGCTGGCCGGGACAGTCGTGGGACATACGACGCGCTATGCTCAAGTGCGCGTCAGTGCCCAACCGCTGCAGAGGTCGCTTCGATTCCGGGTATCGCTGACGCACTGAGGCGCGCCAACGGTCGCTCGGATGAGACCTGCGGGTGATGTGAATTCGCACGTGGCCGGATGGGACCGAAGGTATCCCGAAAATAGGGAAGTGCTCCCGGAGCTGGCAAGGGAGACGGTCGCTCGCTACTCCCCCAACAGGCAGTCCCGCGTGAAGTCCTGCTGCGCCAGACCCGCCCACAGCGCGTTCCAGGGCTCCCGAAACCCGTGGCCCTCGTTCGCGCCTTCGATGTACGACACATCCAGCCCCTGGGACCGGAGGCGTTCCACCATCTGTCGAGACTCCCCGACCGGAACTCGAGGGTCGTTGGCGCCCTGCACCACCATGAGCCGGGACGAGATCCTGTCCGCGTTGTTCAAGGGCGAGATCTCTTCGAGAAACGTCCGCATCTCCGGAATGCGTTCGTCGCCGTACTCGGCCCGCCGCAGGTCCTTGCGGTACTCGGCGGTGTTCTCGAGGAACGTCACGAAATTGCTCACGCCGACGACGTCGACTCCGCACCGAAGGCGCGAGCTATAGTGGACGAGTGAGGCGAGCACCATGTACCCCCCGTAGGACCCGCCGATGACAGCGACCCGATCCTCGTCCAGGTCCGGCTGTTCGACGATCCAGTCCAAGAGGGACCCAATGTCGCGGACGGCGTCTTCGCGGAGCCACCAGTCGTCGAGGGAGGTGTACGTGCGCCCATACCCGGTCGACCCGCGGACGTTGGGCGTGATCACCGTTATTCCCGCGCGCCGGGAGGCTGATTGCCCTGCCCGAAGGCGCGCCTGCGCCTCCGGTCCCCCGTGGATGTCGATTAACACGGGCCGAGGGCCGTCTCCGGCTCCGGGGTACACGAAGGCCGGGATCATGCGCGGTGCTCCGTCAACCTCGTCGAACGTCGGGTACCGCACCAGCCGCGCGGTCGGCAGCTCCGAGTCCCTGACGCCACCGCCAACCCACTGTTCCAGCTCTCCTGAACGCAGATCGTAGACGAACCCGCGCACGAGGCCGCGCGCGTCCGTGTGGTTGACCAGGATCAGGGGGTCGGAAGGATGTAGCGTCGCGACCATTTGGCCGGACTCGAAGAGGTCGAGGGGGCGGAATCCGCCGCCCGAGGGGTCGGTCGTGTAGTATCGGGTACGCCCGTCTTCGTTTACGGATACGAGGAGTCGCGAGCCGTCGCCGTACTCCTGGACGGACTCGACGTCCCAGTGAATCTCCTCGGAGAGGACCACTTCCCGACCGGACTCCAGGTCGAGCTTTCGGAGATGAGTGAATTCGCTGCTTCGGTCGCTCGCGTAGTAGATCGAACGGCCGTCTCGGCTCCAGATCGCTGAAGCGACCCTCGCCCGGCCGTCGACATCGGTCTCGAGCCTGCGCAGCGATCCGTCTTCCAGGTCGAACACGAAGAGCTGGAGATCCAGGTTGGACACGGCCCGACCGAGCAGGACGGACTCCGATGTCGGAGACCACGCCACCGCGCGCCAGAGCCCGTCCATCTCCGCCACCAGCCGATCGGTGCTCGCGTCTCGGACGTCCATGACATAGAGGTCGAAGTCGCGACCGTTCCGCCGTGTGCTGACGTACGCCAACCGATGCCCGTCCGGCTCGAAGGCGCCCATCGCAGCGCGCTCCTCTCCGGAGGTGAGCAGCTCCGCCTCCGCGTCGTCGAGGTCCCACCGGAAGAAGTTGTATTGTTCGTCTCCATCGCGATCGGTCGCAAAGACCAGATACGGCCGCCCGGGAGCGGGATAGACCTGCGCGTCGCGTGGGATGCGAGGCAACAACTCCACCTTCCCCCCAGGTTCGCGCACGACGTGGAGTCGGGCGTCGAACAGAAGACGCGGGGCGATGGTCATCAGACCCGAGCCGTCCGGCATCCACCCCACGAGCCTTCGGGACTCACGAGCCTCGACGCGCCGGAGGGTGTTCTCGACCAGCGGAGCCCAAGCGACTCGGTTCACGTCGACCGCCGTGATCGCGGGCGGTTTCGGGACGCCGGTCACCGCTAGAAAGACGACCACGTGCACGACGGACAGCGCGGCCAACGCGGCCAGCCATCGGGCTACTGTTGTCACCGGCTACCTCCCACGGTCGGAGCTCGAGAAGCCCTACGAGACCCGTGGGCCTGTCGGTTCAGCGAGCCCCGGCGCGGCGACCAGCCACAGGTGGTGCCGACAGGAGGGAGTGTTTGGCGCGACCCGCCTGTGTGGGACTCTAGGAGCTGCGCTGGACCATTTCGGAGTAGGCAGCCGGATCGATCGGCTCGACGCGCAATAGCTGCCCGTCCTTCAAGGTGCCTTTGGCAGCAAGGTGCATGGGATGGCCGCCGGCCGGGGTGACCGTCACCTTGTAGTAGATCGAGTCCCCCTCCCCGCCGGTGACCTCGAAGTCGGAAACCACGCTTCCCTTTTCGCGCAGTCCCTTGGCCATCGCTGCCCACTGGCCCTTGTTCAGCTCGGCGTCAGCAGTGATGAACACTGCATCGTCATGGAAAGCGTCGTCGAATAGCGGCTGAATCGTGGTCCAGTCGGTCGATCCATCGAACGCGGCCAGGTACCTCTCGAAGTTCTCCATCTCCAACCTCCGGATTCAAGGCGTCCGTTGGCCTACGGGGGCCATTGGTACGCAGCGGGAAGCGTCTCGACCCATCGGCGCTCGGACGTTGGTGGACCTGCTCGACCGTACCGGGTCGATTCGCTGGGAGCTCGGGGCGCCGATGTTAGGTCCAGGCGCAAGCTGGCGCAATCGCGGCTTCCGGCTCGGGAGATGCGGCAATCGGAGTCAAAGTCGGAAGGCGCGTGTGAAGCCAACGGGGACCACGCGCTAGCTGCCCCTTTGGTCCAAACCGAGCGTCGACGGCAGTGCGCCGCGACCGTTAGCTTGGGCCTACCGCTCTCAATGGAACCACCGATTCGGAGTCACACCATGCCGGCCCTCCGCCTCTTGTTCTTGTCGACGCTTCTGACGGTCCCCATCCCGGTCCTCGCCCAGACCACCGTGACCGAGCGCGCGGCCGCACGCGACATCGTGCGGCAGATCGACGAGCTGCAGGCTCGCCTCGATCCGACGGGCAGGGCACGCGAGCTGGCGGGAAGGAACGACGCGGACCGCGACGCCCTGGTGCGTCGCACGACCGAGCTCTGGGAGTCGGAGATGCAGGCGCTGAGCGACTTCATCGGACACAACCCGGAGGTGGGCTGGGAGGAGTTCCTGGCGGTCGACACGCTCACCGGCGTCCTGCGGGAGCGAGGGTGGGAAGTGGAAGTGGGGGTGGCCGGTCTCGAGACGGCCTTCGTCGCCACCTGGACGGCCCCGGCCGGCGCCGATGGCCTCATGCTCGGGCTGATCGGCGAGTACGACGCGCTCCGCGACGCGGACGGACCCTACCACGGCGATCAGCACAACGCGCAGACGCCCATCGTGTTCGCCTCGGCGTTCGCCATGGCCGAGCATATGAGCGCGTCGGGCACGCCGGGACGAATTCGCATCTACGGGACGCCGGCCGAAGAGGTGGGCCCTCCCGCCAAGGTCATCATGCACGAGGCCGGGGTCTTCGACGGCGCCGACATCCTGATCCGGAGCCATGGCGTCACCCAGACGTCCCGGGCCCTGCCCGGCTTCGGCAGCTGCTGCCTGAACATCAACGAGGTCAAGTACACGTTCCGCGGAAAGGCGTCCCATCAGATGTCGTCCTGGCACGGCCGGAACGCCCTCGAGGCGGCCGTCCACTTCTTCACCCTGGTCGACGGATTGCGCTCGACGCTGCGTCCGGAGGCGTCGATCCAGGGGGTGATCCCGGAGGGGGGTGACGCTCCCAACGTGGTGCCGCAACGGGCCGTGGTGGACTACTACATCCGCTATCCGGATCCGGTGTACCTCGAGCACATCAACAAGATGATGGATGATGCTGCCCGGGGCGCCGCGCTGGCCACGGGCACCGAAGTCGAGATCGACCGCTACGGTGAGTACCGCGACGGCATCTCCCTCGGGACGTTGCAGGAGCTCTCGTTCGCCTACGCCCAGGAGCTCGACGCGCCGAACATCAGTCCGGAGCCCAGGCGTCCCGCCGGATACGAGGAAACCGGAGTCGTGACGAAGGACATTCCGGGCATCGGCATCAGCGTGTTCAGCTCGACGGAAGCGAACCACACCCGCGGCATGTTGAACGATACGTTCAGCGAGATCGGCCACACGGGCTTCCGGGTCAGCGCCGAGATCATGTCGTCCGTGCTGTACGACTTCCTGACCCGACCCGACCTCCGGGAGGCCGTGGAGGAGGAGCACCGCACCCTTGCCGGGTTGCTCGATCAGTACCACCAGGCGCTTCGGGCGGCGTATGCCAGTGAGATGGGGGCGCCGGTGTCGGAGCGGTAGGGCTGAATCCGCGCGGGCAAGCTCGAGCGACCACGTGCGCCGATCATTGAGGAGGCGTTCGATGCGTCCTCCAAGCCACGCCCTGACCGTCACTCGACGTGTAGATGGAGGATCTTGCCGGAGCGGGTCTTTCGGGGCGCTCGGCGCTCGACCCTCAGGATACCACTGTTGCGCCAAGCCATCTCCATGAGGCGATTCTCCGAGTTCTGAGCTCCTAGCGCAGAGAGGAAGCTCTCGGAGACCGCACGTGGGTCGAGGGGGCCCAGATCGGGGTGGACCAGGAGCGAAAGCACCGCGTGGCCCTGTTCGGTCTCACTCTCCATGAGCTGATAGTCGGTCGGCGCGCCCCCGAAGACGGACGGCAGATGCTCCTCCAACACCGTGATGACGTCGGTGTCCAGGAACGTCATTCCGCTTCCGGTAAGCTTCTCGAAGCTGCGGACGCCGTGAAGGTGGGTGGGCCAGCCCTCGTCCTCCAATGGGCAGCCGCAAGAGCGCTCTTCCATGATGCCCTGGTCGCCCATGGAGACGTTGAGCATGAAGAATGGCGCGGCCGCATGGAGCGTCGTGATGAAGAGGGCCGACGGCCGAAGCCCCCACTGTTCGCCCCCGCCCTCGGCTTGGATCAAGCCGTGGAGATCCCGCTGCACATGCACATCGTCGGTGGCTTCCGGTGCCAGACACCCGTAACCGATGGGGCCACACTCCATCGTGCCGTAACGTGGCACGGCGCTAGCGCCGGCCTTCCGGATGGTTCTCAGTCGTGCCTCTGTGATGGGCTCTCCTGAGATGGTCAGCTGGAGACCGTCCAGCTCGATCCCGGCTTCCGATGCGCTATGGCACAAACAGACGGCAGAGCTGGGAAAGGTGAAGAGGTGAGGGGTCTGCCCCTCTCGCACGACGCCCCGGGCCCACTCCGCGATGAGGACCGGGTCGTCCACCGAAGCATGGACCGGTGCAGGAAGACGCACGCCAGAGATCCGACTTCCCCACCGCATGGCGCGCCGGCTCCACCGGTGAAGGGGGTGCAGCTGCGACGCATCGGGGTCCAGCTGCGAAAACCACCGCACCGGCGGTGCCCCGAAACAGCTGTACTTGAGCAGCCTGAAGCGTGATCCGCCAGGAGTCTCCCAGTCCGCCTTCAGCCAGTCGCTCCCTCCGCGGGCATCCAGAGCCAACGCCGCGTTCACCGCACACGCCCGGACGTAGGCCAGGTCCATGAGGACCGGCCCAGAGCGGCCACGGCTTCCGCTGCTTTGAACCGAAAGGTGGGCCTGGCAGAGGGGGTTTTGGGCGGGCAACTCGGCGGAGGCAAACGAGAGGCTGCCGCGTTTCACTGGCACCCGGCCCTTGAACTCCTCCACCGACAGGTAGACTCCCTTGTCGAGGAGGGAGGCCAGGGCTCCTTCCAGCCCCTCCGTCTCTACCAACTCTCGAACGTCGCCGAACCCGCAGCCTACATGGTCGAGCAGCCGTCGATAGGGATGCTCCCGGGAGGCACGGACCAGCCGAAGGAACCTCGCCTGCCGGGTCTCGAGGCGGCTTGCCAGGATCTGCCTGGCTTCGCTCAGGTCCAGCGATTGGCGAAGAAACCGCGGCAATCTTCCGAGCAGTCGAGCCCCGGTGCGCGCAGCCGACAGATCGGGTATCACGTTCACCATCCAGGAAGATGGGATGGTGGAGCTCCCGACCTCAAGTGCGCCAACAGGTGCGCGAACGACGCTCCTTCGGACGGCTACCGGCTCGCCGTTTCCCGCGCCGATTCCAGTCCCCGCTCCGACCATACGTTGCGGGGGAAGCGATCCAGATCCTCCTCGAACACCCGGATGGCGTCCGCAGTGCGCCCCGCATCGAGTAGCACCTCCGCCAGATCCTGCCGTGCCGGCACGGTCCACTCCGGGGGCTCACCGTAGAGCAAGGCGTCTTCGTGAGCCACGGCCTCCTCGAGCGCCGCAATGGCTTGGTCCCACTCGCCCCGCGCCGCCTCGATCCGGCCGACCAGAAGATCTTCGGCGATCGCGAGGACGTCGCGCGATTGATTGAACTCCAGGCGCAGACCGTCCAGGCGAGGGCTCTTCAGCTCGGCGCGGAGGCCCTCGAGCTCGGCCTGCGCCTCGTCCAGCCGCCCCCCGGCCGCCATGGCGCGACCTCGGGCGAAGTGCCAAACGGCGCGGGCGTGGGCCAGCTCGGCTGCGGGCTCGGGCGTCCCGAGGATCTCGTCCCACCGAGCGAAGCGCACGCGCACCTGGAGATGGCGCGTGGCCCAGTGCTCGAGGAAGCCCATGCCCGGAGTGCCGATCATCTCGGCAGGGATGAGCTCCGCGACCTTGTCCGCGGCCTCCACCGACTGTCCCTCGTTGCCCGCCATGAGCGCCGCGAACGCCAGGAAGTCGTAGTTGTGTGGGTAGTACCCGAGTGTGTACATGCCCGCGCCCGGCCTCTGGTCCTGGATGTAGGTCTCATCGGCGTGAACCGCGTGCCGGTTGGCCTCGATCGCGTCGGCGTAGCGGCCCACCCGGATGTAGATGTGACCGGGCATGTGCACGAGGTGGCCGGCGCCGGGCATGAGACCCGCGAGCCGCTCGGCACACGGGACCGCCCGCTCGGGCTCGTTCTCCTCGACGGCGTGGATGAAGAAGTGGCAGGCTCCGGGGTGCTTCGGATCGGCGTCGCTGACCCGGCTGAGCAGCTCGACGGCCCGGGCGATACTGGGCTCGAGCTTCTCGCGTGACGTCCAGTAGTCCCAGGGACGAAGATCCATGAGAGCTTCGCCGTACAGGACCGCGATCTCGGGATCGTCAGGGTACCTCTCGAGCAGGCGTCCCATCGCTTGGGCGTAGGTCGAGTCGAGAGTGGCCCGGTCGTCCGGAGCCTCGGCCGCGTACCGTGTCGCGAGCGCGTCGATCAGGTCGCGCTCCTTCTCCGAGGCGCGCTCGCGCAGTGCACTCGCGCGCTGGATCGCGTCGAAGGCGGCGTGCGCGTTCTCGGCGTCCATCGGAAGGTTGATGTTCGGGCCTCGCGCGAGCGCCTCACCCCAGGGGCAGAGCGCGCACGCGGGATCGAGTCGCTCGGCCTCGTTGAACGCGCGAATCGCCTCAGCGTGGTTGAAGGCGTAGTAGAGACGAAGCCCCTGGTCGAAGTAAGCCTGGGCTTCGGGAGCCGATGTGGTGATCGGGTAGTGGTGGTCCCCGAGGTCGTCGTACAGGGGCGGCCGACCTTCCTGGTCCGTGGGCACCGCCACCTCGGCAGAGGTCGAGTGCCCGGCGTGACCTGTCTCCTGCGCCGCCGAGGGCAGGCTCGTGGTGGCGGCGAGAACGGCGCAGAGCGTGAGCGTCGAGGCAATCTGTCTTGGGGCGTCCATGGTGTGACTCCGTCTTGCGATCAAGGGACCTCCGAGCCGCGGTCTTCAGGCGGGACGGCGCGTTCGGCCCTTCATGCGCAGATTGGCCTCGAAACCGGACAACGACGGGTCACCAAGCGCGGTGGGGGGCGTCTCCAAAAGGCGCGCGATCCCTACTGGGTGGAGCGCAGCAACCGCAAGCGCTCGGGGGCGTCGGCCACGAACGGTACCTTCGCTACCCCGTCTCCGAAGCCCTCGATGAACGCCTCGTACACGGCCACCGCGCCCGCTGTGTCACCTGCCGCTTCGAGGGCTCGGCCCTCGAGGTACTGGAGACGTCGGTAAGGTAGGGGACTGAAGCGAGCGGGACGGTCGAAGATGTCCGGTCGGAGGAGCGAACGCACCACGTCCAACACTGTCTCCGTTTGCCCGAGCGAAAGCATGGAGCGCAGGAGGGGCCAACCATACAGGCTTCCGGGCGGGACCGTCCCCATGGATTCCGCGATCTCGAGGACTTGCTCGTAGTCACCTCGCGCGAACGCCAGGCGCATCTCGGTCCGTCCAACCATCTCTCCAACGAGTAGACGGCGGTCAGGATCCGAAGCGTAGAACTCCTCGACTTCGTCTCGCAGGGCCACCAGGCCTTCCCAGTCCCCCGCCTCGGCCAGGGTCTCGAAGCGTACCGTGAAGCCGAACGGGTAATTCGGATCCACGCTCTCGACCCGGACCATCACGGAGTCGGCGTCCACGAATCGCTTCTGATCCAGGTACACGCGGACGAGCTCGGTGAGAGGCCGCAGCCTCAGGTCTTGGCGGTGCGACTCGACTGCCTCCCGATCCGCTGCCTCGTACCTCGCCGTCCCCTCGTCCAGCGCTCCCTCCCAGACGTATGTGTCACCCATCAACAGCCGTGCTTCGACTCGGGTTTCGATGGCCGGGGACTCCAGAAAGTCCTCCAATTCCGCTCGGGCAGCCGAGGGACTGTCTTCTGTCAGGTAGGAGCGCACGATGTGGATGAGGGACGCGAAGAAATCCGGCCTCAGGCGCAAAGCCTCTCGATACGATGCGCGCGCCTCGGCGTGACGGCCCGTGTGCTCCAGGATCTCGCCCTTCGTGTCCAGCGGGTTCGGCTGATCGGGCTCCAGCTCGATGTACCGGTCGCTGAGCGAGTCGGCGGCGACGACGTTGCCGGCGGCCAACTCCTGGTACGCGAGGTTGTTGTATCCCGCCGCGTAGAAGGGGTCCAGCGCGATGGCCTCTCTGATCAACTGTCGCGCCTCGGAATCCCCCGGATTGCGTACGGCCAGGTGCGAGGCAAGGACGAGCCGACCGTACCGCTCATCGGGGTATTTGCGGAGCAGCTCGCGCAGCATCGCGGCGCCCGCCCTCGGATCCTGGTTGAGGGACAAGACACCGTCGATGAACAGCCGGTCCCGTTCCGAAGCAGCCCTGCGGTGGTCTTTCGCGGCCTGGAAAGCCTGGGTGGCATCGCTGACGCCTCCGACCTGGGCCAACGCGACACCCAGGTGCAGGTAGGCCTTGGCAAAGGTCGAGTCCAGCTCGATCGCGCGCCGCAGATGGTCGATGGCATCGTGATGCAGCCACCGCTCCTGAGCCTCGCGGCCCAGCTGGTACTCGGCGAACGCCTGAATGTTGGCGGTGGTCAGGTCGGTCACGGGCACCAGATCGACGCTCGCGACCCTGACGCCCCCGACTTCGCTACACAGGCGTTCCGACACCCGATCGACCAGCGTGAACACGTCGCGGCCACGTACCTCGATGCTGGCGAGGATCTCGCCGGTATGCACGTCCGTGAGCTTGGCGTCGATCGATAGCTGATCCGGGCTCCCCTGGATCCGCCCGTTCACCATCGTCCGGGCCCCTGCCAAGCGCGTGATCCGGAGCTCCATCCCGTCCGGGACGCCCGCGGATCGCTCGATGCCCTGTTGTCGAAGGAGGTCGAAGATCCGCTGACCGCTGACGACTCGGAGACCGTCGATCTGCGCCATGTGCGTCGCGAGCATCTCGGCAAGGCCGCGGCCCAGCCACTCGAACTCCGCACCCGGCAGAGTGTTGTAGAACGGGAAGACGGCCACGGAGCTCTCGCCCAGATCGACGAAAACCTCCCCGTCCGTGACCCTCGCCCCGGCCAGTCCGCTTTCAGACGTGGCGATCCGGTAGCTGCCGACAGCGGCCAACGTCAGCAGGATGGCCAGTATCGTCCCTTCCGACCGCGTGATCCGCTGGCGGCCCTGATGCCCGTGATACCAGACGAGCACGACGGTGATGGGCAGGAAGATCCCGATGAGGAACAGCACCACGTCGAGAAGGGGGCGAGGCAGATCGTAGTTGTCGATCGCGAACCCCGTAGCTTCCGCAACGGCCCAGGCGCCGGCCGCGTAGGCGAGCAGCCAATGGAACATCCGCCGCTGGCGCAGAGCATCGAACACGCTTCTCGGCTCTTCGCTCATGTATCTATGATCCCGATCGAGCCGAGGCCGGGCAAGTGCGAAAATCGGCGGAGGAGTGGTCGCCGTCTCACGATCCCTTGTCGAACACTACCCGCCAAACGCCGTCCGCATTCCTGCGCCAGATCGAGTTGAACCGACCCACTTCCTCGCCGGTCGGTGCCATCACCGGCCCGGAGCTGAACGCGAGGTCTCCGGATTCGAGCACCTGCACGAGATCCGGTCTCCATGAGAACGGAGCCGTGGGACCCTCGAAAAACGCGCTCCATGCTTCCTCGATGGCGGCGATTCCGCGGAGCGGCTCGTTTCCGTTGAAGAACACCGCCTCGGGATCGACGAACGAAAGGAACGCCTCCAGATCTCTGTCCGCCATAGTCTGGGCGAAGGCCGTCTCGCGAACGCGAACCGCGTCGGCCTCGGGTCCGACGAACTGAGCGGCGAGCGGCAGTGGGGTGACCAACAACGCCATCGCGATGCCCCACGCTCGACGATCTACCCTGTTGTCCATGGTCCCCTCCCTCGATGCTGTGTCCGGTGAGATGCTTGTGTTCGGTGACTCGTCGGCACGACGAACGACCCTGGCCGACCCACGTTGCGTTCTGGGATACACGGATCGCTGACCGGCCCCTTCCTCGCAAGTCGTCGGGTGCAGCTCCTGTGTCGACGATTCCCCTGGAGCACCCCGGGCCCCTGGAGCGACCCGCTCGCGATTCCGGGTCCGACCCGACCAGCCGATCCAAGGATGCTTGAAGCTCGCCTGACTGGTGGCGGGGGGTAGGGCGTGGAGCGCTGGTCACCGGGTTGGCCGTTGCGCATTGGAGGCGAGGGAGTGATCTCGGTCCTGGCCTCTTGCCTCGCGAGCCCTCTTGGCTGTCCTATCCGTCAGATGCACCTGCACTCTGCGACTGGTGGCATCTCTAACCGAGGAGTCGGCGCGTTGTCTTTGAGCGTTAGCATCGTTGGGTTTGTCGTCGCTGCCGCGGCAATTGGCCTGTGCGGCGTGCTGATGACGATTCGCGCTGAACACCTGGCCAGAGTGACCGGGCTGGGCCAGGCCATCATGGGCGCGGTGTTCATCGGGGCGAGCACGTCTCTGTCGGGCATCGTGGCGTCGGGCCGTGCGGCGGCAGCCGGCCACGCGTCCCTTGCCGCCAGCAATGGGCTCGGTGGGATCGCGGCGCAGACCGTCTTCCTGGCGCTTGCGGACATCGTCTACCGGCGGGCGAATCTCGAGCACGCGGCCGCTTCCGAGGCGAATCTTCAGCAGAACGCATTGCTCATCGTCATGCTGGCGATTCCACTGATCGCGTTCGCGGTTCCAACCTTGACCCTGGGATGGATCCATCCTGCATCCCTCATCCTCCCAGTCGCCTATGGCTTCGGCGTACGTCTGGTGTACCGGGCTCATGAAGAGCCCATGTGGCATCCGCGCCTTACGCGTGAGACTGAGCGTGAGTCTCGGGATCGACCGGTCAAGTCGAAAGCCACCTTGGTCGACTGGTTGGTCTTCCTGGGCCTGGCCGCAGTCGTCGCAATGGCCGGCTGGGCCATCGCCGAGTTCGGCATTTCGATATCGAGCCGTACACACCTCGACGAAAGCGTCGTCGGCGGAATCTTCACCTCGATCTCGACGTCACTTCCCGAGCTCGTTATCGCCATAACGGCCGTACGTCGGGGCGCCCTGACCCTGGCCGTTGGCGACATCCTCGGCGGCAATTCCTTCGACGTACTCTTCCTGGCCGTCTCAGACGTGCTCTTCACGGAGGGGTCTCTGTACGAGGCGCTCGGGCCCGACGAGCTGATCTGGAACGGCGTCAGCATCTTGTTGGCCGGCGTGCTCCTGATGGGACTTCTGAGGCGCGAGCGTCACGGCATCGGGAACATCGGTTTCGAGAGCGCGCTCGTATTGATAATCTACGCGACCGTCGTCGCGGCGCTCGTCCTGTCATGACGGGCCGTCGAGAATCGTAGACCGGCTGTAGGCCTACCTATCCTTCGGGCGTCAGGCCGCGTCCCCACCGTTGACGTCCAGGGCGCCGACGACAGCGTTATCGCGTTCCACGAGGCGTATGCCCTGACGCCCGATCGCATCGCTCAGGTGGAGTCCGTCATCCAGAAACGCGTCCTCCGGACCACTTGCATCCGAAGGCGGTGCCCTCCGTCGCCAAGGACTTCTCGACGAGCTCGATGCCGCCGGCATGCTTACCTGGCAGGGCTCGGGCGGCTTCAGCATCGACGCCTCCGTGCGCATCGAGGCCGAGGACCGGGCCGGCATCGAGCGACTCGTCCGCTACTGTGCCCGCCCGCCCTTCGCTGTCCCGCGTGTGGGAGCTGCAAGGCGAGCGAGTCCAGGGCGACCATGTCCGGCGGCGGCCATGCGCTATGCTCCGACGACGGCACGTTCTGCTATTCCGCAGAGGGAGACCGCGCGTTTCGGACCTTCTCGTTCACCGCTCAGGTGCACGAGGACGGCACCGCACGTGGCAAAGCACAGTTCAACAATCGCGGTCGGGGCCAGGCTTGGGACGCGGACCTCGAGTGCGTCTACATTCGTCCCGACAAGCCCAACCAGGCCTGGATCGTGGGCACCCTCACCCGGGGCTACGGTCAGGCCCCGGTACCTTCGGGAATTCCGTACGAGACCGGGGCGCGCGTGTTGTTCGCGGTCGAGGACAATGGTCAGGGGGGCACGGCAGCCGCTCCCGACCGCATCATGGGTTTCGGCACGGTCCCTGAAGGCCAGTACCAAGCCGTATGCAATACCCCCGAGGTCTTCCCATCCGCCCAACTGGACTTCTTCATGCAGCTCTTCGGGTTCAACCCGATCCGGGGCAACATCCAGGTGCGCCCTCCTTCCGTCGGCTGAAGAGGGCACGCACGCGGCACTGGAGATTGCCTCGCCCGCCCCGGGGTGGGTGGGCGAGGCACCGGTCGAGGTGGGAGCCGAACCGAGGTACGCCGTCACCGCCTCTCCTGTTCTTTGGCTACCGCGGCGAGCATGGAGTCCAACTCCTCTCGGTCGTAGAAGAGGCCTGCCTCCCAGACCCCAACGACCCGACGTGTGTTTGAGATGTCTGCGAGAGGGTTCGCGTCGAGCAGGACCAGGTCCGCCTTCTTCCCTGGCTCCACCGTGCCCAGCACATCGCTCAGCCCCATCAGTTCCATCGGTCTGATCGTCGCGCTCTGAATCGCCTCCGTGGGAGTCAGGCCGGCATCGACGAGAAAAGACAACTCGTTGTGCAGACCCGAGCCCGGGAACATGTGGTAGGGTCCGGCACCCGACGGTAGTGCTCGGGCGACAGCACCACGACGGCCGGGGCCCACTCGCAAAGCTTGGTGTGGCCCACGGCCAGGAGGCTGGCGGCGAGCGAACGGGCCAATCCTTCGGGGGTGCGGGAGCCCTGGTCCATGACCCCGGTCAGCCCGTCGCCCTGGAACAGGGTGACCGCGTCGCGTCCCGCCCCGACGCCCTGCGAGACCGACAGGGGCTCCCAGTCGGGGTCCGACTCGTCCTCCGCGAAGCAGGGCGTGTACTTGCTGGGGGCGCCCAGGGTGGAGCGGTCGCCGGCGCCCGAGAGCGCCTCCCCTGCCCGAATCCGATGGGCCGTCCTGCTCGCTCGCATCTACGACGTGCTGCCGCTGCTCTGTCCCGCGTGTGGTGGAGAGATGAGGATCCTCGCGTTCCTCACCGATCCGCCCGTCGTCTCCGCCATCCTCCTCCACCTCGAACCGGGGCCCCCGCGCAACGCATGTTGCGTGGGGTGAGGGCCTCCCCCACAAGCCCCCGCCCCTCTCGCCCGCCCGCGGGCCAACTCAGAGCGATCTCCTCACCGGGCTCCTCGATCAGACACCGGCCTTCGACCCCGCCGAGCCCGACCCCGTCCCCGACTTCGAGTTCGACCAGTCCCTGACCGACGACTTCGACCCCTGAGGCTCCCACGACCCCTTCGGTGCCCCAGCGTACGCCGCGTTCACGGCGCGCTACAACGAGCACGTGACCGCCGACATCCGCTCTCCGATGCGCAACATCGAGGGGTTCAGCGACTACGCCGAGATCGTGCGTGTGGCCGCCGCCTACGCGAGCATGGCTACGGGGAAGACGACGTGCGCGACATCCTGGGTGGCAACTTCCAAAGGGTCTTTGCCGAGGTGCTCGGCCGATCTAGATCAGGGGGCTCGGTGTCTTACCGGAAGGCTCCCGGTAGGAGGCGCCAATACGGACCCTCCGGACTCGAGACCGGGGCAAGGCCGAATCGGTCGCTGGTAGGAAGTTCCAGCACGATCGTCGAATAGAGGTCGCCCAGAATCGAGTCTCCGAAGTAGGAGTGTGCAAGGAAGCTTGTCTCCACCCCGGAGGCGTCGATCGTTTCGATGCCAGCCAGAGGCACGGCCTGGCCCCCGGCTCGGGGGTAATCGTGCACGCCGTACGAAAGCTGAAGCGCTCGGTCGCTGGCCGATGCGTAAAGGGTGATTCGGTCCGCTTTCCCTGCAAACTCAGCAGCAAGCTGCCTGAAGATGCCGAGGTCGATGTCGGGCGCAGCCAGAACGACCTGGCGGAGTTCCGCGGCCTCCGGGGGCAGCGCAGAAGGGTCCAGCGCCGCCAGGCCCCTGCTCAGAACCCGGCTTCCCATGCTGTGGGCGATCACATGGACCCGGCGCGCGCCGAGCTGCGAAAGACTGATCTGAAGGAAGCGGTCAAAGTGTGGCTGACTCCATTCGACGCTCGTCTCGTCCGCGGCGTACTCACCGGCTTCGCCTCGAGAGGGCCAGCTAAAGAAGACCGAAACGCCGGGAAAGCGTAGATCGTACGCCAGCTGTGCGGTCCGGCGAGCGGCGTCCGCGAAGGAAGTGTTGAACCCGTGGACGAAGACGAGAATCTCGTCGCTCGTCGCCGATGCCAACGCCTTGCCAATGCTGTCGCTGAACTCCACCAAGCCATCGAAGCGGTCGATCGAGAGCAGGACGACGAATTCGGAGGGCGAGTCGCGATCCCAGAGGCGCCACCATGGCGGTGCCTCGAGGGAACCGACCTCGTGCGTGTTTGGAATACTGACCTTGGTGTGCCCGAACGCCAGGGAGCCGCTACCACGCTCCCCGGTGAAGACCCCTCGGCTAACGTGCCAGTCCCGATCCGTGGCGAAGTATACCCCCATCTCAACGTAGCCCGGGTCCGAAGCGGACGGCCCAGGCCCGCCATCGCCCCTCGGATTCGACACCCCGTCTCCGGTGTCGGGATCGGCGGATCCGCCCGGATCCGTGTGACTTCCAGGGGCGCCGCAGGCCGTTGCCATGAGCAAGGCCAGCGCAAACATCTGCGCGAAGCCGGTTCGAAAGGTCATGCTCGGTTCGCCTTCCGGTCTGAGTGGTCGCTGGGGCACGCGTGCGGCCGAGGATTCCCCCCGACGAAGGTCGCAACGGTACCGTACCTCGGGCTAGTTGGCTCCGATCAGAATGAAGGGCGCCCAATAGTACGGGTCGGCCCACTCCGGATGGTCGGGGTGAGTACGCACGGCCAAACGGGCATCCTGAAGGGCCTGGGCGTAGTCCACCCGCGAACCCTCCCGCTCTGACGCGGCTAACGCCTCGAAGAACGCCCCAATCAGGACGGCGGTCGAAGCGTCACTGACCGCCCACTGGCTCGCCACCACGCGACGGGTTCCGGAGGCCAGGAACCCTCTGGACAGGGCGAAGACGCCTTCGCCCTCCACGGTGCGGCCCACGTTGGTCTCGCAGGCCGAGAGGACTGCGAGCTCCAGGTCCGTCAGATCCAGATTGTAGATCTCGTGGAGCTGCAGGAATCCGTCCTGCCGCTCCAGGGCCGACCCCGACACGGGTGTCAGAGCCAGGCCACTGAAAAGGTCCTGACCCGATTCGGCGACCAGACCGTGGGTCGCCATATGCAGCATGCGGTGGCCCTGGAGGGACGCCCGCACGGCGGCTTCGGTCGCGTCGATTCCCTGTAGCAGAGTCACGCCACCCGCGGACGCATCCTGCCCATACACCTCCGCAATCGCTGCGCTCTCTTCTGCCGTGCCGGGCAGCCGCGCCAGCGATGCGCCCGTGCGTTCGAATGCCGCTCGGCCCTCATCCGTCGCCCCGGCGTCTGGAACGAGCATGTCGTCGGCCGACCCGCTTGCGGTTACGCTGCCGCCAGCGAGCTGCCCGGCGCGGGCCGCCTCGAGCGGATCATAGATGGGGTCGGAGACGCTCAGGATCCCGAGCCCGCCCTGACTCGGCGGTCGTTCCAAGATCGCGTTGAGGACCGTGGCCGACGGGGCGTACCGGACCGGGGGACCTACGTCGAGCCAGTACCGGGTCTCCCCGGGGTCCTGGCCGGGGTCTACGACCAGAGCCTGGAACGGCAGGTGATGGAGCGCCCGGTCGGGCACGATGATCACCTCGCTGGCACTGGCCACCTCGGACCAAAGCGACTCGGGCATCAGAACCCGCCACGCGGCATGCAGACGCTCGACGTCGCTGGCTCTGCCGCCGCCGAGGCGGCGGCTTCGGCTCGTCCCCGTGCCCAACGCCGCGAGCAGGCCGTTCTCCTGGTCTGCAAAAAGCCCCTGGACGGCGTCCGACGTGAGGGGCCCCGGGTCGAGGCCCAGGGGTTCGGCCTCGGCTTCGCCGACGTGCAACTCCACGGCCTGAGGTGTCCCGGCGCCGGCCGGAGGAACGATCAGGAGGTATCCCTCCGATTCGCCGAGGTGGTAGATCAAGAGCAGTCCACCGTCCGGAACCACGCGGCTCCGGGCAACCTCGAGCGAAAGCGGGGTGCCGCGCGATCGGCGCCAGGTCGGGCTTTCGCTCTTGATCTCGTTGTAGACCTGGACGAACTCGGCCTCGGCCATGCGCAGTGAGTCCCGGGTGGCCTCGAGTTGGCGTCTCTGCTGTGGCTCTTCCAGCGCAGGGGAGGCCTGGAGGGAGGTCAGTCTCTGGGCGTATGCGGCCTTCCTGGCCCGGGCCTGGGTGTCCCGGGCCTCCAGCTCGGCGCGCCGGCCCGGTTCGATGTCGGCGAGCAGATCGACGCCCCCGAGGGCGATTTGATCGAGCAGCGTGCGTGCCCGCCCGCGCTCGGCGTAAGAGAACGCCGATTCCAGGTCCCCGGATCGGATCTTCAGCTCGATCATCTGACCATAGGCGCCGTGATACCGGCGAAAGAACCCGGCTCGCACGTCCTCCCCGCCGCCTGTCTCGAGTCGGAGATCTTCGCCGGTGGCGATGGCCGTCTCGAAGTCCGACATAGCGCCAGCAGTGTCGTCGAGCTCTCGGCGCACACGCCCTCGCCAGTAGTAGCCCGAGGCCAATGCCACCGGTTCGACCCCGGCGGCTTCCTGGATCTGGATGGCGAGCGAGTGCTCTGCGAGCGCCTCGGCGAAACGCCCCTGCACCTGGTAGAGCTGGGCAAGATTCCGCCGCACCAACGCGACGGACACGTCCTCCGGCCCCAGGGCGGCCTCCAGGTCGCGGATGGCCCGCTGGTACAGGGCCTCTGCCTCCGCATGGCGTTCCTCGCCATACATGGCAGCCAGGTCGTTGCGTGCACGCGCGGTTTGCGGATGTGAAGGCCCGAGGGCACCCTCCCAGATCGCCAGCGCTTCCAGCATCAGTCGCTCGGCCTGTGCGAGATCTCCAATGTATCGGTACAGCGACGATAGCTGACTCTTGCCGGCGGCAACGTAGGGGTGGGTGGGACCCAGGGCCGTCTCATTGATGGTGACTGCCCGAAGGAACAGATCCGCGGCTTCGCCCCTACGGTCCAGGTGCTCGTACAGGTTGCCCAGATTGAGCAGGGCCAGAGCCACGTCCTGGTGATCGGGGCCGCGTGCCGCTTCCCAGATGGCCAGGGCCCTCCTGAACTCCGCCTCCGCTTCGCGGTTCCTCCCCCCGGCCTGGTACTTCGTGCCCAGGTTGTTGCGGCTCATGGCCACGTCGGGGTGGTCGGGGCCCAGTGCGGCTTCGCGAATGGCCAACGCGCGAAGATCAAGAGCCAGGGCTTCTTCCCAGTCCCCTTGGGCTTCGCGGACGGCGGCGAGGTTGTTCAACACCGTCGCCACATTGGGGTGGTCGGGTCCGCGCGTGGTCTCCAAGATCGGGAGCGACCGTTCGTAGAGGGGCCGGGCTTCGTCGTATCGACCGAGTTGGAACAGCACGCCGGCCAGATTGCTCAGGCTGACGGCCACGTCCGGGTGTGCGGAACCGAGGCTGGTTTCGCGGGCCGAAAGCGCACGCGCATGCAGGTCTTCCGCCTCCGAATACCGTCCTTGCAGCTCCCTCAGTGCCCCGAGAGCGTTCAGCCCCCTGGCCGTTTGGGAGTCCTCGGGTCCGAGGGCCTGCTCGTCGATCCGCAACGCCCGGGTCAAGAGTGAGTCGGCACCGGCCAGGTCACCGCGGTCGCGGAGCAGTCCACCGTGGTTGAGCAAGGGGGTGGAAAGCTCGGGGTGATCGGGGCCAAGGTTCGTTTCGAGAATGCCCAGGGCTCGTTCGGACAGAGCGAGTGCCTCCTCGTACCGCCCCCGGTCCTGGTGCACCTGGGCCAGGTTGCTGGCGGTCTCTCCGACCTCCAGGTGGTCCGGTCCGAGGATCTGCTCGCGGATGGCGAGGGCTCGTTCCAGCGTGACCCGGGCGCCCTCGTAGCGAGCCAATGCGTGCTGCGCGACTCCGAGCGCATGCAGGCTACGCGCTAGATCCAGGTCGGGCACACCTGCGGATTCGTACAGGGTGACCGACCGTTCCAGCAGCGGCTCAGCTTCGGCGAAACGACCCTGTCGGATGTACAGGGAACCCAGGGAATAGGCATCGCCGGCGACGGACGGATGGGCAGGACCCAACGCCGATTCCCTGGCCTGCAGCGCTCGACGCCAGAACGACTCGGCCTCGTCCTGGCGCCCAAGATTGAACGTGACCAGGCCCAACTCTCGCAGGGTTTCCGGTATGAGGAGACGGTCAGGCTCAGAAAGCGCCTCGGACACCTGGAGGGACAGCTCCAGCGGGGGAAGAGCCTCGTCGAATCGGCGCTGGACTCCATACAGCACGCCCAGGTTGTGCAGTGCCAACGCCCCGTCCGAGTTTTCGACTCCGATGGAGGCTTCCCAGAGCTGAAGGGCTCGCCCGTACAGGTACTCCGCCTCGGGGTAGCGGCCGGCGTTGTAGTGACGGTTGCCTTCCGTGGACATCTCCAGGGCCATGGCGGCTCGGTCCGAATCCGTGGCCGGCCCGATCGTGGGGGGTTCGACGGCGTATTCTCCGGGCGCTTGCTCGTCGAAGGGCCACACCACCAGGGTCCAAGGGCCGGCTGTGGTCGCCACGAACGCGACGGCCTCCGTGCCGTCCGCCAAGGTCTGATCGAAGGTGGCCACGCGAAGGCCCTGGGCGTCGAGAAGGCTCACCGCCACGTCGATGCCTCGCTGGTGAATCGCGACGCGAAGCGCCTGGCCCGAATCTGCTGCGACGGACCAGTGGTGCCGTTGCCCGGGAGCCAGCGTATCCACCAGTGCCTGATCCAGGGGCAGCCGGCGGGCGGGGGCCTGGCCCTCGGCCCCGGCCGAGACAGCGAGCGCGGCAGCCATCACCGATAGCGCCACCCCACCATTGGATCGCCCTCGGCTTTCACGATACGGACTCGTCCGGCAGGCGAAACGCCAGACGCGCTGGCCGAGGGCACGGGGCGACTGCCTCATCTCACGAAGCTCCGCCGGGGGTTGCTCCCCCCGGTTCGACCACGTGTAGATGCACGTCCGACGTCGTGCCGGCTCCCGCTGCCGTGGGCGTGGACGAGCGCGTGGAGTTGGCCCGGCTGTCCACCAGGATCTCAAGGGCGGACAGGTCGCCCCTCACGCTGCGTGATGCGCCGCCGAACAGCGGTCGCAGGTCGACCTCCTGCGTCGTGGCAAACAGCTTGAGGGTCTCGTGGCCCGGCTCGGGGTCCACCAGAAAACACCCGAGCTCGAACGCCAGGCCTGGGCCCACTTCCAACGACCCCGGAGCTTCGTCGGATCCCGGGACCAGGACCGAGGTGCCGCCCAGCGGCAGCAGGTCCACCACCGTGGCGAAGACCGGGACGTCCGAGTCGTTCACCACTCGCAGCCGATAGGTGTCGTCGGGCCGCATCTGCCACTGATCTCCCCCAAGGAAGCGATCCGAGGAGGGTGCCGCCTCCCAGCGAGCCGGTCCGCAGCCTACCACGTCGCCAACGGAGCTCAACGCCGGCTCCGCGGGCGACAGCTCGAGGCGTGCCCGGATGTGCTCGGCCGACAGGTGCAGTTGACGCAGGTACTGGTTGCGAGCGAATCGGACGACTGCCCCCGCGACGGTGTCCAGGGTCCCCCGACTGATGACGCCGCCCCCGCGTGCGCGGCTCGCCTCGGCGCCCGCCGGGTCGGCCGAGATCCGCAGATCCGGATCGGTCTCGACGACTTCGATCACTCCGACCGAGTCGAACCGCGCCCGTGTCCGCTCCAGGTCTGGCGCCGAGAAGGGTCCGGAGAACGCGACGCGAAGCCGAAAGGAGCCATGCACCAGCGTCGTCGGCATGACCCGAGCCCGCCCGACGGCCTCGGGCCCCAATTGCGCATCCAGCTCGACCAGGGCCCGAAGCGGCTCGGCTCGACTGACCTGGCCCGCGGCAATCGCCGGCGTGTCGCTGCCGTCGGCACGAAAGACCTCCACGCGCGCTCCTGAGCCAAGACCCACGAGCGTGCCGCCGTTGATCAGCACCCGGCGGCCTGGCAGCACGGATTCGATGTCGTACCAGGTCGGGCTGGCCCTGAGTTGGTTCGAGAACAGGATTCGGTCCGACTGTCCCTCGATCTGTGGCGTCTGAAGTGCGAGGTCGATCTTGCCACTCACTGCCCGTTTGATCTGGGCATGCAGGTCCCTGTACGTGGAGCCGGGTCCGAGCCGTGGCAGAGACCAGGCGATCGCATACGAGAGAGATCCTACCGGCAAGGGTCCTTCGGGCGTATCCATCGTGGTCTCGTACGCGAATTGACGGTGGCTGGCTGCCGACAAAACGGCGTACGAAGCGAGGCTCGCGACGTCGTTGCCTCGGGACGTGGCTCGGGTGTCGTCGAATCCGTCGAACCCCGGGCCTCTGCGGCTTCCGCTCGCCGGAGGCCCGAGTGGACCGGGCATTCCCCGCACGACCGCCGTGCCCCGGGTACCCGTGCCCGAAAAGCAGGAATCGAGGAAGACGGTCACGTTGCCCGTCGGACCGACCTGGCGTCGTAGGCGAGTCAGGTAGTCTCCGACCTCGTCGTCCCGCAGGTGCAGGGAGCCGTCGTACCCTTCGGTGAACTCGGCGGGGGACCCATGAGGCACGAGCACTTCGTCATAGCCGTCCGGCTCTTCGATGGGCAGGTCGTCGTCTGCGATCTGATGGCCGTGCCCCGAGAAGTGCACCACCACGATGTCCCCGGGCTGGGCGGCCTCGATCAGCCGGCCGAAGGCGGCTCGCAGGCCCTCCGCAGTGGCTGCCTCGTCGCGAATCACCTCGATGTGGCGGCGATCGAATCCGACGGTGGCGAGCGCCTGGAGCACGAGCGTGGTGTCGTTGCCCGAATTCAGCCGTCCGTAGCCCCGACGAGGTTCGCCCGTGCGAGGGTCTGGAGGCGGCTCGCCGTACTCGGATATGGCGATCACCAGCGCGCGCTTCGTGGGGTTGCTGGTCGGAAC
Source organism: Gemmatimonadota bacterium (assembly GCA_039586035.1). GTDB lineage: Bacteria > Gemmatimonadota > Gemmatimonadetes > Longimicrobiales > Gaopeijiaceae > JBDHHQ01. The sequence goes on along the minus strand of JBDHLD010000035.1, from coordinate 4,106 downwards.
GGGGCTCTGCTGCGTGGCTTCCGTCGTGTGACCCGAGGAGGGAGCCACCGCGGTCAGACAGGTGAGAACGAGGCCGATCCGTGACCACGTGCCTCCGCAAACCGATGGCCGGAGCCGACTGCTCATGAGAATCTACTGACCGAGTTGGACATGATCGTGAGGGGGTGTCGACAAGCCGTCGTGTCGGATCTCGTGCGCTCGCACGCTGCTCAAGCTTGAGCAGCCACGCGACGGAACGTCAAGGACCGTGCTCGGGCGATGAGCCCCTCCTTTCGGGGCGCCGCTGTCGTTCGTTGCCGGGCCGCACGCCGCGGAGGAGCCTTCTTGCGGCCACGGAGAGGCGACCTGCATCTTGGCCGGGTCGTTGGCTTACATCCCACAGCGCATGGCGCTGCTCCCATGGTCATCCCCCCTTTTCACCAGATGCTTCGCGCGGCTGCGGCGCGCTCGCGTCGCGACCGCGCCATGCGTCGAGCTCTGCCGTTGTCGCTCGTTCTGACGGGTCTGGCCTGGCCGGTGACGGCCCAGACGGCGAGTCAGGCGGAGGACTACCTCGGATACGTGTCGCACGTCGAGGGGTCGTGGGTGATCGCCGGTGACCGGGTCTTCCCGTATCGCGCGATCCATCGAGGCGATTCGCTCGGGGTGGACCTGAGCGGGATCGGAACTCCCGCGCTGGCGATCGTGCTCGTGAGTGGGGAGAGGATACGCTTCCTGTGCGACGTGCCCATCGCGTGTGCGCGGCCCCTGATTCCTGAAGACTCGGTGCGGGCCGACGGCCTGCTCGATGATGTATCGAGGGTGGCACGCGCTGTCCTGGCTCTGGTCCAGGACGGCAAGGGTCAGGCCGTGCACACCATCAGTCGCGGGGGGCAGTGGCGGGAAGACGGCGTCGCGTCGATTTCGCCTCAGGGACTCGACTTCAGCCAGGTGCTCGGGTCACGGCCTCCAGGACGGTACCGAATCGCGGCTCGCGCCGTTCGAGACGACGGCACGATCGACCCTGCCGTGGTCTTCGGAACCACGGTGGAGCGGACGGGCGATGGATGGGCGCACGCCGCGGTGCCAAAGGCGACGTCCGGATTGTATCGCCTCGAACTCACCGAGATTGGGGGCCCTCCCGCCCCGATTGCCACCCCGTGGGTCCTGGTCGTGGGCACCCCTCGCTTCCCGGACGTGGCCCAGGCCTTTGCCGCAGCGGTGTCGATCGCTGAGCGTTGGCCGGATGCGTCGGAGACCGAGGTGCGCGGGTTTCTTCGAGCGTACTTGCTCCACCTGGCGGAGGAAGAGGCCCACGGTGGAGCCTGAGACACCCGAGACTGGGGTCTCCCATGCCCAGACACCCTCATCCGGGGAGGATGCCACGTCGACCCCCGGGACTCCGCCCCCTGACGGAGAGCCCACTCTGGAAAAGGGCTTCCTCGTTCGGAGTGTCTTGTTCCTGCTGATCCTCGTGGCCGTGGTCTACACGGTGTATGAGCGGGTCGCCATCCTCCAGCAGATGGAGCAAGTGGCGCGGGACTTTCAAGCCCAGCTCCGCCCTCCCCGCACCTCCACGGACGTGGCCGTCGTGCTGATTACGGACACCGACTATGCCGCGTTCTTCGGAAATGCGAGCCCCCTCGATCCGGACGCGATGGGTGCCCTGCTCCAGGCCATCGCGGCGGGCGGCCCTCGGGTCATCGCGGTGGACCTGGCCACGGACGGTCTCGGGTACGCCGGTCTGGTACATCTGCTGGGGGACGTTCCTGTCGTTTGGGCTCGCGAGTCGGTCGACTGTGACGGACCGTTCGCGGTGCCCGCCGCATGTCGGACCGGGCAGGCCTCGGCTCTGCTGAGCTTCGCGGGCGCTGCCCAACCGGGCTCTACCTTCGGGTTGGTGCAGATGCAGAGGGACTCCGATGGGGCGATCCGCCGATATCGGATGACACTGCCCGTCAACGACACGATCAGGCCGACGTTTGCGGAAGCCGTCCTGTCCGCGGCGGATCTGAGCCGGTCGGAGGGCTCGGACGAACGGTTCATCCGGTATCAGCCCCTGCCACCCGGCGCCGTTCACACGGCGGCTCTCGTCTCGGACGCCGCCAAGAGTCCCGACTTCACGGAGCGCGGCTTCCTGAAGGATCGGATCGTCCTGCTTGGCGGGGCGTATCGCGCGGCGAGGGATCGTCACCAAACGCCGATCGGCGAGCTGTCGGGCGTGGAAATCCAGGCTCAAGTAGTGCTTACGGAGCTGGAGGGAGGCGGTCTTCGGCCCGTGGGGATCGACACCATCGGTTTGCTGCTCCTGGTCAACAGCGTCGCGCTGCTCGTCCTTTTCCAGTGGACGAGCTTGCGACTCGCCTTCTGGCTGTCGCTTCTGGCCGTGCCGGTCCTGGGCACGGCCTCGAGCCTGATCGTCGCAGGATCGCCGTTCGCGCTGTGGCCATACGTCGTGCCGGTACTCGTCGCGGTTTTGCTCCAGCAACTCTATTCCCAGGCGATGAGGTACCGAAATGCGCTGATTCGTGGTTGGGGATCGAATCTGAAATCACGGTTGAAGTCCCGTGGCGTATCTCTATGGCCCCAATGGCGTTCTCAAGATCATTGAACACCCCGCCGACGGTGGGGCAGGGATTTTCGACTCGCTGCCCCCTGGGTGGGTACACGCCGGGTGGGGGCCCTGCCGAGAGCGCTGAACGCCCAATCCAGCCTACCGCGCGATGGTGAACGAAGAGGGCACGTGAAACGAGCGCCGACGGGGCAGGCTCGAGGAGCGGCACGTCCGGATTGGTTGTCATGGCGGGCAGGAGTACTGGGGCGGGAGGACTCGAACCTCCAACCGGCTTGGCCGCTCGGCTCGAACCCGCGTGGCTGTCTCGAGCTTCGCCCGGTCCAGGCGGGTTCGCCTCCCGCCGCTTGGACGTGAGGACGCCCGCGAACGTGAAACTTCGCCCGGTCCAGGCGGGTTCGCCTCCCGCCGCTTGGACGTGAGGACGCCCGCGAACGTGAAAGCCCCTGCGACCGTGAAGTCACAGGGGCCTGAGTGGAGGCGGCGGGAGTGACCTCGTTCCTCGCTTCGCTCACGCCTCGGTCGTCTCGCGGGTTGGCGTAGTGCTCTTCGACACCGCGAGGGCCGCTCGGCTCGAACCCGCGTGGCTGTCCCAGGCTTCCTTCGCCCGGTCCAGGCGGGTTCGCCTCCCGCCGCTTGGACGTGAGGACGCCCGCGAACGTGAAAGCCCCTGCGACCGTGAAGTCACAGGGGCCTGAGTGGAGGCGGCGGGAGTCGAACCCGCGTCCGCGAGTGGATCCGGCAAGATCTCTACGTGCGTAGTACGCTGTGGATTTCGCTCTGGACCGGCCAGCGAACAACCGGGCTCCGAAGCTAGCCGCCGTCTGAGTCTCGCGCCCCGACGCGGCAGCATCACCGGGGCGCCAGCCTGATTGTCGACGTCTCAGAGCCCGCTTCAGGCGAGCATGGCTAAGAGACGGGCGCGCAGTTGATTACGCAGCCAGGGCCAGTTCAGAGTTGGCAATTATGATGTTTCCGGCAGGTTTTACGAGGTCACCGGAACCTCGGCACGCAACCTCACGTTCACCAAACACGTCGAAGCCGTGTCGCCCCCGAAGTGTGGGTCGTGATGTGGCTGTTTCTACCCCGGTGTTCCCGGCCGGGGTCCGCCTGGGGTCCTATGATCAGTCTCGGCCGACTGCCCGGTCCAGCCAAGCGGGCGGTACTGCGGCGGCCCTATGCCGCACCGACGGGCTGAGCTTCCGGGAGCGACTCCAGGTAGCCGAGCAGGATGCGCTCGGCCTCTTCGAGACGCGTCACCTGAAAGAGCTCCTGTCGAAGCTGCTTGCCGTTCGGAATGCCCTTGGTGTACCACCCCAAATGCTTGCGGAACTCGATCATGGCCTTGTCGTTCTCCGGCTCGAAGGCGATTGCGTTGCGGGCGTGCTCCAGGCAGATCTCGAACCGCGTGCGAACGTCCGGGTCGGGCGGCACGGGCCTGCCATCCAACGCGGCTCGGGCCTGCCGGAAGATCCACGGCCCGCCGTGTGAGCCCCGCGCGATCATGACCGCGGCGCAGCCGGTTTCGTCCACCATGCGGCGTGCGTCCTCACCG
>JBDHLD010000108.1:0-11974 GCA_039586035.1 Gemmatimonadota bacterium | reverse complement strand
AACAGTCGGCGATGCCGCTCCTCGAGGGGCCGCTATCTCCGGCTGGCGCCGGGCGACAAAGATCCTCTATCCACTGGGAATCTTGCTGGCCCTCGGCGTTGGCTTCGGGCTCGGGCGCACTTCCGTGAGACAGCGCGTGATCTTCTCCGGGGCCATGAGTGGCCTCGAGGACCGGCCCTTTCAAGGCCCCGCCGACGCGCCGGTGACCATCGTCGAGTACACGGACTACGATTGCCCCTTCTGCAAGCGGTACCACGCCGAGCTTCTCCAGGAATATGCGGGCAAGGTGCGCTACTTCGTCCGGCATTTCCCGCTCCAGCAACTGCATCCACGGGCGCCCAACGCGGCCCGAGCCGCCGTTTGCGCCGAGGCGCAGGACCGGTTCTGGTCCTATCACGAGCTGTTGTTCTTCCGGGGCAACGCGCCCGACGACGAGGGCCTCGTGGCCTACGCCACCGAGCTCGGTCTCGACGAAGAGCAGTTCTCGGGGTGCATGGACGACGCCGAGACCGACGCTGCGGTCATGGCCGACCTGCAACGAGGCGCCGCGTATGGCGTTCGCGGGACGCCGGCCTTCTTCATCAACGGACGGGTGATCTTCGGGGCACAACGGATGGAGGTCTTCCGTCAGACGATGGACGCTGCGTTGCGGGAAGCGGGTGCCCTGTAGGGCTCCCGTACCGGACGGTCCGGCGCTTGCGGACTCCACGCATGACGTCCCACCCCCGCGAATCTGCGATCCGGGCGAGGGGCCGAATCCACAGCGCTATCCGGAGAGCCGCAGAAGAACCGTGCGTTGCCCCGGTGCCCGATCTCGCTAGCTTTCTCGCGAGCCGGTAGCTCAGCTGGTAGAGCAACGGACTTTTAATCCGTAGGTCCTGGGTTCGAGCCCCAGCCGGCTCATTTGGATAACTCTCTCGTATTGAGCGAGTTGGAGCATCAAGCCCGCGCTTGCCGCGGCATCAGAACGTTGGGTCAGAACCAGGATCAGGTCAGGAGCCGACAAGAGTCACGCCCTTCTCGGTATCCTCATGTTCAGGAGCTGTTGGAGGGGTACGGCGAGGCTGTGGCAAGCGGGGAGCCGTCCCCCCTGACAGCTCGAAATCCGCCTACCGGCCGGGCGGTGAGGGGGGCGTCGGGCGCCGGTGGTGCTCCTTCGGTGTGGTAGCGCGCCAGCCACCTGCGCCTCGGCCTGGCCGTTCCTTGCGCGATCCCGCACGATGAGTCCTGTCGCCGAGATGCGAGATCAGCACCGCACTGACCTCCGCGGCGTTGGGCGGCTCGGCTCCGAAGCTCCAGCGGCCGTGGCGCATGTGATAGCCGAACTGCTCGTACGGGCCTTGCGGGGGCGATTCGTTGGAGAGGGAGCGCCGCGCTGCGACATCCACCCAATCCACATCGCGTGTGTAGTCGACCGCGATCTCCTGACCGGAGGCCAGTCTGGTCCGGAAGGAGTAGGGTCTCCGGCGGTATTGCCGCGCCAGGAACGCGTCGAGCTCCGGATCGCCCGCTTGGTCAATGGGTGGGAAGCCCGGCGGCGGCCCGACCGCAGGCGCGCCCGACTGCGCCGTGCGCTTCGAGATCCAACCGAAGCGCCACGCCAGCCATGCGAGGGCGACCAGTAGGGCGGCAAGTGCGAGGGCCAGTTTCAATTCCGATCGCGCGTCGAAGGCGTGACTTGGGGTAGGACCCACGGCGAGGTCCGGTCAAGTTGCCGCTCTAGGGCGGGCCTAGCAAGGGCGGGTACACTGCGTTCCGGGCCATACCCTGGTTGGGAAGGGGAGAGGGGCCGTATGTTTGGCCCCTAGCACACCGCCGGAGGTGAGAGATGGCAACTCAACCGTCCATGTTGAAGCGCGACTCGGTGCGGAAGCCCCGTGACGAAGAGGTCGATGTCTACGGCCTCACCCACCCCGGTCTGGTCCGCAAGGACAATCAGGACCACTTCTTGATCTGTTCGCTCGAGAAGCGGTCCCGCATCCACCAGACGAGCCTGCCCAACCCGGAAGAGCTCACGACCGGTGCCGAGCGGTTGGCATTCCTCGCCATGGTGGCGGACGGGGTCGGCTCACGCGCCAAGGGGGAGATGGCGAGTCGGCGGGCGGTGGAAACCGTCATGCGCTACGTCACGGAGACGATGCGGTGCTACCACGACCTGGACGCCCACGACGACCAGGAGTTCGAGGAAGCGCTGCAGGAGGCGGCCTGGAAATGTCACGCCAGCGTGGTGGCGGAGGCCGAATCCGATCCCGACTACCGCGGCATGGCCACGACGCTGACGCTGTGGATCGGCGTCTGGCCCAGGGCGTACCTCCTCCAGGTCGGTGACAGCCGCTTCTATCTGTTCCGGAACGACACGCTCACGAGGATTTCGCGCGATCAGACCATGGCCCAGGAGCTCGTAGACCAGGGGGTCCTGACGCAGTCACAGGCGTTCAACACGAAGTGGGCCAACGTTCTGTCCAGCGCCATCGGAGGTCAGCAGACGGCCCCTATGGTCACGCGGATGGACCAGGACTGGGACAACATCGGACTCCTTTGCAGCGACGGGCTCACGAAGCACGTCTCCGACGAGCAGATCGCGGAACGGCTCCGCAACTGGACGTCCGCCAAAGAGGTCTGTGAGCTGTTGCTCCAGGACGCCCTCGACGACGGCGGAACGGACAACATCACCATCATCGTCGGACGGGACGCACAGCGCTAAACGACCGCAGCCCTTGGCGGATCACTCCATCCGCAAGGCCCCCATCGGATCGATCCGCGTGGCCCGCCGCGCAGGCACGTAGTTGGCGATCAGCGCCACCACGAGCAGCAAGCCCGGCACCGCCAGGAACGTCACGGGGTCAAGGGCGCTGATCCCGAAGATCAGGCTGCGGATGGCCCGCGCCAGCACGGCCGCCCCGATCAGCCCCAGCAAGCCGCCCAGCAGGACGATTCTGCCGCCCTGCCACAGCACCATGCGCTGGACCTTCCCTATCTCGGCGCCCAGGGCCATGCGGATGCTGATCTCGCTGGTACGTTGCGACACCATGTAGGACATGACGCCGTAGATCCCGATGGCCGACATGAGCAAGGCGAAGAGCGCGAACGTGATGAACAGCGTCAGGAGCGCAAACGTGGTTCCCTGTCCGTCCCGGTAGACCCGCTCCATCGTCCGACTGTCGTCGATGGGCAGGTTGGGGTCCACCTCCCAGATCGCAGCGGAAAGAGCTGGCGCCACGCTGGCCGGATCGGTCGATGTCCGGGCGAACAGGACCGCTTGGCGAGCCGGATGCTGTGAGAAGGGTGTGTACAGCGTCGGCTCCGGTCGCAGATCATCCGCGGTGGAGCGGATGTCGGCCACTACCCCCACCACCTGGAGCCAGGGATCTTCCTCGGTGGCACCCACCTTGAGTCGCGTGCCGACGGGGTCGTCGTCGCCCCAATACCGGGTCGCCGCCTCGGCCGAAACCAGCACGACGGGCACCCCGTCTTCGGTGTCCTGCACGCCGATGTCCCTGCCCCGGATCAGGGGGACTCCCATCAGGTCCAGGAAGCCCGGGCTCACCGAGTAGACCTCCGCCATGGCTCGTTCGAGGTCGTTCGCTGTCGCCCGGCCGTCGATCTCGAACTCTCGGGCGACGTTCTGCTCGACCGACGGACGGCGGGTAGCGAAGCCGACTGACTGGACCCCGCCGACGCCCGAGAAGCGCGACGCCGCGTCCAGGTAGAACTGACGGATGGCCCCGTCGTCACCATACTCCGACTCCGGAAGCTCCACCTGGACGGTCATCACCCCCTCGATCTCCATGCCCCACTCTTCCTGCTCGGTCACCATCACGGTGCGAACGAACAGTCCGGCCAGCACCATGGCCATCAATGCCAGCGAGACCTGACCGGCAGCCAGGACGCTCCGGATCCCGGCCGACTTCCGCCCGCCTCCCGACCGGACGCTGCCTTCCTTGATGGCGTTGGCCACGTTCCCTCCCGCGGAGCGAAGCGCGGGCAACAGGCCGAAGACGATCGGCGCCAGTATGGTCACGATCAGCGTGAAGGCCAGCACGTGCTCGTCTATCTCGGCCATCTTGAAGAACTCCTCCCGACCGGCCGTGATCCAGACCAGGACGTTCAAGAGGGTTCGGGCCAAGAAGAGCCCGGCGAGTGCGGAAGCTGCCGCTACCAGAAAGCTCTCGGTCAGAAGCTGGCGAACCAGGCGGATGCGTCGAGCGCCGAGTGCCGACCGCACCGCCATCTCCCGGCTTCGCGTCGTGGCCCGGGCCAGGAGCATGTTGGCCACGTTGGCGCACGCAATGAGAAGCACGAAGCCCACGCTCAGGACGAGGAGCGTGAGGATCAACTTGGCTTCGTCGTCGATCAGGCCCTCCCGGACCAGCTCGGACCGATACTCCCACTGCCGGTTCTCCGGGTACGCTTCCGCGAGGCTCTGACCGAGGCGGCTGATCTCTTCGGCCGCTGCTGCCCCGCTCACGCCGGGCGCCAGACGGCCCGCGACGAAGAGGGTACGCTCATCCCGGCTCCGGTCGCCTGTCCCGAGCTGGAGCGGCGCCCAGACGTCGGCTTCGGCCAGGTCCGCGAACTCGATCTTCGGCGACGCCACGCCGATGATGACGTGCTCCACACCGTCCAGGCGGATTGTCGAGCCGATCACGTCGGGACTGGACCCGTATTGGCGGCGCCAGAACCCGGAGCTGAGCATGACCACGTTGGGACCCCCGGACACGCCCTCCTCCGGGAGAAACCCGCGGCCAGCCGCAGGTGGCAGCCTCCATACTTCCATGAGGTTGGCCGTGACCCGGTTTCCCTGGACCCGCTGGGGCGCGCCGTCACCCGTGAGGATCCACCCCGCGTCCTCCATGGCCGTCAGGGCCTCGAAGCTGACCGCCTGTTCCTGGAGGTCGACGAAGTCCGGGTACGAGATGGGGGCCTGCTCGCGGCCGAGGAACTGATTCGAGCTTCGGATCAACGCCACCGTCTCCGCATCGCCCATGGGGAGATCCGAGAAGATCACGACGCTGACCAGACTGAAGATCGCCGTGTTCACCCCGATGGCGAGCGCCAGCGTGGTGGTGGAGACAGCCGCGAACGAGGGGCTCTTCATCAGCGAACGCACGCCGTATCGGATGTCCTGGAGAACGGTCTCCATGGTGTTGCTTCCTCGTGCATGTGTGGGCCGGTCCTGTCGGCGTGGAGGCCGGAACCTGGTCTGAAGCGCCGGAATGACGGATCCCAGGGCCTGTTGCCGATACCACCGGGTCGCCGCGGCCGAACCATCCCGGTGGGCCCGGTCCCGGAACTCCTCTTCCAGGTCACCGAGCTGCTGCTCCCGGTAGTCGGGGGGCAGCGTCAGCTGGAGGATCCGGCGTGAGAGGGTGGGAGTATTCACGTGACGAAGCGGTCCGGGTCCAGCTCGAGTCCGTCCCAGAGCTTCTCGTGCATCTCGCGAGAGCGGCTCAGGGCGTGGAGGCCAGGCAGCTCAAGCCGGTAGTGGCGCTTCGCTCGCCCGCCTCGCTCGGGGGTCGGATCGCCCAGGCGAGAGCTCACGTAGCCCTTGCGCTCCATCCGGTCCAGGGCGCTGTACAGCGAACCGATCGTCACTTCCCGGCCCGCTCGGTCGGCAATCTCTTGCCGGATCCAGGCGCCGTGTGCATCGTCGCCGAGCCGGGCAAGCGCCAGAAGCACCACCTGCTCGAGCTCGCCGAGGTAGTCACCTTTGGCCATGCGGCCCTTCCGTCGCTCGGGGCACGTCTCCCACTCCGCCTTCACGATTATTGTTTCAAATGCGAAGATATCCTCAGGAGACTCTACGGAGGGGGGTCTGAAGAGGTTTCAACAGGCGGCTCTCACCGGGGGCACCACCGTGCGACCGTCCCGTGCACTCGAGATCCTCCTCGACGAGCCCATCGGCGCCTGGCAGTTCGCGAAATCGTTCGTCGCGGTCGTCGGCTCGTAGTCACGACAGCCCTTCACTCCGCGCCTTCGAGGACGTGAAGCCAGCGGCGGCGACGCTTGCTCTTGCCACGCCCTGCCCGGCATCTTCCGCAAGTCGGTCGACTGCCCCGAATGCTGCCCGTCCCGACCGGTGGGGTGGCGCGGGATGCCAAGTGGCGAAGGCGATCATGATCGGTAGCACCATTTCCCACTACGAGATTCTCGAGCAGCTCGGGGTGGGGGGAATGGGTGTGGTCTACAAGGCCAGGGACCAGAAGCTCGACCGGCTCGTCGCCATCAAGCTCCTTCCGCCCCGCCTCGATCAGTCTGCCGAGGAGAAGGCACGCTTCGTCCACGAGGCCAAGGCGGCCTCGGCCCTGGAGCACAAGAACATCTGCACGATCCACGAGATCGGCCAAGCCCAAGACGGGCAGACGTTCATCGTGATGGCGTACTACGAGGGCGAGTCGTTAGCCGACCGGCTGAAGGATGGCCCGTTGGGGCTGGAAGAGGCCGTCGAGATCGGACTCCAGGTGGCCGAGGGGCTCGCCGCCGCGCACGCTCGGCACATCGTCCACCGGGACGTGAAGCCTGCAAATGTCATGTTGGCGGCCGACGGGCAGGCGAAGCTCGTGGACTTCGGCCTGGCCAAGCTGGAGGGTCAAACCAAGCTCACGAAGGCCGGCAGCACGCTGGGCACCATCTCGTACATGGCGCCGGAGCAGGCCAGGGGAGAAGAGGTGGACGGCCGGGCAGACGTCTTCTCGCTGGGCGCCGTGCTCTACGAGATGCTCGCCGGACGTCCGCCGTTCAAGGGGGGCCACGAGGTGGCCGTGCTCGACCAGGTGCTGCACGAAGAGGCCGGTCCCGTGTCAGACCACCGCCCCGACGTCCCTCCAGAGCTGGCGCGGCTGGTAGCGAGCTGCCTGGAGAAGGACCGCGCTCGTAGGGCGACGTCCGGCGACCTGATCGTCAGCCTCGGCGCGATCCGAGACCGGATGCGCCCCGGCAGCGGTCCGGCAGAGGTTTCCATCTCCCGAGTCCTGCGCCGTCCAGTCGTCGCGATACCCGCTGTGCTGGCGGTGCTCGCCCTGGGCGTCTGGAGCTACCGCACCGGGCAGCAGCGGGCCGACGAGCAGTGGGCGCGGGCAGAAGCACTGCCCAGAATTGCATCGCTGCTGGAGGAGATCCGCTACGCCGACGCCTTCAGCTTGGCTCGAGAGGCCGAGCGGTTCATTCCCGGCGATCCGGTGCTCGCGGAGCTGATCGAGAGCGCTACGATCGAGGTGAGCGTCACCACGGATCCTCCAGGGGCCGAGGTGTTCTTCAGACCTTATCTCGACGCCGAGGCGCCATGGGTCTCCGTAGGCGTGTCTCCGGTCGAGGGGGTGCGGATGCCCTGGGGCCACATTCGCGTGCGGGCCGTGAAGGAAGGGTACGAAACCCACGAGGGAGGCGGCGGGGCCGCGTACGGGGCCCTTCACGTTACCCTGACACCGTTGGGTGAGGCGCCGCCTGGAATGGTACGCGTGCCGGCCGGAGTGTACCCGCAGCTCGACGCCGAGCCGGTGCCGGTAGACGACTTCTGGATCGACCGGTTCGAAGTGACCAACGCCCAATACCAGGCGTTCGTGGACCAGGGCGGATATGAGGACCCCACACACTGGACCGACGCACTGGCGGGGTCGGAGGCGTCGTGGGAGACCGTCCTGGACCAGCTCGAGGACGCCACCGGCCGAGCCGGTCCTGCCACATGGGAGGTCGGGCGGTTCCCAGAAGGCGAAGACGACCATCCGGTGGGCGGCGTGAGTTGGTACGAGGCAGCCGCATATTGCGCCTTCACGGGGAAGCGCCTGCCCACGCTTCACCACTGGTGGGTAGCTTCCGGCGCTGTCTTCGACGTCTGGGCCGAGACCGCGGTGGCGAGCAACTTCGAGGGTAGCGGACCTGCCGACGTGGGTGCGTTCCAGGGCATCGGCCCACACGGCACGTACGACACGGGTGGGAACGTGGCAGAGTGGGTGTGGACCGAGGCTACGGGGGCCGCCCGATACGTGTTGGGTGGGTCCTGGAAGGATCCCGGCTACGTGTACAAGAATCTGATGGCGCGGGACCCACTCGACCGGGCGGGGCACCACGGGTTTCGCTGCGCCACTTTCGATGTGGATCCGGATGATCGGACCATGCAGCCGGTCGAGGAGGCGAAGTACGACTTCCGGGGAATAGAGCCGGTCGACGACGCCACGTTCGAACAGTGGTTGACCTTCTACGAGTACGATCCCCTGCCTCTCGACGCGGCGGTGGAGGCATCGGTCGCGTGGAAGGACGGAATCCGGCGGGAGACGGTCAGCTACTCGGCCGCATACGATGGAGAGCGGGTCATCGCCTACGTCTTCCTGCCCACGGATATCGAACCTCCATATCAGACCGTGGTCTACTCGCCCGGGGGGACCGCCTATGTGCTGACCAGCAGCGCCACACTGCCGGAAATGGGGCTATTCAACTTCATCCTCAGGAGTGGCCGAGCCTTTGTGTATCCCGTCTACAGGGGATCGTACGAGCGGCAATACCCGAGCCCGGCCCGCGGTCCGGTGGAGCGTCGCCAGCGAACCGTTGAGAGACAACAGGACCTGGACCGGACCGTGGACTACCTCGAGTCTCGGGAAGACATCGACGTCGCGCGCCTGGCCTACCTCGGGCTCAGCGCAGGTTCCGAGTACGGGGCGGTGTCCCTGGCGGTCGAGCGGCGGTTCAGGGCGGCGGTGTGGATCGGGGGTGGGTACGACCCCACGCACATGCAGCACGAGCAGCCGTTCGAGGTGCCCTGGAACTACGCGCCTCGGGTCACGACGCCCGTTTTGATGATCAACGGGCGCGGCGATTTCGCGATGCCGGTGGAGACGGCCCAGGAGCCACTCTTCGACCAGCTGGGCACCGCTCCCGAGCACAAGCGGCACGTGGTCCTCGAAGGTGGGCATCTTCCGCAGGGCACGGACATGGTCCGCGAGATCCTCGATTGGCTGGACCTGTACCTGGGGTCGGTGGGTGGCGGGTAGGGACGAGACGCTGACGACGGCGGAAACGGAAGCGTCGAGTCAGGCGGTGACGTCGAACCTCCCGACTCGTGGGGCCTGTAGCTCGCGGGGCGGGCGGTGATCTCGGCCGGCTAGGGCGACGCGTCGAGCGCTCTGGCCAGGCCCATCCCACTCGTGATGATCGGGATCAACAGATAGGTCGCCCCGATGTCGCTGACGTACTCGCCCAAGCTCATCTGCATGGGACTGGGGCTCAGCATGAATGGCAGGTCGATGGCCACGTTGAGCGCCATCCAGACGACGCCGAGGAGGACTCCCTCTCGGGCGAATCCCTGCCGCACGCCCTTGAAGTAGCGGAAGGCGAGTACGACCGTGGCAGCTGCTAGAACGACCGGCATGATCGACTCGAACAGGGGCCGGTTCGATTCGCGCACCGGGAAGATCGCGAACGCAACCGCGAACGCGATGATCCAGATGAAGAATCCGTAGAGAAGCGCCTTGCGAAGCGAGAGCATGGGACCCCCTCTATCGGATGGCTGCGGCATGAGAGCGGCGGACTTCCGGTCCTTCCCGCATCAGCGATCTCCCGCTGCGGAGACGTTCTTCAGCTCGGGCTTGACCGGTCTTCTACTCGCGGACCAGCGAGCGAGCCTCCGGCGGGTGCCAAGCCGCCTCCACGGACGTCGTGTGCTCGCAGCAATCGACCAACTGCTCGAGCCGTTCGGGGTTGAACCCTGTCATGAAGTCCTTGCCGTGGGCGATCACGGGTACCCCCACGCCGCCGCTCAGAGCACGCCACTCCCTCAGCACTTCGACGTCCTTGGTGATGTCGAGCTCCTCGAACTCACAACCTCGTTCCTTGAGCCAATCCTTGGCATCTTTGCAGTAGGGTCACGTGGGGGTGGTGTAGACCTTGATCTTCGCCATGATGGCCTCCTCGATCGAGCGTGTTGGAGATGGATGCCAGTCAAGATGGACTCGACTGCCGGCCGTCGCGAGTGTGGTCGGCTACACGTTCGTGCCTGTCTCCGCGAGATAGCCCGGTCGAAGGCAACCGAAGCAGCTGCTCACCCGTCTCCGAACACCGATCTGTCGGTCATCGTGTCGGATCCGTTGCCGTCCATGGCGTCCGTCGTCAACCGAGCGAGGTGTGTATGAGCTTCGTCGTGGCCCACGCGTTCAACTGCGATCTCGATCTTTCCGAGATCCTCGCTGAGCTCCGTGCGCGGAACAGCCTTGAATGGATCGAGCGGGACAGCTTCTTCTGGGGCGACTACATCAGCGCGGGTGTGTCGGACGGCGTGATCGCGAAGATCTTCGAAGAGGACCCCGGCTACCTCATCGAGGTCAAGTTCACGGACGACCGTTTGCGCGGCGATTGGGAGCGCGCGGCCAAAGAGGTGATGGATCAGTTGTTGCCGCTCATTGGGGCGCGCGACGTGAGGCCGGCGTCCCCGAACAACTAGTTCGGGGCGCGGATCAGCCTTCGAACAGCTGAGGAGCACGCCGGGATCTTCGACACCACCACCCCCGTCGGCTGAGTGGGGAGACGAGGCCCCCGGCCACGGTCCTGGATCGACCGCGATCGTCGGGCCACGTGGAGGCGATGTCGAACGTGGCGGGCCCGACGATAGTGTCGCAACGAGGCCGTTATCTCGCTTCCACAGATTTCCTACAGCGCCCCACCAACAATCCCTACCGTGCACCTGGTGTTTCTCCCGATAGCCCGGCTCGCAGGAGGCGCGCCAATTGGTGGCTTGCGGGCTGAGGCGCAGTATCAGCCGTCGGAGCTTCGTGCGGGCAGCAGCCGGCACTGCGGGCGCCATCGGCACCGGTTGGCTGGCTTCCTGCGACCAGGATCCCGCAGGACTACCTCTCACACCTCGGCGTGCCAAGGGAGGCGGTGGCAAGGGTGGGGGAGGCGGAAACGGAGGAGGCGGCTCCACGCGCAACACGTTCCGGACGCCACCGGTGCAGTCGCCCACCGGCGCGCTCACGGTCGCTCCCACAGAAGTCGATCTGGGCGGGGGACAGATGTCCACCGTCTGGACGTACAACGGCCATTTTCCCGGCCCGACGCTCCAGGCCTGGAAGGGCGACACAGCCGCCATCCACCTCTACAACGGATTGGACGACGAGACCATCACCCACTGGCACGGGATGATCATCGACCATGCCAACGACGGGCATCCCGTTTTCGCGTTCGACCCGGGCGCGGGGCCGTTCGCGTACAGATTCCCCATCGAGCAGCGCGCCACGCTGAACTGGTACCACCCCCATCCCCACGAGAAGACGGGCGAGCAGGTAGCCATGGGGCTTGCGGGTGCGTTCATCATTCGGGACAACGAAGAGGCCGCGCTCGCGGCTTCGAAGGCAACACGCCGCTGGTCAACGGCACCCTCGACCCCACGCTCAGCGTGGACGCCGCGGTTTACCGCTTCCGCATCCTGAACGGCTGCAACGCCCGTCACTTCCGTTTCGCCTTGAGCGACGGAACCCCCTTCCACCTGATCGGCAACGACGGAGGATTCCTGGATAGACGGGTCGACATCGACGAGATCCTGCTATCGAATGGTGAGCGCCTGGATCTCCTGGTCGACTTCCGCGGGCGGGCGGGCCAGGCGTTGATGCTGCGGGATTTGAAGGCCGGCTGGGATCTACTGGAGTTCACGGTGGACAACGACGTGACCGATGGCACGGTCATCCCGACCACGCTGTACCCGATTACCCCATTGGACAACCCCGTCAGGGAGCGGGAGTTCAGCTTCGACGGGATGAGCAAGATCAACGGCCAGCTTTACGACATGCACCGGATCGACTTCCGGGTTCGCCTGGGCGACACGGAGCTCTGGCGTTTCACGACCAACGGCAACGCCCCCCATCCGGTGCACGTTCATGGCGCCTATTTCCAGGTGATCTCGCGGAGCGGCGGGCGCGGGGAGCTCTACCCGTGGGAGAGCGGGTGGAAGGACACGGTTCTCCTCGAGGACGGAGAGACGGTGGAGGTGCTG
>JBDHLD010000107.1:0-10133 GCA_039586035.1 Gemmatimonadota bacterium | reverse complement strand
GGCCAGAGCGAGGATCACCGCTGGGACGACATGGACGCGTGGTACGACCGGTACGAGCATCCCCTATGGAAGGCCCTGCGGGAAGAGGCCATCGGAGCGGGGCACGGCGGCATGGACTTCATCGAGGACTACCGGCTGATCCAGTCCCTCCACGAGGGAGCTCCCACCGACATGAACGTGTACGACGCCGCCGCCCTGAGCGCCGTCATCGAGCTGAGCGAGCGCTCCGTGGCCAACGGCAGCCAGCCCCAGGAGTTCCCGGACTTCACCCGCGGGATGTGGGAGCGGTACCCGGCCCTGGCAATCGTGGGCACCTAGAGGCCGAGAGCCTGCCCCCAGCGATCCCGGGCGCCCCGGTGAGCCGTCCTGAACGCTGCCGGGGCGGCTAGTACGTATCGGCTAGTACGTATCGAAGATCCGCTGAATCTCGCCCACGTCGTCGGTCACGGTCAGCGCGAGCATGAGCAGAATCCTCGCCTTCTGCGGCGAAAGGTCCCTGGCCTCGACCACTCCATCCGCCGGTCCCAGGGACCCGCCTGCCGCCCGTCCGACCGAAATTCGGGAGGCCACCACGACCGTCGCACCCGATTGCGCCGCCCGCTGAGCCGCCTCCGTGGCGCCAGCGCTCATGCGCCGTCCCGCGAAGGAGCCGATCACGATCCCTCGAGCCCCCCGGTCCAGCAGGAAGTCCACGGTCTGGCCGTCATAACCGGTGTAGTCGGTGACCAGATCCACACGTGGCAGTGAGTCCCATCCATCCGTGCGGAACTCAGCGTGCACCGTATGAGGACGCGTCGGGGGTCGGTAGAAGACCACCGAATCGGGATCGGCGTGGCCGACGAGCCCCGTCTCTCCCGACTCGAAGGTCTGGACCCGACGGTTATCGGTCTTCCGCACCGCGCGTGCGGAGTGCACCTCCTCGTTCAGCGCCACTAGGACGCCCAACCCTGCCGCTTCGGGTGAGGCCACGACACGAACCGCGTTCAGCAGGTTGGCCGGACCATCGGCCGACACTTCGGTGGCGCCCCGCATGGACCCCGTGAGCACCACGGGTCGTTGGTCCTGCACCGTCAACGTGAGGAAGTAGGCCGTCTCCTCCATGGTGTCGGTGCCGTGGGTCACGACGATGCCCGCGAGACGCGGGTCGGCACGGAAGCGCTCGTTGATGTGGCCCGCGAGCTGAAGCCAGCTCTCCGGCGTCATCTTGGAGGATCCGATGCGGAACACCTCGTCCACCTCCACCTGGGCGTGCGCCAGCAGCTCGGGCACGGATTGCACCAACGCGGGGCCCTCGATCAAGGGCGCCTCCGGGCGGCTCGCGATCGTGCCGCCGGTGGTCAGGATCAGCACTCTGGGAAGCCCTGTGTCCTGTGCGGCGCCCCCGTGCGGCCCGACGAGAATAGGGGCGAGGCAGAGGGCGAGCACGGCTGGCCAAGATCGATACCCCAAGCGGTCCCCCTTCGAGTTGCGGTGGACGGCAAGTTTGCCCGATGGAGGCGACGGAGGCCAGTTTCCGCGATCCGTGATGATCGGAAGCGCGGCTGAGGAGGTGGACGATGTGGTGGAAGCGGATTCGCCTGGCGGTGTCCTGGCTGCTGGGTCTCTACCTGGCCCGAATGTTCGTGTCCATGGGCTGGGTCAAGTTCGACCCCGAAGGCTTCTGGACCGCCGCGTTCGAGCGCTGGGGCTACCCTGTGTGGCTTCGGCTGCTCGTGGGCGGGATCGAGACCGTGGGCGGCGTGGCTCTGCTGATCCCCTGGGTGGCGACCTATGCCGGGGTGGCCCTGGCGGTGGTTATGGGCGGCGCTTGGGTCACCCGTCTCATGGACGGGCGCTTCGTCGACGTGGCCTGGATCACGGCCTACGCCATAGGCGTCCTCTGGGTGGCCTTCGAGTGGCGGGGGTTCGTCCTGCCCAAGGGCGTTCGAGAGCGACTGACGCGAGCCGAGTGACGGCCCGAGTCACCTCGCTCGGTCCTGGGAGTCGCCGGCTCCTCCGCCGGCTCGTCCGACGTCGCCCTCAATGAGCCGTCGCCGGAGCACCCGACGCATCACCTTGTTGGACGCCGTCCGGGGTAGAGCGTCCAATGTCACAACCTCGGACACCTTGAAGAGGGGGTTCAGGCGCCGGCGTATCTCGCCCTGTATTTCTTCCATCCACCGTTTGGGGTCGGCAGGGACTCCCGGCTCGGGCGCCGCGAAGACTACCAGGCGGTCCGGCCCGCCCCCTGGGGGAGGCACGCCCACCGCAGCCGCTTCGCGCACTCCGGTAACGTCGGCCACCACGCGTTCCAGCTCGGCGCTGGACACTTTGATGCCGCCGAGGTTCATCGTGTCGTCGGCGCGGCCCATGGCCCGGAAGTAACCGCCCTCGAGCCGGGCGAACCGGTCGCCGTGCCGCCGAAGTCCGGCCCGAGGAGTCCCCTCGTAGTAGACGGAGTCGTGATCGGCGTTCAGCAGCTCCCCGGACAGACCGATGGACGGAGGGACCAGGAAGAGCTCGCCCTCTTCGGCCGGCCTGCCCCCGTCATCGAGGATCTCCACGTCCAATCCAAGAGCCGGCGTGCTGAACGCAGCCGGGACCGAGGGCTGCACGACGGTACCCGTGAGGTATCCGCCACCGATTTCGGTCCCTCCACAGTACTCGATGACGGGCCGTCCTCCGGCGAGCTCCATGAGGTAGCGCATATCGGCTTCGTTGGACGCCTCGCCCGTCGAGCTGAAGCAGCGGATCCCGCTCCAGTCCAACCCTTCCATGCACCCCGTGGACCGCCACGTCGCCACCAGGCTCGGCACCACGCCGAGCATGGACACGCCGGCGTCCCGCACGAACTCCCCGAACGCCCGTCCCGTGGGTGCGTCGTCGAAGAGGGCCATGGCCGCGCCGTTGATCAGCGACGCATAGATCAGCCACGGTCCCATCATCCAACCCAGGTTGGTGGGCCAACAAACCACGTCCTCGGGGTGGAGGTCCTGGTGGAAATGGCCGTCCATGGCGGCCTTGAGGGGCGTCAGGTGGGTCCAGGGGATCGCCTTGGGCGCGCCGGTGGTCCCCGAGGAGAAGAGCACGTTGGTGTGGCGCTCCGCCGGGCCAACGTGTGAGTCCGCGCTGACGCCTCTGCCGGCGGTCAGCTCGCTCCAGCTCACCTCTCCGTCGAGGAGCGGACTGGAGTCGTCGGTACGTACGACGATACGCCTGCGCGCGTCTGCCGTCCGGACCTTCTCGGCCATGGCGAATCGCCGACCAGACCGGACCACGACGTCCTGCGTCACCGCGGTGGCGGCGCTCGCGATCTCCAGCCTGGCGGCGATCTCCGGCGCCGAGAAGCTGTCCGGGATGGAAACGACCACCCCGCCGGCCTTCACGATGCCCAGGTAGGCAACGACCGACTTCAACGTCATGGGCATGACGATGGCCACGGCCTCGTCCGGCTGAAATGCCTCGGCGGCACGGCTTACCAGGACCTCGAGCTCGCCATAGGTCATCTCGTGGAGGGCGCCGTCGCGCTCGTGGATCACGGCGACGGCGTCGGGATCACCCTGGAAGCAGCTGTCCACGATGTTCAGCTCCGCCCCCGGAAGCCACCGCGCGTGCTCCACCCGTTCCGAGAGGTCCAGGACCCGCACCGGGGGTCGCCGGAACACGACTCCGAGTCGGTCGATCACCGCCTGCCAGAACGCCGACCGATGATCCACCGACCAACGCCAGAGCGCGGGGTAACCGCTCAGTCCCTGATCGCGAGCGAACGACGTGACGTTGGCCCGCGCGACGGCATCGTCGTCCGGGACCCAGGCTGGTATCGGCATGCCCTCAGCCACCTCCCGCAGTCCAGCTGCGACGCTAGGCGACGGCCCCCTTGAACAGCTCGGGTTCGGCGACGCCGAGGGCGTCTCCCACTCGACCGATCATGATGAAGGTGGTGATCACGGCGGTGAGCTCCAGGAGCTGGCCCGCGTCCCACCCCGCCTTCAGCCGATCCCAGAGCTCCTGGCTGACGGCGTTCGCGTCCTCGCCGATCTGATCGACGAGCTCGAGGACGGCCTTCTCCGCGTCGCTGAAGTGGGGGCTGTCCACCCAGAGGGAGTTCGAGACGTCACCGATGCGGCGAGCGGAGTTGCCCAGCTCCGCGGCCAGCCGTTCGTGAGCCCCGTAGCCATAGTACGATCCGACGCTCCGCAGCGTCTTCAAGATCACGAGCTCCTTGAACGCCCAGCTCACGCGTCCCTCTTTCAGGGTCTGGGCGAAGAAGGCGGTGATGGAATGGCACAGGGCCGGGTTGGGCGCCAGTGCCCGGACCAGATTCGGGACGTGGCCGAAGTGCTCTTCGGCGATTCGGAAGGCCTCGGTCGCCTGGTCAGGGGCAGGCGTATCGATGGTTCCGCTCGTAGTCATCTCGAGGCTCCCTGGCTACGCGCCGGTGGCATGATGGAGGAAACGCCGCAGATGGGCCTGGGCCGCGTCCGACTTCGGAGGCTCCGCCTCGAACAGCACGGGTTCGTGTCCGTGGAACACCTCTTCTAGCTGCACGCCCAGTGCGTCTCCGAATTTCGACACCTGCACGTATGCACCGATCGTGGCCACGATCTCGACGATCTGACCCTCGTCGTAATGGGCTTTCACGCGTCTCCAGACGTCCGTTGGGATCTTTTCGGGATCCGCGACCACGTGCATGCACAGATCGAGAATCGCCCGCTCGTTCTCCGTGTAGTGGGGGGACGTCTGGTACTCGAAGCCCACAATGTCCGCCTGCTTCTCCTCGGAGACCCCCAGGCGGCCGGATACGACCTCGTGCTGCGTCACGCAATACAGGCAGTCGCCCATCTTCGTGGCCTTCAGGATCAGGAGCTCCTTGGTCACCCAATCCACCTGGCCGTCCTGGAGGATGTCGAAGAAGATCTGCCACATCTTCTCCGCCACCTCGGGTGCGTTTCCTGTGATCTTGAAGATGTTCAGGACCATCTGGAAGCGGGCTTCCGCGTCGGCGTAGACCTGCGCGGTCACGGGATCCGCCGCTTCCGGCTCGATGTAGGGGAGCTGGGCCATGCTTTCCTCCTCCTCTCGCTCGTGCGAGTATTGTAGCACGTGCACCAAAATATTCGGCATCATAGGTTACCCGAGATCGGCACGCTAGTCGTCACCACCCTTCTCGAACCGGACATCCATGACACCCAGCACCGCCAGGGGCCGACCCCGGACCTTCGACACCGAGCTCGTCCTCGAGGAGGCTCTGGAGCTGTTCTGGCGCGGCGGCTTTCGCTCCACGACGCTGCGGGACCTGGAGGAGCGTCTAGGCCTCAGCCAGTCCAGTATCTACAACGCATTCGGGAGCAAAGAGGATCTGCTCGAGGCCGCTTTGGATGTCTACGAACGTCGGCTCGACGAACAC
Source organism: Gemmatimonadota bacterium (assembly GCA_039586035.1). GTDB lineage: Bacteria > Gemmatimonadota > Gemmatimonadetes > Longimicrobiales > Gaopeijiaceae > JBDHHQ01. The sequence continues at coordinate 4,747 of JBDHLD010000107.1, read as the reverse complement.
CTCCTCCGCCCGCTCGAGGAGTCGGACGACGGCCTTCCCGCCCTGGACCGATTCCTCGCGTCGTTGGGGCGCTGGGTGACCCACGGCGGCCGCCGCGGGTGCATGGTCATCAACATGATGGCGGAGGACGGCGGAGCGACGGCGGACCTCACCCGGCGCACTCGTCGCTACCGGCGCCGCGTGAGACGGGCACTCGCCGAGGGCCTCCGTCGCGCGGAGGCCCTCGGCGAGGTCCCCGTAGAAGGGTCGGAGTCGCGGGCCGATCTTCTCATGGGGGTAATCCTCGGCCTCAACATCGCCGCGCGCGGCGGCGCTCCGCGACGCGAGTTGGACCGATTGCTCGAGGCTGCCCGACTCCAACTGGACGGCTGGCGCGTCGACTAGGGGCGCGCCTCGGAACCATGCGGCCGGTTCGCGCGGCCCCTCGGCACGTGACCGGAGAAGCCGCCAGGGCGCCCCGCCGCCTTGCGCGCCCCCCATACCTCCATAGCTTTCAAGTAGACGTACCAGCCGGTCCGGCCGCTCTGGCTCGCCTCGTGAGCGCGGTCTGGACCGACACTGCCGGACGACGTATGACTCGGCGGTCGCTATTGCTCCTTATGGCCCTCGGGGCCTCCCTCGCGGGGTCCACCCGGTTGTATTCCCAGGAGAACCCTCCTCCTGAGAACCCTCCTCCCGAGCACCCGACACCCGATCCCGACACCCCACAACCCGAGGTCATGGAGGCCAGGGCGCCGGAGACCGGTGAGGTGGCGCCGGCCCAGTTCGAGGGCTACGTGATCGGCATGCCCAGCGGACAACGCCTACCCGGCTCCCTGGTCATATTGGCCAATGGACAGCGGCAGAAGACCGACCTCAACGGGCGCGTGGGGTTCACCGGCCTGGTCCCCGGGGTCCATGAAGTCACGATCGTCGCACCGGGCTGTCGGATCGCATACGCGGTCGTGGAGCTCGAGCCGTGGCAAACTCGCCGGATCGGGTTCACCGTCAACTGGGATCACGAGGTCCAGGCTGACGAAGCCAAGCGCCGCTCTTCCGAAGGCATCCTCGTCACGGCCCAGGAGATCGACGAGATGAACGTCGACTATCTGTCCGAGGTCGTCCGCCGCGTCGCCCCGGACATGGTGTCGTCGCGAGGGCAGCCGGGCGAGTCCGGCCGGTTGAGGGGACGCGGGTTCGTGACCGGGCAAGGCACGAAGACCCCGGTGCTCGTGATCGACGGTGTCAAAGCCGCAGAGGCGAATCAGCGGTACATGAACGAGATCAGACCCCAGGACGTGGCCTACGTGGAGATCGTGAAGGGGGCGGCGGGAGGGTGGAGCTACGGATCCGAGGGGGCAGGCGGAGTGATCAGCATTACGACGAAGCGAGGAGTCGCCATCGACGCGCCACTCACAGACCCGGAGCTTTGCGAGATACCGAATTGACGTTCGACTCTCTGCACAACACAACGAAGTACCCGATCCCGCCGGCGGTTCTGGCCTTCGCCGGCGCGTGTCTCCTTCTGCCCGCCTGCAGCGACGACGCGAGTCCTGCCGGATCGCTCTCGGGGGAGGGTCAGGTCACCGGCGTCGTCGCTCGTCAGAAGACGGGTGACGGCATCGCCAACGCCGTCGTGGCCCTGGTAGGGGACGAGACCGTGGTCCAGGTCGCGGCGACTGACGCCACGGGCCAGTTCGCGTTCGAAGACGTGCCCGCCGGGGACTACACCGCTCGTCTGGTGGGCCTGGAGCTCACCGGCCTGAGCTTGCTCCACACGGCGTTCGAGCCGCTCCAGCAGGACCTGACCGTCTCCGGCGAGCCCGTGGATCTGGTGTTCGCCGCGGTGGGCCTCGTACCGGGCCAGGTCGGGGGTGAGGTGCGCTGCGGTGGCGTGCCCGTGGAGGGCGCCAGGCTCCGCGTGGTGGGCGGGGCCACCGACACCGCCGTCGAGACCACCGGCTTGGGACGGTACAGCGCCGCCGATCTCGCGGAGGGCAGCTACACCGTGATGGTCGAGGAGGCGCCGTGCGACACGCAGCCCTCCCACCGCGTGGTCTCGTTGCGGCCGGGCCAGTCCGTGAACGCCGACTTCGAGGGCTGACCATGTCGCCCGAGCGCCCCGACTCCACGCTGTCCATCCACGCTTGGCTCGCCTGCGCCCTGGCCGCCGCCGTGCTGTCGGCTGCGATGGCGTGCGGCGACGGCGATGGGGGAACGGGGCCGCCGCCGCCCGAGGTGCCCCTTGCCGAGCGGGCCCTCGCAGCCGGACTGGCAGCCCTGCCGACCGAGCCGCCCCGGCCGGCCGAGAACCCCCTGATGCCGGACCGGGTCGGGCTCGGCCATCTTCTGTTCTTCGACCCCGTGCTCTCGGGTGCCCAGGACCTGGCCTGCTCGACCTGTCACCTTCCCGGGTTCGCCTTCGCCGACGGGCGACAGTTCTCGGTCGGCGCCGGCGGTCACGGACTGGGTCCGGAGCGGACCATGCCCGAGCCGCCGCTGCGTCCCATGCCCCGCAACACCCCAACGGTCTTCAACGCGGGGCTCTACGGCCGCTCGGGGACGGCGCCCACCGTCAACGGCATGATGTTCTGGAGCGGGGGCGCGTTCGGGATCGAGGACCAGGTCCTCAACCCCATCAGCGCCGACAAGGAGCTTCGTGGGCTCGCATACCCCAAAGTGGTGGCACAGGACAGCGTCCTGGCCAGGCTCAGGGCCATCCCCGAGTACGTCGATCGCTTCGCTGCGGCCTTCCCCGAGATCGAGGAGGTCCACGGCCGCGACACGAACCGCTTGATCACGGCAACGACACTGCGACGCGCCCTCGCGGCGTACGTCCGCGAGCTCGTGACACCCGAGGCGCCCCTGGACCGGTTCCTCAGGGGCGACGCCAGCGCCCTTGACGCCGGCCAGCGCGCCGGCCTCGAGCTGTTCATCGGGAATGCGGGTTGCGTGGATTGCCACTCGGGCCCGCTGCTCAGCGACTTCCAGCGTCACGTGCTCGGCACGCGGCAGGACGGCCTGGGACGGGACACCACCCCGGGTGACGATCTCGGCTGGGGGGAATCGGGCGGGACGCCCTACGCGTTCCGGACGCCGCCTCTCCGGCAGGTCGAGCTGACCGCTCCCTACTTCCACGCCGGCACTGCCGTCACGCTGGACGAGGTCATTCGTTTCAAGAATGCGGGGAGCAGTCAGCATCCCAACGTGCCTGCGGGCGACCTCGATCCGCTCGCCAGGCCGCTGGGCCTGTCCGACGGCGAGATCGCCGATCTCACGTCTTTCCTCGAAGCCCTCACGGACCGGGCAACGGTGCAGGGATCTCTGTTTCAGGGACCTACCCGCGTGCCCAGCGGCCTGGAGGTGCCGAAGTAGCATGCGTATTCGACGGAATCATGAGAAGACGACGGGAGTTCTTCTTCGCCTGGTCCCGGTCGCCACCTGTGGCCTGCTCGCGGCGGCGACCGGCTGCTCCGATCCGGTCGAGCTGAGCCAGGGAGATCGGCTCGAGCTGTCGCTGACCGGCGTTCGGGCCATGGACGCCTCCACCGAAGGCACGCTCCACCTGTGGGTCGTGCCTGCGACGGGCGCGCCCGTCTCCATCGGCCCCCTCACCGACCTGCCGGCGACCACCGACCGGACCGCCACTCTCGCGTTCGATCTGCCGGTGGCCGACGCCCGGCGGTTTCTGATCACGGTGGAGCCACCCGGTGACCGTGACGGCGTTGCATCCCGGTACCACCTGATCGGCGGGGACCTGGTGGGTGACCGGGCCACCCTCACGATCGACGGGATCCTGACCAACGGTCCGCCCCTGGAAACCGATCCCGGATCGCACTCCCTGTTCACGACGAGCAACAACATCGAGTTCGGGTACCCGTCGGCCGAGGACGCGGGGCTTTGGCTGTTCACCCTTCGACCGAGCTGGAATGCCCACAAGACCCGAGAGGTGCGAGTCACGCCGCTGCGGCCGGCCTGGCTCTACGCCGGCTGGATCGTGTGGGGCCGCGGCGCGGCCGACGAGCTGTGGATCCCCTATGGCAAGTTCCGGCCGGACGAGCATGGACTGTTGACGTCCCGTGACGACACGGGATCCGGCCCGTTTTCCGGTGACGAAGACTATCTGAACGCTGGTGTGGAGGACGTCCCTGGTGAGGAGTGGGTCAGCGAAGGGGTCGCCGGCCAGTTGGGATTCGATCTGCCGGGAGACCTGAACCTTCCCCTGGACCTCGACGCGGTGGACCCCCTGACCGGCGAGGCCGTGTGGTACCACGTCATCACCATTGAGCCGGCCTTTGACGAGGGTGAGCCCATGTACGACGCGAGACCGTTCTTCATCCAGCCCTACGGTAACCCGGTTGGAGAAGGCGGCCCGGGAGACCCACGATTGATCAACTACGTCGGAGGGGAGCCGGTGGGCCAGGTCGGCCCCGCGGGCTGAGCCGCGGCGGGAGAGGAGGATTGTTTCAACTTGAGATTCTGTCGTAAAAGATTTACTACCTTGAAGTTGCCGACGGACCCAAGGAAGCCTGGCGGCGAGGGATCCCCTGGGATCTTGCCGTCCCGCGTCGCTGCGCGTAACCATATCAGATCGTGCAGCGGACAAATGTCGGAACCCCGCGAGGTCGGGATCAGTCCCGGTCTCACACTTTGTGCGTTGTCAGTGGGGTCGGGTGAGCCCCACGCCGCCGCGCAAGCCATTCAGGAGGGTTGGCGTATGAAAACACCCGCTTCAGTCCGAGCGTTCGTATTCGGGCTGGCCGTCGCG
>JBDHLD010000106.1:0-18491 GCA_039586035.1 Gemmatimonadota bacterium | reverse complement strand
GTCCACCCACTTGTAGCCCGTCTTTCGTGCGATCCCGTGCCTTCTGCACAGCTCCGAGAACGACAGGAACGTGTTCTCGGCCTCCAACACGAAGCGGGCTCTCGACTCTTCCACGGTCCCAGTCTCCCAAGGCATTCGGCCCTCCTCTCAGAGAGCCTCACCCTATGTAGAGAACTGTTACCGATCACCCCAGGACGTTGTGTTACCGATCAGCCCAGACCGTACCCTGTATTCCGGCATACGCCGCACGGGGATCGAAGTCGGCCCTAGGGCTGAAGAGCTATATCGGGCGATCAACGCACACCCGTTCCTGCAGGCCTCCGGTCTGCACCTGTACGACGGCCAGGACGACTTCAGCGACGTGGTTCGACGCGAAGCGGCAGCGCGGCGCCACATCGGATCAGTCCAAGGATTTCGAGACCAGATCGAGTCAGCGGGGATGCCCGTTCCTTGTGTGGTCGCCGGCGGCTCCTTCTCGTTTGCCTACTACGCGCGCACGGCCGGTATGTACGGTTCACCGGGGACATTTGTTTACTGGGACGGGGGCTATAGCATCGCCATGCCCGACATGCCGTTTCGTTGGGCTGCCCTGATCCTGACCCAGGTCGTGGACCGGTATCCGGGCGCGGGAACGATCACCACGGACCTCGGATGCAAGGGCGTCGGCGCAGATCTTCCAATCGAGGAGCGAGCCTACCTGCTTGGCCACGAATCGGCTCGACTCGTGCTGCAGGCCGAAGAGCACGGCGTGTTCCAGATGCTGCACGAGCTACCTCGTGTGGGTGACTACCTCCTGGCGGTGCCGGGTCACGTCTGTCCCACGACAGTCTGCTACCCGGGCATCCATGTGCTAGATAGCAACGGCAAGGTCGTTGATTATTATCTGCACACCGCACGCGATCGCCTCGAGTGAGGCAGACGGTCTCGCCCGCGGCGAGGCCACGTCGTACTGTTGAGCCCCGATTCAAAGGACCAGGGTCGTGGACACCGCGGCCGAAGGGATTGCGCCCTGGGTTAGGCAAGGGATGAAGTACAATGCGATGTGCTGACACGCGGGTGCTGACGGCAACCACGAGCGTCTTGCTGCTGTTCGCATGCTCTTCCGAAACAGGTGGCACGTCCGACCGCCCGAGCTCGGACGACGACCTCGCTGCCGCATTCGCAGTGATCTCTCGCGGCGGCATTGCGGCAACACTGGACTACCTCGCGGCAGACGAGCGTGAGGGTCGCATGACGGGAACCAATGGGTATGACGATGCGGCTCAATATGTGGCTCGACAGTTCGCCTCGATGGGTCTGGCGCCAGGTGGGACGGACGGATGGTTTCAGCAGGTGCCGCTCCTCACTCGGATGATCGATCCCGCCAGCTCCGGAGTCACTCTGCACGACTCCGCAGGGGATGTGCATCTGGAATGGAAGCAAGACGTCATCATCTACGCTGATCGCGTCCGTGCAGAGAACCGCATTCGCGCTGAAGTCGTCTTCGTTGGGTTTGGGGTGCACGCCCCCGACCTGGGCTATTCGGACTACGAGGGCATCGACGTGAACGGGAAGATCGTCGCGGCTTTCGGAGGTGCGCCTGCCACGTTCCCGTCCACGGAACGAGCTCACTACTCCTCCAGCAGGACCAAAGCTGCGGAGTTGGTGCGCCGCGGCGCCATCGGACAGATCAATCTCTCGACTCGCCTCGAGGAGAGGCTCTCACCCTGGGAGGTCGAGACGCAGAATCTAGGCACGCAACCGGACCTGTCGTGGGTCGATGAGAATGGCCAGGTCGCCGACTTCCATCCCGAGCATGAGGGATATGCGAGCTTCAATCGCGCAGCAGCCGAACAGTTGTTCGCGGCCTCGGCCATGACCTTCGAAGAGGCGCTCGACGCAGCGGACGATGCTCGCCCATCGTCAGCCGCCCTGGGCCTCGAGGTCACGATGTATCGCAGGACCGCACACACGCGCACGACCAGTCCCAATGTCGTCGGCATTCTGCGTGGCAGTGATCCGGGATTGTCACAAGAGTATGTCGTCTACTCATCACATCTCGATCATCTGGGCATTGGTGCTCCGGTTGACGGCGACAGCATATACAACGGCATGTACGACAACGCGCTCGGGATGGCGATCACAATTCAGATCGCGCGAGCAATGGCTGCCCTACCGGTGGCGCCGCGACGGTCTATCGTATTTGTGGCGGTTACCGGAGAGGAACACGGGCTACTGGGATCGGACTTCTTTGCTCAATACCCAACCGTCTCATCTTCCGGTATCGTCGCAAACGTGAACATCGACATGCCCATGTTCCTATTTCCGATGAATACCGTCACGGGATATGGCGCGGAGCACTCTTCTTTGGGGGAGCTCACCGCAGCTGAGGCGAGCAAGGAAGGCTTCGAGCTGATGGCCGATCCCTACCCGGACGAGGTCTATTTCATACGGAGCGATCAGTATTCCTTCGTACGGCAGGGTATTCCAGCCGTCTACTTGGCGGAGGGAACAGGGTCCTCCGATCCCGCCGTGGACGGGCGAGCGTTGCTCGACGCCTTCTTCGACGAGCACTACCATCATCCATCAGATGATCTTGCTCAACCGATCGAATGGGCGACAGCGCTGAGGTTCGCGCGCGCCGGCCTTCGCATTGGGTACCGAATAGCGATGGAGGATCGGCGCCCTACGTGGAACGAGGGCGACTTCTTCGGCGAACAATTCGGCAATCGATAGGAAACAAGCCAGTGCTCATCCACTCCGGACCCCATACGGCCCGCAGGAGATCAAGGATCGGCGGCGCCACTCCGACCTACGCCAAGCGGAGCTGGGAGTGATCATGAGTGGCACCGTGACGTTCGACGGCGCGCCGCCCTCGGGCACGATCAACCTGGGCATTGGCCAGCCTTCAGCGGATCTTTTACCAGTCGACCTGGTGCGCCGAGCCAGTGAGTCTTTCTTCGCCGAGGCACAACCGCTGGAGTTGAACTACGGCGTGCTGGCTGGCGACGATCGCTTTCTGGCGTCCCTCGCACGGTACCTGAGCGACGGGTACCACACCGCCGTAGATCCCGGGTCGCTGTTCGTCACCGCGGGTAACTCTCAGGCTTTGGACCTCGTGTCGACTGTGTTCAGCAAGCCCGGCGATACCGTGTTCGTGGAGGAGCCGAGCTACTTCTTGGCGTTCCAGATCTTCAAGGATCACGGACTGAGAATCGTGGGAGTGCCGACCGACGACAGCGGCGTGCGAATCGATGCGCTCGAGGCGCTGCTGAACGAACACAGCCCGGCCTTCATATACACCATCCCCAGCTACCACAACCCCGGTGGCCACTGTATGAGCGCCGAGCGCCGCGCTCGCGTGGTCGAGCTCGGGGAGCGGCATGGTTTTCTGATTGTCGCGGACGAAGTCTATCAGCTTCTCTACTACTACGACGAGCCGCCTCCAGCGTTCGGCACGATGATCGAGAGCGATACTGTCCTGTCGCTCGGCTCATTCTCGAAAATCCTTGCTCCAGCGCTGCGCCTCGGCTGGATACAGGCGGGCCCCGCATTGCGGAAGCGCCTCATCGCGAACGGCTTCGTCAACAGTGGCGGTAGTCTGAACCACTATGCTTCCCACATCGTGCGGCACGCGATCGACCTCGGCCTGCAGCAGGCTCACGTCCGGGAGCTCCGACGCGCGTATCGGAGTCGCGTCGAGGCAATGCAGGACGCTCTGCAATCACAGTTCGGCGATTTGGCCACCTGGCGGCGGCCGGACGGTGGCTACTTCTTCTGGCTGCGCTTTGCCGAATATGTCGATACGGCTCGCCTTCGCCGAAGAGCCAGCGAACTCCGGACTGGGTTCCAGGCTGGCCACGCGTTTTCCAGCGACGGCGGGCTCAGCAACTTCCTGCGCCTGTCGTTTGCCCACTACGACGAGGACGACATAGAAGAGGGTGTCGCGCGAATGCGGCCACTCTTTGACTGAACCCTCTCGACCGCCCCTGCACACGGGGCGATGGTCGAGGAGAGCTGGCTCGGTCGATCCTCTGGATCGTGTGCGACCAGGTTTGGAGTCAGAGCGAGGCCTGGCGACCCATCGTAGCCAGGTGCACCGCGTCTCTGAGCATGGAAGCGGCAGTCGGTACGGGTTCACGCTCCCACAGTTTGTAGAAGGCCTTTCCGTAGATATCACTCTCGATCTCGACTGCCATCTCCCAACCGGTGCATCCGCCGAGAAAGCTCGAGCTGGGCACGGGCGTCGGTTCGACCCGGTAACGCCATTCGCCGTCCACACGTTCGGCAGCAGCCACCAGCTTGAGCACCGACCCACTCCGACTGCACTCCTGCAGCCGATCGGGCTGCACGTCCTCGATGCCGGTTACATTCACGTCGGAAAGCGTGATCATCGCCTCTCCGATCGTATTTGCCGCAATGACGAGCTTTGCCGCCGTGTCCCAGCCACCCACGTCGATGCTCGGATCGGCCTCTGCAATACCTCTTTCCTGTGCTTCGCGGAGCGCATCCGCGTAGGCGCGTCCACTGAGCATTTCGTCGAGAATGAAGTTCGTCGTCCCGTTGAAGATCCCTCTCAAAGCCAGAACCCTCCCGCACACCATGTCACGCCTGATGACGTTCAGCACGGGCAGCCCGCCACAGAACGTCGCGCTGTAGAGGATCCCCACCCCGGCGGCCGTCGCGAGGCGAGCGAGCTCTTCGTGGGCGAGCGCCAGCGGGGCCTTGTTGGCCAACACGAGGTGCATCCCGTTCCTGAGCGCGGTGCGGCACAGCGAGATACCCGGCTCGCCGGTTTCGAGGTCGACCGGAGACGCTTCCAGGAGGATGTCGCACTGCGCGCGGTCGAGCGCCTCCGCCGGGGCGAGACCCTCGCGAAACTCCGGTAGCTCGCAGAGCTTCCGCCCAGCCAGCTTGTGTTCCGACAGGTGATTGAGATCGAAGCGGTCACTGACCGCGACCCCACTGCTGTCCATGACGCAGTGGACGCTGAAAGCGAGGTCGTACTTCGCTCGCAGCGCATCGTCGTGCTCGGCGAGAAGGCTGAGCAGACGGCGTCCCACGTTGCCGACACCGACCAGTGCCAACCTGACTCGCTTCACAAGGCACTCACGACTTGGGAATGGACCTGAACCCCTGCCTCGCCCTCCGACACCCCTACTGAATGATGTCTTTGAACACTTCCAGATCGATGTTCCGCCCGCAGACGACAGCAACCACCTTCTTGCCCCTGCACTGCTGCTTACGCTTCAGGAGACCCCCGACGGCCAACGCTCCTGAGCCCTCCACGACGAGGCGATGCTGCTCGAACAGCAGTCGGACGGATGCTCTGATCTCGGCCTCGGTAAGCAACACGATCTCGTCGACGTAGCGTCGGCACAGGTCCAAAGTGATGCTGTCCAGGTCCACCCCGCCGGCACAGGTGTCTGCCAGAGTCGGGTACGTCTCCATCTCGACGATCTCGTCGGCTCGCATGGATTCGTACATGACGGGGGAGTTTTCCGGTGAGACGCCGAAGGCCTCGAAGTCGGGATTATGGGACTTCAGCCAGCCTGCCGATCCGGTGAGCAGTCCCCCGGCGCCGCAGGCGAAGAAGCCCGCGTCCACATCGGGAAGCTGCTTGGAGATCTCGTGACCACACGTCCCCTGTCCCCCAACCACGAGCGGATCGTTGTAGGGCGACACGTAGATCTTGCCCTCCTCGTCCGCAACGCGTCGCGCCTCCTTTTCGGCATCCCAGGCAAGGGCTCCGTGGATCACGAGGTCCAGTCCATGGGCCTTCAACAGCGCCAGGCGCGACGGATCCATGTCCTGGGCCACGTAGATGGTGGCGCGGTATCCTCTGATCTTCACCGCCTCTGCGACCGCCAACGCGTAGTTCCCCGTCGACGCCGATACCACGCCCCGTTCGAGCTCTGATTCCGCGAGCGAGAGGACCTTGTTGATCGCACCACGAAACTTGAACGACGAGGTTCGCTGCATCGAATCCAGCTTGAGCCAGACTTCGCCGTCGATCTGCTCGCTTAGATACATCGAGTACTCGAGCGGTGTGGGCGAGAGGTGGCCTTTACACCGCTCGCTGGCCTCGAGAACCAGCCGGGGGACATCGAGCTGTGGTTGAACCTGGATGGTCATACTTGTCCTCGGCCGTGCTGATCTCACCCACACGCGCCACGATGACGCGGTCACCATAGGGAGGGCAAGGGCTCCACGGCTTCGACCGCAACGTAGTCCCGTGCCTACTCGATTCGCCTCAGCCCCGTCGTTCTGACCTCGCCGGGCGCGAGGGAGCGCCCCTCGACCCCAGAGCTTCGCTGGTCGAGCCCGAACCGGCTGGTTATCGTCGAATCACGCAGACCCGACAGATTCGCCTCCAGCACGCCCTTCGAATGAGACGCCTCCGCCTTCGCTCGCTCATCTACGGCCCGCTGGCGACCGCCGCACTCTCCATGGCAGCACTCGGCTCGCTGGCCGGCCCCGCTCTCGCGCAGGTCGCCCACGCCGATACCATCCGCGCCGGTCGTTTCGACGCCGGCAAGATGTGGACGTTCGAGTACGCGCCGGCTGACTACTTCAGCGAGAGCTACGACTTCGACGCCAACGAGGCCTGGTTCGAGCGCGCGCGCATGGCGGCATTGCGCATCCCCGGGTGCTCGGCCTCGTTCGTGTCGCCCAGTGGCCTGCTCGCGACCAACCACCACTGCGTGCGAAGCCGGGTCTCGGCCGTGAGCGGCCCCGGCGAAGGGCTCCTGGACAACGGGTTCTATGCCGCGTCCCTGGAAGAAGAGCGTCCCATTCCCGGCTACTACGCGGATCAGCTCGTCGCGATCGAGGACGTGACCGACGAGGTGATCGCGGCCAGCGAGTCCGCGGGCCGTCGCCGACCGGCTCCCGTCGATCTCGAACCCATCCAGGCGCGGCTCCTACAGGAGCACGCCTCGGAGTCGGACAGTGTCTGGGTGCAGATCGTCCCGCTCTACAACGGCGGACGGTACTCGGCCTACGTCTTTCGCCGCTTCACCGACATCCGGCTGGTCATGGCGGTGGAGCTGAGCATGGGGTTCTTCGGTGGCGATCCGGACAACTTCACCTACCCGCGCTACGCATTGGACTTCGCGTTCCTGCGCGTCTACGACGACGGCGAGCCGTTCCGGACCGACCACCACTTCGAGTGGGGCGCCGATGGGGTGGAGGAGGGCGATGTAGTGTTCGTGATCGGGAATCCGGGGCCCACGACCCGGCTGACCACGATGTCGCAACTGGAGTTTCTCCGGGACGTTCAGGTGCCGGTGCAGCGCGCGTGGCTTTCGAGCCGACACGGGGCCTTCGGAGAATTCCGCGCGGCGTACCCGGAGCTCGCCGAGCAGCTCGACGTGCGGAACCGGATGTTCTCGTTGTCGAATTCGCTCAAGGCCGCGGTGGGACGCCTCAGCGCGCTCCACAGCTACGAGGTCATGGCCAAGCGCGGCGATGCGGAGCGTCAGCTCCAGGCCGCCATCGCGGCCGACGCCGAGCTGCAGGCGATCTACGGCAACCTCTTCGAGCGCATGGACGACCTCCAGCAACACAAGACGGACCTCGCCCCTGCGTACGGTGCGTTCTACCGAGTCAGCGACGCGAACAACGACTCACGTTTGATCCGTCGAATGTCTCTCGTGCACGAGGTCGAACAAGCTGCCGTTCGGGGCGTCGGAGCGGACTCGCTGGCAGCCCTGCGAAACAGCCTCCTGTCGCTCGGCGACCATCCCCCAGCCCTGGAGCAGAGATTCCTCACCGCGAGGCTCGCGGACTTCGAGCGGTATCTCGGCGCCGATCATCCCGTCGCCCGCGCGGCCCTCTTCGACGGCAGTCCGGAGGCGTCGGCCGCCGCCCTTATCGCACACTCGGCGCTGGCGACGGCTGAGGGTACCCGGGAGGCGATGGCGGCTGGCGGCCTGGCCGGGGACGATCCGGCACGTCGCCTCATGGCGGCCTGGATTCCCGCCCAGGTCGAGTTCGCCGATGCATTCGGGCCGCTCCTGGACGAAGAAGGAGAGCTGGCGCGCGATCTGGGGCGGCTGAAGTTCGAGGTCTACGGTCGCGACGTGGCGCCTGATGCCACGTTCTCTCCACGTATCACCGACGGTGTGGTGCGGGGCTTCGAGTACAACGGTACCCTCGCTCCGCCCTACACCACCTTCTTCGGTATCTACGATCGACATCACGGCAACCCAGGCGAGGTCGACTGGCAGCTGCCGGATCGCTGGCGTTCCCCACCGGCCGGCCTCGATCTCTCGACCCCGCTCAACTTCGTTTCGACGGCCGACACCTACGGGGGCAACTCGGGATCGCCTGCGGTCACCCGGGAGCTAGCGCTGGTCGGCTACATCTACCTGCCGGAGCGAGGCCGCAACGTGATGGTGGACGCTCGCGCCGTTCAGGCCGCGCTCGACCACGCCTATGACGCCGACCGCATCGTGCAGGAGCTGGTGACCGGCACCTTGTTCCGGACCGAAGCGGAGGCTGACCAGGTCGGGGCGCGATCTCCGAGGTAGCGGTCCCGGGTTCCCGGGCAGGCAGCTCCTGTGATTCGAGAAGCCTTGCAACCGGCCCGTCACCGTTGAGTATTGGCTCCAGCCTTTCCATATGGGCAGGCCTGCTCCGTCAGGCTCGAGCCCCGTTCATCATCCTCGACATCGACGAACCACATCTATGATCCGACTCCTCAGCCAGGAGAGGAAGATGCCCCCCCAGGCCCGCCCCCTGCTCACCCTTGACGTCGGCCTTGCCAGGCTCCTCGTTGCGCTGACGACCGTGCTCCTGGCGTTGGCCGCGCCCGTTCGACCCCATCTGGCCGCGCAGGAAGCCCGCGTGCTGGCCAATGACAACCGCACAGCGGCGGGCGAGCTACGCGACGGCGTACTCACGCTGCGACTCGACGCCCGCAAGGGGTCGTTCCATCCCCAGGGTCCAGACGGGCCCGGGTTCGAGGTCGAGGCGTTCGGCGAGGTCGGCGGGCCCCTGCAGAATCCCGGTCCGCTGATCCGCGTTCCGGCGGGCACGGAGGTGCACGCGACCGTCATCAACTCCCTCGACCGGGCCCTGCTCGTGCGGGGGCTGCACGACCGCGGCGGGGCCGTTGCCGATCCCATGGACGTGCCCCCTGGCGAGACCCAGGAGGTCCGGTTCCGGCTGACCGAGCCGGGGACGTACTACTACTGGGGTCGGACCAGCGGGAACCGAAACGGTCTGGGCGTCTTCGAGGACGGGCAGCTCAAGGGCGCCATCGTCGTCGATCCGCCGGAGGCGACCGCGGACGACGAGGTGCTGTTCATCGGACTCTGGGTGAACCGGGACGACGTGGAGGCGCAAGCCGAGCACGTGCGTCATACGTTCCTGATCAACGGGCTCTCCTGGCCGTTCACCGAGCCCATGGACGCGGTCGTGGGGGACTCGGTGCACGTGCGGGTCATCAACGCCACGCCGGCGTCCCATCCGATGCACCTGCACGGGTTCTACTACCGCGTCGACGCGCGTGGAGACGCCCAGCTCGACACCGTCTACACTACGGCGCAGCAACGGCTGGCCGTGACGGAGAACATGAGCGGGGGCACCACGCTCGCGCTGAGCTGGCTGCCGAAGCGACCGGGCCACTGGCTCTTCCACTGCCACTTCATCGACCACATCAGCCCCGAGCAGCACATCCTGGAGGATCCGTCGGAGATCGTCCACGGAGAGGATGGCGCGTACCCCGGTGCCGAGTCCAAGAAGCATGAGCAGCTGCACGAGCACGCGTACCAGGGGATGGCGGGCCTGATGATGGGGGTGCTGGTTCGGGACCCCGAGGGGAAGGGCCTGGTGGAGGATCCGAACGCCGAGCGGCGGCAGCTGCGCATCTTCGCGAACGCCCGACGCGGCTACTTCGGCGATGAACCGGGGTTCGGCTACATCCTGCAGGAGGGGCCCGAGCCTCCAGCGATGGACTCGGTCCGCATCCCGGGCACTCCGATCGTTCTGACCAGGGACGAGCCGGTCGAGGTCACCGTGCACAATCGGACTCCGGTGCCGATCACGGTACACTGGCACGGGATCGAGCTCGACAGCTATTACGACGGGATCGCCGGATGGAGCGGAGCGGGCTCACGCCTGACTCCAGCCATCGCGGCCAGCGACTCCTTCGTCGTCCGGTTCACACCGGACCGAGCGGGCACGTTCATCTACCACACCCACATGGAGGAGTCCTCCCAGCTTTCGTCGGGGCTGTATGCGCCGCTCATCGTTCTGGAACCCGGCGAGGAGTACGACCCCGACACGGATCGCATCTTCATCATGGGGTGGGGAGGTCCTGGCGAGGACGCGCCGCCGTTTCTGAACGGCAGCGCCGCGCCGCCGCCGCTGGACCTGGAAGTGGGCAAATCCTACCGGCTGCGCTTCATCAACATCACGCCGAGCAACAACCAGAACATCCGTCTCCTCGACGGTGAGGAGCTGTCGACGTGGAGGCGGTACGGCAAGGACGGAGCGGATCTCCCGCCCCACCAGGCCGTGCGGGTGCCCTCCGAGCAATATCTGGGCGCCGGCGAGACCTATGACTTCGAGATCAGCCCCGACAGACCACAGGACCTGGTGCTCGAAGTGACGACGTCCGTGCGGCGCCGTGAGAATCCGGTGATGAAGGTGCCGATCCGGATCCGGTAGGTTTCGGGGCGGGCGGCATGGACTTCACGTGGCGACCCACGTTCAACGACGCCGAGGACTTGCACCTCGAAGCCCGGGCGGGCCCTTCGCCACCTCGGGCCTACCGCGCGACGGGCGAGTGCACCACAATTGGGCGTCCGGACAAGATCTCTCGAACAGTGGGGCCCGATTCATGGAAGGCGCTCTACTTCTGATCTTCCTCTTCACCATCTTCGCATTGAACAGCCCAATCGCGAAGGCCGTAGCGGAGCGAATCCGCAGAGACGCGGCAGCGCTCCCGCCCATTTCCGACGACCGCTTGACCGAGCAATCGGCACGGCTGGAAGCTCTCGAGACCGAAGTCGCCCGGCTGACCGAGGCGTTGGACTTCACCCAGAAGCTCCTGGAGAAGCCGCGGGACCCGACGGATCGACCCACGGACGGAGCCTGAGCGCCTCGGTTTCCTCGATCTGACGCAGCTGGTCGTTCGACGAGCCGCCGACGCTCGGAACCGAAGCTACGCAGACCCACCGCCCGGGCCGCGGCGCCCGACGCAGCCGCCCGGGCTCCGACGTTCAATTCCCATTGGAGCACAACAGTTCGGAGAGGCCGGCCGAAGATCTGGGTGAAGTCGCGTTGAAGGGTATAGAACGGCCGGTCGGTGTGTTTAGGTTGGCCTGGTGGCTGGCTCAAGACCGGAGGTCCAATGAGTTCCGAACGTCCAGAAGACGCACCACATCCACCCGAGCCAGCGGGTGCACACGGCGCACCTCAGCCCGACATGCCATTGGAGGTGGGCCCTCCTTCGCCCGGCGAGCCTCGCAGAGGCCGAGCGGAGCTCGTCCGACCGCGCTACGGCGAGGCTTTGGCGACTCGGGGGATCGTAGGGGGTGGAGGTGGCCACATGTCGAGCACCTGGCGAGTGAGCGTAGACTTGGACACCGGCCTGCTCAGAGCCGCCCAGACACGGGAAAGCGGCCAGAAGATCCTGGGCCAGCTGGGCAATGCCACGGAACGCCGGCTGTCGGCATCGGAGCTCGCGGGCCTGAGCGCCACCGCGCGCGACGTGCTCGAGCACGACGACACGCCCCAGGCCGTGTTTACGGCCGACAGCATGCAGCTGTTGGCGATCGCCGATGGCAACCGCGCCTACGAGCTTACGCCAGCCGGACCGATCACCGAAGGTCCGGCGGCCGAGCTCATGGGGCTGCTCTACCGGCTCGCCTGGCCCCCCGGCTGATGGCCCTGCGTGCTCCGTCTGTGGCACCGCCCTTCGCAACGAACCGGGACTCGGCAAAGCGGTCCACGCCTAGCGTGTGAAGTCGAACAGCTTCGTATACTTGATGATCAGCTGTTGCTGTCTGGGGCCCGCCGCGATGCCTGTCTCGTCGAAGCTCCCCGTATGCCGCCCCTCATTGTATACGATGAAGAGGCCGGTTCCGGCCGTGTCCAGCCAGCCGAAGCGGACGTTCGTTCCCACGTCCTCGGTGTCGTCGTTGTACTGGACGTTGGCCTGGACGTAGATCCGCGGCGTGAATGAATAAGAGCCGTTGAAGTCCACGACGGCAGTGGTGAAGCTCCCCTGCTCGAAACGAACGTCGAAGTAGTCCACCCGCAGGGACGTCGTGAAGCGGTCCCGGTAACGATAGGCCAGCGTCGCGTTCGGTCCGAACCGCGTGCCGTTGTAGAAGCCGCCCCAATCCCACCCGCCGGAGACGGAGAGCGGGGCGCTGCGGTCGGTATTCGCCCGCATTTCCCATTCGATGTTGTCGTACGTGCCCGGCGGGATGACGATGCCGTCGCGGATCTCGAACGGATCCTTGAGACCTTCGCCCGTGAAGTTGAAGCCTGGAAGCTGGAAGAACGCGCCGTTCTCGAAGGCAAAGTGGTTGTCGATGTGAACCAGATACGACTCCGTGAATCCTTCGAGGTCCCAGTACTGGCTCCACGAGACGTGAGGGCGGAATTCGCGGAACCAGGGCACGCTGGGCATCCGGATGTGGCGCAGCACGCGTGAGTTCACGTGGCGATACGCGTCCCTGCTGAGGAATCCGACCTCTGGGTTGAACTGGTCTCCGATCTGTCGGTAGCCCAGGCTGGCGCTCCAGTCGCGGGTCACGTAGGCCGCACGGCCATTGAGGCCGTATTCGCCGTTGTTGAACCCCGTTCGCGGATCCGGCTCCGACGAGTTCCACGGCGTTGTGGTCATGGCGAACCATGTGTCGAAGGTCAGATCCTGGCCGATGCCGAGGCGACCGTCCAGCCCGTAGGTGAGGTTGTAGTCGCTGGTGGACGACGTGTTGAGGCGCGACACGAAGACCCCGCCCAGACGCGATCGGTTGGCGAACTCCTGGAAGAGCCGCAGAACACCGAAGTTGTTGGGCGGGGACAGCTCGGCCTCGGTCGAGTCTCCGTCCTCCAGACGACGAGTCACCCTACGTAGCGATCGCTGATCACGCACCGCTGATGCCCGCCGTCATGCCTCGAAGCTCGATCGCCGCATCGGAAGCGATCCGCGAAGGGGCGCCACCAGAGGCGGGGGCATCTCACCGGTCACGGGATATGAATCGAGGGAGCCGCGGAACGGACTCCCTCGATCGATCCTGCACGCGCCCCTAGATGAATCGATGGGCTCAGCCGATGATCCAGCCGGTCAGCACCGTGATGCGCGGCCCGCCCTCGGCTAGCGAAACCGCCGTGTTCAGAGGAACCCAGATGTCCCCGAAGGGCAACGTAGCCCCCGCGGCGATGACCATGGAGGTCGTGGGCTCGTTCGTTTGTGACGTGTAGCTGATGTTCGGCCCCGCACCCAGCTCGAACCCGTTGGCGAGCCGGTAGCCGGCCATCAGAGCCGCGGAGATCGTGGGGTGCTCGGACTCCACGCCGCCCAGGAGGGTCACGAGCTCCAGCAAGGCCTTGTGACCTCCCTCCAAGGACACCATTTGGGTCTCGAACTGCCATCCGAACTGGCTGATAGCGGGGGCGAGATCGGCTTGATTGCGCTGCTCCGCGACTTCCCCGGTGAACATGGTGAAGCCGAACCGTGGCCCGTTGAGGCTCTGCCGTGGGAGCTTCTTCGCCTGTTGTTCCTCAGGCACCTCCGACTCGGACTCCTGCGCGGCGACCGACCCGCTGCCCAGCAGGAAGAGCGCGAGAGCTCCACTCGTGATGAGACGGGACATGACGTTGCCTCCTTCCCGGACGTCCAACGGGGACCGAGCGTCCCCGACACGAGTCCATCGTGGAAGGGGCCGGTCAAGTGGAGATCAAGTCTCCACGAAACGCTCGTCGCGGTCGACAACTGGTAATGGACGCTCGGACTAACGGGATCACCGTCGCGATCTCAACGCTCCGAGCCAATCGACGCCCGTCACGTCTCTAGCTCGGGGGGTTTTCATGCGACTCGCGGCTGCGTTCGTCTCGTCCTTGTGGCTCGTCGCCTGCTCGGCCTCCAGCGTGGACCCCGCGCCCTCGAGCGTACCCCTGCCGTCTTCTGCAGTGGTCGTGGACGATGATGTGAAGGGCCCCAAGAAGCTCAAAGGCGTGCCGCCCGGGCACTATCCGCCGCCGGGACAGTGCCGCTTGTGGCACGAGGGTCGGCCGCCCGGGCATCAGCCGCGCCCCCAGTCATGCGAGTCGCTGGTGGGTCGTGTTCCGGAGGGCGCTTTCGTCCTTTACAACGACGACGCCTGGGACGCCGACTACGACTGGCGGGGTCACGCGGCGAGACACGCCGGATCGGTGCCCACTGCCATCCTGAGAGTCTTTGGAGGCTCACAGCCGTAGGTTCGGCTCCGGTCGTCTCCCCGCATCCACCCCGTCGAGACCGGCCAGAGGCGACCGGGCGTCCGTCGCTCCGAGGCGGGCTGCCTGTCGGCGGTAGCCGAAGCCCCCGTTCGCCCAGCACACCCTCTTTCCAACCTACCGACACCTTTGCCCGTCTAGTATAGCAGCGCTATAGTGTAGCTCAGCTAGTCATGTGACGGGAAAGTGGGAGGTCTGGCGAGGGAGGCTCGCGTCCCCACTCGCTCAGAATCCGGGCAGTTCCGAGGGAGGTCACCCCCGTTACCGCGCCGCCCCAGGAGGTTGCGATGACAAGGAAGGGACTCGGTGAGTTCGAGCATCAGGTTCTGCTGGCGATCCTGCGGCTCGGCAGGGAGTCCTACTCGGTGCCCATCGTGGCGGAGCTGGAGGCTCGTACCGACCGCGAGGTTGCGACCTCGGCCGTGTACATCGCGCTGCGCCGGCTCGAGAAGCGTGGTGTGCTCTCGTCCCGCCTCGAGTCCCCCGAGGACAGCGGCACCCCATATCCGCGACGGTACTTCGCCCTGACCGAAGCCGCGTTGGAGCCCCTCCGGGAGGCTCGCCAGTCGTTTCTGAGCTTGTGGGAGGGTTTCGAGCCGGTGCTCGACGACTGATGGACGGACCGGAGCGCTCGGGGGTGGCGCCGCCTCGGGTGGCGCGATGGATCATCAGCCGTGTGGCTGGGGGGGACCGCTGGCCCGAGCTCGACGCGGAGCTGGTGGAGATGTTGACGGACCGGCACGAGCGAGACGGTGCTCGCGCCTCGAGGCTTTGGTACTGGCGACAAGCGGTCGGATTCCTGTTGCGGGGAGCCGCAGCACGGCGGGTTGCGAGGGCGGACGAGGGAAGGGAGGCGGTCATGCGTGGTTGGTTCGAGGACCTGGGGCGGGACCTGAGGGTGACACTGCGGGGACTGAAGAAGCGTCCCACGTTCGCCGCCGTGGCGGTGGCCACCCTGGCGTTGGGCATCGGAGCGAACGCGGCCATCTTCACCCTCGTGAGTGCCCACTTCCTCGCCCCACTCCCCTACGAGCGCCCCGACGAGCTCGTACTCCTCTGGGAGACCGGGCGGAACTCCACCGAGAACACGACCGTCGCCCCCGGCAACTACTTCCATTGGCGCGAGACGGCGAGCTCGTTCACGGACATCGCCGCGTACAACGTCAGCATGGCAACCCTTTCAGGCGACGCCGTGGCCGAACGGGTGACTGCCAGCGTGGTGTCCCCCCACTTCTTCGACGTGCTGGGTGCGCCCGCTCAACTCGGCGGCACGTTTCAGGAGGCTGCAGTGCGGGCCGCCGACAGCCGCCAGGTGATTATCAGCCACTCTCTCTGGGTCCGCCGCTACGGCTCCGACCCGGGGATCGTGGGCACCGACGTGCGCGTCAACGGATCGCCGTACACCGTCGTGGGCGTGATGCCAGCGAGCTTTCGCCAACCCGAGCGCTCCCTGAGCTGGCAAGATGCCGAGCTTTGGAGGCCCATCCTGCTGGACGGCGAGGAACAGGATTTCGGGTCGCGCTACCTCCGCACCGTGGGGCGCCTCGCCGACGGCGTCTCGCTGGAGCAGGCACGCCAGGAGATGGCGCTCACGGCTGCGCAGATGGCCGAGGCCTATCCGGAGGACAACGCCGGGCGGAGCATCCTCGTGCTGCCCGTCGACGACTACCTCCTGGGCGACGCCCGACCCACCCTGGTCATGCTGCTCCTGGCGGGCTTCGCGGTTCTCGTGATCGTGTGCGCCAACGTGGCCAACATGACGTTGGCCCGGGGTCAGGAGCGCCAACGCGAGTTTGCCGTTCGTGCCGCCTTGGGCTCGGGGCGGACGCGGCTGCTGCGACAGGTCCTGGTGGAGGGAGCCCTCCTGGCGACGGCCGGCGCGAGTCTGGGCCTCCTGGTCGTCATCGGCGCCAGAGACCTGCTACAGGGCCTTCAGGCGCAGTACTTCTCCGGACTGGTGGACGTCCAGGTGGACGGCACGGTGGTGGGCGTCACCGTTCTCGTGGCATTGGCCACCGGCATGGTATTCGGTCTTCCGGTCGCGTTGACGGCGGCCGGCTTGGACCTACGAGCCGCGCTGGTCGAAGGTGGGGCGGGGAGCGGAGGGGGTCCGCGTGCACGGCTGACGCGTCGTCTATTGGTCGTCAGCCAGGTGGCCCTGGCTACCACGCTGCTCGTGGTCGCGACGCTGCTCTCGCGCTCCTTCAACAGCCTGGTGAACGTGTCTCCGGGCTTCGAGGCCGAGGGACGCCTCACGTTCGACCTGGCCGCGAGTGCTCGCTACACGGACCGGCAGGCCGTCACGAGCTACTTCCGGGACGTCTGGCACGAGCTCGAAGCCGTACCGGGCGTGACGGGTCTGACGATGGTATCCGACATGCCGTTCACCACCGAGAACCGGTGGACCAGGCTGCGAATCGACGGAGCGCTCTTCGACCCCGCGGATCCACCCCAGGCCGAGTTTCACACGGTGCTTCCGGACTACTTCCGGGTGATGGGCATCGACGTCGTGTCGGGGGGTCTGTCGGGCGACGCCTGGGAGGCCGTGGAAGGCGAAATCCCAGTGGCCGTGAACCGCCGTCTGGCGGAGGCGTTCTGGCCGGGGCGCGACCCGGTGGGGGCCACCCTGACCCTGGACTGGGAGCCCGCGCGGACCCTCCGCGTCGTCGCGATGGTGGCCAACGTCCTGGACGACGGGTACGACGCCACGCCCGATCCCGTCTTCTACCTCCCGTATGGCGCGAGGCCGCAGCGGGGAATGTCCGTGATCCTGCGCACCGAGGGCGATCCGGCTGCCCTGATGCCGGCGGTTCGGAGCGCCGTCGCACGAGTCGATCCCGATGTCCCGGCAGCCGACCTGCGACCTTTGGCGGGCATGCTGGCCGAGACCGTCGCGCGGCCCAAGGCGGCGTCGTTGATCGGGTCGGTCTTCGCAGTGATCGCTCTGCTGGTTGCTGCCGTTGGCATCTACGGCGTGCTGAGCTATGCCGTTCAGAAGCGCTCGCGGGAGATCGCGATTCGCGCCGCACTCGGTGCGTCACGCAGCCGGTTGAATCGGATGGTCCTTGGCCAGTCGACGCGCCTTCTGGTGGCGGGCCTCGTGCTGGGCCTGGGCGGGGCTTTGGTGGCGGGATCCGCCCTTTCCGGGCTTCTGTTCGGCGTCCGCGCCTGGGATCCCGTGAGTCTGGTGGCCGCAACCGTCCTGCTGGGAGCGGTGGGCACTCTGGCCGCGTGGCTTCCGGCCCGCCGCGCTGTCCGAGTGAATCCCAACACAGCGCTCAGGGCGGACTGAGAGGGGCTCTGGGGCGCGGGCCTCGCGGACACGGAGGACGCGCTGCGGGCGCGTCGCGCGGCGGGCGGCGGCCTGTCCGCACCTAAGGGACCTGGACTCGCTCCGCGATCCCGTCCAGCCAGTTGAGCACGACCATGATCCCGGCGCCGTCCCCCTCTTCGACGAGCCGCGTCAGCAGGATCCCTCCATCGAGCGCAAAGCTGGACGGGCTCACGCGTGCCCGGCCGGCAGCGTAGAAGAAAAGCTTTGCGTCGTGGGTTTGTCCCGGGCATTTTCTTATCGCCGTCCGTGGGACGGACCCAGCGAAAACGAGCCACCCGCCTGGCCTCGATAGTACGGGTCGGCGAGTCGGTATCGATTCCTATCTCGTTGACATCGAGGCACCATCATGTCCCTCCCCGTCTTGGCTGCCGTCGCCCTGGCGTTCGGACCCGCGGGCGTCCGGCCGCTGGAAACGCCCGGCATGCCGGCCCTTCCGCCGTCCGACACGCTGACGGCTCCGCCCGTCCTGGAGAACGCGTCCCGCGAGCCCAGGACGGTCGAAGTGACGCTCACCGCGACGCCGACCAAGCTGGCGTTGGTTACGGGCGTCGAGACGGACGGGTTCGCGTACAACGGACAGGTTCCCGGACCTACGCTCGAGGTCTGGGAGGGGGACCGGCTGATCAGCCACCTCCGGAACGAGCTGCCCGAGGAGACGACCGTCCTCTGGCACGGCCTCCACCTGCCCTGGTCGGCGGATGGAAGCCCCTACCACCCC
>JBDHLD010000105.1:0-10163 GCA_039586035.1 Gemmatimonadota bacterium | reverse complement strand
CTGCACGACGCGGCTGTCGGCGCCTTCACGAACGGGGGCCAGGAGCGCCGTGTGGAGCGGCTCAATCGCGGACTGATGCGCCTCAGCCGGCTCCTGCTGCCGGCCTTCGAGACGTGGGGCGGCCGCTACGCCCAGGACCGCGTGGGACTCGAGGCGCTGTCCAGCTCGGTCCCCGCCCTCCATGCCCTGAAGCTCCTGGCGAGCACGCCGCCGGAGTCCGAGCTGTCCCACCTGCTCCAGACGGAGCTGCTACGGGCGCGCAACCGGCTGTCCGATGCGTTGCGCCTTGCCACGGAAGAGGCATACGCCTCCACGGCCATCCGGTGAGCGACGCCGCGACACTGGGGTTTCTCTCGGTCGTTCCCCCGCTTCTGGCCATCGGGCTCGCGATCTGGACCAAGCAGGTCTACCTGTCCCTCTTCGCGGGCATCTGGATGGCCTGGACCATTCTCAGCGGATGGAACCCCTTGGCCGGGCTGGCGGCGTCGGTGGAGAGCGTCGTCCAGGTGTTCGCGGACGCGGACCGGACCATGCTGATCATGCTCAGCGTGATGATCGGCGCGCTCCTGACGTTCTCCCAGTACTCGGGGGGGATGGCAGGCTTGATCGGGTGGCTGACGGATCGTGGCCTGGTGCGGTCGCGACGGTCGGCCGGGTTCCTGGCCTGGGCGCTGGCAGGGGTGGTGTTCGTCGAGTCGACGATCGGCCCCCTCATCTCTGGAGCCGTCACCCGTCCTCTCTTCGATCGCCTGAAGATCTCCCGCGAGAAGCTGAGCTACATCTTGGACTCGATGTGCTCGCCCAAGTCCCTCATGCTGCCGCTCAACACCTTCGGGGCGTACATCGTGGGGCTCTTCGTGACCCAGGACGTCGCGCAGCCCGTGGCCCTGCTGGCCAGCGCCGTTCCGCTGAACTTCTACGCGATCCTGGCAGTGATGGCGGCGCTCGTCGTTGCCGTCTGGGATCGTGACTTCGGCCCCATGGCCACCGCCGAGCGTCGTGTGCGCGACGAGGGCAAGGTGATGCGGGACGGCGCCGAGCCGCTCGTGGCTCCCGAGGCGCTGGCTGTTCCCGTGAAGCCGGGTGTACGTCCCGCTGCCTCCAACCTTGTGATCCCCGTCGTCACCGTGGTCTCTGCGCTGCCGGTGCTCCTGTGGGTCACCGGCGACGGCAACCTCATGAACGGGTCCGGATCGGTATCCGCGTTCTGGGCCGTGCTGCTCGGACTCGGTGTCGCTGCGAGTCTCTACATGGGCCGGGGGATCCTGAGCCTGGCCGAGGTCACCGACATGTTCATGAAGGGCGTGGGCGCCCTGACGCCGGTGGGGCTGCTGCTGGTGCTCGCCTTCGCCATCGGAGACGCCTGTGTGGCCATGGAAACGGGACCCTACGTGGCGCGCGCGGCCCAGGCGGGCCTCGGGGCGCCGCTGGTGCCCGCAGCCCTGTTCGCCGTCGCCGGGTTCACCGCCTTCTCGACCGGGACCTCATTCGGTACCTGGGCCATCATGACCCCCATCGCCATTCCCATGGCCAGCTTGCTCGAGATCCATCCGGGATTGGCGGTCGCAGCCGTTCTCGGGGGCGGGCTCTTCGGCGATCACGCCTCGCCCATCTCGGACTCCACGATCGTGGCCTCCCTGGCCGCGAGCGCGGACCACATCGATCACGTGCGCACGCAGCTGCCCTATGCGTTGGCCATCGCCGGTGTGTCCCTGGCGCTCTATGTCGGCTTCGGCTTTCTGATGGTCGGCCCGTGACCGACTACGGCTGGCTGTCGCTCCTCCCACCGCTCGTGGCCCTGGGATTGGCCATCAGGACCCGCCAGGTCTACGTCTCGCTGCTGCTGGGGACATGGGTCGGTTGGACGATCATGAGTGAGTGGAATCCGGTCACCGGTCTCATCGTCTCGGTGGATTCCATGGTAGGGGTCTTCTCCGACCGAGGACGGACGCTGACGATCCTGCTGACCGCGATGATCGGAGCCCTGATCACATTCATTCAGCACTCCGGTGGCGTAGCCGGTTTCATGCACGGGATCGCCGCGCGGGGGATCGCGACCACGCGTCGGTCGGCGGGGGTCATGGCGTGGCTCATCGGCTTCGTCATCTTCGTCGAGGCCAACATCGGCGTCTTCGTCTCCGGGCCCGTCTCTCGTCCCCTCTTCGATCGACTGCGGATCTCGAGGGAGAAGCTCGCCTACATCCTCGACTCGACCGCCTCTGCCAAGGCCACCGTGATCCCCATCAACTCCTGGGGCGCGTACATCATAGGGCTCCTGAGCGTCGCTACCATCGACAACCCGCTACGCGCGATGCTGCTGGCCATTCCGCTGAATCTGTACGCCTGGCTGGCCATCGGGCTTGCCCTCTTCGTGGCGATCACGGACACGAATCTGGGTCCCATGAAGACCGCGGAAGGGCGTGTGCGGCGCGAGGGGAAGCTGCTCCGCGACGGCGCCGAGCCGTTGGTGTCGTCAGAGGTGCTCATGCTCCCGAGCAAGCCCGGCGTGCCGCTGCGGGCCGTCAACCTCGTGGTGCCAGTGGTCACGATCGTGGTCACGGTGCTCATCGCCCTCTATCTCACCGGCGACGGCAACCCCATGAACGGCGATGGCTCGGCCTCGGCGTTCTACGCCATCGGCACCGCGCTGGCGGTCGCGGCCGTGCTGTACCGAGCCCAGGGCATCATGACATTCTCGGAGAGCACGGAGATGTTCCTCAAGGGCGTCGGGGGCCTGATCCCCATCGTCGTCCTGCTCATCCTGGCGTTCGTCATCGGCGACACCTGCCGGGCCATCGGCACGGGAGATTTCCTTGCACGGGCCGCGGAGGCGCGGCTGACGCCCGGGGTCATCCCCGCTACCCTATTCGTGTTGGCGGGCATGGCTTCCTTCGCCACCGGCACTTCCTGGGGCACGTGGGCCATCATGATGCCCATCGGACTCTCGATCGTGGAGCTGATGGGCCTCGAACCGACGCTGGTGGTCGCAGCGGTGTTGGGTGGGGGGATCTTCGGGGACCACTGCTCGCCGATCTCGGACAGCACGATCATCTCGTCGATGTCGGCAGGCACCGACCACATCGATCACGTGCGAACCCAGCTGCCCTATGCGATGATCGCGGGTGGCATCACGGTGGTGGCGTATCTGATCCTGGGGTTCGCCCTCTAGTGTGGTGATGCAGACGTCTGGTAGCTACCGGGCGGCACCACACGAGCCTCTCCTACCGCTACCAGACCTCCTCCATGAGCCGCAGGAAGTTGCCGCCCAGCAGCTTGGCGATCCGTGTGTCGCCGTGTCCTCGAGCCGCGAGCATGTGGGCCAGAGCCTCCAGGCGACGAGGCGTATTGAGGTCGGGGATGTAGGTGTAGACGTCAGCGGTCTCGCCCGGTGCGGAGATGCCGGCGGCTCTCCGAGCCTCCACGTCCGCCCGGTGCTGGGCCACGTATTCCGGCGTGAGCTGGAGCGGCGAGATCACGCCGTCCGTCCCGATGCCGACGTGGTCCTCCCCACACACGTTGATCGCGTGCTCCAGGTGCCGAATGACGTCCTCGGCAACCGGCTGCCCGGATACCCGGAGGAACGGCATGAAGTAGATGCCCACCACGCCACCGTTGTCGGCGAGCAGCCGCAGCGAGGCGTCGCTCTTGTTCCGCGGCAGGTTGGCGAGTGCGCGGCAGCCCGAGTGGGTGATGGCCACCGGGTCTCTCGACACCCGGATACCGTCGTTGGTCGTGCGCGTCCCGCAGTGGCTCAGATCGATCAGGATGCCCGAGGCGTTCGCCTTGGCCACGACCTGACGTCCGAATGCGGTGAGCCCTCCGTCGTCGGTCTCGATGGCGCCGGAGCCGAGCTCGTTCCGCCGGTTGTAGGTGAGCTGGAGGATCTTGACCCCCAGGTCGTGGAAGAGGTCGATCCGATCGAGCCTGCCTTCCAGCATGGCACAGTCCTGGAAACCGAAGATCACGCCCAGACGGCGGGCCCTCTTCGCCTCCAGGATGTCCTCCACGGTGCGCACGGACATCAGGTGATCGGGGTGTTGCACGATCTTCCGCTGCCACTCCGCCACCGACCGAACCGACGCCTCGAAGAGCCCCTCTCGGTTGCCCACGGTGCCGACGGTGAGGTTGAGGGCCGTAACCCCGGACCTCCTGACGTCCCGCAGGGCCCTCGGGGTCAGGTTCCCCCCCATGGACCCGGGAGAGTCGAGGCGCTCGCCGGGGCCGCTGAGCCCATCGATGACGATCCAGTCGTCGTAGTCGGGCACGGCCGGGCTCGCCATGGCGGGAAGCTCGTGCCCGAGCCACCAGGGCAGCGTGGGGACGCCGAGAGCGGCGATGCGGGTGAAGTCACGTCGTGAGAACATGGTCAAATGCCGAATCCGGATCTCGAGTGTGTCAAACTCGCACCAGTCCAAGCTTCTTGATTCGGGACGTCAACGTGGTCGGCGGCAGGCCCAGAAGCTCGGCCGCGCCCCCGGGACCGTAGACTTTCCAACGCGTGCGGCGCAGGGCTTCCAACAGGTTGTCGCGCTCCCGCTGCCGCATCTCGGCCTCCGTGTACACCGGAACGCCCAGAGCACCCCTCTCCGGTGCCGTCCCGGCGGCGCCACCGTCGGGCAGCGCGACGGTGGGTCGTCCGTCTCGAGCGGTCACGACCGCCCTCTGGACGACGGTCGAGAGCTCCGGGAGGTTGCCCGGCCACAGGTAGGCCGAGAGCCGGGCCAGATCGACCGCCGTAAGCGGCTCCACCGAGCGGCCCAGCCGCCGCGAGGCCCGCTCCAGAAGACGGCCGGCCAGGAGCGGAAGGTCCTCGCTGCGGTGGCGAAGCGGCGGCACGTCGATCCGCACCCCGCTCAGGGCTTCGACCAGGTCGTTCCCGAACCGTCCCGCCGCCGCGCGGGCGTGCAGGTCGGACGCAGTCGTGACCACGAGGCGGATCCGGTCCCCTGACTGCGACGCCGGCCGGTCGGCTGCCGTCAGCGCCGCTACGGCCTCGCTCAAGGTCCGTTGGGAGCTCGCCGAGAGGGCCTCCAGGCCATGGAGCGTGAGTCCGGAGTACCACACCGGCTCCATGGTGCGCTGGCCTCCTTTCTGGTCGCGGCGAAGCACTCTCGCCGTGAGGCGCCCGAGCGCCGTCTCCACTTCCTCAGCCTGGTCGGCACAGTCCAACGCCAGAAAAGGCCTGGCTTCCGTGGGCCCTCGGTCGTGAAGCGCCCGGGCCACGACGGAGGTGCCGCTGCCCGCCTCGCCGGTCACCAGAATGGGGCCGCTCCACGAAGCCAGCGATTCGATCCGGGCGCGGACCCCAGCGAAGCCCGGCAGCCCGAGCAGGAATGCGTCCGAAAGCTCCCCGGGACGAGATACAGCCGTGATTTCGCGAAACCTCTCCTCGAGGCCCTCTCTGATCTTCTCGGCCTGCCGGAGCGCGGCACGCAGCGCCGTGACCTCCGCGTCGTGCCCATCCGAGCCCGCACGGCTCGCGCCCGCCTCCCGACGGCGGCCCTCCTGGGGAACGGCGAGCGACACGGCCACGACCGCCTCCGGCACGCCGGAAGCGCCGAGGACGGGCCCGTAGCTCTGGATCGAGTGGCGCATCCCACCCAGAGGGCTATTCCAGGTCTCCTCGAAGGACACCGGGCGACCCGTCTCGAGGCACCGCTCCACGGCAGCCTGGCGCCGCTCTCCGACCGACTCGGGGTAACCGCGTCCCCGACACCACTCCTCGATCGTGCGCCCCACCCGGCGGTCCGACGCACCGAGGTCGGTGGAGCTCTCCCATCGGTGCTCCACGATGCGGCCGTGGGCGTCCAGCGTGAACAGCTCCGCCGGCAATGCCCGGAGCACCTGACTCGGATCCAGCCCGCCGGCGGGACGATGCGGGCCTGCTTCCGAGGTATGCGAAGAGCTCATGGCTCTTTGATAACGAAATTTCGTGCTCGATACAACGACTTTTCGTGATACCACGATATTTCGCTGTCGACGGCGAGGGCTTCAGGGTCGGTAGGGAGTGTGGTGAATGGCCGTCGAAACGCGCTGCGGCCGGGCCCTTCCGGCTGCGTACCGGGCCCCGCCCAGTTTCGGACGCCACACCTCCTTGGGAACACGCGCGGCGGCCGCCGAGGCCGGACGCGCTCGCGGCTGCTGAAGCGAGTTTTCGCGGTGGAGCGGATCCTGCGCGCCGGCATGATCTCCCCGGGGCGGTAGCCCGCGGCGGAACCGGGAGGCCGGCGTCCGGACATAGCGGCAGTCGGTGCGTCGCGCAGTGGACCAAGCCCGTGGCGTTACGATGCGGCGCTGCTTCGACCAGGGTCGAGAGGCGCGGATCGGCACACGGGTGGGCTGACTGGCTAAACCATAGTCCGACCACGGCATAGGGCGCCGTCTGTGTCCCGGCACCCGGCGCGCGGGGCCGCGGGCCCGAAGCTTGCCCTCTGCGTGGCTGGATCCCCGTTGACGGGAATCGAAGGCCCGGACGGAACCGGGTGAGCCAATCGACGCGAAACGGATGTCGCGATGAAGGACACGACGAACCTCCTCGGCACGGTGGGAACTGGGTCCCGTGCTCGTGGCCACGAGCTCCTGACGACCCATGGCATCTCTCCCACGCACGGTTTCCTCGCCGGGTCGGCCGTCCACCTGCCGCCCGAATTCGCCCGCTGGGAACGGATCGCCGTCGAGCTACCCTACCTCCTCACGAGCGGACGACTCCGGGGGATCGCGGACGGGCTGCCCCCACTCGACGTGGAAGCTCTCGACGACGTCGGCCAGCAGCGGCGGGCCCACCTGCTCCTGTCGTTCATGGCGGGTGCCTATCGTTGTGCCGAGTCGACGGGAGCTCGGATCCCCAGCGGGATCGCGGTGCCCTGGAACCGGATCGCGCGGCGCCTCGGTCGTCCGGCGGCCACGACCTATGCTTCGGTGGTGCTGGAGAACTGGACGGTGGAGGACGACGGCCCCTTCGAGCCCGAGCGACTGCGGAGCCAAATCCTCCTGACCGGGTCAGACGACGAGTGCTGGCTCTATCGGATCGCGGCAGTCGCTGAGCAGCGGGGTGCGAGAACGCTGCGAGCCGTCAGCAGACTGTTCCAGGATCTCCCCGAGGACGATCCCGGCCCGGTCCGAGAACATCTGCATGAGCTCCAGGAGTCCCTGCGTGCGGCGTCGGTGATCCTGCGCCGCCTCCCGGAGCGATGTGCGCCCGCTCGCCTGGACGGCCGGGTCGCGTGCTTCCTGGCCGAGTGGACCGGTGTCTCCCCCCCGCCTGTCGGGTCCCGAGGAGCGCCGGCAGTGAGCCCGCTGCAGAGTCCCTTCCTCCAGACGGCAGATGCGGCCTTGGGAATCGCCCACATCGCCGAGTGCCGACGAACGATCCGTGCGCAGCGGAGCCTCATGCCTCCGGCCCCGCGTCGCCTCATCGAGGTCGTGGAAGGCTCCCTTCACCTACGCGCCTTCGTACGTCGCCACTCGAGAGACGCCGGCCTCAGGCAGGGCTACAACGGCTGTGTCGATGCCTTGGCCGGGCTGAGGGCGGTCCAATCTCGTCTGGCACGGAGCTACCTGCCCGACGGCGAGGGCGCGGTGGACGATCAGGCGAACGATCCCGGGGGTCGCCTCCAGGCGCTGGCCGAGTTGATGCGGGCCGCCACCCGGGAAGCGGTGCTCTGAGCTTCAGATCTCGCCGCGCCGAGCGAACTGGCCGATGTGCTCCGCCGCCCTGAACGCCAGCGCCATGATGGTCATGGTGGGCTGACCTCGTCCCGAAGTCACCAGGCTCGATCCGTCGCAGATGAAGAGGTTGGGCACGTCATGCGCGCGGTGGCTCGCATCGACCACCGATGCTCCCGCGGCCGACCCCATGCGACACGTTCCCAGGAGGTGCGCGCCCAGAACCTGTGGCTGGATGGGCAGCTGCCAGGTCTGCCGGGCACCGGCGGCCTCCAGGATCTCCACGGCCCGTGCCTGCAGGAAGCCCATGGTGGCCAGATCGTCGTCGTGATCCCTGTAGGTGACCCGCAGGGACGGCCGTCCCCATTTGTCCTTTACCGTAGGGTCCAGGGACACGTTGTTGGACTCGAGGGGCAGCGACGTCGTGTGCACCGCGATGTCCATGGTGCGGGTGTAGGCCTCCATGACCCAGCGCTTGTACGCGGAGCCGAACGAGGGCGTCCCGGCGGGCTTCGAAAAGACGGGGAACAGCGCGGGACCCCACGGCTGCCTCCCGTCCATGCCACCGCCACCGTAGAAGCCGCGTTGCGGATCCGACTCGTACCAGTCCCACAAGATCCGCGTGACCTGCGGGCCCTTGAACTCGTTCAGCGGGTGCTCGAAAGTCCCGGTCGCTGCCGTCTGCCCGTTGAACATGAGGTACTTGCCGACCTTGCCGCTGGAGTTGGCGAGCCCGTCGGGGAAGGCACTCGACTCGGAGGCCAGGAGCAGCCGGGCCGTCTCCGCCCCGTTGGCCGCGAGGATCACCGCTCTGGCGCGCTGGGCGTGCTCCACGCCCTCGGCGTCCAGGTAGAGCACTTCCCGGACGCGACCGCGCTCGTCGAGATCGACCCGGAAGACCGTGCTTTCGGGCCGGATCTCGCACCGCCCCGTCGCTTCGGCGCGGGGGATCATGGCGGCCAGCGTGGACGACTTGGCGCCCACCTCGCATCCGTACCCCATGCAGAAGCCGCAGTGGACGCAGGCCGCTCGGTCGTCGTGGATCTCCGAGAGGATCGCCATGGGAGCGGCGAACGGCCGCAGGCCCAGCGCCCTCGCCCCCTGTTCCAGGAGCACGCCCGAGGACTTGACCGGGAGCGGCGGAACCGGGTAGGGGCGGGAGCGGGGAGGATCGAACGGACCGGGCGCTCCGGAAACGCCAATCTCCCAGTCGACCCTCGTGTAGTAGGGCTCGAGCTCTTCATACGTGATGGGCCAGTCGGCCAGGCCGGTGCCGCCGATGGGGCCCAGCAGGCTCCGCTCCCGGAAGTCCAGCGGCTTGAAGCGCCAGAAGTTGGCCGTGAAGTGGACACTGCTGCCCCCCACCATGCGAGCGTAGTACGCGGGCGGGATCAGGGGCTGTGGCGTGGCCTCGACGTCTTCGGACGCACGGAAGGTCTGCGGAAAGTCCGCCGTCGAGCCCGTCAGCTCACCGGCGACCCATACGTCGACCTCGTCGTGGGTGAACTGGTGGGGACGGACGTAGGGCCCCTGCTCGAGGACGACTACCTCGAAGCCAGCTTCGGACAGCTCGGCCGCCAGGATTCCTCCGGCCGCGCCCGAGCCCACGATGACGAAGTCCACCTCCTCCCGGGTCTGGTACCGCGGTCCGGCAGGACGGTATCCGTGGACGGCGCTCATCGTTCGGACTCCTCGCCCGCGGATCGCCTTTCCCCGCCCGATCCGGATCCGACGGCCTCGGGGAAAGCCCGCGCACCCTGATCCGCCGACTGAGACCGGTCATCCGGCGCGGGCTCGCCCGGGCCGTCCCGGCCCGACTCCATGTACTGACGGTCGTAATGACCGAACGGCGGATCCCAGGCGGCGGCGCTCTCGAAGCCGATCAGCTCCCAGCCCACGCCATCCCGGTTCCCGCCCTGCGCCGGGTCTCCGAACATGCCACACGCCGCGAGGATCTGAAGCAGGAAGAAGGACTGCGGCTGCTCCGCCTCGAGCCACCCCATGAGCTCGTCCTGCTGGGCCGCATCCAGATCCGCGAAGTCAGCTGCCTCCGGGTAGCCCTGGGACACCTGCTCGCCCAGGGACGCCAACACCTCGCGGACGGGGGGCAACATCCAGCCGAAGAAGCTGCCCATGGAACGGTCCATGAAGTAGACCACGCCGGCCTCGGTGGCCCCGGGCGTGCCGTCGGTCGGGAAGAACCGGGCCGCGATCGCCTCGAGGATCCTGGCCTCCGCGGACTCCAGCGTCTCGAACGCCTGTCCGCCGACGAGGACCGCCTCGCGCGCGTAGAGGCCGGCCGCCTGGATGGCGGGCAGGTGCATGGACAGCCAGGCGCCGCCCACGGCCGAGCCCGTGAGCTGGAGGAAGTCGCGCCTGGTAGTGGCGGGTCGGGTCATCGGGGGGTCTTGGTATGGGTGGGGTCAACGCATTCTGACCGGGCCAACGGCCCGCCGCAGACCCAAGCTGCACCAGGGGTCGGCGGCGCGCCAGGCATG
>JBDHLD010000104.1:0-10179 GCA_039586035.1 Gemmatimonadota bacterium | reverse complement strand
TCGAACAGGGGGCGAGCTGAGTACCTGGCGGCAGTCGCGGAGCTGAGCCTCCGCGGCAACCCGGGTGAGGTCCAGGTCTACTCCGACCTGGGAATGATCGTGCTCGGGCTGGCCGTGGAGGAGATCACGGGAGAGCCCCTTGATGTCCTGGCCGACCGCTGGGTGATCGAGCCCCTGAGCCTGCGCGAGACCGCGTTCAGGCCCCTCGAGGCCGGCTTTGCCAAGGCGGCGATCGCACCCACCGAGCTCGACCCCCGTTCGGGCAAAAAGACTCGGGGCACCGTGCACGATGCGAATGCCCACGCCATGGGTGGAGTGGCCGGGCACGCCGGTCTGTTCGGATCGGCGAGGGACATGGCGACCTTCGCCGGCAGCCTCCTCTGGGAGTCACCCGAGCCACTGGTCTGTCGGGCTACGATCAGGCAGTTCGCCCACAGGGACGATCCCTCGTCTCGCTTCGGCCTGGGGTGGGAGATGCCGGTGCCCGAGGTCATCTGGAGCGACTTCTTCACCGACAACGCGTTCGGACACACCGGGTTTACGGGCACGAGCCTCTGGATCGACCCAGATCACGACCTGTTCGTGGTCTTCCTCACCAATCGGCTGAACTCCGACTCCGGTGAGGACCGCATCCACGACCTCCGGCGCTGGGTGCACCGGGCGGTTCACGGGTGGATCGTGGACCCCATGTCCGCTCCGGCGGCAGCCCGGGCGGCGGCGGACCGGCGCGAGCCGGCAGCGCGAGCCGTCGAGGACGCTTGTGAGTCAGCGGTCGCGGAGGCTCAGCACCCCGGCTGAGCCACCATATGGCCGAGACGCTCGGAGCGCCGGGCCTTCGCTCGAACTCCTGGGCACTCGCTCGAAGCGTCGCGAGCTCCTGAGGCTTGCGGCGCGATTCGCGGGCGGCAGACCGATCTGCGAGCATCCGAATGCACCGGCTGCGCCACTCGTGCGAAACGTCTCCCGCTACCCTATGTTGCCGACCCCGCCGATTCGTCCTGGTCCCCCGGCCAGGGCGTTCCCAGCTCCAACAGAGAGAACGAACCGTGCGCATCGCGACGCTGCTCGTCGGTGCTTGGGTGATTTCGGCGTCACCGCGGACCCGGAGATCCCCGTGGTGCAGCAGGACCGCGCGTACACCTCACCGATCTGGTACACGCCGGGCGGATAGCGCGTCAACGTCCAGGCCCAGTGGGTCGCGGCACTTCCCCACTGCAAGACGTGCCCTTCTCCCGACAGAGAGCGGCGTCCGGATCGGCCACATTGCCCCAGAGTCATCCCGCCAGATGTCGAGCTGTTGGGCCCGTCGGGGCCGTATGCTGCGGCGGCCCGCGGGGCCACGACGCTTGAAAAGCGAAGTGAGATCCGTGCGCGGACGTGGCCTCCGAGCCCCGCACCGACACCGCGAACGATCAGCTTGATCGTTGCCGCTTGCCTGGGACCGACGCGCGGCCCGCGCAGAACGACCGAAGTCATCGACCTTGGCATAGGAGTGGATGCATGAGCGTTCTAGGTCGCTTCAGACCGAGCGTGTGGATGGCCGCGGTGGTAGTGGGGCTGGTAGCCGCGCCGAGCGGCGCCTGGGGCCAAGAAGCGGAGTCCGCCGCCGAGGGCGGTCAGGACGACGAGTCCAAGGCCCTCGACTCCACCGCGACCCAGTGGAGCTTTCAGCTGGCTTGGCAGAACATGGACTACCACGAGGACATGCTGGCGGATGGCACGACCCGGAAGGCGGGCGCTAACGACTACTGGCAGCTGCGTATCGTAGCGCCCATCGCGCTCAAGCCCCTGACGATCCTGCCGCGGCTCACGTTCCGGCAATACGAGGTGCCCACTTTCGATTCGGAGGGGACTCAGACCGGCGCGGTGAGCGGGCTGGGCAACACTGAGCTATTCGCGCTGATCATTCCTCGAGCGTGGGACTGGGGCAGTGGTCGCACTGGTCTGGGTCCCCTCGTGACCTTCCCCGGGAACGCTGACGTCTCCCGCGATGAGTGGGGTTACGGCTTGGCCGGCGCCATCGTCAACACCTCGGGCCAGTGGTTCTACGGTGTGCTGCTCACACAATCATGGCGGGCCATCGATCCCACTGCGCTCCCGCCCGGTGGGTCGGACACGAACCCCCTGGGGATCGCGCCCTTCCTCAACTACCGGCTCGGAGCCGGATGGTACATCGGCAACGGCGACATGGTGGCCCTATACGACTGGAACTCGAGCAAGCTGTTCCTGCCCATCAGCGTGCGAGTCGGCAAGGTGTTCGTGCAGCCCAAGGGGACGTGGAACTTCTACGCCGAATACCAGACCAGCTTGATCTACGAAGACTACCCCGGGCCGGCGGTGAAGAACTCGATCCGGATCAACGCCACGTACACGATGCCGGTGGGATGAACGGCCCAGCGAGGGGCTTCGCTCCCGCAAAGAGCGTGAGCGGAGCCACGAGAACCCGGAAGGGCTCGGATGCCCGCCCGGAATCGCCTTGAAGCAGCAGTCACGCAACGAGAGGAAAGAAACACCGATGAGTACGAAGAGCCGAGCGCTCGTCATCTTCGCAGGTGCCCTGGCGATCACGGCCCCGCTGCCCGCCCACGCCCAGATTCGCCCCGACTCGACCGACGTGCCGGAGCCGCAACGGATCTATTCGCCGTACGTGGCACGGACCGCCGCCAACAACCTCTTTGCCGAGGGGCTTTTCTGGGGCGACACGCACCTGCACACGAGCTACTCCACCGACGCGGGCATGATCGGAAACACGCTGCCCCCCGAGATGGCGTACCGATTCGCCCGGGGCGAGGAGGTGCTCACCAGCACCGGCCAGCGGGCTCGCCTGATCCGAGCGCTGGATTTCCTGGTCGTGTCGGACCATGCGGCGAACCTGGGCCTGGCGCCCATGATCGCCGAAGCGAACCCCGACCTGCTGGCCACGGAGTACGGAAAGCGCTTCTACGACATGGTGAAGGCTGGAGAAGGCTACCAGGCCTTCCGCATGTGGGGCTTCGAGGGAGTTGCGCAGAACCGGGATCTCATCAACAGCCCCAAGATGGCCCGAACCGTTTGGGACCGGGAGATCTCGGCGGCGGACGAATTCAACCAGCCGGGCGTGTTCACCGCATTCATCGGCTACGAGTGGACCTCGCTGAACAGGCCCGGAGCGCCCAGCAACCTGCACCGCGTCGTGATCTTCAAGGATGACGCGTCCAAGGCCGGGCAGATCATCCCGTTCACCACGTTCGACTCCTACGACCCCGAGAATCTGTGGGCGTGGATGGCGGCCTACGAAGAGAACACGGGCGGCAGCGTGCTGGCCATTCCCCACAACGGCAACCTCTCCAACGGCATAATGTTCGCCGTGGAGCGTCTGAATGGCGAGCCGTTCGATCGCTCCTACGCGGAGGCGCGGGCGCGCTGGGAACCTCTGTACGAGGTGACTCAGATCAAGGGCGACGGCGAGGCTCATCCGAAGCTGTCTCCCGAGGATGAGTTCGCGGACTATGGAACCTGGGACAAAGGCGATATCGCGGGCTTCGAACCCAAGACCGACGAGATGCTCCCGTACGAGTACGCCCGGAGCGCTCTCCAGATCGGCCTCCAAGTCGAGCAAGAAGTGGGTGTGAACCCCTTCAAGTTCGGGATGATCGGCAGCACGGACGCCCACACCAGCCTGGCGGCAACCCGGGACGAGAACTACTGGGGCAAGTTCGCCGGCACGGAGCCGGCGCCGGACCGCTGGGAGCACTACGTGATCCAGGCGGCCAGCGGCGATGACGCCCTGTCCACCTTCGCCTGGGAAGAGGTCGCGTCCGGCCTGGCTGCGGTGTGGGCTCGCGAGAACAGCCGCGAGGCACTGTTCGAGGCCATGCAAAAGAAGGAGACGTACGCGACCACGGGTACCCGCATCACCGTGCGGTTCTTCGGAGGGTGGGACTACACGGCCGACGACGTGTTCAAGCCCGACGCGGTCTCCATCGGCTACGACCGGGGCGTCCCCATGGGCGGGGACCTGCCGGCCCGGGCATCGGGTGCCGACGCACCCGTCTTCATGGTCGGCGCGCTCAAGGACCCATGGTCCGGCAACCTGGACCGGATCCAGATGGTGAAGGGCTGGGTCGATGAGAGCGGCGAGCGTCACGAGATGCTCTATGACGTGGCCTGCGCGGATGGCCGCCGGATCGTGGACAACCGGTGCGAGCGACCCGTGGGCAACACGGTGGACGAGGCCAACGCCACGTATCTGAACAACATCGGCGACGCCGAGCTCCGAGCCGTCTGGACCGATCCCGACTTCGACCCTGGCCAGCGGGCGGTTTACTACGCCCGGGTCCTGGAGATCCCCACGCCCACCTGGCAGGCGTACGACGCCGAGTATTACGGCATCACCATGCCGCCCCAGGTGCCGTTGAGCCATCAGGAGCGGGCGTACACCAGCCCGATCTGGTACACGCCCGAGTGACGGAGCTCGACGGTGGAGCGGCTCTTTGAGGTCCGGACCAGGATGCTGAATGATGACAGTGGGCGAGTGCTGGAGGGTGGCCGGCCTCCTCGTGATCCTGGGTTCGTGGTCGACTCCCACGAGAGCCCAGGAACACGCAGACCAAGGCGGGGAGCACGAGCACCATCCACGCAACGAGATCCTGGCATTCGTCGGCAACACCTCGAAGGGGGACGAGAACTCGCTGACCGTCGGCCTCGACTACGAGCGCCGGCTCGGAGAGCGCTTCGGGACCGGTGTCTTTCTGGACTGGGCGGCGAACCACCACGAGCGGGAGTTCATCGCCGGGGTGCCGGTCGTGTACCGACCGGGCCTGGGCGACCTGAAGCTCCAGGTGGGTGCCGGTGTCGAGCTGGAAGAGGAAGTGGCGTCCGAGGAGCATTCCGCCGGCGCCGACAGTGGGTCGCATGAGTCCCCGAGCCGCTGGCTGTTCCTCGTTCGGTTGGGTGTGCACTATGGTCTGGAGCTTGGGCACGTGGCGCTGCCCAGGTCAACTGGGACATCACCGAAAGGAACGACGCGTTGGTGATCGGCTTGGCCGCGGGCGTCTCGTTCTGACCCGGGCCGCGCGCGGCTGCGCGTCCGGAGCCGCGCTCCACGACCAAGAAGTCCTTAACGGAGCCTGAACTGGCATGAAGAAACTCTTCCGGGAGCCGCTGGTCCACTTCCTGGTGCTGGGCACGCTGCTCTTCGCCGTGTGGCGCGTGACGGCATCGAGAGCCGACACCGGATCGGACCAGATCGTCGTGAGCGCCAGCCAGATCGAGCAGCTCAGCTCCGGCTTCCGCATGACGTGGCAGCGACCGCCCACCGAGGCCGAGCTCGCCGGCCTCATCGAGGACTACCTCAAGGAGGAGATCTACTACCGGGAAGCGCTGGCCCTGGGGTTCGACCGAGACGACCAGATCGTGCGGAGACGGCTGCGGCAGAAGATGCAGTTCCTTACCGAGGACGTAGCGTCCGCCGTGGAGCCGACCCGGGCCGAGCTCCAGACGTTCCTGGACGAGAATCCCGACATGTTCCGTCTCGAGCCGCGGGTCACCTTCCAGCATATCTACTTCAGCGTGGATCGGCGGGGAGAAGACGCATCTGCCGACGCCACCCGCCTCCGGGACACGCTACGAGACCAGGGCGGCACCATCGATCCGTCTTCGGTGGGAGATCCGTTCGTGCTTCCCCATGTGTACGTCGAGGCCCGGACGACCGAGGTGGCCGGCGACTTCGGTGGCCGCTTCGCGACGAGCGTGGAGGCGTTGCCGGTGGGCGATTGGGAGGGACCCGTGGAGTCCGGCTACGGTCTGCACCTGGTACGGGTCGACGCGCGCGTCGACGGCCGGGTCCCGGAGCTGGACGAGGTGAACGACGTGGTCCGCCGAGAGCTGCTGACGAAGCGGCGTCAGGAGGCAGAGGAGGCTGTGTTCGGGGCGCTTCGCGACCGTTACACCGTGAGCGTGGAGTGGCCGGAGGGCATGGAGCCATTGGAGGTGGAGGGAGTCAGGCGATGAGCGTCCAGTACCTGCCCAGGCGTTGAACCGTGCTGACTGACGAGGGCCACCGGGTAGCGGGAGACGGCGACTCGAAGGAGAAGAAGTCCATCCTCCAGCTCAGCCGACTGGAGACCCTCAGCGATGTGGTCTATGCGCTGGTACTCTGGCGCCTCTTCACGCTGTTTCCCAGTCCAGCGCAGGAAGACTGGGGGCGGGAGACGATCGGCGGGTTCTTCATGGACGAGCTCCCGGCGTTCGTGGCCGTCGCCATCGGGCTCGCGTTCACCATCATCTATTGGCTACAGAGCAACGCCCTGCTGGGCGACCTCGAGCGCACGGACGGACGGCACACCGTGCTGAGCGTCGTTCAGATCTTCCTGCTGCTGGTCTTCCTGAAAGTCGTGGGACTGAGCGTCGCGCTGGAGCCGTCGGCCGGTGTGCGAGCGATGGAGGGCTTGGCCGCGGCATCGGTGGGAATCGCCGGTGCGTGGGCGTGGAGCTACGCCATCAAGGATCGGCGATTGCTCTCACCGGACGTCTCGGACGCGGACGCGCTGGCCATGCGGGACCGGATCACCGCCGAGCCTCTCACGGCGCTGTTCACACTGCTCTTCGCCTTCTTTCCCATCCTCTGGGAGCTGTCCTGGTTCAGCTACCCGATCATGATCCGGCTCGTGCGGCGGCGGCGGGTGCGGGAGGCCACGGCATGAGGAGGGCGGCGTCTGGAGACGACCCAGCGCGAGGGTGCGCCCAGCTCCACGGCACCATCGTCCTTCTCGCGCTCGTGCTGCCCGCCCTGTTGTACGCAACCCGGGAGGCAGCGGCTCAGGAGCTCGAGCCTCGCCTCCTCACCAACGTGCCCGTCGGGATGAACTTCGGGGTCATCGGGTACGCATACTCACGGGGCAACATCCTGCTCGATCCGGCGGTGCCGGTGGAGGACCTCGACTCGAAGCTCCACACGTTCGTCGCCGCATACGTGCGATCGATCGATGTCGGTGGACTGGCCAGCAAGGTCGATGTCGTCGTTCCATTCGCGGCGGGCGACTGGAAGGGGAGGCTCGAGGGCCAGGACACGGCGCGGTCGGTCACCGGCTTCGGCGATCCCCGGATCCGTCTCTCCGTGGCGTTCGTGGGGGCACCGGCCCTGGAGGCGGAGGACTTCGGGACGTACCAGCAAACCACGATCGTCGGCGCCAGCGTCCAGGTCATCGCGCCCCTCGGACAGTACGACTCCAGCAAGCTCCTGAACCTCGGATCGAATCGTTGGACGATCCGGTCGGTGGTCGGGGCGTCGCATGCCACCGGGCCGTGGACGCTGGAGCTCTACGGCGGAGCCTGGCTGTTCGGGAAGAACTCCGACTTCTTCGGCGGAAGCACCGTCACCCAGAAGCCCCTGGTGGTGGGAAAAACCCACGTGATCTACCGCTTTCCCCGAGGGCGATGGTTGGCCTTCGATCTGGGCTACGGCATCGGCGGGCGGTCGACGATCGACGACGATGTGCGGGACACCCGGATCTCGACGTTCCGCTTCGGACTGACGTTGGCATTCCCGATGGGCAGCGCGCATACCCTCCGGCTGGTCGCAGCCAGCGGTGCACGCGTCGAGCGCGGCCCCGACTTCGATGCGTTGGGAACCACCTACCAGTACCGCTGGGGAGGGATGCCATGAACCGAAGGCGTTCGGAATCCCGCTCCGCGGGACCCTGGAATCTCCTCGGCGATGAGTCAGCACGCCACGGGCGGTGGCGGTGTCTCGTTTTGGCGATCCTGTGGGGGACACCGCTCGGGTTGGGGCTCCAGTCGTGCACCGGTGCGGAGGACCAGACGGACGAGGCGGTGACTGGGCAAGACGAGCCCGAGGCCCAAGCCCCCCACTGGGGATACGGACCCGAGGACGGTCCCGCCGTTTGGGCCAGCCTCACTGCCGAGTGGGCAGTCTGTGGCGACGGCCAGCGGCAATCGCCCATCGACCTGCCTACAGGCCTGGAGCCGGAGGAGGGGTCGAAGCGGCGACGCTACGTACCGGCGGCTCTGCGGATCGCACGAAACGAGCACGTAGCGGACATCCTCGACAACGGCCACACCATTCAGGTCAACTCGGACGCCGGCGGTGTGCTGGAGCTGGACGGGATGGAGTTCTACCTGATCCAGGGTCACTTCCACAGTCCCAGCGAACACACGGTCGAAGGCGAGCACGCGCCCCTGGAGATGCACCTCGTCCACGAAGGCCCCGGGGGAAGGCTCGCCGTCGTGGGGCTGCTGATCGAGGAGGGCGACCGCACCGCCGCCTTCGACGCCATCATCCAGAACCTGCCGTCCGCTCCGGGCGAGATGCGCCACGTCGAGGGCGTGACCGTAAACGCCCTGGACCTGTTGCCAGATTCCGAGCTCTACTACCGCTACGAGGGGTCCCTGACCACGCCTCCCTGCCTCGAGATCGTGACCTGGCTGGTCATGGCGGAGAGTGTCACCCTCTCGGGTGAGCAGATGCGGTCCTTCACGTCTCTGATCCCCGGCACGAACCGACCGGTCCAACCGCTGAACGGTAGGGAAGTCCTGCTGCGCGCGGCCGCGGGGCAGCGGTAGGCGGTCTGATGAGGACGCGGCGAGCCTCTTCGGGTAGGACACGGATGAGGCACCGCTGTGCCCTCCTCTCCGGCGTGCTCGCCGTGCTCGTGTCCATGGCCTGTCCATCGACGTCGGCCCGGGCCCAGGAGAACGACCCGACCCTCAACGACCGACTGACCCGTACCGACCCCAGCGCCGAGGAAGGCGCACCCGCCGACACCACCCGCCCCTCTGTCCGGGTGGGCCACGGCCCCGGCGGCGTCGAGATCGAGACCGAAGACGGGCGGTTCCTGATCCAGATCCAGCCTCGTCTCCAGTTCCGTGTCACAGGCGGGACCCTGGGCGACACCGTGCTGGCCGACCGCGTCACTGAAGGTGTGACCTTCGGCGTCAACCGGGCCCGGATCAAGATCGGTGGGCATGCTTTCACACCCAACCTGACCTACTTCTTCGAGTACGAGCTCCAGGGCAACGCGCTCCTGGACTTCCGGGTCCAGTATCGCTTGGCGCCGGGGGTCAGTCTCAAGGTGGGACAGTGGAAGCTTCACTACAGCCGCGAGCGGGTGATCTCCTCTGGTCAGCAGCAGATGATGGATCGATCGTTGATCAACCCGATCTTCACGCTCGACCGGCAGCAGGGATTGTCCTTGTACGGCCGAGTGGACGGGGGCGGCCTTGCGGACTTCAGCTATTGGGGAACGGTGGCCACCGGTACCGGACGGGCGGGCGAGTCCAACGACGACAGCCACCCGCTGCTCATGGGGAGGCTGCACTGGAACGTTCTCGGCGATCCCATCGGCTTCTCGGGATCGGACCTGGCCATGACCGAAACGCCAGCCCTGCTCATCGCCGCGGCTGCAGCGACCAACCGTAGCCCGTATACTCGCTTCTCGCAGGCGGGTGGAGGGCAGCTACCCGGATTCGACGACGGAGAGGCCGGCCAGTACCGCCTGAACCAATGGACGGCCGAGACGGCGTTCAAGTACCGAGGCGTCTCCTGGCAGCAGGAGCTCCACTGGAAGCGGGTCGACGACACGCTGAACGACGTGCGCACCACCCTCGTTGGCAACTACGTCCAGATCGGCGTCGTGCTCGGTGCGGTTTGGGACAATCTGCCTCGCCAATTGGAGCTGGCCGTCCGTCACGCCTTCTACGACCCGGAGGTCGGGACAGAAAGCGACATCCAGCAGGAGGTCTCGCTCACGGCCAACTGGTTCTTCAACGGACATCTGAACAAGCTGTCGGCCGAGTTGCTTTGGCTGACGGCGGACACACGAACCGGAGACGACAAGGACAGCTTCGGTGCGAGGCTGCAGTGGGACATTTCCATGTGACCACCGACCGGGCCCGCCCCCGATCGAACATTCGGAAGGGAGGTGCTTGACCGATGCGAACCGTACCTGCGGGCGTTCTGATGCTCGCGCTCTCCATGGCCGGTGCGGCGAACGCGACCGCGCAGGCCATCGGCCTCGTGGGCGGCCTGAACATGTCGTCCATCAAGGGCGACGCGCCCAACAACATCAAGTGGGGTGGGAAGACGGGTGGGATCGTGGGTCTCGTCGGCGAGTTTCGGCTTACCGACGAGGTCAACCTGCTGATTCAGCCGACGCTGACCAGTCGGGGCTCGAGCCTCGG
>JBDHLD010000271.1:0-2495 GCA_039586035.1 Gemmatimonadota bacterium | reverse complement strand
GCAACCCGTCAACGGCCGACGTCCAGCTGGAGTCCAACCAGCTGAACGCTTTCCTGGGCACGAGCGTCGCGGGCGCCGGTGACGTAAATGGTGATGGCTATGCCGACGTCATTGTCGGGGCCTACCAGTACGACGCCGGCGAGAGCGACGAAGGTGCTGCTTTCGTGTACCACGGCGGCGCTCGCGGCATCGTGAGCGGGAATCCGACGACGGCGGCAGCCCAGTTCCAGTCGGACCAGATGGATGCGGAGCTCGGCGACAATGTGGCGGGAGCCGGAGACGTCAATGGTGACGGCTACGCCGATGTGATCGTAGGCGCCCCTGGCTATGACGCCGGACAGGTCAACGAAGGCGCGGCCTTCGTGTTCCACGGGAGCGCCAGCGGGATTGCGACCGGAGGGCCGGGGGCGGCCGATGCACAGCTCGAGTCGAATCAGGCATTCGCAGCCCACGGCCTGAACCTCGGCATGAGCGTCGCGGGGGCCGGGGACGTGAATGGCGACGGCTACGCCGACGTGATCGTGGGCTTCCCGGGCTACGACGCCGGCGAGAACAACGAGGGGGCGGCCTTCGTGTTTCTGGGCAGCGTCAGCGGGATCGTCAGCGGGGGGCCGGCCATGGCGGCCGCGCAGCTCGAATCGAACCAGGTCGATGCCCAGCTGGGCAAGAGCGTGGCGGGGGCGGGCGACGTCAACGGCGACGGCTACGCCGACGTGATCGTGGGATCCTGGCTCTACGACGCGGGCGAGACCGACGAGGGGGCGGCTTTCGTGTTCCACGGGACCGCCGGCGGAGTGGCCGACGGCAACCCCGCTACCGCCGCGGCCCAGATCGAGTCGGACCAGGATACTGCGTGGTTGGGTTGGAGCGTGGCAGGCGTCGGCGACGTGAACGGCGACGGCTACGCCGACGTAGCCGCGGGCGGTCACCTCTACGATGGGCCCGACGCCGACGAAGGTGTGGCCCTGGTCTTCCACGGGAGCGCCTCGGGCATCGCAGGTGGCAATCCCGCCGCGGCCGATACCCGGTTCGAGTCCGACCAGGCGGGGGGGCACGCGGGCGTTAGCGTCGCCGCAGCCGGAGACGTGAACGGCGACGGCTACGCCGACGTGATCGTCG
The DNA here is from genome assembly GCA_039586035.1 of Gemmatimonadota bacterium. Classification (GTDB taxonomy): domain Bacteria; phylum Gemmatimonadota; class Gemmatimonadetes; order Longimicrobiales; family Gaopeijiaceae; genus JBDHHQ01. The sequence continues at coordinate 1,376 of JBDHLD010000271.1, read as the reverse complement.
GCGCCAACGAATACAACGCCGGCGAGGGATTCGAGGGAGCGGCGTTCGTGCTCCACGGGAGCGCTAGCGGAATCCAGGTCTCGAACCCCACCGGCGCCGACGCGCAGCTCGAGTCGAACCAGGTGGGCGCACAGCTGGGTTTCAGCGTGGCAGGAGCCGGGGATGTGAACGGCGACGGCTTCGCCGACGTCATCGTGGGCAGCTTCATTTTCGATGCCGGCGCGGACAACGAGGGGGCGGCCTTCGTGTTCCTGGGAAGTGCCAGCGGGATTCCGAGCGGAGGGCCGGCGGCGGCCGCAGCCCAGCTCGAATCCGACCAGGAGCAGGCCGTCCTGGGCATGAGCGTAGCGGGAGCTGGCGACGTGAATGGCGACGGCTACGCCGACGTGATCGTGGGTGCGCCCTGGTATGACTCCGGCCAGGACGAGGAGGGTGCGGCCTTCGTCTACTACGGCGGCGGCGGAACGACCGGACGCAAGGTGCTGGCGCGGCAGCTTCGCGGTAGCGACGGCATAACGCCGGTGCAGCCCTGGGGTACGACCGAAGCTGCCAACGACTTCCAGGTGAATATGTTCGCTACCCACCCGCAGGGGGGAGGCAGTGTGGCACTCGAAGTCGAGGCGTGTCCCGTGGGTGTCGCGTTCGGTGATCCTTCGTGTATTTCCTTGAAGACCCCATGGGCTGACACTCCGACTACGCCGAGCGGCATCGAGCTCTCGAGGACGATGCTGTCGCTGCTCTCGGTGTCCACCGTCTACCGCTGGCGCGCGCGCGTGCTCCACTCGTTGCGGGATGGAGACGCCGATCACATCGATAACCCGCCCCACGGGCCCTGGCGGCGGTATCAGGGGCAGGCTTTCGAGGCCGACCTGCGCACTGGCTCGACGGCGGACAGCGACAGTGACGGCGATGGCCTCTCCAATGACGACGAGGTGCTCATCTATGGCACCGATCCCTTCGATCCGGACAGCGACGACGACGGTGCGCTCGATGGGAGCGAGGTGGCCCTGGGGACGGATCCCACCCTGCCCGACCACGACGACGACGGCGTCTGCGACGGCTCGGGCACGGGGGGCGGCGCCTGCGCGGCGGGGCCCGACAACTGTCCCTTCGTCGACAACCCGACCCAGGACAACAGCGACGGACTGGCCTCGGGCGACGCGTGCCAGTGCGGCGACGTGAATACCGACTTCGTCGTGAACGCGACCGACGTTCAGATCGTGAGGGAGCACCTGATGGACCAGGCCGCTCTGTCGGGCCCGTTCGACGAGAAGCGCTGCAACGTGATCGGAGCCCAGGACGGCGGCGTCACCGACTGCGGCGTCGACGACGTGAAGGTGCTTCAGCGTGTGCTGGTGGGAGATCCCCTGCCGCCG
>JBDHLD010000103.1:0-10696 GCA_039586035.1 Gemmatimonadota bacterium | reverse complement strand
CCTGCTCCTCGAAATCCACGATACGCGAGGCATCAGGATCTCGGTCGACTCCGTGAGTACGACCGTACGCTGACGTGACCCGGCCAATCGCCCAAAATCGTTGTCATTGTTGAGCTTTGCGCCTCCCGCCGGGCTGGCGCGATCGCCTCGCTTCGACTCCTCATGCTTTTCCGGGATTCTCCGACCCGCCTCCGGTGCACCTGAGCCGGCTCTCGCTCCGCGACTTCCGCAACCTGGGAAGACAGGAGCTGTTCTTTCCGCCGGAGGGAGCGGCGATCGTCGGAGAAAACGCCCAGGGGAAGTCGAACCTTCTGGAGTCGATCTACTACCTGGAGACCTTCCGGTCCTTTCGCGGTGGCAGGGACGAGCAGCTCGTTGGCTTCGGCGCAGAGGCGTTCCACGTGGCCGCCACGCTTCAGCCGCAGGTCGCCTCGGATCGGCCCGTCGAGGTCACGGCCGCCTTCCAGAAAAGGGGAAAGCGGAAGAAGGTCACCGTGGATGGGGCGGAGACAGAGCGTATTGGCGATGCGCTGGGCAGGCTGGCGGCGGTCATCTTCTCGCCGGCGGACGTGGCGCTGGTGAATGGCGGCCCCGCAGCCCGGCGCCGCTTCCTGGACATCGTCCTTTCGCTGAACCGGGAGGGCTACCTCGAGGCTCTGCAACGGTATCGTCACGTTCTGGCGCAAAGGAACGCGACCTTGAAACGAGAGCAGCCGGCCGCGGTGGTGCAAGTCTGGGACGAGCCATTGATCCGCTCCGGCACCGCCGTGTTGCGTGACCGCTGGGCATGGGTAGCCAGGTGGGCCGAGACCTTCGCTCGGTACTACCGGAGCATATCCGGAGGACAGGGTTGCCGGATGACGCATCACTCCGGCGTACCGGTGGCCGTCGCGTCCGCGCCTGGAGCCGGTGAGATACCCGGTCCCGAGGAGGTCGCGACGTCGTTTCGCGAGGCGCTCTGCGCGGCCGCCGATCGAGAGCGGAGAACAGGCAGCACGGTCGTGGGTCCGCACCGAGACGACCTGCGCCTCACGCTAGCGAGAGAGGGCGGTGAGATCGATCTGCGGGATTACGGCTCCGGAGGCCAGCGACGCACGGCCGCGCTGGCGCTGCGCCTGACCGAGGCGGAGACGATTCGGACGGCCCGGGGGCAGGAGCCGGTCGTGCTCATGGACGACGTGTTCGCGGAGCTCGACGCGGGTCGGAGTGACCGGATTCTGGAGCTCATCGAGCGAGAGGAGACGGGGCAGGTGATCCTGACGGCGCCCAAAGAGGGTGACGTGAGGGTTCGCAGGGACACGCTGCCCCGTTGGCGCATCGCGGCGGGCGAGCTTTTCACGTGATCTGGCCGAGGACGACGGCGTGAGCGTGGGGCCGCCGGGCGCGGGACCGAGCCGGGTCGGAGAGGTCCTCGAGCAGGTGCTCAAGGACACCGGCGTTCACGAGCAGATCCAACGCGTGGGCGTCGTGGACGACTGGGCTGACCGGGTGGGAGAGGCCATTGCCAGGGTTGCACGGCCTCGTATGGTGAGCGGGGCCGTGCTGGTGGTGGAGGTACGGTCGAGCGCCTGGCTCACCGAGTTGGACATGATGAAGGACGAGATCTTGCGGCGATTGAACGAGGATCGTCACGAGGGCCGGATCGAGGGTATCCGCCTCGTGCTCGCCGAGCGCCCGTGAAGGCGGGTCACCGAAACAGCGCCACGACGAATCAGGGGAATGGAATGACCGAGAAGGACAAGTCCGCCGAGTACACCGCGGGACAGATCCAGGTACTGAAGGGTCTCGAGGCCGTGAGGAAACGGCCCGGGATGTACATCGGTTCCACGTCCGGTCGGGGGTTGCACCACCTGGTGTACGAGGTGGTGGACAACTCCATCGACGAGGCCATGGCGGGCTACTGCTCGGAGGTCATAGTCACCATCCACGCCGACGACTCCGTGACCGTCGAGGACGATGGGCGGGGTATCCCGGTGGACATCCACCCCACCGAGAAGGTGCCCGCCGTCGAGGTCGCCCTGACCAAGCTCCACGCAGGTGGCAAGTTCGACAAGAGCACGTACAAGGTTTCCGGCGGACTGCACGGCGTCGGCGTGAGCGTCGTGAACGCCCTGTCGGAGAGGCTCGAGGTCGAGATCAAGCGGGACGGCAAGCGGTACCGCCAGAGCTACGCTCGCGGTATCAAAGAGTCCGAGCTGGAGGAGCTCGGGTCGGCCGGCAAGGAGACCGGCACCCGCGTCACCTTCATGCCGGACCACGAGATCTTCACGGAGACGCGGTACCACTTCGACACGCTGTCGAACCGTCTCCGGGAGCTCGCGTTTCTCAACAAGGGGATCCGCGTCGTGCTCAAGGACGAGCGGAGCGACAACGGACCCGTCGAGGAGGAGTACCGCTACGAGGGTGGGCTGGCCGAGTACGTGACGTTCCTCCGGGGGAGCCGCCACGCCTTGCACGACAAAGTGGTCTACTTCGAGGCCAGCCGTCCGGAGGCGGAGATCGAGCTGGCGCTGCAGTACGACGACGGCTTCAGCGAGAACACGCACACGTTCGTGAACAACATCAACACCCACGAGGGTGGCTCGCACCTGACCGGCCTCAAGGCGGCGTTGACGCGGACGATCAACGACTACGCTCGCAGGAACGGCCTGTTCAAGAAGGACGACGAGAGCCTGTCGGGAGACGACGTGCGCGAGGGCCTCACGTGTGTCCTCAGCATCAAGGTGATGGAGCCTCAGTTCGAGGGGCAGACCAAGACGAAGCTGGGGAACTCCGAGGTCAAGGGTGCCGTCGAGGCGGCGGTCAACGAGCACCTGGGCATCTTCCTGGAGGAGAATCCCAAGACGGCGAAGGGCATCATCGAGAAGTCCCTTCAGGCGGCTCGGGCTCGGGAGGCGGCACGGAAAGCACGAGATCTGGCGCGGAAGAAGAGCGCGCTGGAGAGTGGCGTGCTCCCCGGCAAGCTCGCCGACTGCTCGATCAACGATCCGTCCCTGACGGAGCTCTACCTCGTAGAGGGCGACTCGGCGGGCGGCTCGGCCAAGCAGGGACGGGACCGTTCGTTCCAGGCCATCCTACCTCTGAAGGGGAAGATCCTGAACGTCGAGAAGGCCCGCATCGACAAGGTGCTTTCGAACGACGAGATCCGTGCCATCATCACCGCCATCGGCGCGGGCATCCGGGACGATTTCGAGCTCGACAAGACGCGGTACCACAAGATCATCGTCATGACCGACGCGGACGTGGATGGTGCCCACATCCGGACGTTGCTGCTCACCTTCTTCTTCAGGCAGATGCGGGACCTCATCGAGGCCGGCTACGTGTACATCGCGCAGCCGCCCCTGTATCGCCTGCAGAAGGGCAAGAAGGTCCACTACGCCTACAACGAGGCCGAACGCGCCGAGTACCTCGATCGGCTCAACGGCAAGGAGGGCAGCTCGGGCGTCAACATCCAGCGGTACAAGGGACTGGGTGAGATGAACCCGGATCAGCTCTGGAAGACGACCATGGATCCCGAGACCCGCACGATCCTCCAGGTTCGGGTCGAGGACGCGGCTATCGCGTCTCGCCTGTTCGACGAGCTCATGGGGGGAGACGTGGAGCCCAGGCGTCGCTTCATCGAGAAGAACGCCAGGTACGTCAAGAACTTGGACGTCTGACCCGACGACCGTGTCCCTACCGCGGGGCCGCTCGCCGCGGCGGGGGAGGACCGACTGGACGAGATCGACCGCGAAACCTACCTTGCCCCGTGACGGCGAGCGAGGTGAAGCCGGCCTCAGGGACTCGGGTCCCGGGCTACCCCCCAAGGCTTTGCCTCGCTCGTTCGTCGGATTCCCCACGTTCCGACCCCCACGGAAGGTCCTCATGACTCGAGTTCGTTTCACGCTGGCGCTCGTCCTTCTGTCCATGGCGCTGCCCGCCACGTCGGGGGGCCAGGAGCCCACCCCGGTCGTGCTCCGCGCGGCCCGCATGCTCGATGTGGTTTCCGGCCAAATGATCACCGACCCGGTGGTCGTGGTGCGAGGCCGAACCATCGAGGCCGTCAATCCGGGCAGCGTTCCGTCCGACGCCGACGAGGTGGACCTGGGTGAGGCGACGCTGGTGCCGGGGTTCATGGACCTGCACACCCACCTCGCTGGCCAGGTGAGCCCGGAGATGTTCACCGCCCCGGTGCGCATGCTCGAGTCCGAGTTCGCTTTCAAGGCGGCGTTCTATGGCGAGAAGACGCTGCTGGCCGGCTTCACGACCGTCCGTGATTTCGGGGGTGACGTGACGGTGGCTCTGCAGCACGCCGTCGAGCGGGGCGAGGCGGACGCACCCTGGATCTTCCCGTCCCGCAACGCGCTGGGCATCACGGGCGGCCACTGCGACGCGACGGGATGGAAGCCGGGCGTCCTCGAGAACGACTGGACCGACGGCGTGGCGGACGGCGTGGACGAGGTCCTGAAGGCGGTCCGCTACCAGATCAAACACGGCGCCAAGGTGATCAAGACGTGCGCGACCGCCGGCGTGCTGTCGTTCGAGGGTCCTGTGGGGGCTCAGCAGTACACCTACGAGGAGCTCCGCGCCATGGTGGACGAGGCGGCCCGTCACGGCGTCAAGGTGGCCGCCCACGCTCACGGCGGGGACGGCATCAAGGCCGCCGTCCGGGCCGGTGTCGCGTCCATCGAGCACGGCTCGGTGCTGGACGACGAGGCCATCCAGCTCATGAAGGAACACGGCACGTACCTCGTCCCCACAACGTACCTCGTCGAGGAGATCGACATGGACGCGCTGCCGGCGCCCATTCGGGCCAAGGCGATGGAGGTGTTGCCTCTGGCGGTGGCGAGCGTCACCCGGGCTGTGGAGGCCGGCGTGAAGATCGCGTTCGGCACCGACGCCGGCGTCTACCCCCACGGCCAGAATGCGGGGGAGTTCGTGACGCTCGTGCAGAAGCGAGGCATGGATGAGCTCGAGGCGCTCCGGTCGGCCACCCTGTACGCCGCCGACCTTCTGGGCGTCCAGGACCGGGGCGTGATCGAGGCGGGCCGCCTGGCGGACCTGGTCGCCCTCGACGGAGACCCCCTGGACGACATCACGGCGACCCAGCGCGTTACCTTCGTCATGCGGGGCGGCGAGGTGTTCAAGCGGCCCCATCCCTGAGACGCCTCTCAGCCTCACCGCCCGCACGGAACCCGGACCCGTCGGACGCGGCCAAACCCGTCGCGGTCGTCCCGGCGGCTCCGGGTGGCTGAACGGTCCGTGGGCGGGGCAACCGTAGCGGCCCGCGCCGAATCGAAGAAGGCGTCCAGATTCGGCCAGGGACCACTGGACAGACCCGTGGGCCTCGCATAGAATCCGGGCGCTTCAGACCAAATCACGACGGTGCGCGCGGCCTCGATCCGCCCCCGTCGGACGCATGACTCGACGCGACGGACCGGGCACCCCGTCAGATTGGGCCACTCGTCGCGTCGCTTCACAACGAGGGCGGCGCGGTTTTTTCGTGCCATGAAGTGGAGGAGCGATGATCTCAGTCGAGGGCGTGACCAAGCGTTTTGGTCCACTGACGGCCGTGGACGGCCTGAGCTTCGACATCGACCGAGGGGAGGTCGTGGGCTTCCTGGGTCCCAACGGTGCGGGGAAGACCACGACGATGCGGATGCTCACGGGCACGCTGGAGCCCGACGAGGGTCGGGTGCTGTTCGACGGCGCGCCCATCTCGGAGAATCTGGCTGACGCCCAGCGACGGGTGGGCTACCTGCCCGAGGCGAATCCGCTATACGAGGAGATGCTCGTCTGCGAATACCTCGACTTCGCTGGACGCCTGAGAGAGATCCAGGGCGCCACGCTCCGCCTGGCCGTGGCGGATGCAGTGGACGAGACGGCGCTGAGCACGGTCTTCTATCGTCCCATCTCTGAGCTGTCGAAAGGGTATCGGCAGCGCGTCGGCTTGGCCGCGGCCATCCTGCACCGGCCGGAGATCCTGGTCCTCGACGAGCCCACCGAGGGGCTCGATCCGAATCAGCGGGTGGAGATCCGCCGCCTGGTGGGGAGCCTGGGCCAGGAGCGGACGGTCCTCCTCAGCACGCACGTCATGCAGGAGGTGGAAGCGACCTGCAAACGGCTGCTGATCGTCAATCGAGGCGCGTTGGTCGCCGACGGCGAGGTGGCCGAGCTCCTGTCCGACCAGGCCGCCGCCGCGACGTACACGGTAGAGGCCGAGGGAGAGGGCGTGGCGCAGGGTCTCGCCTCGCTCCCCGGCGTGGACAGCCACGAGGTCCAGCCACTGAGCGGGCGCGTGCGGGTGCGGCTGTCCGCCTCCGGCGCCGAGGAGCTCGGCCCCCAGGTGTTCAACCTGGCCAGGGACCGAGGGTGGACCCTGTGGGAGCTCCACCGCGAGCGTGCGAGCCTCGAGGACCTGTTCCGGCAGCTGACCGTCTCCGACGAGGCGGCCGCGGGTGAGGGCGGTGGCCGTGGGGTCGAGGCTGCCCCTGCGTCGGACGAAGAGCCGGCGGTGAATGACGGAGGTGATCGATGAGGCGGCAGAGCGTTTGGCACGTCGCCCGCCAGGAGCTGCGGGCCTTCTTCGACCATCCCACCGCGTACGTCCTGATCGTCGCATTCCTGGCGTTGGGGCTGTTCCTGGCGTTCCGCTCGCTCTACGCGGCGGGCATCGGGACCCTACGTCCCTTCTTCGCCCTGCTCCCGTGGCTCTTCACGGTCTTCATTCCCGCTATCACGATGCGGAGCCTCTCGGAGGAGAAGCGTTCGGGCACGCTGGAGTGGCTGCTCGCTCACCCCGTCGGCGAGGGCGAGGTCGTGCTGGGCAAGTTCCTGGGGAACTGGCTCTTCGTGCTGGTAGCGCTGGCCGGCACATTGCCCACCGGCCTGGGGGTGCTGCTGGTATCCGAGGCCGACCCCGGAATACTCGTGGCCCAGTACACGGGCGCGGCGCTACTGAGCGCACTCCTGGTCGCTCTGGGTCTTTGGGCGTCCTCGGTCACCAGAAACCAGATCACGGCATTCATCCTATCGGCGTCGGCCGCGCTGACGCTGATCCTCATCGGCCTGCCGGTGGTTTCCATCGGCCTGCCACCGGTGCTCGGCGGTGCGTTGGCCCGACTGTCGGTCATGGCCCACTTCGAGAACGTGGCCCGGGGTCTGGTGGACCTGCGGGACGTGCTCTACTTCGCGTCCGGCACGGGCCTCTTCCTGTTCCTCACGTACGCCACGGTCAGCCGTGAGAGGCTGAGCGCTTCGCGAGAGGCGTACGGAAGGCTGCGCATCGGGACGCTGGTCATCGCAGCGGCGGTGGTGGTCCTGAACCTTCTGGGGGGCTACGTCCGGGGCCGCCTCGACCTGACGTCGGAGCGCCTCTACACGCTGTCCGACGGGACCCGGCAGATCGTTCAGGACATCGACGATCTGGTGACGATCAAGCTCTTCGTCTCCCGTGAGCTGCCGCCGGAGATCCAGCTCATCGTCCGGGACGTGAGAGACCTGCTGGCCGACTTCCGCCGCGCCGGCGACGGGGGCCTAAGAGTCGAGGAGCTGGATCCGGACGACGACGAGGACGCCCAGACGGAAGCGTCGAGCCTGGGCATCTCGCCCATCGAGTTCAACGTGCTCCGAGACGACGAGTTCCAGGTGCGGCGGGGCTACTTCGGACTGGCCATTCTCTACGCGGATGGCCGTGAGGTGATTCCCGTCATCGACCGGACCGACGACCTCGAGTTCCGGCTCGCATCGGCGATTCATGCCATGTCGGATGCGGACAAGGCCAAGCTCGGATTCGTCGGGGGCTTCGGCGCCCGCTCCCCCTTCCAGTTCCAGGCATTCCAGCAGGCGATCTCGGAGCAGTACGAGATTCGCACGGTCGATCTGCAGAACGATTCCACGGCGGTCCTGTCGGTTGACAGCTTCGCCGTCGCGGTCGTCGCGGCCCCGACGCAAGAGATGGACGCCCGCGCGGTGTCCGAGATCGAGCGATACCTGAATGACGGGGGCGCCGCGTTGTTCCTGATGGAGCGGACGGAGATCAATCCGCAGATGCCCACGGCGCGCCCCCTGGTCACCGGCCTCGAGACCCTTCTCGAGGAACGGGGCGTTGAGGTGGGCGAGGGCATGGTCTACGACCTGCGGTCGGCAGAACGCATCTCCATGGGCACGCAGGGCATTTTCCAGCTCGTCCAGTCGTATCCCCTGTGGCCGATCACCTTCCGCGGCGGGGATCACCCGACGACGCGTGATCTGGGCAACCTGACGATGGGGTGGGCGAGCCCTCTGACCGTGACTGATTCCGCGGTGGCCGTGCCGCTGTGGCAGACCACCGAGGCCGGAGGCGTGCAGCCGCCCGGGGGCCCCATCACGCCGGACCTACCGCTTCCCGAGGATCCGGCGTCGCTCGGGGTCCGGACGGTGGCCGTGGCGATCGACGCTGCGGGGGCAGGGGAGGCGGGCGACGAGGTCGGGCCCTCAGGCCTCGGTCGGTTGCTGGTCGTCGGGGACGCGAACTTTCTGGAGGACGACTTCGCGCGGGCGAATCCCCAGAACCTCGCTTTCGCCGCCAACGCGATCGACTGGTTGGCCCAGGACGAGGTGCTGATCGGAATCCGCTCCAAGGATCGCCGGCCGCCACCGCTGGTGTTCGGGTCGGAGTTGAGCAGAGCTGTCCTCAAGTGGGGCAACCTGGTCGGGATCCCGCTTCTCTTCGTGGCCTTCGGCGCCGTTCGGGTGCTCGGGCGCCGCCGTCGGGCGGAGCGACGTTGGCAGGAGGTGGTGTCGTGAGCGAAAAAGCGCTGAAGGCCGCACTGGGGACGCTTCTGGGTCTGGTGATCGTCTACCTGGTCGTGCTGGCGTTCGGGCGGGGCGGCACAAGGGGGGCGGGCGACGCATCAGAGCTGGCTCGTGCGCTGACGGGCCTGGAGGAGGCGTCGGTCCAGGGGGTCCGGATCGAGGGGCCCACCGACACCGTGGAGCTGGAGCGCGCAGCCGGAGCGTGGCGCGTGAACGGCCATCCTTCGGACTCGGCGGCGGTGGCCCGGTTCTGGGACGCCGTGTCCGACGCGAACGTGAGAGACCTGGTGGCCTCCAATCCGTCCAACCACGGGCGGTTGGGCGTCGCGTCGGACAGCACGTGGCGCCTGTCGTTCCGGTCCGACGACGACCGCACCGTCGACGTGCTTCTGGGGAAGCCCGGGCCGGGATTCTCGAGCAGCTTCGCCCGCCTCCCGGACGAGGACGCGGTCTACCTACTGGAGGGAGGGCTCCGGGGCGCGGCCACGCGCCGCATGGAGGACTGGCGCGACCGGACCATCGTCGCCGTGGACACGGCCGCCGTCGCGTCCATTGTCGTCGAGCGGGGAGGCGAGGGGCACACCCTGGCGCGCGTCGACACGTTGTGGACGGTGGACGGCTCGCCGGCCAGGGTCGACCGGGTGGGAGAGGTCTTGCGGGAGCTCGCCAGCCTGGAGGCCACCGGCTTCGCGCCGGACACGACCGCCTTCCCCCAGGGCGAAGACCGGCGGCGCGTTGTCGCCCTGGGCGGCGGCACCGACACGCTTGCGGCTGTGGAGATGGTGGGAAGCGGCGACGGGACGTTCCTTGCACGGACGCCGGGTGGGTCCACGGTCTTCCGGCTGTCCAGCTTCCGGGTCGACCGTGTGACGCCGGCCGCCGACTCGATCCGGGCCGACGCCGGGGCGGGAAGCTAGCGCACCGCACCAACGGTCTCTCAATGCTGGAACTCCACGGACTCGGCGGTCTCGGGTCCCAGGACGACGCTGTCGTCGATGAGGCCGCGAGAGGCCAAGAGGTAGGTCACCGCACCCCAGTATTCGCCGTCGCTGAGGATTCCGGGATCGTCCTCCGGCATCGAGATCACCACGTAGTCCCAGAGCTCGAAGGCGTTGCCGTAGTCGGCCAGCAGCTCCGGCTCGAGCTCGGTGCCTTCGCCGTCCTCCTCCTCGTGGCAGACGGCGCACTGGGCGACGTACACCTCCTCGCCACAGGAGCGCTGCTCCGCGGCCGCGAGGTCGGCGGACGGCTCGGGGCACGTCGCCTGCCCGTCGTTTCCACCGGCCGCGGCGGTGGCAGGCGAGTCGGAGACGAGCACCAGAGCGAGCGCAGCGCCGGCCAAGCCCGCCGGAAGGAGCGTCGAGCGCGGCGAATGTCGACGGCGGTGTGGTGTCACGATCGGTGCGTTCAGCAGAAAGGAGGGCGTTTGGTACTCCGGTGCCGACGTCGGCCGGACCCATAGCTGCACCGCCAGGGCCGCCACGTCAACCGGCCGGGCGATCCTGGTGGGCTTCGCACGCCCGGCCCGGCCCGGCGGCGGGAGCGCCCGCCGGCGCCATCACCGGACGGGCTCCGACGACGGGTCCGTTGCGCACCGGTCCCGGCGTGCGGAACCATAGGGCGGAGATCCGTTCACCCTGACAGCGACGAACCAGCCATGCCTGACTCCGGCCTGGAGCTTTCCAGCCTTCACCTCGAGCGTTTGACCTGGCCCGAGGTCGAGCGGGCCCTCGCCGACGGATACCTGACCGTGGTCGTGCCGTGCGGTGCGGTAGAGCAGCACGGACCTCACCTGCCGCTCTTCATGGACGCCGAGCACGGGACACGGCTGGGCGAGGAGGTGACTCGCCGCCTGGGCAACGCCCTCCTGGCTCCCACCATTCGGGTGGGCGTTTCGGAGCACCACATGGCCTTCCCTGGC
>JBDHLD010000270.1:0-2585 GCA_039586035.1 Gemmatimonadota bacterium | reverse complement strand
TGCGCATGCTGGGCCCCGATCCGGATCCGGAGGCCGGCTGGCGGGCGATGCGTTCCGGCTACTACCGCTCGCTGCTCGGTCGCGGGCTGGTGGCATTCGAAGACTCCGACCGCAAGCTCAACCCCCTGCAACTCGGCGCCATCGGCTCCACGGACGGTCACTTCGCCGCTGCCGGCTTCACCGAGGAGGCAACCTTCACCGGCGGCGTCTACGCCGTCTGGGCAGACCCGGAAGCCCTGCTCGCGAGCCCGCTGTACAACCCGGGCGGGTTGGTGGCCGTCTGGGCGGAGGAAAACACCCGCGCCAGCATCTTCGATGCGCTGCAGCGTCGTGAGGCCTACGCCACCAGCGGTACCCGCATCCGCCTGAAGTTCGGCGCCACCGGGGCCGACGCCTGTCGTGCCGACGACGTCGTGTTTCACACGCCAATGGGCGGCAGCGTCTCGCGCGATCAGCGTACCTTCACCGTGCAGGCAGCCCAGGACGCAACCCCGCTGGCAGCCATAGACATCGTCAAGGGCTATCTGAACAACGGTGAGCCGGTGGAGCGGGTGATCCGGGTGGCCGAATTCGAGGCTCCCAGGCGCACCGCGTGTATCACCTGGACCGATGAGGAAGACAGTGCCGGTCCCGCCTACTGGTATGCCCGGGTGATCGAGGCACCCAGCAAACGCTGGTCAAAGCACTTGTGCGAGCGGCTTGATCTGTGTGACAAATATCCCGACGCTGATCGGATGATTCAGGATCGGGCCTGGAGCTCACCCGTCTGGCACCTGCCGAATTAGGAGTTGATCATGATGAAAATCGAACTCCCCCTGCTGCCCGCCGGCCTGGTAGGCAGCTACGCGCAACCGGACTGGCTGATCGACAAGGCCCGGCTGGGCGAGCGGCTGCCGCCCCGGGTGCGGGCCAGGGAACTGTGGCGATTGGGCGCGGACTTTCTGGAGGAAGCCTGGGAGGACGCCACCTTGAGAGCGGTGGATGATCAGCTGCGGGCGGGGGTGGATTTCATCACCGACGGAGAGATCCGCCGGGAGAGCTATTCCAACCGGTTCGCCAACTCCTTGGCCGGCCTGGATCTGGATCATCCGGGCGAGGCGCTGGACCGGACCGGCAAGGCGGTGCCGGTGCCGCGGGTTACCGGACCCATCGAGCGGCAGCACTCCATGGAGACGGACTACGTGGCGCTGCTCAAGGCTCATACCGGGGTGCCGCTCAAAATCACCCTGCCCGGCCCCTTCACCATGACCCAGCAGGCCCAGAACGACTACTACCCGGATGCCGCCGCGCTGGCGGAGGCCTACGGGCAGGCGGTGGGCGAGGAGGTCCGGGCCCTGTTCGCCGCAGGCGCGGACATCGTCCAGCTCGATGAGCCCTACGTGCAGGCCCGCCCGGAGGCGGCCGCGGATTACGCGGTGGCCGCCATCGACACCGCACTGGCCGGCGCGCCAGGACCCACGGTGCTGCACGTGTGCTTCGGCTACGGCAAGCACGTCGCTGATAAGCCCGCCGGTTACGCCTTTCTGGAGGAACTCGACGCTTGCGCGGCCACAGAGGTTTCCATCGAGTGCGCCCAGCCCCGGCTCGACATGCGGGTGCTGAGCCTGCTGCCGTCGAAGCGGATTCACGTGGGGGTGCTGGATCTGCGGGACACGACGGTGGAAACGCCGGAGACCGTGGCCGAGCGGATCCGCGCGGCACTGGAAGTGCTGCCGGCCGAGCGGATGGTGGTGGCGCCCGACTGCGGGATGAAGTACCTGCCCCGCGCCGTGGCGTTCGGTAAGCTCAAGAGCATGGTGGCAGGCCGGGATCTGGTTCGCCGGGAGCTGTGCGGGGACTGATCGGCCAACAGCCGGACCGTTCCACAACCTCAGGCACTGGAATCGAACGCACACCGCGGCGGGCAGCCCACAACGGAACCTCGAGAGGAGAGACAAATGAGCAACACCGTGCAGCGCGAATTCATCTCGCTCGCCTCCTCCACCTCGGCCAGAAACGGCGCCGGCTTCATGCCCTGCCAGGGTCTCTACCACACGCCGGTCGGGAAACAACCGAAGGTCGCCTTCATCGCCACCCACTACAACGTGGATTTTTCCGAGCACTATCTGGGCGACTACATGGCCGCGCGCGGCTACGGCTATCTCGGCTGGAACACCCGCTTCCGTGGCAACGAAGCCTTCTTCATCCTCGAGCACGCGCTGATCGACATCGGCGCCGGGGTGAGCTGGCTAAAGGAGCAGGCCGGCGTGGAGCAGGTGGTGATCGTGGGCAACTCCGGCGGCGGCTCCCTGATGGGCGCCTACCAGTCACAGGCCAGCGACCCGAACATCACCGCCACCCGTGGGCTGAGGCTGGCGGAGGCGGTCAACTCGTTGCCGGCCTGCGACTACTACGTCTCTCTGAACGCCCACGCCGGCCGGCCCGAGGTGCTCACCGCCTGGATGGATCCGGCGGTGACCGACGAGCGGGATTCCACGGCCACCGACTGGACGCTATCGATGTTCAACCCGGACAACGGACCGCCCTACAGCCCGGAGTTCATCGCCCGCTACCGGGCCGCCCAGGAGGCGCGCAACGACCGTATC
>JBDHLD010000034.1:0-38130 GCA_039586035.1 Gemmatimonadota bacterium | reverse complement strand
CCCCGAGCGTGGTTCCTCATGGCTGGACTGGCGGCGCTTCTCGCCGGGCTTCCCGCCTGGTTGACGGAATTCCCGTTCGCCATGGATCTGCCGCAACACGTCGCCCAGATCCGCCTCTGGCAGGACGTGATGGAGGGCCATGCGCCTCCGGACCTGTATGTCGTAGACTGGCTGGCGCCAAACACGGCCCTCTACGCCCTCATCTACGCCTGCTGGAAGATCGCAGGCCCCTACCTGAGCGGTCGCGTCGCTCTGGGCCTGGTCATGGCCGCGTGGGTCGCATCGACCTTCTGGCTTGCCTGGCACCGGCGCCGTCCCATTGCACACGCGGCTCTGGCGAGCGCCCTGGTCTTCAACGTCCTGCTGTACTGGGGCTTGTTGAACTTCATGGTGGGTTTCCCAGCCTTCGTCGTGTGGTGGGCCCTCGCGACTCGTCCGCTGAGTGCCGCGCGAGCCGGCGCCCTGTTGATCTTGTCTGCCCTTCTGCTCTGGTGCCACTCGCTGTGGTTCGCCTTCGCCTGCTTTGCTCTGGTCGTCGTCGTGATCGGGGAGCGGTCCGGGCTGAAGCGCGGCATCTCGAAGCTGGCAACGATGCTGCCCGTTGGGCTGCTGTCCCTGGCATGGTTCAGTGAGCTCAGGACCCTGCGAGAGGCATGGGGATTCAGAGTGGGTGCGGAATGGTGGAGCCCCCTCTGGGCTCGGCTGCTCCCCCAATCCTGGGGTGTTGCGTCGATCCATGGAGTAGGTGTGGCTCCCGGCGTCGTGATCTTGATCGTCTCGATCTGGATCGGAGCCCAGCTGCTGGCGCT
This sequence comes from Gemmatimonadota bacterium, assembly GCA_039586035.1. Lineage (GTDB taxonomy): Bacteria > Gemmatimonadota > Gemmatimonadetes > Longimicrobiales > Gaopeijiaceae > JBDHHQ01. The sequence goes on along the minus strand of JBDHLD010000034.1, from coordinate 37,321 downwards.
ACGTACGGGGGCCAAGCGCGACGTCGACGGACCGTTGCTGTCGTTGTCGATCCTCGCCGTGGCCGCGTTCCTCGCTGCGCCGGATCGCTACATGAACACCATCTTCTTCGCTTGGCGCTGGATCCCTTGCGGACTCGCCTGGATGATCTTGGCCCTCCCGGCTCCCCGGTTGGCGACCGGCAGATGGACGGGTGCCGCGAGGGCTGTCGCGATCGGCGCATTCCTGGCTCTTGTTGGACAGACGACGGTCGTCTGGCGTCAGGCGCAGCGGCACGAGTTCTCGGGTCTGCGCGAGGCCATCGAGGCCGTGCCCAGGGGGGCTACGGTGATCGGCATGGACTTCGTCCGGACCAGCGACCGGGCCCGCGGCTGGCCCTTTCTTCAGGTAGCGGCCTGGACGACCGCCTGGAGGGGGGCTGATACGGACTTCTCTTTCGCGGAACATGCACACGGGCTCGTCCGCTACCGTGACAAGCGGGAGGTGCCGTGGACCAGGCCGGAGATGATGGATCCCAACGAGCTCACCGACGCGGATCTCGTCCACTTCGAATTCGCCCTGGTGAATCTACGCTCGGAGGCACACCCAGGCTTCGAGGAAAGCGCTCCGGTGGAGGCCGTCACGACGAACGGGCGATTCCGCCTCTACAGGATCGATCGACATCGCCCAGGCGCGCCCCTCTCGGACGCACGTCGCCGCTAGGCCAACGCTCTCGCTAGGTTCGGCAGCACACCGGCAGTGCGGCCACCGCGTTTGGCGGTCCGGAGAAGGCTGTCTCAGCCCTCTTTGGACTCCTTCGCCTTCTCCTCGCTCTCCAGCCGGACTTCCTCACACCGACAACGTCCGCACCAGCACCCGCAGTGGTGGCAGCAGCAGCCATTGCGTCGTCGGCAGAAGAACCACCAGATCAAGAAGCCGATGAGGACGAGCTGGGCGAGCCCGCCGCCGAAGATCCCGTGCCAGAAGGACGCAAAGCCCTCCACGTACCAGGCCAACAAGTCGCCGATCATCCCCAACCTCCTCGTTTGGCTCCGTTCCCGGCGTCCTATTCTATAGACGAGGCTGAGCCGCTCAGGGTTTCCTGCGACCGATCTCCATCGAGGCTACCCTCCCTCCGTCCTCACGAATAGCTTTGCGATCCGATGCCGGGTCGAGAAGGGCCCTGCCAACCTGAACCAACTCCGAGGGGCACCATGCTGTCCATCGATCTGACTGGAAAGCGCGCCTTCGTAGCGGGAGTGGCGGATGACCGCGGCTACGGCTGGGCGATCGTCAAGGCTCTGGCGGCGGCGGGCGCCAAGATCTGCGTCGGCACCTGGCCGCCGGTGATGCGGATCTTCACCAGGAGCCTCGACCGAGGGAAGCTGGACATGTCCCTGCCGGATGGCGGTGAGTTGGAGATCGAGGGTATCTACCCCCTCGATGCCGTGTTCGACACCGACGACTCGGTGCCCGACGACGTTCGGCAAGACAAGCGGTACGCCGAGTTGGACGGCTTCTCCATTCAGGGCGTCGTGGACCGGCTGGTCGCGGATCACGGCACCCCTGCCTGTGACGTCCTCGTGCACTCGCTGGCCAACGGTCCCGAGGTGCAGAAGCCGCTGATCGAGACGTCTAGGGCCGGCTACCTGGCCGCCCTGAGCGCCAGCGCCTACTCGCTGGTGAGCATGATCCAACGCTTCGGCCCCATCATGGCGCCCGGCGGGGCCGTCGTCTCGCTGACGTTCATGGCGTCCCAGCGCGTCGTCCCGGGTTATGGCGGGGGCATGTCGTCGGCGAAGGCTGCGCTCGAAAGCGACACGCGCACCCTGGCGTTCGAGGCCGGGCGTAGACACGGCATTCGCGTGAACACGATCAGCGCAGGACCCCTCGCGAGTCGCGCGGCCAAGGCCATAGGCGCCATCGGTTCCATGGTGGATTACTACGAGCAGAACGCTGCGCTACCCGAGTCCAACACGGCCGACGAGGTGGGGCAGACCGCTGCCTTCCTCTGTAGCCCCTTGGCTTCGGGCATAACCGGGTCCACGGTCTATGTCGACAAGGGATACCACGCGATGGGTATGGGGGTGGATCCCGTACTCTAACCGGGAAAGTGGGGGGCGGACGGCCGCGGGCCGCCAAGGAGGACACCGATGCAGGCCGGGCGTCCGGGCCGATCGGCAATCAGACGCCTCTCAGCAGGCTCGGGGCCCTGGTGCGAAACAACGTCCTTGTCTCCGACACCTAGACCAAGGAAGGCCGTTGCCGCCTGCTCAGCGCAGGTCCGTCGAGCGTGGCGAAATCGGTGGTGTCGGGCGCGGCCGCCTCGAGCGTAGGCCCGGACTACGTACCCAACTTGCCGATGACCTCCACAGCCGCGTCGATCTCGGCCTCGGTGTTGTAGCAATGTGGCGAGATGCGCACCGCGCCTTCGACGGCTTTGTCGCCGAAGTCCAGGACCGCATATTCCCAGAGTGAGGCACTCGTATTGATTCCTCGCTCGCGGAGGGCGGCGACGACATCTGTCGGTGAGTGTCCCTTCACGTCGGCGGTAACGATCCCGCATCGCTCCGCACCGCGGTCCAGCACCGTGACCCCCGATACACTCTCCAACCGAGAGCGCGTATATTCCGCCAATTGCTTCACGCGTGGCTCTATCTCCTCGACCTTCAGGTCGATCGCGTATTTAGCTGCCGCGCCCATCCCCAATACGAGCGCATAGGCGAACTCCCAGTTCTCGAAACGCCGCGCATCCGGAACCGGTTGATAGAGGTTCTCGGCGACCCAATGTGCGCCCTGCATATCGATGAACAGAGGCTCCATTCCGCCTTCCAACATACGGTCCGAAATATAGAGGAAGCCGCAGCCGCGAGGTCCTCGGAGGTATTTGCGGGCCGTGGCGGAAAGAAAGTCGCAGTCGATGTGACCGACGTCGATAGTGAGCTGCCCCACCGACTGGCACGCATCGACCAGGAACGGGATCCCACGCTCCCGGCAGACCGAGCCGAGGGGTGCGATTTGCTGCACGAGCCCCGAATTCGTCGGAACGTGGCTCATGGCCACGACCTTCGGTCGCCGGCGGTGGACGATCTCCGCTGCCGCCGTGGGATCGACGCCGCCTTCCGGTAGATCGGGGGCCCGTATCACCTCGATGCCGTAGCGCTCGGCGAGCGACAGGTAAACGATCTGGTTGGAGGTGTAGTCGGCTCGCGTCGTGAGGATGGCGTCGCCGGGCGTGAACCGAATGGCCGACAGCGCCGCGTTGAACGCCACCGTGGCGTTTTCCATGAAGGCGATGTTGCGGGGGGATGCACCGATGAGGGCCGCCACGGCGGCGCGGGCGCCCTCGACGGCCTGCCGACGCAGATCGGCGGCTTCGTATCCGCCGACCCGGCTCTCCAGGGTGATGTGGTCCTGGATGGCCGAAACGACGGGGGCGGGCATGAGGCCCGCCCCGGCGTTGTTCAGGTGGTTGACGTGCTCGCACCCGGGGGTGTCCGCACGGAGCTTCGCGACGTCCAGAGGATCCTCCCTGTCGAGCCGGGCCGCGTCAATTGCCTCCCGGGGAGTCGTCGAAGGTCGTGCGCCGGGGGGTGAGGAATGGCTCCTCCATGACGTTGGGACCGACGCCCTCCTTGGACCGCGCGACCATATCCGCGATCTCCTCCATCAGCCGGTCGTTTTCGATGACGATGCCGTCCTTGATCGTATGGACAATGCCTTGGGTTCGGACCATCTCGCCATCGTCGTCCAGGCGAAGCGCTCCAAACGAGTACATGAAGCGTAGGTTGTAGGCCGGGTTTCCATCCACGATGACCAGATCGGCCTTGTAGCCTGGATGAACCAGCCCCAGCTCGGGCTTCCGCAGGGTCTCGGCACTGTTCTGCGTGGCGGCCTTGATCACCTCCAGGTTGTGCATGCCGCTCTCTCGAAGCAGCTGCAGCTCCCGGATGTTGGAGAAGCCCGGAGTCGCCCAGATGTAGTTGTCGTCGGTGCCGTAGGCGACGCGGCCGCCCCGCTTGTTGAACTCGTAGATCAGGTCACCCCAGAGGTCGAAAGCCGTGTACCAGTACTGCTCGTCGTCGGACGTCCAGTCGTAGTGGTACGAGCCGTGGTAGGCGGGGTTGGGGAGGTTCCAGTTGACCAGGGCCTGGTGCGTGTACTTGTCGTGCCAAGGGAGGTTGGCGGCCCGGAGGAAGTCCCGGTTGGCCTCGTAGACCACGCGCGTCGGCAGCATGGTCACACCGTACGCCACGAGGGAGTCGACCACATCATTCAGTAGACGCTCCCTGGCGGTGTTGTTGGCCTCGACCCAGACCTTCCCGGCGTGGCGAAAACGGTCGTTCTCGTTGTTGTAGTTGTACTCGCGAGGGAAGTCCTGGACGGAGCGATCGAGGGCGGACTCGGCGTAGCCGTAGTGGTGCTCGATCATGGTGGCGCCCAGCCGGGCCGCCGCTACCGCGTCGACCACCGCGTTGGTCGAAGGGGGCAGGTGGATCGTGGTGAGCCCCCCAGCGTCGTACACGGCGTTCGCCACCGCGCCGAAGAGCTCTTCACTCCAGGTCACGCTGCCCAGGCTCACAACATGGGCACCGGCGGCCACCATCTCGCGAGCGATCTGCGGGGCGTTGGCCGGGTCCTCGATGAACGCCCGTTCGTACTCGGTCCCGCTGCCCCAGCGCCAGATGGGGTAGAGCCTGGGAGCCAGAATCTGATTCTGCTCCGAGAGGCGAGCCTGCTCCATGCCGTCCTCGAGGCCGCGATCGGGGGCCGGAACCAGCGTGGTCACGCCGTGGGCGAGCTTGAGGTAGTAGGGATACTCGATCTCCATGGGCTCCTGCCGGAGGTGCATGTGGAGATCGATCATGCCGGGCATCACGTACATGCCCTCGGCATCGATGATGCGGTCGCCCGTCATGCGCTCGGTGTCGCCCCGCCGTTCGGCAGTGACCGGATCGAAGGGGACCATCTCCGAGATGGTGTTACCCTCCACCAGGATGTCGTAGGGGCCCACGGGCGGGCCACCGTGACCCGGAATGACCATGGCGCCGCGGATCACCAACCGGTCGTACGGTCCTTCGGCCAGTTCTCCGAAGTCGGCCGCTTGAGCCGAGAGAGGAAGGGGGCCGAGAGCGAGACCGGCCACCAGGGCGGTCCAGAGCGGGAAACGCGAGCGGGTATTCATGCCGAACGTCCTCCTGCGACAGGCGATCGAGCTCGATGGGGCGGGGAGGTCAAGAGAAGGGGCCACGGGTCGGGGTGCAAGAGACCGGCTGATCGAGTCGAGCAGGTGTGCCGACCGATGGCTCCCGGACGCTCAGCGCCTCGTGGACCGGTCGACACGACTCTCCGGCGGCGGCAACCTCCGACACCAGGCCGTAGCGGGATGTGGTCGGTCGGGAAGAACCGGACCGGCGGGCTCCCCGCGGGACGGCAGCGAATCGGCTCGCCGCTGCCTGGCGCGGGTGCTTGCGGCGGTGACACCGGCCCGGGCAGGTTCGTCGTGTCATCCCTCCACCTCGAGAGCATTTCATGACCAGAGCGGACACCCCCACAAGCGCCTTCGCACGGAGCACGCACGGAGGCTTGCTGAAGATCCTGATCGCCCTCGTAACGACGACGGGGTCGTGGGCCTGCGGCGGGCGCGCACCGTCCCCCACCGACACCCGTCCCAACGTCGTCTTCATCCTTCTCGACGACGTCCGGGCCGACGACATCTACGACCATCCCTTCGTGGAGCTCCCGAACATCGAACGTTTGGCGGCCGAAGGGGCGCGTTTCGACAACTACTTCACCGTAGCGCCCCTGTGCTCTCCGAGCCGGGCAGTCTTTCTCACCGGTCAGTACCCGCATGAGAACGGCATCCTCGACAACCGAGAACGCGCCGCGGAAAGCCACGCGATCCGTACGTTCCCGGCGTTGCTGAACGCTGCGGGCTACCAGTCCGGGTTCGTGGGCAAGTGGCACATGGGGCATGAGGACGACAGCCCGCGGCCCGGCTTCGATCGATGGGTCAGCTTCGTAGGGCAAGGCGTGTACTTCGACCCGGACATGAATCTCGACGGCGTTCCCGCCAAGGAGTCGGGGTACATGACGGACATCCTCACGCGATACGCCACCGACTTCATCCGCGGGACCGAGCGGGAGCGGCCCTTCGTGCTCTTCGTAGCCCACAAGGCCGTGCACCCCGAGGTGCTGCCGGGTCGTGTGCGCAGCTTCCCACCGGCACCCGGGGACGAGTCCCTGTACGAGGGCCGGGCGCTCCCCCGATCGGCGAGCTGGCAGCAGCCCCTGGCCGGCAAGCGAGCGCTTGCCCGCACGACGGAATACGACGACCCGCGGAGTCCCCCGGGCGGTACGCCCGACGACGTGATCCTGGGCCGTCTCCGCATGTTGAGCGCCGTGGACCGTGGAGTGGGCCAGATCCTCGGCGCGCTGGAGGAGATCGGGGAAGCCGACAACACCGTGATCGTCTTGACCAGCGATCAGGGGTTCTTCTACGGGGAATTCGGATTGGCGCAGGAGCGCCGGCTGGCGTATGAGCCCAGCATCCGGATTCCACTCGTCATCCGGTACCCACCCCTGGCGCCGCCTGGATCCGTCGTGACGTCGCTGGCCACCAACCTGGACATGGCGCCAACGCTGCTGGAGCTGGGCAACCTGGTGCCACCGGCGGACATGGACGGCCTCTCGATGGTCCCGCTTGTGGGAGGGTCCCCGGTGGGGGATTGGCGGGGCAGCTTCGCCATCGAGTACTACACCGACGAGGTCTTCCCGCGCGTCGCGAACATGGGATACCGAGCCCTTCGGACGGAGCGGCACAAGTACATACGGTACGAGGAGCTCGACGGCATGGACGAGCTGTACGACCTGACCGAGGACCCGCACGAGCTGACCAACATCATGGCCGACGCGGATCCCGCGCTGATCGCGGCATTGGACGATCAGCTGGACCGGCACCTCGGTCGGGGCGCCGAGGGTAGTGTGCCGTGAGTGCCCACGGGTCGGAGCGGGCGACGGAGACGCACGAGCGGAGGGGCCGAGCCGAGGACTACCGCTTGCCTTCGGACCCGCGCGGCGTTCGTCGGCGGTGGGCGCCGCCGACTCTGATGTGCACCGCGCTCGCGGCAATGGCGCCGTGCGCGCTGGCCGCCCAGAGCCGGGTCTTCGAGATGCCCCGGTACGGTTGGCTGGGCGTCGGGTTGGACCGGTCGGCGTCGCTGGCGTTCGGCGACGTGGACGGCGACGGCGACCTGGACGTGGTCGTGGCCAACGGTCGTCACTGGGCGGGGGAGAACGAGGTGTTCCTCAACAACGGCGTCGGGGGCTTCCTGCTCCGCCGGTCACTGGGCACGGACTGGGCCACGTCCTACGCGGCGCCCCTGGCCGATCTCGACGGCGACGGCGACCTGGACGTCGCAGTGGGCAACGACCGTACCCGCAACATGATCTTCCTGAACGACGGCGGTGGGCGCTTCCACCCGAAGGGTGAGTTCGGCGATCCGGTCGCCCCGACCCGGTCGTTGACCTTGGCCGACATGAACGGGGACGGCGCCATGGACATCCTGATCACGAACCGGGGCGCCCCGAACGCCATCCACTTCAATGACGGCGCCGCGGGATTCGAGCGCTCGGTGCCCTTCGGCTCGAGGGACGACTCGACCATCTCCGTCGCGGCCGCCGACGTCGACGGGGACGGCGACACCGATCTGGTCCTGGCCAACCGGGACGGCCAACCGAATGCCGTCTACCTGAACGACGGCGAAGCCGGCTTCCCGGACGGCCATGCCTTCGGGACAGGCCACGATGAGACGCGGGCGGTGGCCCTCGGCGACCTGGACGGAGACGGTCACCTGGATATTGTGACGGCCAACATAGGGGAGGCGAACCGAATCTACTTCGGGGACGGGTCCGGGCAGTTCGGCCTCGGCCCGGGCCGAGGCGATGGCGTGGAGTTCGACTCCACGGACGCCCAGACATACAGCCTCGCTCTGTCGGACCTGGATCGGGATGGCGACCTGGACATCGTGACGGGAAACGCCGGCCGATCGAACGCGGTGTTCCTGAACGACGGGGACGGCCGCTCGTTCCAACGCACGCCGTTCGGCCTCGAGGACGGCGTGACGTACGGTGTGGCGGTGGGGGACGTGAACGGGGACGGCTTTCCCGACGTGGCGGTGGCGAACTCGGACGGTCCCAACGCCGTGTATCTCAACCGACCGGCCCGCTGAGAGCAACGGCGGGAGCTCTGAGAGGCGACCGATCGAAGACGCCGTGAGCTCGCTCGCGGGCAGCTGCGTCGCATGTGCCGGGTGTTGCACGGTGTCGAGAGCCGTGTCGCTCGCCGGCCACACCCGTGACACCTGGAGCGTCCGGCCTCCAGGGCCATTGCCGACGAATCGTCCGGAGTCACCTGCGCTTCCCGTCCGGACGACTCCGTCGGGGTCCGGCTCTTGCTGAGTTTCGCTCTGGCTCGCGCGACCGAGCTTCGAGAGCTCCGACGGTGGCAGTCCCAGGGAAAACCCGTGTTCCTACTCCAAGCGCAACGATCCACCTTCCCCGAAGTCGATCGGGCGGCCGGCTTCTTCGGCTGTCTCACGCCCAAAGCAGACGCGCAATCGTCCGCCGCGAGTCGGCGGCGGTTCGTGGACACCTATGGAGCCGATCCGCTTCTCTCCTTGGCGACGCCCAGTTTGACGGTCGACCTGGGTTTCGGACCCGGCGTCACGTTCGACTCCGATCCGACGGGCCGGGTCACCATCGTCCTCCAGGGGGAGCTGTTCCTCGAGGGTTGTAGGGATCCGGCGGCGGTCGCGCGACGGTATCTGGAGATGGGGCGTGACTTCGCCCGCGACCTGAACGGCTCCTTCGCCCTCCTCGTGGTCGACAGGGTCATGGATCGGGTCATGGTGGTCACCGACCGGCTGGGCTCCCAGCGGGTTCTCCACGGGATCAAGGCCGGGAGCCACTGGGTGGGGTCCGACGTCAGCGTGCTCCCGACCGAACGTTTCCGCATCGATCCCGTGGGCGTTGCCTGGTGTCTGGCCAACGGCGTTGCCCACGCGGGCCGGACGCCGTATGACGGCATCCGCGCTCTCGCGCGGGCATCTATACACCACGTGAAGTCCGATGGGATCGAGTCCACCCGGTATTGGGACGTGAGCCCCTCGCCAGATGGCATAGGAGCCGAGGACCGGGAGATGGAGGAGGAGCTCGTGAGACGGCTCATTCGAGCCGTGCGGCGTCAGCTAGCCGACGAGCCCGATCCGTTCCTGTCGCTGAGCGGTGGCTGGGATTCGGCCACGATCGCGGGTCTGTTCGCCGACGCTGCCGGCGTGGAGCGTGTGCGTTGCTTCTCGTATGCGCACGGTCGCGCAAAGCCGGGATCGGATCCGTTCGTCGCCCGGCAGCTCGCAGAGGCCCTCGGATACGAGCACCGGATGTACCAGAGCTACCACGGCAGCATGGTCCGGCACATCCGTAGCAACGCTCGCCTCGGGAGGGGCACGGCCCATCCTGTGGACGAGGTGCACGCCTGGGAAGCCCTGGCCGAGGACGCGCGCGGAGCGCACAATCCCGTCCTGTTCGTTGGTGACCATTACCTCGGGGACAACGCGTTTCGCCGGATCTACCACGGGCGCAGGGCGCCCGGAAAGATGCGGGAGTTCCACCGCGTGAGGTGGCTCGCGCCGCACCTGCCTCGCGGCATGTATCAGGCGTTCGTCGAAGGCGTCGGGGAGGATATCGAGGAGGTGCGGGACGCCGCCGGTCCGGGGAGGAGTCGCGGCTACTACTTCCTCGACCAACGCTTCCCGAACACCCTCGTCCCGTGGCGACGACAGTTCCCGGGCCGATTCATGAAGGTCCGGTGGCCGCTGATGGACTACGAGCTCCTGGATTGGACGCAGATGATCAGCCTGGAGCAGAGGGCGTCTTGCATCTATCAGAGATCCGTCGAGAAGGCCCTGCCTCGGGTCTTCCAGGTACCCAGGGCGCGCACCCACGGATACGTCGTGGATCTCAGGCACGAGAGCAGCAGCCAGGCGCACCAGCTGAGGCACGCGGCAGCAGAGGTGGACAGCCGACTGGACGAGGTGCTCCCTTCCGAGCTGGGTGCCACGCTCGTGGACCTGGTAGTCCAGGACGGGGGAGCTCTGGGGAAGCTCCGGCGGAGGGTGGGCCGCAGGCTCGGCCAGGCGCAGGTGACATGGCGAAGGAAGCTGGGTCTGGTCCCGATCGGAACCCGTGTGGCACGTCACCGCGTGCTGCGGAACTACCTGATCCTGCGCGAAGCTCTGGCCCGTGACGGCGTGAGGTAGTCCCCGGCATCAGCCCACCACGCAGCTCCTCTACCACCGCGGACCGACATCCAGCCCCCGCTATGTCCAGTCCAGCCGATAGACCTTGAGGTCGTCGCGCATGCCTTTGATGTGAAGCCCCTCCAGGGGCTCTGCGGCGATGACGTCCCGTGCGAGGTCGTACGTCTCCGCGCTGAGCAGGATCTCCTCGCCCCGTGCGGCGCTACACAGGTGGGAACCGAGGTTGGCCGCACGACCGATCACCGTGTAATCGCTGCGTTGGGCGGATCCGAACTCACCCGCCGTGAGCTCGCCCGTGGCGATTCCGATCCCCATCGAGCGGACCCTGAGGCCCTTGGCGTTCCATCGCGAAGCGATCTTCCGATAGGCCCGCTGCATCTCCACCGCGACCCGGACGGCCCGCACCGCATGATCCTCCATGGGAAAGGGCGCGCCGAAGAGGGCCATGACCTGGTCCCCCACGAACTTGTCGAGGGTGGCACCGTGGTCCAGGATCACCTGGGCCATGGCACCGAGGTACTCGTTGACGAACTCGACCAGGTCGCTCGGCTCGGTCGCTTCGGCCAGGGCCGTGGAGCCCCTCATGTCCGCGTACAGGACCGTCAGGATCTGCCGCTCGCCGCGTAGGAACTCCACGTCGGAGTCCTCGAGCAAGCGCTGCATGACCGCGGGGTCCACCGACCGCCCCAGAACCTGGCGGAGCCGGCGACGCTCGAGACCTTCGAAGATGGCCGTGTCCGTTTGACTGGCGATGGCGCTCAGGAGGCGTCGCTCCGGATCCCGAAAGCCCTTCTGTCGCTCGCTGGCCATGCCGAAGACCCCGAGAATCTCCTCGTGGAGGATGAGCGGGACGCACATGACGGAGCCCACCCTCCCCTGGTGGTCGGGCTTCTCCACCAGCTCGCCCCTTAGCACGGCCTCGTAGGCCGTTTGCTCGGCGACGCGCACCCCCTCCAGCGTCTGCGCGAGATCGGTCGGGCTTACGGCCCTCATCTCCAGTTTGTCCCCACGGTTGTCGTACAGCATGATGAAGGACATGTCGGCCTCGATGACCCGGCCGAGCTCCTCCAGCACGCGGTTCAGCATCTCGTCGAAGGGCAGGCCGTCGTCCCGGATCTTGTCCACCCGGTAGATGGCCTCCAGCTCGCGGGTTCGAAGGTCCAGCTCGAAGAGACGGTTCGCCTGTACGAGCGCCGAATCCAGCTGGCTCTCCACGAAGGTGAGGGCGTCGAGCTCGGTGGCCGAGAACGGCCGGCCGCTACGGAACAGCAGCATGGTGCCGAGGCGTTGGCTCGTGCCCATGACGATGGGCACGAGGGCGACGCACGCCAGATCCGAGGGCCAGCCCAATCGGTGGGTGAGATCCTGATCGTCGAGGGCGGAGACCCCGTCCACCTGCAAACTGCCACGGGCGAGATCGTGGAGGGCGTTCGCGTTGAGCCGCTGTAGGATTCCCCTCCGGTCCTGTACGGCCCTCAGCTCCAGCTCCCGGGAAGGTGGGCGAAGGGCGTAGAGGAGCCCGAGCTCGGCGTCGAAGTCTCGGGCGACGTAGTCCAGCAGCGAGCCCAACATCCCGCCAGGCTCCGCGGCCGCGTCCCGGATCTCGTCGATCCGCATGAGGAGCCGGAGCTTGCGCTCGAGCGGGTTGGACGAGGAATCCGACGATGCGCTCACAGGGCGGGTCCGGTGTCTTGAATCGACGAAGTAGGCTCGGGCCCGAGAAGGCTACGGGGTGGGTTTGGGGTGGACAAGTCCGTCACCGGGGCCCGTCTCTCGATCGGCGCGAGGAAGGGCGCGAGCCGGCAAGTCGGCCCGCGCCCTCGTCGGTGCGGTCAGCCCCCTGGTGGCGTGGCCCAGGGGCACCACTGTTGCGCCGCTAGTACGCGCCTCCGGAGTCCGTTGCCGTCACGGTCTCGCGCTCGGCCTTCTGCTCTTCCACCATCCGGGCCACGTCCTCGAGGAGCTTTTTGGCGTCGTAGACGATCCCGTCCTTGATCGTGTACTTGATGCCGCCGATGCGCTCCACCTCACCCGTCTCGTCGTTGATCTTCACTGCGCCGGTGCCGTAGAGCACTTTCAGGTTCTCCAGCGGATTCTGGTCCACCACCACGAGGTCAGCCTTCAGGCCCGGCCGCAGGATACCGAACTCGATGGGCGTGCCCTTGGGCTCGTGCAGCTTGGTTGCGCCGTGGAGGGTGGCCGACCGGATGACCTCCAACGGATGGAACCCCGCCTCGCGGAGGAGCTCGAGCTCACGGATGTAGTCGAAGCCGTAGAGCTTGTAGATGAAGCCGGAGTCGGAGCCGGTCGTGACGATGCCCCCTCGGTTCTTGAACTCGTTCAGGAACCGCATCCAACGCTGGTAGAAGTTCCTCCATGCCACCTCGTCCTCGGTGGTCCAGTAGAACCAGTAGGAGCCATGGGCCTCCCGGCTGGGCTGATAGAAGTCCCACTGGCTGGGCAGCGTGTACTCGTCGTGCCACTCCGCCTCCCGGGCCCGCATGACGTCACGGCTGGCTTCGTAGATGGTCATCGTCGGGTCGATGCCGAAGCCGAGCTCGATGAACTCGTCCATGGTGGCGTACCACTCGTCGCTGCCGGGCTCGTGGATCTGATTCCAGAGCCGCGCCACGTTGCCGAAACGGTGCTGCTCGTCGTTGTAGTTGTAGTCCAGGGGCCAGTTCTGGATGCTGTAGTCCTCGAGCATCGACTCGAACAACCCGTAGTAGTGGGTCATCATGTCCAGGCCGATCCGGGCCGCGTCCATCGCGGTCATCCGGCCGACGCCCATCTGCCCGAGGTGGGCCACGGTGCCGAGGCCGTGCTGATGCGCTTCGTCGATCAACGCCTCCATGATCTCGGGGTCATAGGAGCCCAGCTTGAGCCCGTCGATCTTCGCACCGTCGATCTCCTGCGCCGCCGCCCAGCGCACCCACTCCCGGGCGACGTCGGGCGTATCGATGGGACGATCGCCCCACCCGTCGCCGCTGCCGGGCCCGGCGTAGGCGAACATGCGCGGCGCCACGATCTCGTTCCGCATGGAGCGGGCCTTCTCGCCCAGCGACCACTCGAAGCTCCCGTGGGGAACGCCCCGGGTCGTAGTGACACCGTGGGCCATCCACAGCTTGTACGTGTACTCGGCCTGCGGCGCCTTCCCCGCCCCTCCCGTGTGGACGTGCATGTCGATCAGGCCGGGCATGACGTACATGCCCGTGCCGTCAATCTCACGCGTGGCGCCTTCGGGGCGCCTCTCTTCGTCGATCTCGACAAAGGGATAGCCCACCGACTCGATGGCCGCGATGCGGTTGCCCTCGATGACGATGTCCACGGGCCCGCGCGGCGGCGCGCCGGTGCCGTCGATAATGGTCGTGCCTCGGATGATCAGGCGCTCGTGGGGTCCCTCACCCTCGTCGGCGCCGCGGGTGGTGGTCACCTCCATCTGGGCGGCGATGGGCGGGGCCACCGCCATGGCCACGAGCGCAGCCGCGGCACTCAGCAATCTGGACGGGCCAGTCTTCATTCCATTCCTCCGGTACAGACGATAGGATCGGGGCAACATACAGGGCCCGGCGTAGGACGACAAAGCGACGATGCCACGGCCCACCTCGCTCGGCCGGGGTCTCTGCGCACTCGGTCTCGCCAGAGCGAATCGCCGCCGAAGGGCGCAAGACCCTCCCGCGGCACTCCTCGGATGATTACCGTAGGAGTCCTCTGAAAAACAGACACGGGTCCCGGTGCGTTGGTTGAGACAGCTCGTCGCCGCCTGGGTCCTCCGTATTCCCCCAGCGCGGCCGACAGGGCGTTCGTGACCTCCATCGACTCGACCAGCGAGGTAGAACCCGGGGCCCTTTCGGCCGAGCAGGCCGAGAAGGAAGTCGAGCGGCTCAGGACCGAGATTCGGCGCCACAACTACCTCTACTACGTGGAGGCGAGGCCGGAGATCGCAGATGCCGAGTGGGACCTGTTGTTTCGTCGCCTCGAGGCCCTCGAGGCTGCGCACCCCGCTCTCCGGACCTCGGACTCTCCGACACAGCGCGTAGGGGCGGAGCCGGTCGACTCGCTGCCGACGGCCACCCACGCGGTGCCGATGCTCTCCCTCGACTCGACACAGGACGAGGCCGAGGTGCGGCGCTTCGACGAGCGCGTGCGCAAGGCTGTGGAGAGCAGGGTGCAGTACCTCCTCGAGCCCAAGCTGGACGGCGCCTCGCTCGAGGTCGTCTACGAAGACGGCCTACTGGTGCGGGCCGTCACCCGAGGCAACGGCGTGAGGGGTGAGGAGGTCACCGCCAACGTCCGCACGATCCAGTCGGTACCCCTGCGCCTGCGGACGGAAGAAAGGCCCGCGCCCGCCCTCCTGAGCGTCCGAGGCGAGGTCCTGATGTACCTGAGCGACTTCGAAGGGCTGAACCAGTCGCTGGTGGAGAAGGGCGAGGAGCCGTTCGCGAACCCACGGAATGCCTCGGCGGGCGCTCTGCGTCAGTTGGATTCGGCCATCACCGCGCGCCGGCCGCTGCGGTTCCTCGCGTACGACATCCTCGCGGTGCGCGGGGTCGATCATCGGGACGACGCGCAAGGCGTGGCTGCCCTCCGGTCGTGGGGGTTGCCGATCCCGGATCGGGTACGCCTGGTCGACGACATCGACGAGGCCATCGAATACAGGAACGCGTTCGACCGGGACCGGGACGAGCTCGACTACGAGATCGACGGGGTGGTCATCAAGCTCAATGATATCGACGCCAGGGTCGACCTCGGCGAGACGTCCCATCATCCTCGCTGGGCTATCGCGTACAAGTTCGAGCCCAGGAAGGAGATCACCCGGATCGAGCGGATCGCCGTCTCCGTCGGGCGTACCGGGGTGATCACGCCCGTGGCTTTGCTGCGGCCCGTGGTGGTGGGAGGGGTGACCGTGTCCCGGGCCACGCTTCACAACCGCGAAGAGCTGGAGCGCAAGGACGTGCGCCCGGGCGACCTCGTCCGTATCCAGCGCGCCGGTGACGTGATCCCTCAGGTCGTAGGGCGGGTGGAGGAAGACGGTCAGCAGCGGGGAGAGCCGTTCGCGATGCCCACCCGCTGTCCGGCGTGTGAGACGGAGGTCACGACGCGGGGCCCCTTCGTCGTCTGTCCCAACCGTTTCGGGTGTCCGGCCCAGCTGAAGGGCAGGATCATCCACTTCGGGTCGCGACACGCGCTGGACATCGAAGGGCTGGGCGAGGAAACCGCCCGGCTCTTCGTCGAAGAGGGTCTGGTTACGGAGTTGGCGGAGCTCTTCGACCTCGCGGCGGACGACCTGGTCGGGCTCACCGGCTTCGCAGAGAAGTCGGCGACCAATCTCGTCGCAGCCATTGACGCGCGCCGCCGGGTGGAGCTGGCGCGCTTCCTGTTCGGACTGGGGATTCCCGAGGTCGGAGCCACGGTGGCGCGGGCGCTGGCGCGCCACTTCCGCAGCTATGCGGCGGTGCGTGACGCCACGCGCGAGGAGCTGGAGGAAGTCGACGGGATCGGCCCCATCATGTCCGAGCAGATCCGCGCCTTTCTGGACGACCCACAGAACGCACGGGCCATCGAGCACGTGCTCCAGCGCATGACCGAGTTGATCCCGCCGGCGGCCGCGGCCCGGGACGGGGGTCTCGCCGGCAAGAAGTTCGTGTTCACGGGCGGCTTGGAAGGGTTCAGCCGTCCCCGGGCCAAGGAGCTGGTGGAAGGGGCCGGCGGCCGGGTCGTCGGGTCGGTGAGCAAGGCCACGGACTACCTGGTGGCGGGATCGGATCCCGGCTCGAAGCTAGCCAAGGCCCAGGACCTGGGCGTGCAGATCCTGGAAGAGTCCGCCTTCGTTCGGCTCCTGGAGGATGCCGGGGTGCTCCCGGACTGACGTGATGGAGAACCTCGAGATCGCATCGACGCTGCGGGAGCTGGCCGACCTGCTGGAGATCCAGGGGGCGAATCCGTTCCGGATTCGCGCCTATCGGCAGGCGATCCAGACCATCGGCGGAATCGGCCGTCCCCTGGCCGACATGGTCACCAACGAGGAGGATTTGACCCAGATCCCCACGATCGGCAAAGACATCGCCGCGGCCATCGAGGAGCTCGTGGAAACGGGCCGCCTCGAGCGCCTGGAGGCGTTGGGCAACGAGATCCCCAGGAGTCTGGTAGCGCTGATTCGCCTCGGCGGCGTTGGTCCGAAAAAGGCGAGGCGACTCTGGGACGAGCTGGGCGTGACCACGGTCGACGAGTTGGAGGAAGCGGCCAGGCGCGGTAGGGTCGCCGACCTGTCCGGGTTCGGCGCCCGCAGCACCGAGAAGATCCTGCGCTCCATCGAGGAGCAGCGGAAGCACGGCGGCCGCTTCCTCCTGTCCGAGGCCGATGCCCTGGTCCAACCGTTGGTGAAGCACATGGCGGCCGCGCCAGGGGTCGGGCGGGTCGACGTGGCCGGTAGCTTCCGGCGCCGCAGGGAGACCGTGGGCGACATCGACCTGCTGGTGCAGTGCGACGAGGACTGGGGCCCGGTGATGCAGCGCTTCGTGGGCTTTCCCGGCGCGGATCGGGTGACCATGGCGGGCGAGACCCGGGGCAGCATCGTCTTGCGGGCCGGCCTTGCCGTAGATCTCCGAATTCTCCCGTCGCGCTCCTACGGCGCCGCACTTCATTACTTTACTGGTTCCAAAGAACACAACGTGGCGGTCCGGACGCTCGGCGTGAAGCGCGGTCTTCGGATCAGCGAGTACGGGGTCTTTCGTGTGCCCGAGGGTTCGGAGCCGGATACGCTCGGCGTCGAAGACGGCGAGAGGGTCGGCGGGCGGACGGAGGAGGAGGTCTTCGAAGCCGTGGACCTGCCGTGGATTCCCCCGGTGCTCAGACAGAACCGCGGTGAGATCGAGGCGGCGCGGAAGGGAAGCCTTCCTTCCCTGGTGGAAGTCGACCAGATCCGAGGCGACATCCACGTGCATTCCACATGGACCGACGGCCGGCGCTCGATCCGTGAGATGGCGAAGGCGTGCAAGGCCAGAGGCTACGAGTACATGGCGGTCACAGACCACAGCCAGGCCATGGCCATGTCCAACGGGCTGACGCCGGAGCGGGTCCGCGAACAGTGGAAGGAGATCGACCAGGTGAACGGACGCCTGAAAGGCTTTCGAGTCTTGAAGGGCCTCGAGGTAGACATTCTCCGGGACGGGGCGTTGGACATGTCCGACGACATCCTCGAGGAGCTCGACCTGGTCATCGTCGCCGTTCACTCGCTCATGGACATGGGCAAGAAGAGGATGACCGAGCGCGTCCTCAAGGCACTTCGGAACCCACACGTGGACATCCTGGCCCACCCGACCGGCAGAAAGCTCAACCGTAGGCCGCCTTTCGAGATGGACGTGGAGCTCGTGCTCCAGGCCGCCAAGGAGCTCGACGTCGCGGTGGAGTTGAACGCCAACCCCGTGAGGCTGGACCTCAAGGACGTCCACCTGCGGCGAGCGCGGGAGCTCGGCGTGACCGTGGCGATCAATTCGGACGCACACGCGATCGAGCACCTGGACTATCTACGCTGGGGGGTGGATCAGGCGCGTCGCGGTTGGCTGGAAAAAGACGACGTTCTGAACACGCGCTCCCTCGACGAGCTGTCGACCTGGCTGAAGCGGAGAGCGGCTTGATCCCGCAGCTGCTCATCCTGATGGGCGGGGTCGTGGCCCTCTACTTCGGTGCCGAATGGCTGGTGCGAGGCGCCGCCCGTCTGGCCGCATCCGTGGGTGTCACGCCCATCGCGGTCGGCCTCACCGTGGTCTCGTTCGGCACATCGGCGCCGGAGCTGGTCGTGGCCACCGTGGCCTCCCTGAAGGACAATGGCGATCTGGCCGTCGGCAACGTGTTGGGCTCCAACCTGGCCAACCTCGGGCTGATCCTGGGCATCACGGCGGTGATCGTGCCGCTCAAGGTGTCGGGGACCGTGCTTCGCCGGGAGGTGCCGGTGATGCTGTTGATCACCGCAATGATGTACCCTGTGATGAGCGACCTCCTGATCAGCCGGTTCGACGGCGTGATCCTGCTCGTCACCCTGGTGGCCTACCTCGTGTTCGTGCTCCGCAGCGCGGGCGAGGAGACCGACGAGGTCGTCGGCGAGTACGAGCGCTTCGCCCGCGCCCTGGCGAACCTCACCGGGAAGTCGGCGCTCAAGGACATCGCCCTCATCACCGCCGGATCGGTGGGTCTGGTAGTGGGCGGCGAAGCCATCGTGGACAGCGCGGCCTTCCTGGCGCAGGAGCTCGGCGTGTCCGACCTCGTCATCGGCCTGACCCTCGTGGCCGTGGGGACGTCCCTGCCGGAGCTGGCGACATCCGTGGTGGCGGCCCTGAGGAAGGAGGCCGACATCGCCGTCGGCAACGTGATCGGATCCAACATCTTCAACCTGACCGCGGTGTTGGGCACGGCCTCGGTCATCCAGCCGTTCGGCGTGGCCGAGACGGTGCTGGCCATCGAGCTGCCCGCCGTCATTCTGCTGTCGGTGCTGGTCCTGCCCCTGGCCCGTCCACGGTATCAGATCCACCGGTGGGAGGGGGTCATCCTCTTGATGTGCTACGCGGTCCTCACGACCTGGGTCGTGGTCTGGTAGCTCCGCGCGGCGTCCAGATGACCGGACGACTTCCACCAGGCGCTGGTGTGGTGCCGCTCGGGTCCTGATGCCATCAGACGGCGTCCAACGCCTGGCCAATGTCCGCGATCAGGTCCTCTGGATGCTCTACCCCCACCGAGAGTCGGATCATCGACGGTGAGATTCCCATCCCGACCTGTTCGCCGGGCGGGATGTCCGCGTGGGTCATCGTGGCCGGGTGCTCCGCCAATGACTCCGTGCCTCCGAGGCTCACAGCCAGCTTGACGAGCCGCAGGGCGTTGAGGAGTCTGAACGCCTCGGCCTCTCCTCCGTGGACCTCGAACGAGATCATGGATCCCGGCGACAGGCATTGCCTCCGGTAGAGCTCGAACTCGGGGTCGGCCTCGGTCAAGTGTCCCAGGTAATGGACGCGGTCCACCTTGGCGTGGCTGTCGAGGTAGTCCGCCAGGTAGCGGGCGTTCTTCATCTGGCACGTCATGCGGAGCTTGAGCGTCTCGAGACTCCGGAGGAGCAGCCAACCGGTCCAGGGACCGGCCATGCTGCCGAGGAACGTCCGCGTCGCTCTCAGCCGCCCGATCAGCTCTGCATTGCCCAGGCAGGCGCCGGCGATGAGGTCCGAGTGGCCACCGACGAACTTCGTGAGCGAATACAGTACCAGGTCGGCGCCGTGCTGCAGGGGATGCTGCCACAACGGCCCCAGGAACGTGTTGTCCACCGCAACGATGCACCGCCGTTCCGCCGTTCCCGCCTCTTTGGCCAGGGCGACGCAAGCCTGAATGTCCACGAGGTGGTTCGTGGGGTTGGCCGGCGTCTCCGCGTAGATCATTGCCAGCCGGTGCCTTTCGCCGTCGGGCACGGCTGC
This sequence comes from Gemmatimonadota bacterium, assembly GCA_039586035.1. Lineage (GTDB taxonomy): Bacteria > Gemmatimonadota > Gemmatimonadetes > Longimicrobiales > Gaopeijiaceae > JBDHHQ01. The sequence continues at coordinate 17,570 of JBDHLD010000034.1, read as the reverse complement.
GGCCAGGGCGCCTGCACCCGCCGCCGCGTCCACTCCGCGCGTCTCGATGTCGAACTCCGGCAGGATGTGGCGAAAGAGGTACTCGGTACCTCCATAGACGGGCTGGGTGTAGAGCAGAAGGTCGCCGGGCCGGAGGAACGTGAAGGCGGTGGTGGAGATGGCGGCCATCCCACTCTCGAAAGTCGCGCAGGCCTCGGCGCCGTCCCAGAGGGTGAGCCGATCCGCGAGAATCTCGAGCGATGGGTTGTTGAGGCGGGAATAGATGAGCCCCAGCTCTTCCTCGGGGCCCTTCTCCCTGAGTCCGTACGCGACCTCGAAGAAGGCCTTGCCGTCTTCGGCAGTCTTGAACACGAACGTCGATGTCTGGAAGATGGGTGACTTGAGGGCGCCCTCGGACCACTCCGGACGGTATCCGTAGCTCATCATCAGGCTCTCGGGCCGAAGCTCGCGGTCGCCGATCCTTCGGCCACGCTCCTTGTCCCACACGGTGCGGTCTCCTTGATTGTGTCTGGAAGCGGCGTCGTGAACACCGGGGACCCGGCGAGGCCGTTGGGGCGCATGGTACCCCCGGTCCCTGCGGCGGTGCCTCGATCTGAATGCAGCCCCAGGCTCGTGCCGAGGCCTCGGGATCCGGCGTGCGCCACGGCGGTGATCGACCCGCTGGCCTGGTGCACCGAGACGAAGGGAATCGAGGATGGCGTCCACGCGTGGTGCCGTGCTGGCGGCACTGGAACGATGGGAGGCCCGGGGCCTCGTGGCGCCCGAGCTGGCCCGGGTTCTGCGGGCAGAGGTTGAGGAATCCACGGCCCGGGAGGGAACTCGCTGGGTGCAGTACATCCTGGCGGGCACCGGCGCCGTGGTCCTCCTGATTGCGTCCGGCACGTTCGTGGCATGGGCCTGGCCCACGATGGTGGAAGAGGCCCGCGTCGGGGTGCTCATCGTAGCCGCGTTGACGGTGAAGTTCCTGGGCATGTGGCTCGAGACACGGGATCGGTGGATTCCCGCCTCGTATCTCATGCAGACCGCGGGCCTGGGCGTACTCCTCGCTTCGGTGGCCTACTCGGAGCACGCATGGGAGAACGCGACCCCCGGGGCGATCGCCGTGGCCGGAGCCGGGCTCGGGGTGTCCCTCGTGACGGCATGGCTGTCGATTCGGCGTAACCCCATCATGCCGGCCGTCCACGCGGCATTTGGCTACGCGTTCCTCGGGCTCTTCATGTCTCGTGGACTGTCCCTACACCTGGACGAGATCGTCTGGATACTGGACGGCGTTCTCGTGATGTCGATTCTGCTGCTGATGCACCAGATTCGGGCCGGCCACGGGGAGTCACGGTCGGAGTGGGCCCTGAACGCGTTCGTAGCGAGCGTCTATGCCGGCTTGGTCCTGGTGTTGATGACCGCGCTCGGACCCCTGAACCTGGACGACGGCGCGGCCCTGGCCACGGATCTCTGGTGGGCGATCACCGTGGCCCTCACGCTCTGGGGCATCCATGGGGCTCCGCCGGCGCTGCAGCGGACGTGGTACGGCCGCCAACTCGGGTTGGCGGTTGCCCTGGGGATCCTGCTGGCGTTCTGGACCGCGGCCGAGCCGCTGGGCCTCGACGATGTCGGGACCTCGATCGTGGTGGCTGCCTACGGCGTCGTCTGGCTGTGGTACGCACTGGCGATGCGCTCGCGACCTGTGGTGGTGGCGGCCTGTCTGGCCTTGACGTCGGCGGCGTGGTTCCTGGGCCTCCAGGAAGGCGGCGCCCTCGGCGCGGTGTTGGCGCTGGTCTTCACGGCCGGCCTGCTCTTTTGGGTCTCCGCCAGGCTGGGGCGGTGACGGGAGGACCGAGAATGACCGACTTCGGCATGGAGCTGCCCACCCTCCGGGGACCGGTGCCAGGTCCGGCATCCAAGTCGCTGGCCGACCGACTACGCGCGGTGGAATCGCGTAACGTCACGTTTCTCGGCGACGCCTTCCCGGTCTTCTGGGAAGAGGCGAGGGGGGCCAATGTCCGGGATGCCGACGAGAACGTCTTCCTGGACTTCACCGGTGCGTTCGGCGTTGCCCTGGCTGGCCACCGGAACCCGTTGGTAACGGCCCGGGTCGCGGCCCAGACGGAACAGCTCGTCCACGGGATGGGTGACGTGCACCCTCCGGCCGTAAAGGTCGAGCTGCTCGAGCGGCTCGACATCCTGTCGCCCTGGGAAGGGGGCCGCACGCTCCTCTGCGGATCGGGGTCGGAGGCCGTAGAGGCGGCCCTGAAGACGGGCACATTGGCCAGCGGTCGTCCGGGAGTGCTGTCGTTCCGGGGCGGCTACCACGGCTTGACGGCCGGCGCTCTGGCCGTGACCCACAGGGCCCATTTCCGGGCGCCGTTCAGGGAAAGCTTGTTCTCGGGCGTGGCCTTCGCACCGTTTCCCACCGACGCCGCGTCGGCGGCGCAAGCTCTCGATGACGTCACGCGCCTTCTGGACACTGGGACCCCGGACGGCCACGCCATCGGCACCGTCATCGTGGAGCCGATCCAGGGCCGGGCCGGCGTTGTCATGCCGCCATCGGGCTTTCTGGCCGAGCTCGTTCGGCTCTCCCGGGCGGCGGGCTGCGTCACGGTCATGGACGAGGTGTTCACGGGCTTCGGGCGTACCGGGCAGCTGTTCGCGGGCCCAGCTGATGAAGCTATCCCCGACGTCCTGTGCGTCGGGAAGGCACTGGGAGGCGGACTGCCCATTGGTGCTTGCATGGGGACTCGGGAGGTCATGGACGCCTGGCCGGAGGCCAGCGGCGAGGCGCTGCACACCAGCACCTTCCTCGGGCATCCGCTCTGCGCGGCCGCAGCCCTGGGTTTCCTCGACGAGTTGGAGGAGGGTCAACTGATTCGCCGAATACGGGAGCGGGGTGAGTCGCTGATGCGAGGACTGGTGGATGCGCTCGCCGGGGCCGACGGAGTGGGAGAGGTCCGTGGCCGGGGTCTCCTGCTGGCGGTGGAGCTCGCGGCGCCCGATGGGCTGCCACTGGTCGGGGGGGGGGCCGCCGTGGCGGAACGGGCCCTGGCCAAGGGGCTGCTGGTTCTGCCGGCGGGGGACGTGGGCCACGTAGTGGAGCTCACCCCACCGGCCGTGCTGACCGACGAACAAGCGGAATGGGGTGTCGCCACGCTGTCCACCTGCGTGCTCGAGGAGCTCGAGAGCGCCTAGCTGGACGTGGCCCGCGGTCGATCCCCGGCGGTGGGATGGGGTATATTTCTGCCTGATGACGAACGCGCAAGAGCAACAAGGACCGGCAGTCGGGGTTGTTCTCCGCATCGCCGCCGCCGCCCTGGTGGCCCTCGGCCCCGTGGTCTTTCTCGTGGTGGTGGCCGTGGTAGCGGCGTTTCGGTCGCCTGTTCCGGCACCGGCACCCGGACCGAGGAATGTACCCGTGATTCTGGTTCCGGGCTGGTACGACGAGGCAGCGGACCTGGCCCCGTTGGCTCAGCGCCTGACCGCGGCCGGCTGGGCGGGAGAGCGGGTCCGGGCCATCAGCTTCCAGGATCCGGTCGGCAGCAACGAGGACCACGCACTCGAGGTCGCGGCTGCCGTGGCCGAGATGCGGGAAAGGACCGGCTCGTCACAGGTGGACATCGTGGCCCATTCCATGGGCGGCCTCGCCGTGCGCCACTTCCTTGCCACCGAGAGCCAGGCCGAGGCCACCCGACGGGTCGTCTTCCTCGGGACGCCACAGCGTGGCACCTGGGTGGCCTACATGGCCTGGGGAGAGGGCGGACAGGAGATGGAGCCCGAAAGCGAGTTCCTCAGCCAGCTGAACGACCTGTCGCCGGTCCCGGAGACGGTGGAGGCAGTCACGATTCGCACCCCTGTCGACACGCATGTCGTGCCGGGGGAGAACGCCACCTTGCCGGGTGTTCCGGACGTCACCGTGTGCTGTCCGACCCACCGCGGGCTGGTGGACGATGAAGAGACGTTTCGTTTGATCCACTCCTTCCTCGCCGAGGGCCGGCGAGGCAGCGGCCCGCCGGTCGATCCGTGACGGACCCCGAGAACTCAGGGGGTTGGGACGCCGTCCTTTTCGATCTGGACGGTACCCTGGCCGACACCGTGGCGCTCATACTGGAATCGTACCGGCACACGATGCGGGTCCACCTCGGCGAGGCGCCTCCCGACGAGCGCTGGCTCGATATGCTCGGGCGGCCACTGCACGATCAGATGCAGATCTTCGCCCGAACCGAAGCCGAGGCCGACGCAATGCTGGACACGTACGTCACCTACCAGCGGAGCGTGCACGACGAGATGACCCGCCCATATCCGGCGGCGCAGGAGGTGCTGAGCAGCCTGAGCGCCCGGGGCGCGGCGCTGGGTGTGGTGACCAGCAAGCGAAGCGGCATCGCCCAACGGACGCTGGAGGTCTGTGAGCTCTGGGATCACTTCCAGGTCGTGGTCTGCGCCGACCACGTCTCCAACGGAAAACCACACCCCGAGGCCGTGGAGCAGGCCCTGCGTCTGTTGGGCATCCACCGGAAACGGCGCGTCCTGTTCGTCGGCGACTCGCCCTTCGACATGGAGGCAGGTCGTCGGGGCGGCGTTCGCACGGCGGCAGCGCTCTGGGGGCCCTTCGACGAAGCGGTCTTGCTCCGCACCGAGCCCGACTTCGTGGTGCGAGAGCTGACGGCGGTGCTTGGGATCAGCCCGTGAGGGGCGGGCGCCGGTTCAACCGAGGGGCGTGAGTGGAAGAGGGGAAGGAGTCGCGGTAGGCGAGGGAAGTCGCGGGCGGGAGCGGGGCTAGCGGGCCGAGGTCGCGAAGTCCACTCGTTCGGCCAGGTCCAGATCCTTGTCGGTAATCCCCTCGGACTCGTGAGTCGTCAGGGTGAGTCGGACCTTGTTGTAGCGGATATCGATGTCCGGATGGTGGTTCGCGTCGTCCGCCAGGCTGGCCACACGGTTCACGAAGACGATCACGTTTCGGAAGGACTCGAAGCTGTATTCCTTCGTCAGCGCCTCGCCCTTCCGCTTCCAGCCCTGACGGCCCTGTAGCCAGCCTTCGATCGATTCGTCGTTCAGTTTTCCGGCCATCTGGCGCTCCCCCTCTGGATCATCGCGTTTTCGCCATAAGGTAAACCGCGCCGCAAGAGGGGATCCCCACTGCCGGCGTGAAGGGTTGAACTGCCCCGGGGCCAGGATTATCTTTGGCGCCTGCCTCTCCGAGGCGGAACATGCCGCGCCCCCATCGTCTAGAGGCCTAGGATACTTGGTTCTCAGCCAAGAGACCGGGGTTCGAGTCCCCGTGGGGGTATGGAGGTCCGGGCGAGCAGGCCCGGGCCGTTTTTCGCTCGGGTTCAGTGCCCGGCGAGGCCGCTTAGCTCAGCTGGTAGAGCACATCGCTCACATCGATGGGGTCGCTGGTTCGAGTCCAGCAGCGGCCATCGGGGGAGACCGGCGCCGGCCACGGCGCCGGTCTCCCTGTTTCCGGGGCAGGCGACTCCTTTCAGACAGGAAGGCCGGCAGCATACGACTCCCGGTTGAGCTCCTTCGAACACTCGGACCCGGTGCTCCTGGTTTGGTCATGAAACGTCTTTTCCTCGCCGTTGTGCTCGCCTCGACCGCCTGTTCCCGTGGGGCCGAGCCCGAGATCTCCAGATCCGAGGTCGAGCGGATCATCGAGACGCTGGCCTCGGACGAGATGGAGGGGCGGAGCGCGTTCGGTCCTACCATCGAACGGGCCGCCGACTTCATCGCGGGGGAGTTCGAGGCCATAGGGTTGGAGCCCGTCGCGGGGAGCGAGGGCTACCGGCAGGCTTTTCAGGTCCACGGCGCCCAGGTGGCGGAGGCCACCGTAACCGTTGACGGCACGGAGGTGCCCGACGACCACGTCGCCATTGCCCTCGGGGCGCCTGCAATCGACTGGGACCAGAGCTCCGGCGTGTCCGTCATTCGCATCGGTGCGGATCAGGACCCTGGCGGCCTCGTCCAGGCCCTCCAGGGAGGCGACGACGCCGTCGTGCTCGTCCACCCGGTACACGCCGAGGCCTTCGAACGGGTCCGAGGCTTCCTGTCCCGGCCGCGCTTCCGCACGAGTCCCGAGGGTGGTGCCAGCACCGTGCTCGTTCTCGGGTCGGACATCGGGGCACGGGTGTTTTCGGTGGCGGTGAGCGGCTCAACGCTGGCGCCCGAGCTGGCAAACGTGGTGGGAAAGATCGAGGGTCGACGCCCCGACGAGATCGTGCTGTTCAGCGCCCACTACGACCACATCGGCATCCGGCCGGCGGTCAATGGCGACTCCATCGCGAACGGCGCCAACGACAACGCCTCCGGGACGACGGCCCTCATCGAGCTCGCCCGCTACTTCGCGGCGATGGGCGTCCCAGAGCGCACGCTCCTCTTCGCCGCGTTCACGGCGGAGGAGGGCGGCGGCTTCGGATCACGCCACTTCTCGAGCCAGCTGGATCCGGATCAGATCGTGGCCATGTTCAACATCGAGATGATCGGCAAGCCGGCGGTCAGCGGGCCGAACACGGCGTGGATCACCGGCTTCGATCGCTCCGACTTCGGAGCCATCCTCCAACGCTCCGTGGAGGGAACGGACTATTCCTTCTACGCGGATCCATATCCCGAGCAGAACCTCTTCTATCGCTCCGACAACGCTACTCTCGCTCGCCTCGGCGTGCCCGCCCACTCCATCAGCACAACGCCCATCGACGTTGACACCGACTACCACCAAGTCTCGGATCACGTGGAGACGCTGGATCTGGACCACCTGACCAACACCATCCGGGCGATCGCTGCTGGCGCGAACACGATCGTGTCCGGTCGGGAGACGCCCACGCGAGTCGACCCGATGACCGTGGAGCCGTGAACGCCCGCGGTCGCCATCCTGTGACGATCCGGCAGCGGTTCGCAGGTTGAGGGGCCAGAGATGACGGAATGCGGGATCTCACGCCCCGACGGGGGCTTCCGGCGTCAGCAGAGAACCCGGCGCGTCACCCGGCGTCAGCTCGGAGCCGAGCGCGTCACCCCAGAAATCTCCCGATGGCCTCGCTGATCTCAGCCGGGCAGTCCTCCTGGATGTAGTGCTTCGCGTCCAGTCGGGTAAGACTCACGCCGGCGAAGTCCGCTCGAAACCGGTCCATGAAGCTCGGCGTGAACGCCAGGTCGCCGAGGCCCCAGACCAGGAGCAACGGCACGTTGGCCATGTGGATCCGCACATCGTCGGAGAGCTCTTGGAGCCAGGGAGCCGCCCGCGTGAGCTGTCGCGGGAACTCAGCCGCCCCCACCCGGCTCAGGGGCGTCGGGAACGGCCCTCGGTAGTGGTCCATCACCTCGGGAGCCAGCCGGTGCTTCACTCCGGCCGGCATCACGCGCTCGACGAAGAGGTTCTTCTGCAGGATCCGGTTCTGCATGAATCCGGAGGACATCAAGGCGCTGAAGGCTCTCATGTGCCAGGCGTCCATCGGCCAGTACCACGTGTTTCCCATGACGAGCGACCGTAGCCGGGGCAGGTGATCGACGGCCACGCGCGTGCCGATGGGGCCTCCCCAGTCCTGACCCACGATCGTGAGGCCGTCCAGGTTCAGTCGGTCCACCAGCTCACCCACGACCGTGGCGTGCTCCGCCGGCGTGTATCCGTAGTCGTCGGGATGTGTGGAGAGCCCGAACCCGGGGTAGTCGGGTGCGATACAGCGGAATCGGTCTCGGAGGCGGATGACGATGCCCCGGTACAGGAAGCTCCACGTCGGATTGCCGTGTAGCAGGAGCAGGGGCGGACCCGAGCCCTCGTCGATGTAGTGTACCCTTCCCACACTGGAGTCCAGCCAGCGGGACTCGAAGGGGAAGAGCGTGGGATCCGGTCGGAAGGTCACGGTCTCTGACGTCATGAAGCCAGGATGGGCGGTCGGTGCGGGCACCACAAGACACGGGTTGGAGCGGTGCCGGCCAATCCCTTGACGGCTCCGGCGTAACATGTGACCATTAGGTCACATGTTGATCCCAGCCGAACTCACGCATCGGGACCCGGGGACGGTGTGGAAGGCGTTGGCCGATCCGACTCGCCGGGAGATCCTGGACCTGCTCCGTACGCGGCCCCGGACGACCGGCGATCTGGCCGGCGAGTTCGAGCTGAGTCGCTTCGGTGTGATGAAGCACCTCAAGGTGCTCGTGGATGCTCATCTCGTGTACGTGCGGCGTCGCGGACGGGAGCGTTGGAATCACCTGAATCCGGTACCCATCCAGGAGATCGCGCGGCGGTGGATCACGCCATTCGAGGTGGCTGCCGCCGAGCGCCTCCTGCGACTCAAGACCGTCGCGGGGGCCGACAAGGAGAGAGGCATGGATGACAGCGTGAGTCGGAGATTCCGGACCGTGACCACCGAGCTGGAGGTCCGCATCGACGCAACCCCCGAACGGGTCTGGGAGGCCCTGACGAGCGAGGTCGCGGCGTGGTGGCCCGCCGGCTTCTACGTTGGCCCTTCACCGGTTCGTTTCACCGTCGAGCCGCGAGTGGGTGGGCGCGTGTTCGAGGACTGGGGCGGCGGCGAAGGGGCGCTGTGGGCTACGGTCACTTCGGTACGGGCTGGTGCCGTGCTGGAGTGGGTCGGTGATCTGTCGGCGGCCTATGGCGGGCCCGGGCGTTCCTTCACGAGCTTCGTCCTCGAGCCGATGGGCAGCGGCACCCTCCTCAAATTCCGCGACGACACCTCGGGCGAGCTCGGCGACGGCGTGGAGAAGCACATGCCGGATGGATGGAGATTGCTGGTGGCCGAGACGTTGAAGCCGTACGTGGAGTCGGGCGTGCAGCCCGAGCGGCCGGCGTCCGTGATCGCGGCCGAGGTCGCGCGGGGGTAGCCGGGCGCGCGCCGGCCGTTGCTACGAGCGCTTCCCGATGGCGGCAGGGGGGATCTCCCCGAGCGACGGAATCCCCGCCTGCTGCATGGCCAGCACCAGCTCCGCCCGCAGTAGATCCAGCACGGCCTCCACCCCGGCCTGCCCAAACGCGCCGAGCCCCCACAGGTACGGCCTCCCGATCCCGACGGCGGTGGCACCGAGCGCCATGGCCTTGAGGATGTCCGTACCGCGCCGGAAACCGCCGTCCACGATGACGGGAATTCGACCACCGACGGCCTCCACCACCTCGGGCAGCATCTCGACCGTGGACAGGCCGAAGTCGTCGGCGCGCCCGCCGTGGTTGGAGACCACCACGCCGTCGATGCCGCTCTCCACGCACAGGCGGGCGTCTTCGGCCGTGCCGATGCCTTTGACGAGCACCCGCATGCTGGTGGCGGCGCGCAACCGCTCCACGAAGTCCCAGGTGAGGGTGGTGGGCGCCTCATCCGCTCCGGTGAGATCCAGCCCTTCGTACATGGGCTTCCGCTGGCCGGTGTGACAACGAGCACAGTCCCTGGAGTCGGTACGGATGTAACGCTCCAGGGTCTCTCTGTTGCCGCCCGGCTGGAGGTCGACGGTCAGCACGACGACCGGGCACCCGGCCGCCTCGGCCCGCTGAACGACGCCCTCGGCCACGGCCCAGCTGTCCGTCGGGTACAGCTGCTGCCAAACGGGTGCGCCTCGGGCCGCGATCACGTCCTCCACGGCGGTTGAGGATACGTTGGAGAGCATCATCAGGTGGCCTCGCGATCGGGCTGCTCGGGCCGTGGCGAGCTCGCCGTCCTCGTGGAAGGCGCCCTGGCTGCCGCAGGGGCATATCACGATCGGCGTCTCCCAGCGCTCGCCGAGAAGCTGGACTCCCGTTGCGGGATCCGAGACGTCCACGAGGCGTCGCGGACGCAGATGGAACCGTTGGAAGCCCTCGCGATTGACCTGGAGCTGCAGATCGTCGTCGACACCAGTGGCCATGTAGCCCCAGTGGGCCGGGGGTAGGTTCGCCTCGGCCACCGCGGCGAAGTCGAACACGTTGAGCGCCTCGTCCGGAGCCGTGATCAGGTCGCCCAGCTCGCCGCTTCCACCGGTGCGGTCCGCCACCTGGCCGGCGACGGCATCTCGGCTGGTGCATGCCGGCAGGCCGGCCAGGGACAGCAGCGGGCTGCCGGCGAGAAAGCGGAGGAACGCCCGTCGTGAGGGGGACATCGCACGCGTCCGTCGCGGGAGTTGGGTGGAGTGTCAGCGGGCCGTGCCCGTGCCGGCCGACGGAATGGACGGAAAGGTGGGCTCCGGGCGGGGACGTGCGCAACGGCGTACGAGCGCGCCGCGTCTACCGCCCGACGGACGCGGGGGTACGACCGGCGGGCCAAAGCGAGGGCATGCCCCGACGACGGGGAAGCCGAGACTCAGACCGCTGCCGGCTCCCGCGGGGCCACCGGCTCGATCTCCCGCCCCGGCACCCAGTCGACGACGCAGCCCGCCAGAGCGCTCGCGGCGACCGAGTAGGGCGAGACCAGGTAGAGCTGACCCGGCCCCGACCGGCCCGGGAAGTTCCGGTTCTGCGACGACACCGAGACGTCGTCCGGGGACAGGGACGTACCGGGGCCCGCCGCGATGCAGGCCCCGCAGCCGGGCTCGATGAAGCTGGCGCCCACCTTCTCGAACAGGTCCAGGTACCCCTTTTCCCGACAGTACTCCCGGACTTCGATGGAGCCGCACTGTACGAAGCACTCCACGTCCGGGTGCACGGTCAGGCCCCACTTCTCGTAGCCCTCCCGGAACACGCGGGCGTACATGTCCATGTCTTCCTTCTTGCCCGCCGTGCACGAGCCCGCGTACGCGATGTCGATGCGCACGGGCTCATCGGAGAGCTCGTCCAGGAAGCGACCGTTCCCGGGGTCGCCGGGTAGCGCCACCATGGGTCGGATGGTAGAGGCGTCGATCTCGATGACCTTGACGTACTCGGCACCGGGGTCCGACTGCATTCCCTCCACCAGCGCCTCGGCGCGCGCTCGGTCCATTCCACGTTCGTTCACCAGGAAGTCCACGGACTTCCGGTCCGCCGCCACGATTCCGGTGAAGGCGCCCACCTCTGCGGCCATGTTGGTCATGGTGGCTCGCTCGTCCACCGACAGTGCCTCGACCGCCGGTCCGGCGTACTCGATGATCTGCCCGATGGCGTGTCCGTCGCGGATGTAGGGGTGCCGGAGAATCTCGAGCATGTAGTCCTTGGCGGTCACGTTGTCGGCCGGCGTGCCGCTGATCACGACCTTGAACGACGGTGGGACCCGGACGCGCACGTCCTTGGTGATCCACGAATTGAAGATGGCCGTCGTACCCACGCCGAACGCCACAGCGCCGATCGCTCCGGCGTGAGGGGTGTGGGAGTCGGAGCCGATGATGAGCATGCCCGGCTCGGCGTACTCCTCGAGGATCTTCGAGTGGCAGATGGCCTCCGATCCCATCACGTGGCCCTTCTGCTCGCCGTAGAGACGGATGCCCTGCTTCTCGCTGAACTCCCGCTGCTTGACCTCCAGCTCGTTGGCAACGTCCAGCAGCCCCTGCTCGATGCGCTCCTGGGTCATCACCTTGTGAAGAAACGTCAGGTGATCCCGGAAGAACAGGATCGAATCCGGATCCACGACCTTCGCGTCCCGACCCACCTTCTCCTCGAAGAAGATGGCGGACATGGGCGTCACGTACTCGTGAGAAAAGCGAATGTCGGTTCTAAAAAAGCCGGCCTCGCCCGGGGCAACCCAGTCGACACCGGTCTGGCCGCGGGCCGCGTCCACCACCCAATGCCGGGCGAAGATCTTCTCGGCCAGGGTCATAGGGCGTGCGTCTCGGCCGGGGGGGGTGCCATCGGTCGGCTCGGCGGCATGGCTCCCGGAGGTGCCGGCCCCGGCAGTACCCTGATCTACGACCGCGCAAGCCGGCTCCGGCAGCGAGACCTTGCCCTGCAGCCGGGCCACGTTGAACTCGAAGAGTCCCCCGTACTCGATGATCTGTCGTGTGATCTCGTCCTTACCGTCCGTGAAGACGCGCAGGGGGATCTCCTCGCCGGCCTCGATCCTCTCGATGACGTCGAAGTCGGTGGTCGTGAGCACGCCCAGGTTTTGGCAGTTCTCGTTGTAGATCCGCTCGATGCTCTCGCCCACGACGACGCGGATGCCCGCGTTGATCTCGGCGTAGGGACTGGCTTCTCGGCTGCTCCCCTTGCCTCGGCGCTTCCCGGCTACCGAACAGACGAAGTCACCGTCTCTCACCGCATTACGCTCGACGGGAAACTCGAATTCGCCGGTGACCGGGCTGCGGGCCATGAAACCTAGATACGGGAAGTCTCCCAGCGTCTCGTCGTAGAAGTAGCAGATGTAGGCCGGCGTGATCTCGTCAGTGCTGATCTGGTCCCTCAGCTTCTCGCGGAGCTCGTCCGTGAGCTCGAGGCTCCGGCCCCCGTAGAGCTGGTCCCGCATCAGGTCGGCGTCGTCCACCAGGTAGAGGATCCGGCCTTGAAACCGCAGCGTGGCAGGGCGCTTCTCGATGGCGCGGGTCTTGAGATCGTCGATCATGGACAGCGATTGGGGTCGAGGTTCACCGCGAGGCGTGCGTCATGTCGCCGCACGCCGAGCAAGACATTCCGATACACCCGGACGGTGTATCGGTTCAGAAGCGTAAGGCGCTCCGAAAGCTGCCGACCACGGCGTGTCCCGGGCGGCGCGAGACGCGGCGTCCGAGGCGCACCGGACTGGTCTCGGCTGGGCGTCCCGTCATCGGGTGGGAGCCCGCAAAGCCGAGCCGTCCTGAGTCGGTCGGGCTCCCGGCCCGGCCTCCTACAGGTAGTTCCCCGTGATCACGATGAACCCCAAGGTGACCACGATGGCCACTGGGCAGATCACCATGATCAGCAGGCGCAGGGCGCTCTTGCCCGGCAGCGCGTGCCCGCCCTGCTCCAGGACCTCGAAGGTCTTGGGCATTCCCCACTTCCACCCCACGAAGATGCAGGTCAGGAAGGCCCCGATGCTCAGGGAGTAGTTCCCCCACACGATGCTGTTCAGCGTCAACCAGTCGGTTCCGAAGATGTTGGCCAGAGCCGGCACGGCACCGTTCGAAAGGGCCGACGGAATCGCGAGAGCGAAACATGCCACGCCGATGGTCCAGGCCGCCCTGCTCCGGGACCACCCCTTCTCGTCGATGAAGTAGGAAACCACCACCTCGAGCAAGCTGATGGTCGAGGTCAACGCAGCGATGGCCAGCAGGGCGTAGAAGGCGATGGCCAGCAGCCCGCCCGCGGGCAGCGTTCCGAACACGGTGGGCAGGACCACGAACACCAGCCCGGGCCCGCTGGACTCGATGTCTCCGCCCGCCGCGAAGAGGGCTGGGAAGATGATGAGTCCGGCGAGGATGGCGATGAGCGTGTCGAAGATCGCCACGGATACGCCGGAGAAGGGCAGGTTCTCGCCGTCGGGAAAGTAGGAGCCGTACGTGATCATGGCGCCCATCCCCAGGCTCAGGCTGAAGAAGGCCTGACCCAGCGCTCCAAGCACGACCCCGGCGTTCAGCTCACTGAGGTCGGGTTGGAACATGAACGATACGCCCTCCATCCCTCCCGGCAGCGTCACGGCACGAAGTGCCAGCAGGATGAGCAGGGCGAACAGCACGGGCATGAGGATCTTCGTCGTGCGCTCGATCCCCTTGGAGATCCCTCCTCTCACCACCCAGATGGTGAGTAACATGAAGACGCCCGTAAGGAACACGGCGCGCCCGGGGCTGCTGATCAGGTCCGTGAAGATCTGGCCGCTCTCCTCGGCGGACAGCGGGGCGCCATAGGCGCCGGTCATCGCCTGGAACAGGTAGCCTACCGTCCAGCCGGCGATGACGGCATAGAAGGCCAGGATGCCGAAACCCGTCAGAACGCCCAGCCCGCCGACGGCCGGCCACCAGGACGACGGCGCCAGCTTGGCGAACGCGCCTACCGGGTTCTTCTTCGAGGCCCGCCCCAGGGACAGCTCGGCCAGGATCACCGGGACCCCGATCGCGAAGACGAAGAAGAGGTAGATGAAGACGAAGAGCCCGCCGCCGCCCTGTGCGGTGGACGTGGGGAACCGCCAGACGTTACCGAGCCCGATGGCGGAGCCCGCGGCTGCGAGAATGAAGCCGAGCTTCCCACTCCACTGTCCGCGATCGGTCGATGAGGGCGTCATAGCCACGGGCGGATCCTGTCTCGAGTCACGGGTGGCCGCCCCTCACGGGCGGCGCTACGGGGGTCGGGAGGCACCGTTGCCGGAGCCGACCGCCTTGATCGGGAACCTGACAATAGACCCGGCTTCCACAGCAAAAATCAAGAACACCGTGTCTCGGTTCAGGGCGCCGCGGGCGATCAGTCGGGTACCTGCCTCGAGGCCGCCGCCGGATCTCACGCGGTTTTGCGAGCAGAAGTGCCGGGATTAGGTTGCACGCCATGACACGACACCCACGCGCCCGCCGACGGCGGTTCCTCCCGCTTGCACAGCACGCGGTCCTGGCCCTGGCAATCGGGCAGGGCTCGCTGCCGGATGCCGCAGCGGCGCAGGGAACGACCACGGGCGCCACAGCCGCGGACGTCGCGCTCCAGATGCGACAGCTCGACGGCGTCAAGCGCGTGCTGATGATCGCCGCGCACCCCGACGACGAGGACTCGAGCCTCCTGGCGGCTCTTTCCCGCCGGTGGGGTGCCGAGACCGCCTATCTCTCCCTGACCCGCGGCGACGGGGGTCAGAACCTCATCGGTCCGGAGCTGGGAGAAGGGCTCGGGGTGGTCCGCACCGGAGAGCTGATCGCGGCGCGCGAGCTGGACGGCGGCAGTCAGTTCTTCACCCGCGCCTACGACTTCGGGTACACGAAGAGCGCCGAGGAAACGCTGCGGTTCTGGGAGCAGGACCAGGTCCTGGCGGACGCGGTGTGGATCGTTCGAAGGTTCCGGCCACACGTGATCGTGTCCCAGTGGAGCGGCACGCCGAGCGACGGCCACGGGCAGCACCAGGCGGCCGGTATCGTTGCCCACGAGGTTCTCAGGGCGGCGGCCGATCCCGAGCGCTTTCCGGAGCAGCTCACCGACGGGGTCGAGCCCTGGCGGGCGACCAAGTTGTACCGAGGCGCCTGGCGTACGCGTGGGGACGCCGTCCTGGAAGTCCACACCGGCACCTTCGACCCCCTGCTGGGCCGCTCCCACTTCCAGTTGGGCATGGCGAGCCGCAGCATGCACCGATCCCAGGACATGGGCGTACGCCAGTTTCCGGGCCCCCGAGTGTCCCGCATCGAGCTGGTCACCGGTCCCGAGGGTCTCCGGGAGGACGACTCGCCCTTCGCTGGTGTCGACACAGCCTTCGTGTCGATCCTGGCCGGTGTGGCAGGCAACGAGCGGGAGGCGCTGCGGCGCGAGCTCGGCGGCTACCGGGACGCCATCGTGGAGGCCAGGTCCAGCCTGGACGTTGCGGAGCCTTGGCGGTCGGCCCCCATCCTTGCGGAGGCGCTCCGCCACCTGCGGGTGGCAGCCAAGCAGGTGGCCGCGCTGCCGGAGGCACCCCTGGAGCTGATCACCGTGTTGGAGCGCCGCCAGACGCTGGTTGAGCGGACCATGCTCGCCGCCGCGGGCATTACCCTCGAGCTCCGTGTCGACGACGACCTGCTCGTGCCTGGCGAAGAGGTCACTGTACACGCCGAGCTGTGGAATGGCGGCGGGCTGTCGGTGACCGGAGCCACGCCCCGCGTGTTTCTTCCGCGAGGCTGGACCGCCCGGTGGGCCGAGCCGGATGAGATCGAGCTGGGTCGCTCGGGCTTCTTCGGGGGGCCCTCGGGTTCCCAGAACGAAGGTCCGGCCGACGTTGGGCCGGGGGAGCTGGCGAGGTGGAGCTACCGACTGTCCATTCCGCCGGATGCGGAAGTCTCCCGGCTGTACTACCTGGCCGAGGAGCGGGACAGGGCCATGTATCACTGGCCCGACGACCGCGCCTTGTGGGGCCTTCCCAGGAATCCGCCGCTGCTTGTGGGGACCATTCGGGCGCGGGTCTCCCACAGCCCCACCATGACACCCATCGACGTTGCACCCATCGCGGTGGCTCGGTACCTGGGCGTGGACAAGGCCACGGGCGAGTACAGGAAGCCCCCGCTGGTGGTGCCCGCCGTCTCGGTGGCGGTGACGCCCCCCGGGATGGTATGGCCCGTGGAGGTGGCCGGCTCGAGACAGGTGACGGTCGTGGTCTCCAGCGAGGCGGTCTCAGGCAGCGAGGGCATGGTCGCCCTCGAGCTTCCCGACGGGTGGACCGCCGAGCCGCCGAGTCTGCCGTTCACGCTCGAGGCCCCCGGCGCCAGCCGTTCGTTCACGTTCAGCGTGTCCCCCGCCGGTCCGGTGGCAACAGGGGAGCACGTGTTCAAAGCGGTCGCCGAGACGGCGGACGGTCGTCGGTATCAAGAGGGAGTGGCTCTGGTCGATTACCCGCACATCGAGCGGGTCGCACTGTTCACGCCGGCCGAAGCCAGGGTCTCTGCGTTCTCGGCGAGGGTCACACCGGACCTCCGCGTCGCGTACATCATGGGTTCGGGGGACGTGGGGCCGGCCGCGCTCCGGCAGCTGGGGGTCACGGTGGACGAGCTGGGCCCTGACGCCGTGCGGGCGGGTCAGTTCGACGACCACGACGTTGTGGTCCTGGGCGTCCGGGCCTACGAGACGCGCGCCGACCTGGCGGCGGCCAACGACCAGCTCCTGGATTTCGTCCGCCGCGGCGGCACCGTGGTGGTGCAGTACAACCAGCGCGAGTTCACGCAGGGCGGCTATGGCCCCTTCCCCATCCAGATCAGCCGCGACCGGGTTTCCGAGGAGAACGCGCCGGTCACCGTGCTGGAGCCGGGGGCCCCGGTGCTGTCGGGTCCGAATCGCATCACCAACGAGGACTTCGACGGCTGGGTGCAGGAGCGCGGCCTCTACTTCCCGGACGAGTGGGACGCCCGCTACCGGCCCCTGCTGTCCATGGCCGACACCGGAGAGGAAGCCAAGACCGGCCCCCTCTTGGTTGCACCCGTGGGGGAGGGCGTCTACGTGTACACGTCGCTATCGTTCTTCCGCCAGTTTCCAGCCGGCGTGCCCGGCGCCTACCGGCTCTTCGCGAACCTGGTGTCGCTGAAGGCCAGTGCGTGGAACGACTCACCTCGATGATCGAAGCGCCCGAAGACGGTGACGACGGCCGCATCGGCATCTTTCCAAGCTGGAGGGCCCTCTACGCGGCGGTGATCGTGGCCACGCTGGCCATGATCCTGCTCCTCTACTGGTTCACCGTGGCCCTGGATTTCAGCGCCTCATGACTGCCCCCGACTGGGCCGTCTTCCTCGTGTACTTCGGGGGCGTGCTCGCCTTCGCCTACTACCAGAGTCGGAAGAACGTCGGCGTCGAGGGCTTCTTCCTGGCCAACCGCCGGCTTCCCTGGGGGGCCATCGGCCTGTCCGTCATGGCCACGCAGGCCAGCGCCATCACCTTCATCGGCACCACGGGACAGGCCTTTGACGACGGGATGGGCTTCATCCAGGTATACCTGCCCCAGCCTCTGGTCATGGTTCTGCTGTGCGTGGTGTTCGTCCCGTTCTTCTATCGGTCCAAGGTCTTCACCGCCTACGAGTACCTGGAGAAGCGCTTCGACCCGAAGACCCGCTCGATGGCCAGCTTCATCTTCCTGGTGCAGCGGGGGCTGGCG
>JBDHLD010000269.1:0-2598 GCA_039586035.1 Gemmatimonadota bacterium | reverse complement strand
ATCCGGCTGTTGCCGAACCGGCCGAGACCAGCCGGTTCCCAGGCTCTGCTTCTTAGGGTTCCATCCGTTCCTTTCACCTAGTCCATTAGCTCATGGCCGGTTGGGTCGGAGGCCGCGCACGCGGCCGGAGCCGGCAACAGCGATGTTAGGCGATTCGCTGCCATCAAGCCGGGACGACACCGTCCCATTCGTCTGATCGAGCGAGCCGTTGGTTCTACTGCCTATCCTGCCCCTCTGAAAGCACAAGCTCATACCCAGCCTGTTGATATGCGCCGAGAGCATCCCAGATATCATCCAACTCCACCACCTTGCCCTCTGATATGCGGTAGATCTGGATCCCTGGATGGGAAACGGTCGCTTCAGTTCCCGGACCTTCGTCAGTCCCGACTTCAGAGCGAACACCTCGAAACTCGTATTTGACAACGACTTTGTCGTTCTCAGAAATCATGTCTTCAATTCTCAGTGACCTCTCTGGCCACCTGGTGAGAATCCCGGAGACGAACGCCCTGTAGGAATCCAGGTCGGTTGCGGTTGGGGCAGCCGGATCCCGGTACACGAAGTCGGAGGCGAAAGACTCAGCGAAGACTTCAAGGTTCCCTTCATTCCAAGCCTCTCGGATTATCTCCGAGACGATTCTCCTGTTTTCTGCCTCAATGGCCTGCCCCGGATCCTCGCATCCCGCTAGGCCCACCAATACTCCGCAGAGGATCAACAGGGACCTGACGACATGCCCGCCAGCAAACCGTCGCATTGTTGACTCCTTCTAATGATCCTAGACAGAAACCGGGACTTCGCAGCTCCAGGCTCCCTCGCGAGTCGCCTAACGTTCAGAGATGCTATGAAGGCCGCTTGTGCCGACCCGGGGGCCGGTCGCACCTGTCAAGCTCCAACACTCATTGGCGTGAGAAGGAGGAGCCGAAATGGGGACAGGTACGACCAGCAAGATTGAAGATAGGCCAGGCAAACCAGTCCTGCATGTAGCCTTCGAATTGGATGACCTGCGTTGGACGCTGACGATGGGGACGGGGATGGGGCGGCCGCCGAGACAACGGCGGGTGCGTCCCCGGGACCGGGCAGCGGTGCTCGGGGAGATCGAGGAGACGAAGCGGCGGTTCGGGGTCGTGGGAGGGCGCACGGTGAGCTGCTACGAGGCGGGACGCGAAGGCTTTTGGCTGCACCGCTGGCTGGTCTCGGAAGGAATCGAGAACCGGGTGGTCGATTCGGCGAGCATCGAGGTGAACCGTCGGAAGCGGCGGGTGAAGGCGGACCGGCTGGACGGCAAGAAGCTGCTCCGGATGTTGATGCGCTACGAGGCGGGAGAGAAGGACGTGTGGAGCGTCGTTCGTGTGCCGTCCATCGAGGCCGAGGACGCCAGGCATCTGCACCGGGAGCTGACCACGTTGAAGCGGGCCCGGGTGCGAGTGACAAACCGGATCAAAGGATTGTTGGCGACGCAGGGAGTGCGGCTCCAGCTCCGAGAGGACTTTGTTGAGCGGATCGACGAGATCCGACTGTGGGATGGCTCGAGGCTTCCGCCGAGGCTACGAGACCGACTCCAGCGAGCGTGGGAACGACGAACGTGGCTAAGTGAGGGGATTCTTCACCTGGAACGGAATCGACGTGAGCTCCTGAGGCTCTCGACGGCCGACGACGTCGAGCAGGTTCGTCAACTCCTGCTGCTGGGTGGGATCGGCGAGAACAGTGCCTGGGTGTTCGTCACGGAGTTTTTCGGCTGGCGCCGCTTCAACAACCGGAGAGAGGTCGCTGGCCTGGCCGGTGTGACCCCCGCGAACTACCAGAGCGGGGCCACGAGCCACGACCAGGGCATCAGCAAGGCCGGCAACCGTCACGTTCGCCACATGGCGGTCCAGGTTGCATGGGCCTGGCTCCGTCACCAGCCCGACAGCGCTCTGAGTCGCTGGTACAACCGGAAGTATGGCGCGGGCAGCTCGAGCCTGCGCAAGACTGGCATCGTCGCCCTCGCCCGGCGTCTCCTCATCGAGCTATGGCGCTATCTCGAGACGGGCGTGATTCCGGAGGGAGCGACGCTCAAAACCTGACCGAACGAAGAACGACAGACGACCGGAGAAGCGGCCCGACACAGGCAACCGGGGTCCTCCCAGGAGGCCCGCTTCAGAGATGGGGTCCGCTCCTTCACCTGGCTTCAACAGACGCCTCGCGGCGGACGCAGCATCGGGTGACCGGACAGCACGACGGAAGAGCCGGCACGGATAGAAGGTCGTCCGAGGCCTCACGACGAGGCCCGACACCTACGACCGAGGCCACCGGTCGAGAGAGGACAAACGGATCGAACGACTGACGACGATTCGAACCAGGCTCGTGCGCACTACGCACGGGGACTTGACGGATGCGACCTCATAGAAGGTTGTACCGAGTCATTGTGAGGAGCGGAAGTTGGCCAGCGACTAGAAAAACAATCCGGGGGGAGCCGATCCCCCCGCCCCACCTGCCGGGGCGCTCCGGCTGACCATCCTGGCCCTCTTTTTCCGCTCGGGTGCCTGCGGCCTGGTCTATGAAGTGGTCTGGATGCGGATGCTCACCCTGGTTTTCGGGGCTACCGCGTTCGCTACCAGCACC
>JBDHLD010000268.1:0-2608 GCA_039586035.1 Gemmatimonadota bacterium | reverse complement strand
CGGACCCCCCACGGCGTAGATCCCCGCCAGGCTCACCAAGACGATGGCGAACACGGCCACGATCCCCTGGAGGAAATCCCCCATGACCACACCCCAATACCCGGCCATCATGGTATAGACCGCCGTGAGCGCGGTGGGAATGACGAGCCCGTACCAGATGGGCCAGCCGAAGGCCAGCGCCCCGACCTTGCCCATGGCCATCCCGACCCAGCCCAGGATGAACATGTTCATGAACACCTGCCAGCCGGCCATCCATCCCCGGAGGAGCTCCGCTCCGAGTCCGTCGAACCGCAGGGTCTGCCATTCGGCCTGGGTGTACGCCAGGGAGCGACGGAAGATGCGTGCGGATACGAACGATCCGATGGCCGTCCAGGCGGTGAAGAAGGTATACCAGAGTCCCCTCAGGCCGTGGGCGTAGACCGTGCCCGTGATCCACATGGGGGTGTCGGTGGCCGTGTGGGTGCTGAACACCGAGGATGCCGGAAGCCACCACGGGAGGGAGCGCCCGGCCAGAAAAAAGTCCGACTCGGACCGCCTGGCCAGCCGATAGAAGAGCATGGCTCCCCCCACCATCAGGAGGAGGAACGCGGTGGCCCAGAACCAGTCGAGGGGAGTGAAGCTGGACACGAGGCTCCCGGTGCGATGCGAAGGTGAGTCCGGCCCCCGGGGCCGAAGTCGCGTTGTTCGTGGGAGGCCACCTTACCTCGACTGCGCCCGGCCGGGCAACCCGGCCGGGCGCCCCGGGACCTCCCGGTACTGGACTTCCCGTGGCCGTTGCGGCATCGTTTCCTCCATCGCGACGGGTGGTCGTCACCCTCGCATCGCCGGTGTAGCTCAGCTGGTAGAGCAGCTGATTTGTAATCAGCAGGTCAGGGGTTCGAGTCCCCTCGCCGGCTCTCTCTTCTCGCCCCGACCGGGGGTTGAATCACTCCGAACCCCTGGCTAGTTTATCAAGCTCACTTGCTTAGGCTTCCCCTCGGGACCGAGGGGCGTCTTTTTTTTGCAGATGGGTATGGCGGGACCAAGACAGCCCGCCGTTATCGGGGTGGGGTACCGAAGCGGTCAAACGGGGCAGACTGTAAATCTGCTGGCAGAGCCTTCGGAGGTTCGAATCCTCCCCCCACCATGGATCGGTCTCCCTCCCTGGTGGGACGGGGGCGCGACGCGGGAGTAGCTCAGTTGGCTAGAGCATCAGCCTTCCAAGCTGAGGGTCGCGGGTTCGAGTCCCGTCTCCCGCTTCTGGCAAGGACCCGAGGGTCCGGCGCCGATCGCTCCGATAGCTCAGTGGTAGAGCGCCTCCTTGGTAAGGAGGAGGTCCCGGGTTCAAATCCCGGTCGGAGCTCTCCGGTCGCGTAGGGCCGGCAGCAACAGAAACGAGATTTCCATCGCACTGATCTCACTAACCGGACGAGGGAACGATGGGTAAGGCGAAGTTCGAGCGGACGAAGCCGCACGTGAACGTGGGAACGATCGGGCACGTGGACCACGGGAAGACGACGTTGACGGCAGCGATCACGTACACGCAGGCGAAGAAGTTCGGTGGGGACGCGGTGGCGTTCGACAACATCGACAAGGCGCCGGAGGAGCGTGAGCGCGGGATCACGATTGCGACGGCTCACGTGGAGTACGAGACGGAGAACCGTCACTACGCGCACGTGGACTGCCCGGGACACGCGGACTACGTGAAGAACATGATCACGGGGGCGGCCCAGATGGACGGGGCGATCCTGGTGGTGAGCGCGGCGGACGGGCCGATGCCCCAGACGCGCGAGCACATTCTTTTGGCACGTCAGGTGAACGTGCCGTACATCGTCGTGTTCATGAACAAGGTGGACATGGTCGACGACGAGGAGCTTCTGGAGCTGGTGGAGCTGGAGGTCCGGGAGCTGCTGAGCGAGTACGACTTCCCTGGTGACGACATTCCGGTGATCAAGGGGAGCGCGCTGAAGGCGTTGGAGGCCGAGGGCGAGGGCGCGGACGTGGAGTGCATCGCGGAGCTGATGGATGCGATCGACTCCTACATTCCGGAGCCGGAGCGCGACATCGACAAGCCGTTCCTGATGCCGGTGGAGGACGTGTTCAGCATCACGGGCCGCGGGACGGTTGCGACGGGCCGGATCGAGCGCGGGATCGTGAAGCAGGGCGAAGAGGTTGCGATCGTGGGGATGGGCGCGGACCGCAAGACGGTGGTGACCGGAGTGGAGATGTTCCGCAAGCTGCTGGACGAGGGACGCGCGGGCGACAACGCGGGGCTGCTGCTTCGTGGTGTGGGCAAGGACGAGATCGAGCGTGGGCAGGTGTTGGCGGTACCGGGCTCGATCACGCCGCACACGAAGTTCAAGGCGGAGGTCTACGTTCTGACGAAGGACGAGGGCGGCCGTCACACGCCGTTCTTCGACGGCTACCGACCGCAGTTCTACTTCCGCACGACGGACGTGACGGGTGCGGCGCACCTGCCGGAGGGCGTGGAGATGGTGATGCCGGGCGACAACGTGCAGATGGAAGTGGAGCTGATCACGCCGATCGCGATGGACAAGGAGCTCCGGTTCGCGATCCGCGAGGGCGGCCGCACCGTCGGCGCCGGCGTCGTCACCGACATCATCGAGTA
>JBDHLD010000102.1:0-10747 GCA_039586035.1 Gemmatimonadota bacterium | reverse complement strand
GAGCGGCGCTTCCCCGATGTCGATACGGCTCGGCTGAACCGGCCGCTGCGGGCCGCCTCCGACGGTCGGCACAAGCTGGTGATGGATCGATCCGGCAACACATGGTTGTACGACTTGATCGAGGACCCTGAAGAGATCCACGACCGGACGGAGGAGTTGCCCGAGATCCTGGAGCGCTGCACCGCGGCCATGGCGGAGGGGCTCGGCTCCTGGCCCGAACGTGTGGTCAGCGAAGCGTCGGATCTCACCGATCTGCAAGAGCGCCTGGAGGCGCTCGGATACCTGTAGCGGCGCTGGGCCGGTAACCGACCCTCGCCAACGACTGCGAATCATCATGAAACGGGAACATATGCGACGCGTTCGAGGACTGATCATCGGCGGAGGGCCGGCCGGACTTGCCGTGGCTCACGAGCTCCAGGGCGACACGCTGGTCCTGGAGAAGGAAGAGGAAGTCGGGGGTCTCTGTCGCTCCGTCGAGCAGGACGGGGGCTTCTTCGACATCGGTGGACACTCGTTCCATACGCCGCATCCCCACGTGAGGGAGCTGGTGGATGGTGTGCTCGATGGCGGCTTGTTCCTGCAGCAGAGGGACGCTCGGGTGTTTTCCCACGGCACGCTCTTGCCGTACCCCTTCCAGAAGAGCTTCGACGCCATACCCGATCCAGCCGTCGTCGCCGAGTGCGAAGCCGGCCTCAGGGCCGTGACCCAGGCGGCCGAGGGGCCCCCGCCCCGGAACTTCGAGGAGTTCATCGTTCAGAAGTTCGGGCAGGGCATCGCTGAGCACTTCATGCTGCCCTATAACCGGAAGCTGTGGGCGCGGGACATCAAGAAGATCTCGTGCGAATGGACCGCCGAGCGGGTCGCGGCGCCCAAAGGAGAGCAGGAGCGGTTCGACACGAGCGGCGGCGCACGGAAGCCTCTGCAGGCCGATACACGCGTCGGCTACCCGCAGGACGGGGGATTCGTCGAGATCTTCCGGGCACTGGCGCACCACGTGCCGGAGGTCCAGACGGACACTGAAATCGTCCGCGTCGATCCGGTGGGCCGGGTCGCCCACGCCCGTGATGGTCGCGCCTTCAGCTGGGACTTCCTCGTAACCACGATGCCGTTGCCCGAGCTTGTCCGGGTCGTCGAGGGAACGCCGGCCCAGGTCGTAGCGATGGCCGATGCTCTGGAATACATGTCACTTCGGGTCGAGCTGCTGCTCGTGGGCCGACGCCTCGAGACGGAGATCCAGAGGATCTACTCGGCCGACCCCGACATCCCCGCCCACAAGATGGCGTTCAACCACAACTCGTCCGACGGCCTGCGGGCACGGGATCGGCACGCCATCATGTGCGAGGTGTCGCTGTCGCCCGAGAAGCCGGTGGACGTCGAGCGCATCGCGGACCGACAGATCGAGTTCTTCACGGACCTGGGTATCTTGAAGGGTCCGGAAGACATCGTGTGGCGAAGCCACGTCGACGTGAAATACGCCTACCCGGTGTACACGCATCAGCGTCCCGAGCTCGTGGCGGGCATTCGTGGATGGCTCGAGGAGCACGACATCCATACCGTGGGCCGCTTCGGAGACTGGGAGTACATCAACTCCGACAAGTGCGTCCACAAGGGCCTGGCGTTGGGTCGGGAGCTTCGTAGCCGCTACCCCGGCCCAGGTGTCCCGATGGCGAATGCCCGCTCTCCACGATAGTGTCGACGCTGTGACGTGCGATCACGAGTCGGACGGATACGGGGACTCAACATGCGGGTATGTAAGGACTTCACCTGTGACAGATCATGCTTAGGCTGAAGTCATGAAGCGACCGAAGGCCGCGGTCCTGCCAGTCGTGTTCGTCTTGTTCGCGACCGTCATCGGGTTGGCCGCCAGTCTGCTCGGACCCCTCGCCCTCATCGTGGTGCCTGCGGCGTTGGGGGGATTCCTCCTGTTCTTCAATCCCACCGTCGGCGTGGCTCTGTTGGTGTTCACGATTCCCCTGGAGGCCGTCTTCCTTGTGGGCGGCAACACGATCACCAAGCTGGTCGGTGCATTCGTGGTGCTGTCCTGGACGGTGGTCAGACTCCTTCGCCAGGAGTCCTGGTGGCCGCTGCTCACCGAGCGGTGGATCTGGGCGGCGATGGCGTTCGTCGGACTCGCCGGGGTGTCACTCTGGTGGGCCGAGTACTTCGCGGGCGTCCAGGGTCAGCTACAGCGTCTGGTGCTGCTTCTGGCGCTCGCCGTCGTGATGTTCGACCTCCTGCGCTCGTGGAACGCCGTCGAGTGGATCGTGCGGGTCCTGGTCCTCTCCGGAATGGCCGCTGCTCTGCTGACGGTCAGCCAGACGCTGAGCCTGGGCGTACGCAGGGCGGGCGAGGGGGTAACGGGGGGAATCAACGCGACCGCGATGGCGCTGGTGACGTTGATGCCCTTCGGCTTCTACCTGGTGCGGTCCCCCCGCGAACGCACCCTGTGGCGGGTGATCGGTGTCGTGTATCTGGGACTGGCGGTGCTCGGAGTCACGAGCACCCTGTCTCGCATGGGCTTCCTCCTCATCCCGTTGGTGTTCACGCTCGTGCTGTGGGAGTCCCTCAGGACCGGCGTGGGCCGTACGCCACTCGCCATCATGGTGGCAGTGACCGTGATCGCAGGGGTGGCCATCATTCCGGCCGACAAGGTGATGGACCGCATCGAGACGATCGGTCCCTATGTACAGGGTATGGTGTCCCCGGACGACAGCCTCGATCCGAGAATGAGCGGCCGCGGCTACCACATGAAGGTGGCCCTGGCCATCTTCGCCGACCACCCGGTCAGAGGGGTGGGATACGCCAACTATGGCTCGTACTTCCGTGACAGGTACCAGTTCGAGGTGACGGGACGCGATCGGTTCTACCTCAACGCGCGAAGCGCCCACAGCTCGTATCCGCTCATTCTGGCGGAGTTGGGCATTCCCGGGCTTCTGCTCTGGGGTGCGCTCTTGTTCCTTGCCTCGCGCGGTCTCTGGCGGGGGTGGCTGCTGTATCGCGGAGATCCGGCGTCACAGCGCTTCATGCTGACCTACGCGATCGGCCTGGCGTTTGTCGTGCAGCTGCTCATCGGATTCTACGACGAGACGCACACCAACAAGTTCTTCTGGCTGATCTTGGGGCTGGTTCTCGCGGCTGGTAGGCTCGTGGATCGGGACGCGAATTCCCGACCTCGCCTCAGGCGTAGAGGCGCCCCCGTCCCCCTGGAGCGATCGCCCCCGCGCTCCTATCGGCAGCAGGTCGGTCCGGACCGTCTGGAGGGCGCCCCTGGACCGACCGGAGTGTACCGCACATCGCTTCCGCACCGACGGCGCTGAGCCCCGCATGATGCTCGACCCTGCCTCGCTGACGGGGGTCCAACAGCTTCTCGACTCGCTTCACCACCAGGATCGCCGTTGATCACGGCGCTCGGTGGCCTCCGCATCCACTACGACCGTCCACTGCAGGAGACGAGTTGACGACACCGCTCGATCTGCTTCTTGGCACCCTCCGGTTCCATCCCGTCTACGCCGGCCCGGCCCTCCGATTCCAACGGTACGCCCCAGGCTTGAGGGCCCGTGACGTGAACCTGAGGGTCTTCTCTGGGTCCTGGGGGGACGAGGCGCCTGGCCTGGGAGAAAAGCCGGGGACGCTTCTGACGCCCGACGACGTCGACGGCATTCCCGTGCAGCGGGTCAGGGTCCGGCAGGGCAGCCGACGGCGGATGGCCATGCAGTTCGATGGGGCACTGGCCACCTACGCTTGCCGGGAACCTCGGCCACACGTGCTTCAGCTGCTGAACGTGGACGAATCCTCGATTCCGCAGCTCTTCCGGCTACGGCGCGCTGGAGTCCCGACGGTCTTCACGCATACGATGATGCGGGATCCGTCCGTGGGGCGGCTGAAGAATCTCTCCTGGTCACTGCCGTTGCGAGTGCTCGACTGCGTCGTCGTGAGCACCGGCGTCATGCGGGACGAGCTTCGAGCGCTGGGCGTCCGCACTCGGATAGAGATCATCCCGAACGGCCTCGACTTGGAGCGCTTTCGACCGCTTGGTCCAGCGCAGCGGGCCGAGGTCAAGGGACGATTGGGCTTCGGTCCGAATGAGGAGCTGGTGCTCTTCGTCGGGGGGTTCCTGGAGAGACGAAAAGGGATCGATTCCCTGATCGCGGCCTGGCATGAAATCGCGCTCGCACGCCCACAAGCTCGCCTCGTCCTCGTGGGACCTCACTTGAACGACCTGCAGCCCGCCGACGATCAGAAGTCGTTCCACGAGTCGCTCTTGGCCTCGCTCGCCGCGTCCGGAGCGGAGGATCGGGTCACCTTCACCGGGAGAGTCTCCGCCGTCGAGCAATACCATCAGGTGGCTGACGTGTTCGTCTTTCCCTCGCGGAGGGAGGGCATGCCGAACGTGGTACCGGAGGCCTTCGGATGTGGCGTGGCGAGCGTTCTCACCCGATTCGAGGGTCTGCCAGCCGAGTTCGGAAGACCGGGCGACACGTATGTCGTGGCCGAAAGGGAAGCGCTCGCGGACCCGGTGATCGAGCTGCTGGCGAACCCGGAGCGGCGAGCGGCCTTGGGCGCCAGCGCGCGCGATTGGGTGACGCGTGAGCTCGATGTGGACCGGAGTCTGGATAGCTATTCGAGCCTCTATCGGGAGTTGGCAGAGCGCTCGCGGCGGGGACTCGAGGGCGGGGGGACCGGGGTGGCCTCCGTGCCTGGAGCGGCCCGCAGGCGATGACGCCACCCGACCCATCGCCCTCGGTGGCCGCGCCGTCACGCGTTCTCGTCGTGTCCGACATGTACGCGAAGGATGGCTGGGGCGGCGCCGGTGAGTCGATCCACAGACAGGTCGCCGCCCTCCGGGCGGAGGGCGTTGATCCGACCGTCATCCGGCCGCGGGCGCGACTCCACCGCAACTTCGGTAGTTCCGGGGGCTTCGCGGCGATGCCCTCCCGTGTCGACGACGGCACCCTCGTGATCGACGCGCCCCACTGGAACCTGCCCGTGCGGCTTGCCGCGGGCGCGACCGCGACGCTCGTTACGCGGGCCGTACGCCAGGCCATGAAACGGGAGTCTCCGGCACCGATAGGCGTCATCCATGCCTATCGACTCTACCCCAACGGTATCGCTGCGACCGCGCTGGCTCGCCAGCTGGGCGTTCCAGTGGTGGTCACCGCCCTGGGTTCGGACGTTCACACGCATCCCCGGCGGCTTCCCAAGGTCGGTGCCCTCGTGAGGCAGGTCCTCCGGGAGGCAGACCGATTGGTCGCGGTGAGTGAGGATCTCGCCGCCCAGATGACCGAGCTTGCCGCGCCACGTCATCCGGTCGAGGTGGTCTACAACGGCGTGGATGAAGGCCGCTTCTTCCCCGCGAGCGACGTCTCGTCCAGCCGACGGTCCCTGGGGCTCCCCGAAGCGGGTGTCGGGGTCTGCTTCCTGGGGCGGCTGGTCCCGACCAAGGGACTTCCGGAGTTGATGGCGGCGTACGGTAGGGTCGCCCCAAGTGCGGTCGGCCAGAGCTGGCTTGCTGTGATCGGTGACGGACCCATGGCACCGGAGGTGGCGGCCTGGGCCGCCGGCACCGAACAGCGCGTGATCGCCCCCGGAGCCGTGCCCCACGCGGAGGTGGCCACATGGCTGCGGGCCTCGGACATCCTGGTGCTGCCAAGCCACAACGAAGGACTGCCCAACGTGATCCTCGAGGCGATGGCATGCGGGCTCGCGGTGCTGGCCACCAGCGTCGGCGGTATTCCCGAGGCCGTGATCGATGGGGAGACCGGGTTGCTGTGTCCTGTGGGTGACGTGGACGCCCTGGCGCGGGGGCTCACCGAGCTGATCGTCGACGAACCGCGCCGGAAGGCCATGGGTGAGCGTGCCACCTCACGCGCGCGAAGCCAATTCGGATGGAAGCGAAGCGCCGAAGCTCTGGTGCGCCTCTACGGCCAGATAACCGGCGGGTCGACCCGTGTGAATAGGGGCGACGCGTGAAGGGGAGGTTCGCAACGGAACCCCGGGCCCGAGTCCTCGAGTCACGATGATGTTCGATCGAATTCTCTATGCATCGCTGGTTGACGTCAGCCTTCCGAACGGACCGGGCGTGAACGAGCGCGGTTTCCTGGGGGAGCTGCTCGCGCGCATGGGTCCTGGGCTGCACGCGGTCCTCCCGAAGCCGTCGCGGGGGATGCCCGGCGAGCTGGCCGAGTTGGGAGTCACGTCGATCCCGTGTGGCCGGTCGGTTCGATCCCTGGGAGGATGGGTCCGGGCCAATCTGTCCGGCAGCTCCGTGGTTCGGCGCGCCGCCGAGCGTTTCCAACCGGACTTGATCGTCATGCGAGCGGGTGGACTGCCCCTGCCTCAATATGTCCTGGCGCGAAGCGGGAGGGCCCCATACGCCCTCAAGACCGCCGGTGATCTGACCTTCACGCAGTTCTATGGCAGAAGCGCCTGGCGAAAGCCGTTTCGACCGCTGAACGAAGCGATGTGGCGTCGGCTGCTCCGCGGCGCGATCTGCGTCGACGTCGTCAGCGAATCCCAGCGCGAGGCGGGGATCCGCCTTCATCCGGATGTCGCCGACCGGATCCACGTGGTCGATAACGGCGTCGATGCCGAGGTATTCACGCCCGCAAAGCGATCGAGGGCACGCCAGGAGTTGGGATTCGCCTCCGACGAGCGGGTGGTAGGCTACGTGGGGACCAAACCCATGACACGCGGAGGCAGGGAGGTGATCGACGTCGTCGCCGGGATGCGGGGGATGCACCGCATGCGAGGCCTGATCGTCGGAGACAGCGGGGACGCCGCCGATTGCCGCCGATATGCTCGCGATCGCGAAGTCGCTGAAGCCGTTACGGTGTACGGCGAAGCCGACTACGCAGACGTTCCGAGCCTGATGGCGGGCCTTGACGTGGGGCTGTCGATTCGAAGACCCGAGGAGCAGGGACAGTCGGAGCTGAAGGTCCGGCAATACCTGGCCACGGGTCTATGCGTCGTGGGTACCGGGATCAGCAATGATTTCCTCCGCGGTCGGGACTTCGCCCGGGTCGTCGACGACATCTCCGAAGAGACCATCGTAGGGGCCGTGGCGTCCCTATTGGGGGGTGGAGCGGACGGGCTGGCGACGCTCGGGGCGAAGGCCCGCGCCTTCGCCGAGACGTCACTCACGATCCGTGCGCAAACGGATCGCCGTTTTGCACTCTGGCGCGCGGCGGTAGAGCCGCCGGTTACCGCGCGGAGTCGACCACTGACTTGAAGCCGTATAGCGATTCGCCAATGCCCGATGTGAACGTGGTCACCTGTAGCGCGAGCTCGATCGAGGGAATCAACAACTTCGGAGACGAGCTGCTGACCGACCTCTATGGACGTTGGATCGAAGACGTCGATCCTTCGATCTCGGTCAGTCACCTCCGAATCAGCCAACTCGGGGTTCTCCGCGGATCAGCCAGGGAGGAGCTCGACCGGGCGTCTCTCCTGGTCTTCAGCGGCGGAGGGTACTTCGCGGACGGATACGGAGAGTCGAGGCTGCACCTGAAGCGTCATCTCAGGTCCCTGAGGAACCACCGTGTCTACTGGACCGTTGCCAAGGCTGCACGGCGGCGTGGCCTGCGGCACGGGGTCTTCGGTCTCGAGGTCGGGCCGCTGGTCAACCCGGTGTATCGGCGCGCGGTGAAGAGGATCCTCACCACCGCTGGCGAGGTGGTGGTCAGGAACGCCGAGTCGCTCACGTACGCTGAGCGCCTCTGCGGCGAATCGGCGCGAGCAACAATGCATCTGGATGCCGCGTTGGCCATCTCGGGCCTTGCAGGTATGGAGGTGGACAACAGGTCGGACGGTGGCTTCAACATCGGGTGCCACGTGCATCGATTGGGCGATGGAGCGCGCGCCCAGCTCATGACCCTCATCGAGCGGGTGATATCGGAGCGCCCAACTGATTCCGAGCCACGCTTCTTCTACCTCCACGACCAGAGAAAGCTCGGTGAGCACGCCACGGAGTCGGCCTCCGCTGAGCGCACGCTACGCGCTGGCTTCCCCGAAACCACGGTCATCCAATACCGCGATCCCATGGAAACGGTACGGCAAATCGCCGAAATGGACGTGGTGATCACGTCGAAGCTCCACGTGGGGATCGTGGCGCGGGCGTTCGGGATTCCGGTGCTGGCGGTCGGCCGCCACCCGAAGATCCGTCGCTTCTACAGAGCGATTGGCGAGGAGGAGTTCTGCGGAGAGCCCGGTGATTTTGTGGCGAACGGACTGCCATCCCGACTGTCGGCGTGCCTGAAGGGGCATGAGCGGCCCCGCTTGCCGGTTGCGGAACGCTTCAGGGAATCAGCTCTCCAGAACCGGGCGGCGGTCGCGCGGCTCGTATCGACGGTAGTGGGCGTGGGGGCGTGACACCGCGATCTTCGTCCGAGGCTCGACGGGGGAAGTGCCGGGCTATCCCGGGTTTGTCCCGTTGAGGTAGTGTTCGATCAGGCGGTATCCGTCGCTCTCGAGCGCGGCGGGATCCGCGCAGGCCGTGCAGCCGTAATGGCGTTGCTCCCAGGCGTCCGGTAGCCCATCCGCGTCGGCGTCAGGGCATGCACTCCCGGGATCGTATACGGGATAGCCACCCACCTCCGCCTCACTCAGAGGAGGACTCGAGACCCCCGACCCGCTCTGGGTCTCTGCAATGACGCGACTGTCCACGGGGTCCAGCGCCGTGCTCCAGCGCCCGTCACACGTCAGTCGCGCATTGGCTCCGACGTCCGCCACCACCGCGTCGTAGGCCTGTTGGGCCGACAACAGGCCGATCGGGAAGGGGATCGAGCGCCAGCCCTGTTCGCTCTCTCGCTGCCAATCCGTCGGCACTTCCTGACCGTCGTATTCCCCAGTACCGCGGTAACAGCTCACCTGCCGCGTCGGGTCGGTCCAGTTGTCCCCCCCGGGGTCGTTGCTGACTGGGCTGACGTTACCAGCCGCGTAGATGGAGAAGTCACCCCCGAGCTCGTCGCAATAGGGGTTGACGAAGTACGTGTACTGCTCCTCCGTCATCGGTCCCGCCTTGCCGACGTTGTTCACCCAATCGACCGCACCTCGCCGGTTCATCATGCCGGCGCCGATGTCCCAGTTGTACACCACGTTGTTGGCGACAAGGGCGTTATCCGCCGCGGTCATCGGGTTTCGATGACTGTTGTGGGCCAGGAGATTGCGGTGAATCGAGACGTTCGCCATGCCGATTACGGGGTCTTCCTTGAGGGCGCCGTTCGTGTTGATCGTAATCCCCGTGGGGTGCGCGGCGAATGCCTCGGAGACGATGGAATGTTGGATCGAGACGTCGCTGATCGTACCCGAGAAATCCATGTCGCCGTACCTGATCAGGGCAAGCGCATAGTTGTCGGTCCAGCTGAACGACATGTGGTCCAGGATGACACGTTGCCCCTTGGCGATGATGAGGTTGTTGTTGGTGCGCCCGCTCTTCCCGCGGAATCGGATGAAGCGGAGCACCACGTCTGCCACCTCGTCCGCGGTGCTTTGAAGCCAGAAAGCAGTCGGGAAACCCTCGATCACGACGCCGTCGCCCGGAGCTGTCTGCCCCGCAACGTAGACGCAGCCGTTGGAGAGGCGCATGCCGTCGGCCGACGGAGCGACGATGTGCCCGCCGGTCTGGAACACGATCACCGTGAAGCGATCGCTGCGGATGTCACGTAGGGCCTGGGCGAGACTGCCCGGACCGTCCGTTTCGGCAGAGCTGACCCGGAGGAGCTGTAGAGGCAGTCGCCGACACGCTGCAAGGGCGGTCGCCCCCCATCCCTCCGCGCCCGGAAAAGCGGGAACGAGGTCTGGGACGACAGTGAGCTCGAGCTCGTCGCGGCCGTTGCCGGACGTGGCAGTTATGGTCGTCGAGCCGCTGGAGTGAGCTGCGACCAGGCCGGAACCGCTGATGGACGCCACGCCCGGATTCGAGCTGGCCCATGATACCGGCAGGCCCGAGAGCACCGCGCCTTTTTCGTCCCTCAGCTCGGCCTTCAGCGACAGCGCGTCTCCGGCCCAGAGATTGGACGCGTCCGCGAGTATGGTGACGGAGGCGGCGACGGACGAGCCGGGCGGTGGGCGCGTGGCCGCGACTGGGTTCCCATCACCCCCGCATGCACCTGTCACGGTCCCCAGGGCGAACACACCGACGGTGGCGTAGGCGCGGATGCCACTCCCGCGGCCCCATAGCCCGGTGCCGTGAGCGGCGTCTGGGGCCGTGAGGAACCGAGCCGGGGCAAGCCCTGCCTTCATCCGAGCCGACCTGCCTCGAGATGCGCCTCACTACCGCCCATAGACTGCTCCAAGATTCAGCGCTGCTCCCGGACGACCTGGTACAGCCGGTCCATCTTCGCGCCGGAAACGGCCTTGGCAGCATAGTCACGCGGCTGGGAACGGTCAAGCCGACATCCGCGGGATCTTGGCCGGGTTCGAGGACCCGAGCCAGGGGCGTTGGGGACTACCTCGGGTCGGTGCCGTTGAGGTAGTGCTCCATGAGCAGGTAGCCGTCTCGTCCCGGGGCGGCGGCGTCGGCACACGTCGAGCAGTCGTAGAACCGCTGCTCCCACGCGTCCGGTAGGCCGTCGCCATCCTGGTCGGTGCAACCGGTCCCTCTGGAGTACGACGGATAGCCTCCCACGGCTCCCTCGTCGCTGGGCGGACTGGACGGGCCCGATCCGTTCCGGGTCTCCGAGATCACACGGCTGTCTGCCGGATCCAGCGCGCCGGTCCAGCGGCCGTCACAGGTCAGGCGCTCGTTGGC
>JBDHLD010000267.1:0-3391 GCA_039586035.1 Gemmatimonadota bacterium | reverse complement strand
GTCAGGTCGGTCAGGCCGAAGTCGTACCCGATGTCGGCGGAGACGAGCGTGAAGTCACCGCCAATCCCCACCCGAGCGTTCCATAGCGTACTCGTGACGTCGTCGCTGGTCACGTCCTCGAGCGCACCATCTCCCGAGACGCTGGTTACGAAAGCGGCGCCGCCACCCGCGAAGACGCGGACCTCCAGGGCCCGCGACGCGACGACCTTGAGCCCGACCACCAGCGGCACCCGGAAGTCCCCGAGTGTGAGCGTTCCCTCATCGGTTTGGTCGGAGATATCCGCACCGCCCCAGGCGAAGAAGACGCCGGGCTCGACGTAGAACCGTCGGCCGACTCGCAGCTTCCCGCCAATCTCGAGACCGAGGCCGGTGCTCGAGTCGAACATGTCCGAATCGTACTTCACCGTGGACACACCCAGCTGCGGCAGGATCTCCACGGTTTGCGTGGCCGCAGGGGCGGCGGTCGCGGCGGCGGCTCCGGCCACGGCCATGAGGGTCAGGATCCCGCGATACATTCTGTCTCCTATGCGATTGGGAAGAGCGGTTGCATCGGCCGGTGCCCCTACTCCGCCTCCGCGCCGTAGATGAGCTGCGTGAGCGCCGGCACCAGTCCGAGGCAGCGCGCGTAGGTCGCCAGCTGGCCCCGGTGGTACTCCTCGTGGGCGATCCCGTGCTGGAACCACGAGAGCCGCGTGGCGAACGTGCCATCGAACTGACGGATCCGCTGCAGCATGTGGATCTCGCCCACGCCCTGGAATCGTTCGAGACCCTCGGTCAACCGACTGGCGAGGAGGCCGACCAGCGGCTCCCGGGCGGCGTCCTCCGGGATGCCGTGCGCGTGCTCGGCGAAGTGCGCCTCCAGGCTCTGACGCGTGAAATCGCCGTTGGGTCGCGTCAGCTCGCCCACCATCATCTCTCCGGACTGGAGGATGTGGACGACCAGCTCCTGGACGCTCTTCGCGTTGGGGTGAGGGCGATAATCCCACGACGCCTCCGGGATCGCCTGGGCCTCGGCAGAGAACCCCTCCCGGGCGAAGACCCACCCGGCCAGGGCTTCCTCCAGTAGGGTGCTTGTCGTGACGGACACGGTGTGGCCTCCGGTTCAGAGGATCGGCTTCAGGCAAGATGAGCGGCGCGCGGCGCCGACACAAAGCACCTCGACCTCGACGCTCGATGATGCTTGCAGGTCGCG
The DNA here is from genome assembly GCA_039586035.1 of Gemmatimonadota bacterium. GTDB lineage: Bacteria > Gemmatimonadota > Gemmatimonadetes > Longimicrobiales > Gaopeijiaceae > JBDHHQ01. The sequence goes on along the minus strand of JBDHLD010000267.1, from coordinate 2,199 downwards.
CCTACCCTCGCAACCCGGATCCATGACGATGCTGCTGCGCCCAGAGAGCGGACGCCGCTACTCGCGCGCCCCGCCGGACAGGCGCATCTTCAGGCCATGGACGCTGCGCGTGCGCGGCCGATCGGAGGAGGAAGCGATGGACAAGACGCCAGTCTCGCAAGAACAAAGGGATGCCTACGACCGCCTGCTGGCCACCCATCCGGAGATCGAGCGAAAAGGCAAGAACCTGCTCTACACGTCCGTGAACGGCCACATGTTCACGGTCTTCTCGACCGAGGCCAAGCTCGGCATTCGACTGCCAAAGGGGGAGCGCGAGGCATTCCTGGCCGAGTTCGACACCACCATCCTCCGGTCGTATGGGCACAACATGCCGGAGTACGTCACCGTGCCGGACGCGCTCCTCGAGCTCACCGAAGCCCTCGCGCCCTACCTGACGATGAGCTACGACTACGTGTCCTCACTGAAGCCCAAGCCGACCAAGAAGCCGAAGAAGAAGTAGACGCCCGCATGACGGGCTCTTCGCCCGCCTAGTCCCCCGCAATCCGTACCGCGAACCCGCCGCCGCCCGGGAGGCCGCCGAACTCCGCCACGGTCTTCTCGACGTCGTAGGTGAGGACCTCCCGGACCAGTCCCGGCAGGACCGGAGCCCCCTCCGATCCTGACCCTTTCCCCGTGATGACGTGGACCACCTGTCCCCGGGACGTCTCCCCGTGTCGTTGGAAGAAGAGCAGCAGCCGTCGCTCGGCCTGATCGGCGGTCATCCCATGGAGATCCAGCGTTTCCACGGGCATCTCCACGAGGAGCCGGGCGAGGCCGCTCAGCTCGGGGGTGGGCCGAGGCTCGGCTCCCTGCTCCCGCCGCTTCTTTTTTCTGGGCATGGACAAAGACTAGAGAGGGGCGCTGCACGCGACAGCTGTGCCGTGCGGTCCGGATCGCCCACGCCAAGATCCGGGTTCGCGCCTGCCGCTGCAACCGAAGTCCCGTTTCCGACTACCGCTCACGGGTGTCGCCCGACAGACACGGGGCAGTCTGTTCGACCAATCTTCCTATGGATGGTCATCACCACCGGGAGGTAGCGATGGGAGTCGCGATCAAGCATGCGATGCGGGGGGCGGCAATGGGTCTTGGGCTCGCTGCGACCATCCTTCTCGGGGCTTGCTCCGAGGATGCGGTTGAACCCGGCCTTTCGAGTTGCGCCACGATCGGCCCGATCGCGGTGATCCTGGACAATCACCTGCCGAGCGGCGGGGACCACGTGTTGCGCTCACTTCGCCGCGCTGAGGCAAGGCGACCCGATATCAGTGGTATCCTCGAACAACGGACCGGTGGGATTCGGACACGATCACACCGTGAGACTCTCGTGCCCTTGAACCGCCTCTGCGGGGCTCTTCCCCGGCGCTAGCGGGCTCCCCTTCGCCGGTCAGAACAGTACGTGTAGCCGCAGATAGCCCCAGACGATGTGCCAGTGCAAATAGTACACGAGCCGGAACGCGTACATGGTCAGGAAGTCGTAGCGCCTGAACAGCCAGAGTTGCACGGCGTTGAACGCCAACAGATGGACGGCCAAGAACCCGTTCACCCACAGCGCATCCAGGCCACTCGCCCACACCTGAAACGCCGGCTCGAGCACCACGACGGCCGCGACGCAGCCCGCCATGACCCGGCCTCGCGCCTCCTTCCCGAGACCCGACACGAGCGTGAGGAGGAGTAGCGCGAGGGGCGCCAGGTGAAAGACGGCCTCGACCACGAAGGCCATGACCGGATAGAAGAGGAGCGCTTCCGGCAGCCTGACATTGATGTCTTCAGGGAACCCGCCGGCGAGATCCACGGCGATGGTGACGACCGCGAACAGGGTCGCGACCGTGGCCGCGACGCGTCGCCCCTCAACGCGCTTCGCCGGCGCCGAAAACGCGAAACCACCCCGCGACGTGAGGTACGCCAAGGAGCCTGCAGCCACAGCGACCGCGACGGCTGTCGCCAGGATCGGGTCGAGATTGCCGAAGTAGGGTCGGAAGGCGGACGGCAGACTGAAGGACACCGCGGTTGCGGCCACGATCAACCCACCGGACAGCAGTAACATGAGCGTGGTCGAGGGGCCCATGGGGCCCGTGCGGGGGCGGCCCACGTGTCGCATCTACGGTGCTCCCCGGTGCCAGTGCGTCACGATGGGCGGGGCCGGTCTACCACGGCGCTATTCGC
>JBDHLD010000266.1:0-2662 GCA_039586035.1 Gemmatimonadota bacterium | reverse complement strand
CGGCCCGGTTCGGCGAGGATCACGACGCGCGCCTCGAGCCCCTTGGCCTTGTGGAGGTTCATGATCCGGACCGCGTCCGTTCGCCCGGGCTCCAGGGGCGCCTCGGCGTCGTCCCATTCCAGGGCGGCCCCGAGGGCCTCGAGCGCACCCACCAGGGACGTGTCGCCTGCCGCCGCGTGGGCCCGCACCGCGTCCAGCGAGTAGGCCAGGGCCCCCACCCGGACCGATCCGAGGTCGCCAGCGGCCGCGTGGGGGAACAGCCCGAGCTCGGCAACCAACCGTTCGATCAATACGTCCGCCGGCTCGGAGCGACTCGCGAGCCACCATCGGTGCAGATCCCGGAAGGCCTCCTCGACACGAGACCGGGGATTCTCGATGGTCCGGGTGAAGTCGAACCGGCCGCCGTCGAGGCGGTGGACCAGCAGCTCTTCGTGGTCGAGGCCGAAGAAGAGGCCGACGAGCACGGCCACCACCAGCACGGGGTTCGCCGGATCCACCAGTGCCTCCAGGACGTGCATCAGGGCCTCGATCTCGTCTTCCAGCCCCACACCGGCACCGGAGACGTCGATCGGCAGCCCACGATCCTCCAGGGCGCGAGCGTACAGGTGGAGGTGCTTCTTCATGCGAGTCAGAATCATGAAGTCGCCCGGCACTCGCTCGCCCTGATCGACGCGCCGTTTGATCCAGGACGCGAGGACGTCGGCGTCCTGGGCGGCCAGGTCCCCGACGCGGGAGGCCTCGACCCAGTATTCGAACACGCCTTCCGCCGGAGGCTTCGGACGGGGCCGAGGCAGGAGGGGGGCAAACGGTGCCTGGTAGGGCGTCTCGTCCTCGGGGAAGCGATCCGGGTCCTGGAACACTTCGTTCACGATCCGGGCGATGGGGTGTCCGGAGCGGAAGTTGGCGTTGAGGCGCAACACCTCACCGAACTCGCGGAAGCGGGCCTTCACCTTGTTGTAGAGCGCGATATCCGCTCGCCGGAAGCGGTAGATGCTCTGTTTCGGATCGCCGACCACGAAGAGGGCACCGGGTCGAGGCTCCACTCGCCACCAGGAGTCGGGCCCGTCGCCGCCCGGATCCGAAGCGAGCAGGAGAACGATCTCGGCCTGGATGGGATCGGTGTCCTGGAACTCATCCACGAGCAAGCGACGGTACCGGGCTCCCAGGTCGCGTCTCGCTCGGGGACTCTCCCTCAGGAGCCGGGCCGTGACCAGCAGCAGGTCCTGGAACGAAAGCCGGCCGGACCGGAGGCGCTCGTCCCGGAATTCCCTGGCTGCGGTGCTCACCACTTCGATGGCCGTGGGATACCGCGATGCGTACCATCGCGCCAGAAGGCGTCGGGCGGGGCCGCCCTCCCCGATGAAGGCATCGAACTCCTCACGAATGGCCTTGACCCGGGCCTTGACGCTCGAGTCCGTGCTCCAACGCTTCAAGGTGGTCTTGAACTCCTTGCGGCCGCAGAGGTCCTCGAGGACGCGATAGAGCTCCCGCTCGTCGTCCCAGCCGGCTACCCGCCTCGACCACCGGAGGCTGCGTAGCCTGGCCATGAGCGAATCCCATCCATCTTCGGGCTCCCGAGCCGGTAGCAGGGGCAGCGCCCGATCCAGCAGCTCCTCGAGACGAGCGCGAACCCGGGCCAGCTCACTTCGAGACGGCGCTTCCTCCGGCTCTGCCGGAAAACCGAGATCGAGGTTTTCCGCTACGAAGTGGAAGGCGTCCTCCAGGCGATGGATCTTGAGGCCCATTCGGTCCAGAACCTCGATCGTGGGGTCGCCCCGGGCGATCGCGCGCTCGAGGTACGTGGCCCAGAAGCGTCGCCGCATACGGGCCGCCTCGAACTCCAGCAGCTCGGTGAAGCCCGGATCGATGCCGGCCTCGATGGGCCGCTCGCGCAGGAGATGGGCACAGAACGCGTGGATGGTCCCGATGAAGGCCTGATCCACGTCCTTCAGCGCCGACTCCAGCACGCGCCGCTCCCCTGAGTCGCTGGACAGGTCGGCGAGAGCCTCTTCCAGGCGATCCTGGAACCGCTCCCGGAGCTCGGCCGCGGCCTTCCGGGTGAAGGTCACCGCTGCGACGCTCGCGACGGCCTCGCCGGACCGGACGAGCGCCACCATGCGATCCACCAGCGCGGTGGTCTTGCCAGAGCCCGCACCTGCTTCTACCAGGAAGTTCGTGTTCAGGTCACTGACGATCCGATCGCGGTCCTCCTGGTCCGGAAGCCGTTCCGCGTCCCCATCCAGCCGGGGCAGCCGCTCGGCATCATCGGTCGGGTCGCCGAACAGCGGAATCACGTCGCGGGCCACAGCCCCTCTCCCTCCTCGTCCCAGCGGCGGACACGCCGAAGCGCGGACAGCTCCTGCAGCTCGTCGCGGTGCGCCTCCGACCAGGCCGCGAGAGGCGACGGATTCTCCCGATCGCCCGGGTGGACGCCACACAGACGTGAGAAGTCGCAATACGTGCAGTCCTTCTCGCAGTCCGTGGGCAGGAACCAGCCCTGCGCGACCCCGTCCAGCATCGTCCCTACGAGCCGCTCGCCCGTCCGCAGAAGGTGGGGCGGATAGGGCAGGCTCTCCCCGAGGTTGGCGTGTGTCGGGAAGCTGTACTCCATGCGAGCCACGGGCTCGGACAGGAGGAGCGCGGCCACGCGGGTGTACACGAA
>JBDHLD010000101.1:0-15958 GCA_039586035.1 Gemmatimonadota bacterium | reverse complement strand
GTGGTATCGGGTGTGACCCTGGAGGACCTGCGGGCGCACGCCGGCGCGTCGGTGCCCATCGTGCGCGCCATGCCCAACACGGCGGTGGGCATCGGCGAGTCCATGACCTGCCTCTCCGCGGCCCCCGGCTCCGAAGCGGCGCTGAAGTGGGCGACCGAGCTCTTCGACGCGGTGGGCGGCACGCTGCATATCGAAGACGAGATGATGGTTCCCGCGACGGCCCTGTGCGCGTGCGGCGTCGCGTTCTTCCTGCGCTCCATCCGAGCGGCGTCGCAGGGCGGCATCGAGATCGGCTTTCACCCCGGCGAGGCGTTGCTGCTGGCCGCCCAGACGGCGAGAGGGGCCGCCGCGCTGTTGCTCGACGAGGGCCGGCACCCGGAGTCCGAGATCGACCGCGTGACGACCCCGCGCGGTTGCACGATCGCAGGGCTGAACGAGATGGAACACCAGGGGTTCAGCTCGGCGATGATCAGAGGCATCGTGCTTTCGGCGAAGCAGGCCGCCGGGCTCTTCGAGGAGGGGTAGCGGCCGACTCCATGGACGTCCATCTCGTCGACGGAACCTACGAGCTCTTTCGCCACTTCTACGGAATCCCGTCGGATTCCCGCTACACCGAGGGCAACGAGCTCCAGGCGGTCCGCAACGTCCTGGCCTCGATGCTCGGGCTCCTCGAAGAGGGTGCGACACACCTGGGCGTGGCGACCGACCACGTGATCGAGTCGTTCCGGAACGACCTGTGGCCGGGGTACAAGACCGGCGCGGGCATCGATCCCGCTTTGCTCGCTCAGTTCCACCCGCTGGAGTCGGCGCTCGCGGCCATGGGAGTGAAGGTGTGGCCCATGGTGGAGGTCGAGGCGGACGACGCGCTCGCGGCCGCTGCTTCCCGCGCCGCCGCGGATCCGCGGGTGGACACCGTCTTCATCTGCACGCCGGACAAGGACCTGGGACAGAGCGTGACGGGCCGGAAGGTCGTGCAGGTGGATCGGCGGCGCGGCGAGGTCCGCGACGAGGCCGGAGTCAAGGCGAAGTTCGGTGTGGGCCCGGCTTCCATCCCCGACTATCTGGCCCTCGTGGGAGACACGGCGGACGGCTTCCCGGGACTCAAGGGCTGGGGAGCCAAGTCCGCGGCGAGGGTGCTGTCGCGCTATCCCCACATCGAGCTGATCCCCGATCATGCGCACGAGTGGGACGTCTCGGTCCGCGGGGCAACTGGCTTGGCCACGGCATTGGCGCAGAACCGACGTCTCGCGCTCCTGTTCCGCGAGATCGCCACGCTCCGTCTGGACGTCGATGTGTTCTCGGACGTGGACGAGCTTCGGTGGACGGGGCCGGAACCGGGGTTCGAGGAAATGGCCCGGAGCTTGCGGGCTCCGGGGCTGCTCGGTCGTGCCACCAGACTCGGAGCGGGTCGAGGTTGACGCTCGAGAGGCGGGCATCGGCAGGCTCCGCTTGCCACCACACCACTGCCGGAGCCACCGTATAGACACAGGTGGCGCACCAACGGAGGTGATCCATGAAGGGCAGAGAGCAGCCCAGGCCGTTCCTCACGGCCTGGAGCGCCGTGCTGACGCTGGGGATTCTCGCCCCGCACTCCGGCGAAGCGCAGCTGACCTGCGCCGAGGCGGGGTACCTGTGCACGGCCCCGGCCGATCGGCCGGCGGTCCGGTGGCCGGACGGGCGTAGAGCGCTCCGGATTCTCGTGCCACCGCCCCCCCACGAACCCTCGTCTCGCGCCCTCTGGTACCAGCGCTCGGCCACCCGGGGGATCATGGCGTGGAACCGGCTGCCCCTGGAGCTCCAGGTCTTCGAGCAGGCGGGGAATCTGAAGATGGACATCGTGGTGGAGTGGGTGGATCAGCTGCCGGAGACCCGCATCGGCGAAACCCAGGTGACGTGGAGCGACGAGGGCGACGACTACGTCTTCGACGTCGTGCGCTTCGTCCTCGCCACCCGTCCGCCCGAGTCCTTCTACGCGGAAGACGAAGGTGACGGGGCCGACGGGGGGGAGGCAGGCGAGCCGACGGACTCGGCGCCGGACGCGACCGACGAGGTGCCGGATCAACTGGCGCTGGCGGTGGTGGAGCTGACGGCGGCGCACGAGATGGGCCACGCGCTCGGCCTCCCCCACAGCGACAGCACGAACGACGTCATGTATCCGGAGAACATGGGTGCGGGGCTCTCACGGCGGGATATCCAGACCGTGCGAGCCCTCTACGCGTTACCCCCCGGCGTCAAGCCCGCGCGCTAGCGGGCTCCCGCCTCCATGCTCACGACGAGCCGTCGGGCCTGACCCGGATCGTCGCGGGCCCTCGAAGCATGACTCCCGGCCGGTCGTCCTGCGTCCATGCCGAGCCGCCCCGGCGTTGGCGAAGGCCCGGTCGGCCCGGTAGAATCGAGCCCTGACCGCCTGGGGCTCCGGCTGAGGCCACTCCCCGCGGCTCGTGACGTTCCGTTCCACGCATGACGGAGGCGCCCCCATGGCCAAGCTCGTTACGGAGTGCATCGGTACATTCTTCCTCGTCCTGACGATCGGGCTGACGGTCCTGGACGGGACGGCGCTGGCCCCGTTGGCCATCGGCTCGGCCCTCATGGTGATGGTCTATATGGGTGGGCACATCTCGGGCGCGCACTACAACCCGGCTGCGAGCCTCGCCATCCTCATGCGAGGCAAGATGGAGTCGAAGGAGCTGCTCCCGTACTGGGCCGCCCAGATCGTCGGCGCCATCCTGGCGTCACTGGTGGTCTACGCCTCCGTCGGGTCCACGTTCGCGCCGGCGCCTGCGTCGGATGCGTCCGCCATGGCGGCACTGCTGCTGGAGTTCCTCTTCACCTTCGCTCTCTGCCTGGTGATCCTCAACGCGGCGACGGCTCGGGCGACGGAAGGCAACTCGTTCTACGGACTGGCGATCGGCTTCACCGTCCTCGCGGGCGCCTTCGCGGCCGGGCCGGTGTCCGGCGGCGCCTTCAACCCCGCGGTGGGCATCGGTCCCATTCTCGTCGACGCCGTGATGGGGGGCGGCTCGTTGGGGGCGCTGTGGCTCTACCTCGTGGGCCCGCTGGCGGGTGGTGCGGCGGCGGCGATCGTGTTCAAGATGCAGAATCCGGACGACGCCTGACACCGGGGACGGACCGGCCGGGCACCCTCGGCCGGTCCGTCCCCCCTTACCCCCTGCCGTGCCAGTGACCGAGCCAGACGCAGCCGGGAGCCCGAGCCGGAGAATCAAGGCCTGGCGTAGGCGCTGGCGCCGGTGGGCACGCACACTCACGGTTCGCCTCTTTCGACTCCGTCAACGACTGCGGAAGTGGTTGGACCGTCTGCTTCACAACGTGCGGCGGGGCGAGCACGCCTTCGTTGTGGTCAGCGCGGCGATCATCGGTGTGCTGGTCGGCTATGGGGCCATCGGGTTTCGCTATCTCATCCGGATCATCCAGGACGTCTTCTACGGTGTGCCCGACTTCACCCTGGAGGGTCTGGCGGGTATACCCTGGTGGCTTCGCCTCCTGGCGCCGGCCGTGGGCGGGCTGGCGGTCGGGGGTCTCATCACGCGGTTCGTGCCAGAGACCAAGGGCTCGGGGATCCCCGAGGTCATGGAGGCAGTCGTCCGCTTGGGGGGCGCAATCCGTTTCCGCCTTCTCTGGGCCAAGACGTTGGCGGCGGCCATTACCATCGGAACCGGTGGGTCGGCGGGGCGCGAAGGACCCATCGTCCACATCGGTTCCGCCCTCGGATCCCAGGTGGGTCAGTTCCTCGGGGTGTCGGCGCGGCGCCTGCGCACGTTCGTCGCGGCCGGTGCGGCCGGCGCGATCGCGGCCACCTTCAATGCGCCCATCGCCGGTACCCTCTTCTCGGTCGAGGTGGTGTTGGGCGACTATGCCTTCGCCTCCCTGGCGCCCATCGTCATTTCGGCGGTCGTGGCAACCGTGGTCTCCAGGCACTATCTGGGCGACTCGCCGGCGTTCGAGATTCCCATCTACGAGCTCGTGAGCTCCCGAGAGCTCCTCCTGTATGCCGGCCTCGGACTCGCCGCCGGTCTGGCCGCCGTGGCGTTCATCCGCCTCCTGTATCGAACCCAGGGGGCCTTCGAGGCATCGCCGATCCCGGAGTGGCTACGTCCGGCCGTCGGTGGTCTCGGCGTGGGCGTCATCGCCCTCGCGTTTCCTCAAGTGCTGGGCGTGGGGTATCCGACCATCACGGCGGCGCTGTGGGGTGAGGCCGCTCTGGTGATCAGCCTGATCGTGATCGCGAAGATGGCCGCGACCTCCCTCACCATCGGGAGCGGGGGGTCCGGTGGTGTCTTCGCGCCCGCACTGGTCATGGGAGCGTCCCTGGGGGGCGCGTGGGGCCAGGTGGCGCACACGGCCTTCCCCGTCTGGACCGGCGGGCCCGGCGCCTACGCGCTGGTGGGGATGGGCGCGATGGTCGCGGGAGTGAGCCACGCCCCCATCTCGGCCATCCTGATCATCTTCGAGCTGACCAACGACTACCGGATCATTCCTCCGCTCATGGTGGCATGCGTGCTGTCAGTGCTCTTGAGCTCGCGGCTCTACCGGCCGTCGGTCTACACGGCGAAGCTGCACCGGCGAGGCGTGCGCCTCCGAGAAGGCCGGGACGTCAATCTGCTCCGGGCCATCGCCGTGTCCGAGGTCATGGAGCCCGACCCGGAGACCGTGCCGGCCGACCTGCCGTTCAAGGAGCTCGTCCCACGGCTCCTCGCCGACCCGGGGCTCGAGCTGCAGGTGGTCGACGACGACCACTGCCTGCTGGGGACGGTCTCGCTCCGGGACGTTCGCGAGTTGCTCCTCGAGCTGGACACCCTCGGCAGCCTGGTCGTGGTGGAAGACGTGGCGCAGCCGGACGCACCCTTCGTGCTGCCCACGGACAACCTCGACCTGGCCATGCACCTGTTCGGTCGGACGCACCGGGACGAAATCACGGTTTGCGCCGACGCGGAGACAAAGCGGGTCGTGGGGATCGTCAGCCGCGACGCCCTGATCGATTCCTACAACCGTCGCCTCTTCCACGTCGATCTCACGGGTGGCTTTGGCTCGATCGTCGATTCGGTCGCGCTGGGGTGTGGAGATCCTGCTGATCCACACGGCTGGGCCGGCCGGCGAGGAGTTCGAAGGGCGTCCCGGCAGGCTTCCCGCGCCCGACGTTCGACTGCACCCGGGCGATCGTCTGCTGGTCATGGGCACCCCCGAAGCCATTCACCGGCTCACGCGAGGCCTGGAGCGCCCCGCGAATCGTCGGTCGGAGGAGTGATCGGCACGCTCGGCTCGGAGGCGCCCGCGGCCTGAGTCACCCCCGCCTGCGGCCGGTGCCACCCCTCCCCGTGCCCTCTGTGGCTCCGCCCCGCGCCCTGCATCGCCCTGGCGATCCTCCCGCCGGCGCCGTGCCTCCGCACCGAGCCGAGCGACGCCGCGCGCTGACCCCTTGCGCCATGGGTCCGGGCCAGGGATGCTTCGGAGAGGGGCAAGACACTGCAAACGGAGAGCAGCATGGACGAGCGTGTACAGGACGCAATGGAGAAGCTGAAGCAGCAGCGGGACGAGCTTCGCCTGAAGATGCATCTGGCCAAGGCCGAGGCGCGGGACGAGTGGGAGGAGCTGGAGGAGAAGTGGGAGACGCTCCGGAGCCGCATCAAGGCCGCGGGAGACGAGGCCAACGACGTGTCCGGCGACATCGGTGAGGCCTTCAGAATGCTGACGTCCGAGCTCAAGAAGGGATACGAGCGGATCCGCGAGCAGCTCTGAAGCCGCTGCCGACGTCCGTTGGGTGGTGAGGGGGAGGCCCGGTCGCTGGCGGCGATTCAGCGGCGGGTGGTGGCGTGCCGCCGATGCCCCCGACTCGTGGCCTGGCGGGAGACCGTCGCCCGCGAGAAGCGGGCGGCGTTCGCCGACGAGACCTATTGGGGTCGTCCGGTCCCGGGATTCGGTGACGAGGGGGCCCGCCTGTTGGTCGTGGGCCTGGCACCGGCGGCGCATGGCGCGAATCGCACGGGGCGCATGTTCACGGGAGACCGCTCCGGAGACTGGCTGTACCGGGCGCTCCACAGGGTCGGATTCGCGAACCAGCCCAGGTCCCGGGCGCGGGACGACGGTCTCGTGCTCCGGGACGTATTCATCACGGCCGCGGTCCGCTGCGCGCCGCCCGACAACAAGCCGGCGACGTCGGAGCGAGACAACTGTCGCGTGTACCTGGCGGGGGAGCTCGGGCTCCTCCTTCCTCAGGTGCGCGTGGTCGTCGCTCTGGGAGGATTCGCCTATGGGCAGGTCATGCGCCTCCTGACGGAGCGGGGTCTGCCTGTACCCAAGCCCCGCCCCCGCTTCGGCCACGGAACGGAGGTGACGCTGTCACCTCGCCTCACCGTGCTGGCGTCCTACCACCCCAGCCAGCAGAACACCTTCACCGGGCGCCTGACAGAGGTCATGTTCGACCGGATCTGGGGTCGCGCCCGCGACCTGGCCGGTGCGGCCAATGGGGATCCATGACGGGGCCGACACGGAGGTGGTTGGGCGTCGGAGTCCTCGTCGCCCTGGTCGTGGGCGTCGCCCTGGTCTCGACCCAGCGGGTCGATCGGCGCCTTTCAGGCGTCTTCCCGCCCCCCTCGCCGGATGCGGTCAGCAGCGTGGGCTTCTCGGACTTCGTCGGAGCGGAGGCGTGCGCCGAGTGCCACCAGGACCACTACGACCGCTGGGCCACCTCTACCCACGGCAGGGCCGGCGGCGAGCCGGAGCCGGAGCTCATCATCGCGCCCTTCGACGGACGCCCCATCGTCCTCGCGGACGGTCGGGTGATCCCTCGCGTGACGCCGGAGGGTGAGTACCAGTTCGTGGTCCGGCAGTCGGGGCACGAGGAGCGGATCTTCACCGTCGACGGCGTCATCGGCGGCGGCCACATGGTCGGGGGAGGCACCCAGGGGTTCGTGACACGGGTGCCCGACGGGACCGTCCGGTTCCTTGCCTTCGACTGGTCCCGCCACGAAGCGCAGTGGTTTTGCAACACGGGCACACGCGCCGAAAGGGGCTGGGTCCCCATCACTCCAGACATGACCCTGGCGGACTGCGGAGATTGGCCACCGCTCCGCGTCCTGGGCACGGTGGAGAGGTTCGCAGATTGCCAGGGCTGTCACGGTAGCCAGATCATCACCGACCAACCGCCGGGCCAGGACTATCGTTCGCGCTACATGTCGCTTCGGATCAACTGCGAGTCCTGCCACGGCCCCGGACGCGATCACGTCGAGCTGGCCGAGTCCGGACGCCTCGGGTTCGACCGGGACCTGGGGATCGCGTCCCTGGGCACGGTGACCAAGGACGGATCTCTGGACCTGTGCTTCCAGTGCCACGCCCTGAAGGACGTGGTGCGCGAGGGGCATTTCCCGGGTGATCCTCTCGAGCAGTACTACGCCCTCAAGTTCCCGATTCTCGGCGACGATCCGTTCTTTCCCGACTTCCGCGTCAAGACCTTCGCGTACCAAGGCACCCATCTGAGCAGTCCCTGCTACCTGGACGGGTCCATGACGTGCGTGAGCTGTCACGAGCCTCACTCGCAGGCCTACCAGGACGAGTTCGGAGACCCGTTGATCGGGCGGTTCGACGACGGGCAGTGCACCTCCTGCCACGCTTCCAAGGCCGATCCCGTCGAGGCGCACACCTTCCACGCCCCCGAGTCGGAAGGCAGTCGCTGTGTCTCCTGTCACATGCCGTACCTGCAGGAGCCCGAGGTGGGTCCCGGGGTCCCATATGCGCGCTCCGACCACACGATCCCCTTGCCGCGCCCCGGGTTCGATGCGGGACTCGGCGTCGAGAGCGCTTGCATCCAGTGTCACGAGGATCAGGGCCCGGACGCGCTCCAGGCCCAGGCCGAGACGTGGTGGGGCGAGCTCAAGCCACACCGGCCTCTCGTCGATGCCCTGGCGTCGACCTCGCCCGGCGGCGACCGAGAAGCCGCGGCACGGCGTCTCCTTCGGCCCGATCTGGACGATCCGCTGGCTCAGTTCGCGGCGTTGTCGAGCTTCCTCCTCGATCATCTCGGTCCCGACGATCCGGAGTTGGAGCCGGCCGTTGCCGAGCGCCTCTGGGGACTGGTGGGCAGCTCCGACCTGGACGTCGGGGCGCTGGCTCTCGCGGCTCTCCATTGGGCCCAGGGCCACGATCCCGACACACGGCGGGGCCTCGTGGAGGCGCTGACCGCTAACGAGAGGGAGGGGGGAGTGCTGCGGGAGCGCTGGGTGCTGAGCCTCAGCTTCCTGGGCGATGAGGCGCGGGCCGCCGGCGACACCGATCGGGCCTTTCTGGCGTACGAAAAGGCCCTGGAGCTGGTGCCCGAGGACGGCCGCGTGCTCGGGGCCATGGGCGCGGCGTTGAACCAGTCGGGCGACTACGAAGGCGCACGAGCGTACCTCCTGAGGAGCGTCGCGACGCGTCCCGATCATGCTCTGAGCTGGGTGAATCTCGGTATCGCCCACGCCGCTCTCGGCGACGTTGCCGCAGCGACCGAGAGCTACGCGACCGCCGCCAGACGCAATCCCAACGAGCCGCTGGCCTTCTTCAACCTCGGCAACCTCTACCTGAGGCAGGACGCGCTTGCCGAAGCGGCTCTCTCCTACGAGCGGGCCGTGGAGCTGGATTGGGGTCTGGCCCGCGGCCACTACAACCTGGCGCGCGTCTACATCCAGCAGGGCCGGTACGCCGAGGCGCTCCCGAAAGCCCGCAGGGCGTTGGAATTCGAGCCCACGAACCAGGGCGCGGCTCAGATGTTGGCGGACTTGCAGCGGGCGGTGGGGAACCCGTAGGTCACCGCAGACGACCTGAGAGATCGCACCAGACGCCCCTCGGACCAGGTTGCCCGCGCCGGCGCGCGGTGCGCAGACGAACGAGAACAGGAACGACGCCAGCTGGTGGCCACGCGAGCGAACGTAACGCTGGGGCTGGGTGCGAACTGGCGACAGTTCGCGCTGCTGGTCCTCGTGAACGCCTTCGTCGGCGCCATGGTGGGGGTGGAGCGATCGGTGTTGCCCACGCTGGCCGAGAGCGAGTTCGGCGTGACCTCGTCGCGGGCGACCCTGACGTTTCTGATCGCGTTCGGGCTGACCAAGGCCGCCTCCAACTTCGTGGCGGGCGACCTGGCCGACCGCCTCGGGCGCAAGCGGATCCTGGTGGCGGGTTGGCTCGCCGGCCTTCCGGTTCCTCTGCTGCTGATCTACGCCACCGACTGGACCTGGATCGGCGTCGCCAATCTGTTCCTCGGCGTGAACCAGGGCCTGGCCTGGTCGGCCACGGTAATCATGAAGATCGATGTCGTGGGGCCGCGCCGCCGGGGCCTGGCCATGGGGCTGAACGAGTTTGCCGGATACGTGGCGGTCGCGGCGGCGGCCCTCGGTGCCGGATACCTGGCGGCCGCACACGGGCCCCGGCCGGCCCCGTTCCTGATCGCGGCCGTCGCGGCCGTGGCCGGTCTCGTGCTCAGCGCGGCGTTCGTCGAGGACACGGGCGACCACGTGGCGCTCGAGCGGTCCATGGCCGACGCGGCCTTGGAGGGCGGACCGGGTGCGTTCCCGCCGGAGACGCTGCGGCGTTTCAAGATGGCCAGTTGGGGTCACCCGGCGCTGCTCGGGGCGAACCAGGCGGGGCTCGTCAACAACTTGAACGACGGCGTCGCGTGGGGTCTGATACCCGTGTTCCTGGCCCACGCAGGCCTCGGTGGCACCGAGATCGGCTGGATCGCCGCCGTCTACCCCGCCGTCTGGGGCCTGGGCCAGCTCGGCACCGGGGCACTCTCCGATCAGTGGGGTCGGCGACCGTTGATCGTTTTCGGCATGCTCGTTCAGGGATTGGGCCTCCTGGGATTCGCCCTGGCAGGCGGACTCGGTGGATGGATCGCGTCCGCCGTGGCTCTGGGTATCGGAACGGCTGCCGTCTACCCCACGCTCATCGCGCAGGTGAGCGACGTCGTGTCCCCCACGGACCGCGCCACCGCGGTAGGCGTCTACCGCCTCTGGCGTGACCTGGGATACGTGGTGGGGGCAGTGGTGGCCGGGACGTTGGCCGACGCCGTGGGCTACGAGGTCGCCATCGCCTCGGTCGCGGTCCTCACGGCGGTCTCGGGAGTGGCGGCCCGACTGCTGCTTCCCTCGGCCTCCGCCACTGACGCGACGTCGGACGGCTGAGGGCCGACCAGGGCCGCCACCCGGTCGAGGAGCTCGCCGGGCCCGAACGGCTTGGCCAGGAAGATCCCGGGGTCCTGCTCGAGGCGTGCCTGGGCCAGCGCGCCGTTCGTATACCCCGACATGAATAGCACCGGCATGTCCGGACGCTCTCGGGCCAGTTGATCCGCGAGCTCCACCCCATTCATGATCGGCATGACCATGTCGGTGATCAGCAGATCGATCGCCCCGGCATGCGCGCGCGAGACACTGAGGGCCACGGCCGGATCCTCGGCCGCGAGGACGCCGTATCCGTGTCGCGCCAGAATCCGGACCACGATGTTGCGGACGTCGTCCTCGTCCTCGACCACGAGGACGGTCCGGTCCTCCAAAGGGCCGCCAGGCTGGGCAGCCCGAATCGAAGGTCGAGGACGCGTGCGGGCTCGAGGGAAGAGAGCCGCGAAGGTAGACCCGATACCGACTTCGGAGGTGAGGATCACGCCGCCGCCCGACTGCCGGACGATGCCGTAGACAGCCGAGAGTCCGAGGCCGGTACCTTCCCCCAACGGTTTGGTGGTGAAGAACGGCTCGAACACGCGGTCTCGGATATGGGGCTCGATGCCCACGCCGTGGTCTTCGACGGACAGCACGACGTATTGGCCGGGTGCCGGAACGCCGCTCGCGGCCTCGGCTCCAGGCACGACGGCCCGATTCTCGGTGCGTATGCCAATGACGCCTCCGTCCGGCATGGCCTCGCGCGCGTTCACCACCAGGTTGAGGACGACCTGGCCCACCTCGGCCGGATCTGCCAAGACGAGGTCGAGCGCCGCGTCCAACTCCGCCTCGATGGCGAGGTCGTGGCCGACGACCCGCTCCAGCATCTCGCGAGTTTGCTCAACGACGTCGTTGATATCGATCACGCTTGGCTCGGAGACATGTCGGCGGCTGAACGCCAGGAGCTGCTTGGTCAGGGAGGCGGCCCGCTCGCTCGCGAGCAGGATCTGCTGGACGTCTTCGGTGTGGTCATCGCTTTCGTCCCGGTCGAGCATCATGCGGGCGTGTCCCGTGATGACCGTGAGCAGGTTGTTGAAGTCGTGGGCGACGCCGCCGGCGAGCTGGCCGACCGCTTCCATCTTCTGGGTCTGTCGAAGCTGTGCTTCGAGCGTCCTCTCGCCGGTGACATCCTCGGCGATCGTGACGATCACCGGACCCGAGTCCCGCCGCACGACGCGCCCGTTGAGTCGGACGTCTACGACGCGGCCGTCCTTCCGCCGCCACGCCGTTTCCAGATCCTCGTACGTGCCGTCTCTGCCCTGGATGTGTGAAAGGCACCACTGCTCGCCGCTCGGGTCGAGGGCGATGCCCTGGGTCTTGAGGTCCTCGGCCGAGTCGTGGCCAAGCATCTTCACGAGGGCGGGATTGACGTCGACCAGTCGACCCGTGGTCGTGGACAGGCAGATGCCGAATGGAGCGTTCTCGAAGATGGAGAGGAAGTGCTCCTTGGCTTGCCGCTCCGCGTCTTCGGCGCGGCTGCGCGCGTCGAGCGTGCGGTTCATCTGAGTCGCGACCTCGACGACCTCCGAGGGCGAGTCCGCCCGCAGCTCGATGGGCACACCGCCGCCGGCGGCCCGCGTCGCCCCCGTCAAGTGGTCCAGGGACCGCGATATCCGTTGGTGGAAGAGCAGTCCCATGCCCAGGGCGACCGCGATGATGGCCATGCCGGCGAGTCCCGAGCGCACCAAACTCGCCCGGGCAGGCCCGAAGATCACGTCGTTCCGAAGACCGACGTAGACCCGCCAGCCGTTTGGCAGCGCCATACGGCTCCACGTTCGCTCGACGCCATTCAGGTCGCTGCCGCCCGAAAGCGACAGTTTGTCGGTCACCGATCGGCTCGGGGCCGTCTCCGGCGGCACGCGACGCCCCACGTGTCGGTCCGCATCGGCCGACCGGGCCAGGATGCGGCCCTCACGATCAGTGATCGTGGCGAGCGCCTGATCCGGAATGGTGACGCCGGTGAGGAGCTCGTCGAAACGGGTCAAATCGATGCCGCCGGCCACGCCGCCCACGAAGTGGCCATCGTCGTCGAACATGGGGGCCGCGAGGACCGAGATCCACGGGGCGTCGAGGCGACCGTGCTGGGGTGGGCCGAACACGAAGTCCTGCGATGCCGCGAGCACCTTGAACCAACGCTGGTCGGTCACGTCGGTCACGTCCGGGGAGGGCAAGGGCAGCGTCGAGCACACGAACGCACCGGAGGCGTCGACCACGGTCACGCCCCGCAGGAAACCCACCACGTCACGGAGCTCCATGGCGGTGCCACGACATTTCTCGGGATCCAGGCGGGACTGGGACATGACGGCCGCGATCCCCTCGAGCTGGTCCTCGGCCAGGGTCACGAACTGAAGGGTGCCGGTCCCCACCGCCTCCGCGAGCCGGATCACGTCCTGTTCAGCTTGGCGTGCCCGAGCCCGGAAGGTCTGGTAGCTCGAGTAGATGTCGAGTGAGACCAATGGCCCCGCGATGACGGCCAGGAGCCAGAGGAGCTGGGATCGTATGGAGCGAGCTCTGAACACCGAATCAGCCTGTCTGTCGACACGACCGCGGGCCGTGATCGCCCGGGGTAGATATGGGTATTCAGTATCGGTGGTATGTGAGGAGGACTTTAGCGGCGACTATCGGCAGAGCATTGGCGGCGGCCTACGGGGGCGGGCTGGGATGCCCATTCCATGATCCGGTCAGGATTCGGCGGCTAGCCGGGGCTCGTCGAGGAGCCCGTCCTCGATCAGGATGGCTTCGATCTCTTGTAGAGCGATGGCCCGCCGGTTCCCGGCGTCCGCGTATTCCAGGACGGCCTCGGTGATCCGGTCCTCGAGCTCGGCGACGGTGGCGTAGCCGTCGTCGACGATGTCGTCCTCGGCCGACTGCGCGACGCCGTGGGCTTCGAGGACCTCGTAGACTTCGTCGGGCGTGACTTCGTAGGCGAAGCTCACCTTCTCCTCCATTCCGGTCCCGGTGGCGGGCTTTCGACCCGTCAGGGAGAACGGTAACGTGCGTGACCGACGTTTTCCACTACAGCTGGGGCAATCGATGGGTATCCTCTCCTGGATCGTACTCGGCCTCGTCGTCGGGCTGCTGGCCAAGGGCCTGATGCCGGGCAAGGACCCGGGCGGACCGGTCATCACCGTCTTGATCGGCATCGCGGGGGCGTTACTCGGTGGGTGGCTCGGGTCCGTCTTGGGGCTCGGCACATTCCAGGGATTCGACCTCATGAGCCTCGCGCTGGCGGTGCTTGGCGCGGTGCTCCTGCTGCTGGCCTACCGGGTGATCAAGTCCGTCTGACGACGGATCCTCGCGACGCACCCGGGTTCGCCATCGACCGAGCGAGGGTAGGTGGGCGGCGCGGTGTTGCGTGCTCGGCCCTTCGGCCCGAGCATTTCCTTCCCCAGAACGATTGCCGAACCAAGAAGTGGAGATTCGACATGAAGGTCGGTAGGCGCATGGGCGCGATGATCCTCCTGGCCGCCGGCTGCACGTTGCCGGCCGGTGGGCCGGACCAGGCAGCGGCCCAGACCTATCCGCCCGACGAATACGTCGAGTTGGCGCGGGAGATCTTCAAGGAGCTCATCGAAATCAACACGACCAATTCGGTGGGTGACAACACCGCGGCCGCGCAGGCCATGGCGGATCGGCTGCTCCAAGCCGGCTTCGACCCGGCCGACGTGCACGTCATCGAGGCCGCTCCCCGCAAGGGCAATCTGGTCGCCCGGCTGCGGGGCCGAGACTCGGGTCGGCGGCCCATCCTGCTCCTGGCTCACATCGACGTGGTGGAGGCCGATGCCGCCGACTGGAACCTGGACCCGTTCACGTTCGTCGAGCAGGACGGATTCTTCTACGGCAGGGGCACCACCGACGACAAGGACGAAGCCGCCATCTACGTGGCCAACCTGATCCGCATGAAGCGCGAGGGGTTCGTCCCGGACCGCGACATCGTGATCGCGCTGACGGCGGACGAGGAAGGGGGCCCTGCCAACGGCGTGGTGTATCTCCTGGCCAATCACAGGGAGTTGATCGACGCCGAGTATGCCCTGAACGAGGGTGGGGGCGGCGTCATCCAGAACGGTCGTCGAGTTTCCAACACGGTCCAGGCCGCGGAGAAGGTCTACCAAAGCTTCCGCCTGGAGGTCGTCAATCCGGGTGGCCATAGCTCGCTACCTCGAGAGGACAACGCGATCTACGAGCTGGTCCGTGCCCTGATCCGGATCCAGGAGCACGGCTTCCCGGTCATGCTGAACGAGGTGAGTCGGGCCTATTTCGCGGCCACGGCCAACCTCGTGGAGCCCCAGACGGCGGCCGCAATGCGTCGTATTCTGGCCGATCCTCCGGATCCGGGTGCCGTCGAGATCCTCTCCAGCATCCCCGCCTTCAACTCCCGCATGCGGACGACGTGCGTCGCCACGATGCTGGACGGCGGGCATGCAGAGAACGCCCTGCCGCAGAGGGCCCAGGCCGTCGTGAATTGCCGCGTCGCGCCGG
This sequence comes from Gemmatimonadota bacterium, assembly GCA_039586035.1. GTDB lineage: Bacteria > Gemmatimonadota > Gemmatimonadetes > Longimicrobiales > Gaopeijiaceae > JBDHHQ01. Next base: position 1,280 of record JBDHLD010000101.1, on the reverse strand, counting down.
GGCACGATCCCATGGAGGTGAAGGCGACGCTCGAGCGGGTGGCGGGCGAGCCCGGCTTGACCGTGACGCCCATGAACGATGCGACGCCCAGCCCGCCGTCGCCGCTGTCTCCCGAGATTCTCCGGGCCGTGGAGCGGATCACGGACGAGATGTGGCCTGGCGTCCCGGTCGTTCCGGCCATGAGCACTGGAGCCACCGACGGCCTGTATCTCCGAAACGCCGGGATTCCGGTGTACGGCGTGTCCGGCCTCTTTCGCGACATCGACGACAATCGCGCGCATGGGCAGGACGAGCGAATCGAGATCCGGTCGTTCTTCGAGGGGATGGAGTTCCTCTACCGTCTCACCCTGGAGCTCTCGTCGGCGGACATGAGCTAGCGGTGCGCCACCCCAAATGGTTGCTTCCCGCCGCGTGAGGGCGGAGGCACCCGGCTCGGCTGCCCCCGCCCCCCGCTGCCCCCGCCCCGGTCTGGGGCGGACCGGTCTCCCCTGCGGCGCCCGTTCCTATTGCACCACGATCGTTCCCGTCATCCCAGCTCCCTGGTGAGGCTCGCAGAAGTAGGGGAACGTGCCGGGGTTGATGAGCAACACCTCCAGCACGACGCCGGCGGTGTTCGTCTCGGTCCGGTCCCACGCCGAGTGGTTTTCGGGCGTGACCGTATGGAACATGTTGTCCTCGTTGATCCATCGGATCGTGGTTCCACGAGCCACGGTCTCACTGCCGCCGCCGCTGGGTCCCACGAACCGGAGTCCGCTGGTCAGCGAGATCTGGACGACCGGGCTCTGCTGGGCCAGCTCCACGTCGAAGTCCAGGTCCACCGTTCCCCCCGCCGTCACAGTCGCCGTTTTGGTGGCTTCCTCGCCGGCCACCAGCTGGAACGCGGTCGGAAGGTCGACCGTCACCGTGTAGTCGCCCGCCTCGAGGTCCTCGAATCGGTACTGCCCGTCGTCCTCGGTCGTCACCTCGCCCGCTGGACCGGCCGGACCTTCCAGGCTCACGACCACGCCCTGGACGCCATCGCCCTGGAGGCGAATGTGCCCTTCCACTTCGCCCGTGGTGGCCGGAAGCTGGCGGTCGAGGAGGAGGGTAAGGGTCGCGGTTTGGCCTTCCGCCACCGTCACGCTGACCGGACTGGACTGACCCTGAGCCAGCTGGAAGCCGGCTGGGGGCGTGATCCCCACCTGGTAGGCTCCGGGTTGGAGGTCGGTGAACGAGAACGACCCGTCGGCCGCGCTCGTCGCCGTGCGGCTCGCGCCACCGCTGAGCGTGATCGCGGCGCC
>JBDHLD010000265.1:0-2676 GCA_039586035.1 Gemmatimonadota bacterium | reverse complement strand
GGTCCCGGCGCCCGGGGGCATGTCGGCCAGCGCCTCCACGGCTGCCGCGTCGGTGCCTTCCGGCAAGGCCGACCGGGCCGAGCCGACGACGATGGCAGGCCGCCGTACCCGCTCGAACGCCGCCAGCCAGAGGAGCCCCGCGATGACCGGGCTGGTCAGCGCGACGAAGGTGCCGCCAGTCCACCAGGCGGCGACGCCGACACCGACGATCGCGCTCAGCAGCCGCATGAACTGAGGCGGCACCCGTCCCGCGGCCTGGAGCCGTGTCAATGAAACGGCCGGCAGCTCGTCAGCGATGAGCGCCTCGGCGGCCCTCTGGGAGATGGGCTCGGCCGCACGCACCAACGGGCGTAGACCGCTGGCCACCGCGGTCAGATCGGCCAGGGAAGCTGTCTGGCCCACTCGGTCTTCCAGCTCGCGCAAACGCTCGCGACGCTCGGTCCTGGACCCGGGTCGGTCCAGGAAGACCAGCCGGTTCGGGGCGTCGGAGCTGGCGGCGGCACAGGCCGGGCACACGCCCGTCCCTTCGGGAACACCGTCTCCGCAGATCAGGCAGCGGCCGCTCCACCGAACGGGGAGCAGGGTGCCGCTCCCCTCGCCCCGCGAGGACAGCGCCTCCGCCAACGCGCCGGCGGTGGGGAAACGGTCCGCCGGATCCGAGCGCGTGGCCCGCGCCACGATGTCGTCCATCCACCCGGGGATGCCCTCGCTCTGGACCGAGGGCCGGAAGCCGCTCTCCGACGCCCCCGGGCCCAACAGGCCGCCGGGTGGCAGGCTTCCGGTCAACCCGTAGAACACCGTGAGCCCCAACGCATACACGTCCGAACGGGCGTCGGCCCGCCGGCCAGCCAGGATTTCGGGGGGTGCGTAGGCCAGCGTGCCTACGACGCCTCCCGTGTGGGTCATGGTGGCCTGTCCCTCGAGTCGGGCCGAGCCGAAATCGGCGAGGCGTCCCCGGCCCTCCGCGTCGACCAGGACATTGTGGGGCTTCACGTCCCGGTGGAGGATACCCTTCCGGTGAGCCGCGGCCAGGGCTTCCGCCACGTCTCGTCCAATGCGGGCGGCTCGATCCACAGAGAGCGCTCCCTCTCGCTCCACCACGGCGCTCAGGTCCGGGCCGTCCACGTACTCCATGACAAGGAAGTTCCAGCCGTCCTGCTCGAGGAAGTCGTGCAGGGCCACGATGTTGGGGTGGGTGAGGCCACGGACGGCGCGGGCCTCCCTGCGCATCCGCTCCCGGGCCTGATGGGCCACGGCGGGCGGAGGGACCAGGAGCTTGACGGCCACGTCGGTTCCCAGGGACCGGTCCTGCGCGAAAAAGACGACAGAGTACCCGCCGCGACCGATCTCGCGCACGAGCTCGTAGCGGTCTCCCAGGACCTGGCCGGGTCCAGGGAAGGGACCGGAGCTCACGGATGCGAGAGGGGGCGAGGACGAGGACACCGCGGACCTGGGCTGGTCGAGCGCGTCGGGAGGATGTGCTGCTCCAAGAGCCTCAGCGGTCTTCGATCTCCTCGAGGATCCGCCGGGCGCTCTCGGTCCATCCGTCCTCCCAGTCGTAATACTCGAGGAACTCGGTCAGGTAGTGCTCGGCTCGCTCGAGGTCACCCACGGCCCACCGGGATGCGCCGGCATGGTACAGCGCCATGTAGTGGTTGGGCCAGAATTCGACCACCAGCTCCATGATCTGGCCGGAGGCGAGATCGTCTCCGGCGTCGGCCACTGGGTGGCCTACGTTGAACACGATGCCGGCCGCGCGCCACCGGTCGTCACCCTCGAGCTCGAGGATCAGATCGCGAGCCTTGTCGGTCTTGCCGGCCAGGGAGTAGCAGGCGGCGGCGTAGCCCGTGCCCTGCAGACCCTCAGGGGGCGGGTTCCAGCGAAGCTGGACGTCAACCTCGGTCGGGTTGCAGAAGCGCCGAACCTGCTGGAACCAGGCGCCGCCTTCGCCCGAGAACACGGTGGGCTGGACGCTGTTGTGGTAGAGGATTCGGGGGCCGCTGAACTTGGCAAAGAGGTAGAGGCCACTGACACCAAGCCACAGAAATCCAAGCAGATAGAGCTTGCGCACGGGTTCCACCTCCGTCAGCTGTGCCGAGTCTGCCAAGCACCTGCCCAGCTACTCGTCGTCCCCTTTCGGCCCGCCCGTGTGCCTCCGCGGCGATCGGTTGACCCGTTTCGGGACAGGGCACCGGCGTCTGCCGGCACCCTGACCCGGGCGTGGGTCGAGCCGGACCGGGCCGTTACGGGCTTCTACACCCATAAGACGTTCATGGTCGGGAACGTTGCACAACCCGGGCGGCATACCGCGCCCAAGCGGGGAATGAGTGCAAGATTCGTTCCCTGAGGACGCCCGGGACGACCGCTTTCGGCCGCAGATGCGCGAGCCTCCTGCATAGTCACATATCGGCCGGTACGGCCAGATCTTACGGCACCGGCCGAAAGGAAGTTGGCCGACGGAAGCCTCGCGTGCCCAGCCGGAGGGCGTGGCCTCGGCGCGCCAAGTAGTGTCATGCGGGCCGCATCGCGCCACGAAATGGGCGTTTCGCGACCCAAATGATCCCCGGATAAGGCTCAGATAAGTCTGAGATAAGGGGACGTCCCTATGGTGGAATCACGGACAGCCCCGGGGGTTCTGGGCAGCAAGGATGTCGCCACCCCCGCACAAGAGGAGTC
>JBDHLD010000100.1:0-13885 GCA_039586035.1 Gemmatimonadota bacterium | reverse complement strand
GGTCGCTCCCGAGCCTTCAGCGCCTCCCAGTCCTGCCGCTCGCCGCCGCCGAACAGGTGGGGGTGTCGGCGGATCATCTTCCGCTCCAGACGGCGAACGACCGACGGACCCGTGAATCGCCCGGCTTCCTCGGCCAGGACGACCTGGAACGCGACGTTCAACAGCAGGTCACCCAGCTCGCCCTCGAGCCCTGCCGCGTCACCGGCCCGAATGGCGTCCACGACTTCGTGGCTCTCCTCCAGCAGATGGGGGATGAGCGACCGAGGCGTCTGAGCCTGATCCCAGGGGCAGTGTCGTCGGAGGAAGCGCACCAGGGCCACGCTCCGGTCCAAGGACCCCGGGGCCGTCCCGTCTTCGGGCTCGAAGGGAAGCAGGCCGTCGTCGTCTCTGTGGGGCATCTTCGCTTCTCGGGTCGGCGATTCCAGGGAACAGCGGGGCGACCACGCCAGCGTGAGAGCCACCTTCCCTCAGGCTTGATCGCAGGCTGTTGATTCGCATCTTTACGCGACCATGTCAACGGATCGCCGAACCCGGGCCTGGATCGAAGTGCAGGCCGGGGCAGTCCGCCGGAATCTCCGGCGCGTCCAGGAGTCGGTGGGCCGAGGTGCGGCCCTCATTCCGATGGTCAAGGCCGACGCCTACGGCCTGGGCCTTTCCCGGGCCGTGGCCGCCATGGGTCCCGTAGACCCTTGGGGATATGGGGTGGCCACGGTCGAAGAGGCCGCCGCCCTCCGGACGCTCGGCGTCGAGGCCCCGGTCCTGGTGTTCAGCCCCCTTCCGCCCGGCTCGTACGACACGGTCGTCGAGCTGGCCGCCGTGCCCTGCATCTCCGACATCGGGGCCATCGGACGATTCCGGTCGGCGGCCCACAGAGCCGCGACTCCGGCCGAGTTCCACCTCGAGGTGGATACGGGCATGGGACGGGCTGGGTTCGACTGGCGGCGAGCCGCCGAGTGGGGGGCCAGCGTGGCCGAGCATTGCGACGGCATTCGGCCGACGGGCGTCTTCACGCATTTCCACTCGGCAGACCAGGGCGCGGATTCGGTGCAGTCCCAGTGGCGGCGCCTGGAGGACGCGCTGGCGGCCCTGCCGTGGCCTCGGGACTCCCTCATGGTCCACGTCTGCAACTCCGCCGCGGCGCTGCGTCTGCCGGGCCTGGGCGCCGACGGCGTCAGGCCGGGGATCTTCCTCTACGGCGGCGTGGCGGGCCGTGGCCTCCCGCCGCCGGAGCCGGCGGCAACGGTGCGCTCGCGCGTCGTCCTCGTGAAGGAGGCGCCGCCTGGAAGCACCCTGGGCTACGGCGCTACACACCAAGCCAGGGGGTGGGAACGATGGGCCACCCTGGCCATCGGATATGGAGATGGTCTCCCCCGGAGCCTCGGGAATCGGGGCCATGCGCTCGTGGGCGGCACACGGGCCCCCATCATCGGGCGGATCTCTATGGACATGACCGTGGTAGACATCACCGACCTTGCCGACGTGGAGGTCGGCGACGTCGCCACCCTCGTCGGCAGCGACGGAACGGAGACCATCTCTCTCGAGGAGGTCGCGGAGCTGGCGGGCACGATCAATTACGAGATACTGACCGGGCTCACGCAGCGCCTTCCGCGGATCTGGCTGGACGATGGCCGGGACTGACGCGGCGCTGACCACGTGATGCGCGCTCCCCGTTCGGGGTGGGGGTTCCCCGCCGGACCCGCCCACCCCTCGCGAACGAAGATTCCCGAAGCCTGGAAGAGCTCTGCTTGATGCGATATACCACGGCGGCCGCCGTGCTGGGCGCCGCGGTGCTCAGCGCCGCCTGTGACGAGACGACGCCCACCGCCACCGATCCCTCATTGCTGCCAGTGGCGCCTACGACCGTGGAGGTGGAGCTCCCATTCTCGGTTTTCGGCTCCAACACGCAGGTGTTCCCAGGCTTCGGCAGGGTGTCCGAGCTGAACAGTCCGAGCTGAACACCGCACTCGTGGCCCATGAGTTCGACGGCGTCCTGGAGGCCCGTACCCTGGTCCGATTCGGGACGTACCCCCGGACGGTGTCGGTCGCGAACGAGAGCGGGGTCGTGGTCACGGACACGGTGCTGACGTTCGTCGGAGGGCGCGTTGTGGCCGTCATCGACACCGTGTCCGCTGTCGTAAACGAGCCGCCATTGCTCCTGGCCGGGGCTCTCCGCGACGAGTGGCACCCGCCTTCCGCCGGCTGGACGTTGGCGCGGGACACCGTGGGTGACGTGCTGGCTTGGTCCGACCCGGGAGCCGGCAACGTGACGCTCCAGGACTCGGCCACCTGGGACGCATCCGTGGGGGACACGGTGTTCTTCGAGGTGGACTCGGCTACCGTGAACGCCTGGGCGGACACGGCCGATGTCAGCCGTGGCCTGCGCCTTTCATCGACCACGGCGGGCACGCGGGTGGAATTCACCACGGTGCTCCTCAACGTGGACATCCGACCCAGCGTGAGGCCGGATACCCTGCTCGAGCGGACGGTGGCCACCGACGACCGGACCTTCCTGTACGAGCCGCCGCCGCCTCCGACCACCGGCGAGTTCCGCCTGGGCGGTGCTCCATCGTGGCGCACCACATTCCGCGTGGAGCTGCCCGAGTTCCTGGAGGGCCCGCCGGAGCTCTGTGAAGCCGCCGGTTGCCCGTTTCAGCTCAGCGCCGAATCCGTGAACTTGGCCACGCTGGTGCTGCATTCCGCCACGAGCCCTCCCGGCTTCCAGCCCGATGATACGCTGGCGCTCGACGTCCGGACGGTGCTCAGCGAGGACGACCTGCCCAAGTCTCCCATCGGCTCCTCCTTGGCGGGTCTGCTCGGTGTGACCGCGCCGCCAGAGTACTTCGGGGACACGCCCGAGGGCGAGATCAGCTTGCCCATCACGTCGTACATCCAGGACCGGGTCCGGGGCACGACACCGATCGGCGACCCCACACCCGAAGCGCTGGTGCTGCTGGGGTGCCGCTGCGATGAGTCGGCTCCGGGTCGCGTGTGTCACGGTGATGCTGTTGGCGGCGCCCGCCGGGGTGTCGGGCCAATCCCTGTTCGCCCGGGGGGGGCTCGGCGTACCCGTGGAGCCCATCGGGGCGAGAGCCAAGGGGATGGCGAGCCTGGGCATCGGCTTGTTCGGCTCGTCGCTGAGCCCGGTGGACCCGGCGGCGGGGCTCGAGGTGGTGCCCATGCTGACCGTGACCCTCCAGCCCACCTGGGGCGACTGGTCGGCCGCCGACCAATCGGGGGACCTGCAGGGTCAGCGGTTTCCCCTCGTGGGAGCGGGCTACGCCACCGGAGCGGGCGGCATGGTGTCGGTGACGTTGGGCTCGTATATGGACCAGCGCTGGGCCGTGGAGGCTCCGGACACCATCCCGTTGGCCGGAGAGGATCGCGCGGTTACGGACGCGTTCGAATCCGACGGCGGCATCTCGACCATTCGGCTCGGGTACGCCCACCGAATCACGCCGCAGCTCGTGCTGGCGGGAAACGTGGGGGCCATGTCGGGACAGGTGACCCGAACCTTCAGCCGTCAATTCGACACGACCGGAGTGTCGATCGGCGTCGACGACTTCGAGGCTCAGGGTCGGTGGCGCTGGATCGGCCCCGCGGCCGCGGTCGGGGTCCGTTGGGACCCCGCCGAGCTCGTGCGGGTCTCGGCCAGCGTCAACTGGTACGGAACCCTGGAGGCACAGCCGCAGGACTCTACGCCTGGACCGACGTTCGAGTTCGACCTGCCGCTCGAGCTTCGCGTGGGCGCCAGCGGCTCGCTCACCCCGGACCTCGCCCTGAGCGCCAGCGCGTCTTACGCCGACTGGACCGCAACCGAGCAATCCCTCGCGGCGGACTCGCTGCCTCCGGGCGACGCGGCCGCGACCGCAGTGGGTTTCGGTGCCGGCCTCGAGTGGTCGGGCCTGGCCCTGGGGGGGAAGAGCTTCCCGCTCCGGTTCGGCTACAAGCGACAGCAGCTACCGTTCAAGTTCGAAGGCGATACGCCGATCGAGAGCGTGCTGGCCGGCGGCCTGGGCTTCAACCTCGCCCAGGCGGAGGGGATCATCCTCGCTCGTATGGACCTGGCGCTGGAGCGGGGGTCTCGCTCGGGCGGCTCCCTCACGGAGCGATTCTGGCGGATGAGCCTCTCGTTCCGCGCCGCCGGGCTGTGACCCCGGCGGACGGCCACGACGCCACCCGGTGGCGTCGATAGGTTCGGGCGACTCCCGAACGCGGACCAACAGCGCTGGAGTAAGCGTGCGGGTCTACTTTCACACGTTCGGCTGCAAGGCGAACCAGTACGACACGGAGCGCATGCGGCAGGAGCTCGAGGCTCGCGGCGCGACGAACGCGCAGAGCCGCGAACGGGCGGACGTGTGCGTCGTCAATACCTGCACGGTGACCAACCAGGCCGACGCCGAGGCCCGGCGCTTCATCCGTCGCCTCGAGCGCGAGCGGCCCGGCGTACAGGTGGTGGTCGCGGGTTGCTCCGCGGCCCTGAAAGGCGAGACCTACCGCTCGCTTCCGGGCGTCGTCGCCGTCGTGGCGGGCCAAGACCCCGTGGAGGTGGCGAACGCCGCTGCTCTCGCCGGCCATCCCACCTCGGCGCAGGTGGCCCCCTCCATGTCGGTGCTGACCGCACCTCGTACCGGGGATGAGGCCGCCCCCTCCGCGCTGGCGCCGGCTGCCCCCGCCCCCCTGGTTCAGATCGGGACCAGTCGGAGCCTGGACCGGATGGCCATGGAGCCCGTCGGGGCGTCCGTCCTCGCCGAGCGGGCCGGGGCCACGCGGGCGTGGCTGAAGATCCAGGACGGTTGCGACCGAAAGTGCGCCTTCTGCGCGACCCGCCTGGCCAGGGGCGCCAGCCGCTCCAGGGATCCCGCTGAGGTAGTCCGTGAAGCTCGTGCGCTTTCCCAGCGGCACCCCGAGCTGGTCCTGACGGGCATCCACATCGGCCATTACGGGAGGGACCTGGGGCCGGGGCAGTCCCTCTCCCGGCTCGTTGCCCGGTTGCTGGACGCTGTCCCCGACGTGCGCTTTCGACTGGGCAGCGTGGAAGCCACCGAAGTGGACGCCCTGCTCCTGGAGCTGTTGGCCACGTCGGGCGGTCGCCTCGCGCCCCATCTCCACATGCCGCTCCAGAGCGGAGCGGATCCGGTCCTGCGGCGCATGCGCCGGTGGCACTCACGGGAGGCCTATCGGTCACGGGCGCTCGAAATCGCGGAACGCCTGCCGCTCCTGGGCCTCGGCGCAGACGTGATCACGGGTTTCCCGGGCGAGACGGACGAGGATCACGCCTCCACACGGGACCTCATCGAGGAGCTGCCCTACACGTACCTTCACGTGTTCCCGTTCTCGCCCCGCGATGGCACCGTCGCCGCGACCTTGACGGGGCCGGTTCCGCAGCGCGTCGCGGGGGAGCGGGCTCGGGAGCTCCGGGAGTTGGCTCACGCGAAGGGTCGGGCGTACCGAACGGTACGCTCCGGTGGATGGGCCGAGCTGACGCTCGAGCGTGGAGGCCGAGTCGGCCTGACCGGCGATTATCTGAGGGTCGACGTCGTTGGTGAGCCCCCTTCGTCCACCGGCCGCCTCCATCGGGCGAAGCTGCACGGGACGGGCGACGGGCTGTCCGCGTGGCTGGAGGCGGCGGCGTAGGCCGTGTTAGCTTTCTCCTTCCGCTGGTGACATGTACACGCCCTGCGTCGGACCCGAATGTGTTCGGGACCGGAGGGGCCGTTCGAAGAGCCCGTGAAGAAGAAGGCCTACGTAGAGACGTACGGATGCCAGATGAACATCAGCGACGGGGAGCTGATGCAGGGCATCCTGGAGCAGCAGGGGTACGACATCGTGGACCGCCCGGAGGCGGCCGACGTCGTGCTCGTGAACACCTGTGCGATTCGCGAGCACGCCGAGTCGCGCGTGCTGGGCAGGGTGGCGCAGCTCAACGGCCTGAAGCGCGACCGTCCGGATCTCGTCCTGGGCGTTACGGGGTGCATGGCGCAGCGCATGGGAGAGGGGCTCCTGGAAAGGGCCCCCTACGTGGACCTCGTCATGGGGCCCGACGGATACCGGAGCTTGCCGGAGCACCTGGACAGGGTGGAGGAGAGCCGGCAGGGGAGCGGAAGGCGCTCCCGGCAGCTGGCGGTGTTGAGCTTGGACCCGGCGGAGAACTATGCCGGGCTGGAGCAGCGCCGTACCTCGACGGTGTCGGCGTGGGTGCCCATCCAGCGTGGCTGCGACCACCGCTGCACCTTCTGCATCGTGCCGTACGTTCGGGGTCCGGAGAAGAACCGCGATCCCGGCGAGGTCCTGGACGAGGTTCGCGAGCTGGCCGCGACGGGCCTCACCGAGCTGACCATGTTGGGTCAGACGGTCAACTCCTACGAGCACGGGGCCTGGTCGTTCCCACGCCTGCTGGAGGCGGTGGCGCGCGTACCGGGCATCCGACGGGTGCGTTTCACGTCGCCCCATCCCAACGATGTCACCCCGGAGCTGGTGGAGGTGATGGCTCGCGAACCGGCGGTCTGCGAGCACATTCATCTTCCTGCACAGTCCGGAAGCGACAGGACGCTGAAGCGCATGTTGCGGCGCTACACCGTGGAGGGGCTTGTCGAGAAGGTGGACATGCTGCGCTCGAGGATCCCGGACATCGCCATCTCGACCGACATCATCGCCGGCTTCCCGGGGGAGACCGCCGAAGAGTTCGAGGAGACGCTCAGGCTCATGCGCAGGGTGCGATTCGATGAAGCGTACACCTACAAGTACTCGCCGAGGGACGGCACCCCGGCCACTCGGCTGCCGGCCGAGGACTTCCTGCCCGCGGAGGTGGCCCAGGCGCGGCTGGAGCGTCTCATCGAGATCAGCCGGGGCATCGTGGCCGACATCGCCCGATCCGAGCTCGGTAGGACGGAGGAGGTCCTGGTGGAGCGAGCGGCCCGAACCGCCGGACAGGTCCTGGGCCGGACCCGCCGGAACAAGGTGGTGGCCTTCCCGGGCGACCCGTCCATGATCGGCCGCTACTACGTCGTCGTGCTCGACGACACCACTGGCGTGACGTTCAGGGGTCGCCGGGTGGAGGAGCCGGCCCTCACGGAGACCCCGTGAGCAAGCTGCTGGGGGCAGCGGGCGTCGTGGCCGTCCTGGTACTGGCCATGACCTTCGCGGCCCTGAACGGGGACCAGCGCGTCACGTTGGACCTGGGCTGGGTCACGCTGTATCGCGTTCCAGTGACGCTCGTGGCCTTCGGCGGCCTGTTCTTCGGAATGCTGGTGATGCTCCTGGCGGGCCTCAACTCGGATCTGCGGGTCAGACGGATCCTGCGGCAGCGCCTCGTAGAGGAAGACCGGAACGAAAAGGGCCGAGTCGACGTGAATCAGCGGGATCTGTTCACCGGCGACGAGGAGGAGCCCGAAAGACGGGTGGACGCCGACTGAAGCGGTTTGAGGACCGGAGGCTTCCGGGAGAGGCGTGATCTCCCGCGTGCCCCCGGTCGCCTGGCTGGCGCTGACCTACGCGGCCGGCGCCGTTGCGGCACAAGCCGCGCCCCGGGCGATCGAGTCGCCCGCCCCTCTCCTCCCTTTGCTGCTCCTGCCCATCTACGCATGGCAGCGCCCACGGCTCCCGCTGGCGGTCCTCTGTGCGGTCATGGCAGGTGGAGCGGCGGGTAGCTTCGTTCGACGAGCCGTCGCCAACGACTGTCTACGGGCGGCTCGGGACGGTCAGTCCGTCACGATACGGGGTCACTTCACGGCTCGGCCGGCGCCGGGTCGCCGCTCCGCGCCCTTTGCCCTTTCCGGGGGCGGGGTCGACTGCACTCGCACCATTCGCGTGGTTCTGCCGCGCTCGGGGCCGTCGGTCGAACCCGGACAGTCCGTGGAGGCCTCTGGACGATGGGGACTCACAGCCGGGGGGCGTGGCGTTACCCGGACCTTCCTCTTCGCCGAACGCATCACGCCCGGCGAGGGATGGGTGGGGCTCTCCGGACGGGTCGCGAGGGTGCGGGACGCCGTCGAGGGACGCCTCGAGGGACTCTATCCGCGCACCTGGGGCGTCGTCCACGCGCTGGTGCTCGCGCGCAAGGATGGCCTCGACCCGGAGATCCGCGAGGCGTTCGCCGTCGCCGGGCTGGCCCACCTCCTGGCCATCTCCGGGTTCCACGTAGGCGTCGTGGCAGGCATGCTGTTCGGCGTGCTTCGCATGCTCGGGGCCAGCGGTCGTGGGGCCGCCGTCGCGGCCAGTGTGGGGGTTTGGGCGTACGTCGCCTGCATCGGCGTGCCGGACGCGGCGGGGCGGGCGGCTGCCCTCGTCAGCTTCGCGGCGTGGGCCCGGGTCCGGGGCTACCCACCTCACCGCGGAGGTGCGCTGGCGACCGCGCTGCTCGCGATGATGGTGGTCGACCCGGGAGCTATCGCCCGGGTCGGGCTCCAGCTCTCTTTCGCCGGCGCCGCAGGTCTGGCCGTAGCGGCGGGCCCTCTCGAGCGTGCCCTGGGGAGGGGCAGGGGGCGGCGTGTGCCCCGTCCCGCCCGGTCGGCCCTCGCTGCCGGCGTGGCCGCGACGGTATTCACGCTCCCGCTGGTCGTATGGCACTTCGAGCGGCTGTCGCTCGTGGGGATTCCGGCCACGCTCGTTGCTGGGCCGATGGTAGCGGTGGCCATTCCCGGCATCTTCGCCAGCCTGGTCCTCGGCACCGTGATCCCAGGGGCTGGGTCGTTTCTGGCGGGGGGCGTCGAATGGACGCTGGAGGCCATGCTGTGGCTGGTTCGGGGCCTGGCCGCGCTTCCCTTCGCCGCCGCGTGGGTGCCTCGAACCTGGGTCCCCGTGGGCGCGTTGACCGTGATCGTCACGCTCCTGGGGCTGAGGAGGTGGAAGCCACGGATGAGGGGTCGGGCACGGCTCATCGTGGCGACGGGCGGGCTGGCCGGCGGGTTGGCAGTCTGGCCCGTTCTGGCGGGCACGGCCGCTCGCGGGACGGTCGAGATCGTCGTCCTCGACGTGGGTCAGGGTGACGCCATCGCCATCCGGTCTCCGCGAGGTCGATGGGTCCTGATCGACACGGGGCCGGCCGCCGATGGCTTCGATGCGGGGGAGCGCGTCGTGTTGCCGTACCTGCGCCGCCGTGGCGTCAGCGGGTTGGAGGCCATGATCCTCACCCATCCCGATCTCGATCACATCGGAGGCGCTAGCGCCGTGCTGGAAGGCCTCGAAGTCAGGGCTGTCTTCGATCCCGGCGTCCCGAGCTCGGGCGCCACGTACCTGGCAGTGCTCGAAAGCGTCGAGCGCGAGGAGGCACCGTGGCTGCCTTTGCGCGCAGGCCGAACGCTGGAGCTCGACGGTGTCGCTCTGCGCGTCCTCCATCCGCCGGGGGCCTCCGACGTGGAAGCCTGGAGCAGCAACGACCGCTCGGTCGTTCTCCTGCTCCGCTTCGGCGACTTCACGGCGCTGCTCACCGGTGACGCCGAGGCAGAGGCCGAAGCCCGGCTGGTGCGGGACGAAGGCTCGGGGCCGGTGGATGTGCTCAAGGTGGGGCACCACGGCAGCTCGACCTCGACGACCCCCACGTTTCTCGAGCGGGTCGCACCGGAGGCGGCCGTGATCTCGGCGGGGCGAAGGAACCGCTACGGGCACCCCGCACCTGAGGTGATGGCGCGCCTCGAGGCTATGGGTGTCCGCATCTACCGGACCGACCGCGACGGTACGTTGACGATCCGAGCGAGACGGGAGGGCACCTTCGAGGTGCACGCTCGTCGCTGACGGCGGCCGCCGAGGGCGAGGCCCCCGTTTCGTGGCATCCCGCCGGGGGACTGGATCGACGGGGTCCCGTGCGCCCGTCTTGCCCGATCGGCGTGAGCTCCGCAGTCCCTCGTCCCCGATTGACCCGATCTCGGGGGAGCGTGTATCCTCGGCGTGACGGATCTGCGACATTCCGGTTCCGGGTCCGCCGGTTGGCGGACAGAGCGCGATTTCTTCAGGAACCCAAGCGATGCCCGAAAGCAGCGTCGTCACCATCGAACGGCACATCATCGACGCGGAGCGGCAGCACCCCGGTGCGCGCGGTGCGTTCAGCAACATCCTCTACGACGTGGCGCTGGCGGCCAAGATCATCGCCCGGGAGGTGAACAAGGCGGGGATCGCCGAAGACATCCTGGGACGGACCGGCGACGTGAACGTTCAGGGCGAGGTGGTCCAGAAGCTCGACGCGTTCGCGGACGACGTGATCTTCCGTGCGCTCGACCACACGGGCACGCTTTGCTGCATGGCGTCGGAGGAGCACGACGACGTCATTCCGATCCCCGAGCCCTTTCCCACGGGTGACTACGTTCTCCTGTACGATCCCCTCGACGGCTCGTCCAACATCGACGTCAACGTCTCCATCGGCACGATCTTCTCGATCCTCCGCAAAGTGTCCGGGGAGAAACACGGATCGGTAACAGACTGCCTCCAGCCAGGGCACCGACAGGTCGCCGCCGGATATGTGCTGTACGGCTCGTCCACGATGATGGTATACACGCACGGAATGGGCGTGCACGGCTTCACCCTGGATCCGTCGATCGGTGAGTTCATCCTGAGCCACCGCGACATCAGGCTTCCCGAGCCCCCCAAGCGCGTCTATTCGGTGAACGAGGCGTACTATCCGCGCTGGGCCCCTGGCCAGCAGAAGCTGATGGATCACCTCAAGGGGTTGGACGGCGGCTCGCAGGAGACGTTCACGTCCCGCTACATCGGCTCGCTGGTGGCCGACTTCCACCGCACCCTCCTCACCGGCGGCATCTTCATGTATCCCCCCGAAGTGTCGAAACCGGAGGGGAAGCTCCGACTGCTCTACGAGGCGTCACCTTTGGCGTTCATCTGCGAGCAGGCGGGCGGGCGAGCCTCCACCGGAAGCCAGGACATCATGGACATCGAGCCCGTGAGTCTGCATCAGCGCACTCCCCTGTACATGGGGTCGGCGGAGCTCGTTGCGCTGGCAGAAGAGTTTTTGGCCGCGGGATAGGCGGCGGGACCAATCCCTCAGAAATCTGACACTATCGGAGATTCCTCAGGATTCTGAGAGTGCCGACATTGTCCTAACTACATACACAACAAGCATTTAAGGGGATCGTCATTGTGGCATCATGCTTGCAGACATGCCGGTGACGACCTGGGTCCGCTCCCGTCGAGCGGCTTGGCATAGACGAAACGGCTTTCCGGACTAGATGAAGCGACAGCGCGAAAGCGGTAGACCCGCCCAAGGAAAGGAGGGCGAACCGACGTAGCGGTCGGGCCGAATGCCCGCCCCGAGTTCGAACGACGCAGGTTTGACCACCAACTCGGTACACAGTTCGCAACGCAACCTCAGAACGAGGCAGCAAACACGATGAAGCAGTTCAAGTATCTGTTTACGGCGGCCATGATGGTCTTTGCCGTAACGGCTTGTGACGAAGGCTCCGGCGGCACGGCCCCGGTGACCGGCACGATCACGGGCGCAGTTACGGTCGAGGGCGCTGGCCAGGGAGGCGTCTCGGTCACGCTCACGGGCGGAACCCAGACGGCCCCCCAGACCACCACCACGGACGGTTCGGGGAACTACACCTTCCCCAACGTCCCCGAGGGCACCTACGTGGTTTCGATCACGCCGCCCGACGGCACGATCTTCAGCACGACCGCCCAGGGTGTGACCATCAGCCCGACCAGCACGGGCGGCACGGCCTCGTTCGCGGGTGAGTTCATCCGGACGTCGGCCATTTCCGGTTCCGTTGCGGCCGGTGGCGAAGGCCTCGAAGGCGTGGGCGTTGCGCTGACCGGCGGGGAGTCACGCTCCACGTCGACCGACGCCAACGGCGCCTACTCGTTCTCCGGTCTGCGGGCTGGCTCGTACACGGTGACGATCACGCCGCCGTCGGACGTCGAGTTCACGGTCACGACCCAGAACGTGACGCTGGGCAGCGGTGACGCCCAGGTCGTCAACTTCCTGGGTGCGCTGCCGCTGACGGCCGCGGTGGCCATCAAGTCCATCACGTTCGGCAACACGCAGACGCCAGTCGACCCGACCAACGTGAACGGCCAGATCGACGTTCTGGTCTTCGTGGACGACGAGGACAACCAGGCCTCCGCCGTGGCGGTCGCCATCGACGACGTCGTTTGCGCTGGCTGCCGCCAGGAGTTCGGCACGGCCGGCGTGGACGCGGATGGCGCGGCTCTCGTGGTCACGGACATCCTCTTCACGATCCTGACCGACCGGGTCGACCCCGAGACCGGCGCGATCGACTTCTTGAATGGTGAGCGTCAGCTGACGGCGTTCCTGGAGACCGACCAGGGTGAGGCCATCGCTTCGACGTCTCAGACGCTCAACTTCACCAACGACGACAAGTGGGTCATCCTCACGGCCGGCACCGGCAACGAGGGTCAGCCCGTCATCGGTGAGGACCAGAACCCCTGGTGGGGCAACGGCGACCTGACGGTGACCGCCGTGGCCGCGGCATACTCCGGCAAGACCGTCAACTCGGCCACGGGTGACCTGGACAACATCGGTGCCGGCGACGACACCGCGGACGGCGACGAGGCCGACGGCATCTGGACCTTCGAGTTCGAGGCGCCCGAGACCTTCGATCCGGATCCGGACGGCAGTGACCTCACGCTCGCCGGGAACTACACCGAGGGTGGCGTGGTCGTCACCACCGACATCCTGGAGCTGTGGCTCGACCAGACCGGTCCGCCGGCAGGCACGTTCGTCTTGACGAATCAGAGCGACGACGAGGTCTGCTGCTCCAACAACTGGTTCAACCCGACGTACGAGTTCGACGACGGCTACACGCAGGGCGTGGACGCCGGCGTGGGTCGCGAGACGGTGGCCTTCTGGGCGTTCGACGAGGCCGGGTTCGATGATCCGTCCGCGCCGGACAACCCGGACGAGATCCTCGACAACGTTGCCGACGGCTACACGGGCGACAGCGGTGGCGACATGGAGCTGCCGCCGTCCCAGGACAACGAGATGTGGGTGATGGTGGCGCAGTCCCTGGACGGGCTGGGCAACATGACCTTCGACGTCCTGCAGGCCGCTGGCGATCACCCGAACCCGGCTCAGGCCGGCCATGACGCGCAGCCGCCGACGTCGGCAGTCTGCACCGGCGCAGGCGTGCCGAACGTGTCTTGCCCGGGTGCGTCCGTCGCGGACGGCGACATCTTCAACATCGCCAGCCCCTATGCGGGTGATCAGTTCCCCATCTACGCGGTGGACCCGGGCCTCACCGGCCTCGGCGGTCCCAGCGGTCTGCAGCCCGGCGCCGAGCTGTTCGGCACCATCGAGTTCTTCAACGACGAAGACGATGGCTGGGTCTGCGACGATCCCAACTTCGGCATGCTCGACGCCGACGACGTGTGCCAGCCGGTGTCGATGCCTGGTGCCAACTCGGGCGGCGTGCCGGCTCTCGGCTCGCAGAACATCGCGACGTACAGCAGGTTCAACGCGTTCACGCGGGATCGCGCCGGCAACTTCGGTGATGCCCTGGACGAGCAGATCATCCTCCGGGACGAGATCGCGCCGGCCATCGACAACATCGGCCGGGTCCAGCCGCCCTTCGACATCGAGGGTGGATCCACGCAGCAGTTCGTCGTGGAGTGGAGCGACAACCTGGACGCCGCGAGCCTGACCCACACGCTCGCGGTCGCTCCTGACCCAGGCGTGCTGTTCTGGGTCGGCGAGGAGGATCTCCCGGGCCAGGGCTTCGACGAGGATCTGAATCAGGAAGGCATCGCCCAGCCGTCCGTTAGCGACTTCATCGTTCGCTACGACAACACGGGCGCGACGAACTCCGGTGCACCCGGGGCGATCGGTGGCGCCACCACGCACACGCCGGTCAACTTCGTCGAGTGGGTCACCGATGTCGCGGGCAATTCCGCGAGCAGCGCGTTGGCCATCGCTGCCAACGTC
>JBDHLD010000264.1:0-4519 GCA_039586035.1 Gemmatimonadota bacterium | reverse complement strand
CTGCACCGCCGTGAGCTCCAACTCGTCCTGCAGCTCCAGAACGTGACGAGGACCGGGGTAGCCGTTGAGCTCGGCCGCAAGCGCGAATCCCATCCCCTGACCCGACTCCAGCGCGGCGATCTCGTCGGGCGACAGCGCCTTGACGTCTCGCGATTCGAGCCCGGCGTACGGCTGATCGTGGGCGTGACCCTCCTGCGCTGCAGCAACGCCCATGGGCAGGACAACGATAAATAAAAGTAAATACAACGTGTTACGGTTCATAACCTCACGCATCTCATAAGATGTTGCGAAGGCAGTCAGGGCGGCCGCGGGGCAGAGTGGTCGCTAACCCGCCCCGGACTCGTCATCGTCGCCGCTCTGCCGTTTCTTCTGCTGCATGGCCTCCACCTTCTCCTTCCCGACCTCCACCGTCTGCCGCACGGCCTGCTCCCCGACCTCCACCGTCTGCCGCACGGCCTGCTCCACCTGCCCGATGAGGTTGTTGGCCCCGGCCAGGCTTTCGCCGAAGAGGCCGTCCCTCCGGGCATCGACCCTCTTGGTCGCATCGTAGAGGTTCAGCCAGAGGTCGAATCTCTCCCCCGCTCGCATCACCGCATAGAAGTTCCGCCCTGTCCGAGCGCTTGACTGCGGCAGGATGTCCAGGAGAAAGGCCCCCAGGGCCACCGGCATCAGGACAAGGTCCTTCACGCCGTCCAGGAAGAGCTTCACCTGGAAGATCACCAGGTCCCGGAGCATCACGCTCTTCTGGTTCAGGGTCATTGGCACGCCGGCCTCGGGACCCCCTTCCATGGACCAGCCGCATTCAACGCACGCGGTAGGCCCCTCGTCGGGAATGCCGTGTCCACAGCGGGGGCAGGTCACCGTGATTTCGTCGCTCATACCGCTTTCACCTCTCGTGATCGTCCATGCCCGTGCCTCCAACGAGCGACGCCGGTGGTACCCACGACAGCGCCGCCCTCGGGTCGACTAGGCGATGAGCCGGGCGATCTCACGCGCCTCCAGAGCGATCTCCCTGAGCATTCCCGTGGGCGCGACGTAGAATCCGCAGTAGTAGAGCCCCGGGACAGGGCTCCGCACTCCACTGCGTACTGGAGACCCATCAGGTTTCAAAGTGCCGGACACGTGACCCAGGATCGGAGTCAGGTCCGGACGATACCCCGTGGCCAGCACGATTACGTCGTAGGCCTCACGTCGACCGTCCTCGAACACGACCTTCCCTCGGTCAAACTCCAGAATCCCCGGTCGGACATCAAGGTCCCCGGATCGAAGACGGTCGATGGTGCCGATGTCGATGAGTGGAATCCGCTTGCGATCAGAGATTTGTCGAAAAGGCCCCTGCCTCGCTCGCCTCAGCCCGAGACGATGCAGGTCGGAGTAGAGCAGTCGCCCCAGGGGGGCCGTCAGAGCGTCAGCGACGCGGGGTGGGAACCTCGAAAGCGCAATGGAGATGGTGAGAATCGGAATCCCGAATAGCTCTTTGGGCACCACGTTCACGGGGCTCCGGACGCAGATGGAGACCTCCGCGTCGTGCTCCAGCAGGTCGAGGGCGATCTCGCCTCCGGAGTTCCCGAAACCCACGACCAGCGCACGCGCTCCCGCGTAGGGAGCCCCAGAGCGGTACTCCGAGCTGTGAAGGCAGGCACCCGTGAAGCTGGCCAGCCCCGGCCAGGACGGCCGCACGGGTATCTGCGTGTAGCCGGTAGCCAGGACGACCCGCGGGGTCCGGATGGGCTCGCCGCCCGTTTCCACGGACCAGCCATCCGCGGTTCGGTCCAGTCGGCGGGCCTCGACACCGAAGCGGGGAGCGAGACCGAAGTGGTCCGCGTACGCCTCCAGGTACGCGATCACCTGGTCCCGGGACGGATAGCGCGGGTAGGAGCGAGGCATGGGAAGGTACGGGAGACCCGAGTTGCGACGGTCCGTATGGAGGTGCAGCCGATCGTAGTGGTTCCTCCACGCCGTCCCCACCAGCCCGGTCCGCTCGAGGATCGTCACCGCCAGGCCCGCGCGCCGCAGGCATGCTCCCACTGCCAGTCCGGCGGCTCCGGCACCGATGACCACGGTCGGCGGGGCCCGTCGGCCCACTGAAGCCGATGGCTCCTCCGCGACCTCGACGGTGTCCGCCGAGTTCGCGGCCGCTCCTGCGTCAACGGCGGCGACCGGATCGGTTCGAGCCTCAGGAGCGGGGTCGCGCTGATGTGCTTCGTCCAGCAACGGCATCCTCCTGACGCGCACCTGGAGCCTGGCTGCAACCGTGAACCGGCCCAGCCGAACTTAACGTTTCCGACGTTCCGGAGTCAGGGAGGACAACGGCGGGGAACGCCGCCGACCAAGCCACGGGAGAGATCACGATGACCGATATTCGCACGCTGGCACTGCTGGCCCTGCTGACCACCGCGCTGAGCAGCCCGCTCGCAGCCCAGGAGTCGCGGGACGACGTCCGCCGCGCCTCTGATGTCCGCCTCCAGGAACGCCTGGATCGTTGGGAGGATAGCCACGACCGCAGGGAAGACGTCCGGGACCGTCGTGAGGACTACCGCGACCGCAGGGAAGACGTCCGGGACCGTCGTGAGGACTACCGCGACGCCCGTTTTGACGGTGGCTGGAGAGACCGGGCCGAGGACCGGGTGGATCGCCGGGAAGACAGGGCAGACAGGGCGGAGGACCGACGGGACCGCCGCGAGGATGTCCGGGACCGGAAGGAGGACCGGCGTGACCGGCGCACCCCACCGGGACGTACCGGCTGACCCGGTGTCGGGGTGAGCCTCAGCCTCCGAATCGGGCGCGGACGGCTTCCACGTAGGCGTCACTCTGGCCGCGCGGGATGCTCAACGTGTCCCAGTCCGACCCTCGGAAGTGCTTGGCCAGGTAGACGATCTGTCCCGTGTGATACGAGGCGTGGGTCAGAGACCGACCGACCGCGGCCACCACGGACTGAGGCTCACCCCGAATCCTGACGGTTCGGTCCAGGTCGTCGGGCGACAGCGCCTCGACCGCGTCGAGGAGGATCCGCGCCAACCGTCGGACCAGGCCGCCATGAGGCGATCCCGACTGGCTTCGTCGGGCTCGAATTCGGCATCTCGGTTCCGGTCCGGCTTCTCACCATCGCTCGTGAGGAAGTCGGTCCACCGGGAGCGGTGGTTGCCCGCCAGGTGCTTCACCAACAGGGCGATGCTGTTCGCGTCCGGGTCCAAACGCCGAAAGAAGTCCTCGTCGGCGGTCTGCGCGATCGCCTGCTCGGCCAAGTCCCGGACCCAGCGGAATCGCTCGGCCGTCTGCGCCAGGTAGCGCTCCCGAAACGGATCGATCTCTACGCCTGGAGTGTCGAATCGCCTTTCGCCACGCGCCCGATCCTCCTGCAGCACGAGGCTCGCATAGATGACATCGTGGATGGGCGTCTCCACGCCCACCTGGCGCCCGAGGCGCACGACCGCGCCGTTCCAGGCCTCGAGCTCGGACAGGCGACCGGCGGCCAGATCTCGCTGCAGCGACGCGGATCCATGAGCGGGCAGCGTGTCCACGAACGACATGGACTTCTCGACCACCCCCTCCCCGATGGCCACTCCACTCGCCTGCCCGACTCTCACGATCTCCCGAATCGCCGACTCGATCATGCCGCGCGTGGCCGGGTGACTCCTCTCCTGGCCGATGGGGGCCCGGGTCACCGCGCCCACGCCACCCACCGAGACCACGAAGGCGAACTTCTCCCACAACGCCACGTCGATGTCGTCCGGCACCCGGGCACCGATCCCGGCTCCGGCCAGGACGTCGCGGAGCCGATTCACCCGGTCGGTCCGCTCGTTGTCCCACTCCCCCAGGACGATGCTGGGCTCGGCACCGAGATGGCGAACGTGCCCGGGTGCCTCCACCATGCTGATGATCCTGCATAGGCCCTTGAGCACCCGTCCCTTCCCCACCACCGCGGCCAGCTCGTCGGCCGCCTCCACGCCGTTCAGGAGGGGCAGGACGACCGAGTCCGCTTCGAGGAGCGGCGGCAGACCCTCCAGCACCTCAGACAGCTGCCAGGTCTTCACCGCCACCAGGACGACGTCCACCGGCCCCAGCTCGGCCGGATCGTCGCTGGCCTGGACGGGCAAGACCGTCACGTCGCCCTTGGGACTGGAGACCCGGAGCCCGGTCTCCCTCATGGCCGCCAGGTGGGCGCCCCGCGCGACGAACCGGACGTCTCGACCCGACGCGGCCAGACGGGCGCCGAAGTAGCCGCCCACGCCGCCGGCCCCGTAGACACCGATCCTCATGGGCGTCCCCCTCCGGCGCCGCTCCGCCCCAGACGCATCCCGGTCACAGCCACTCGGGCACCACCGTGCGCTCGGTTTCGACCGTGCCGGTGTTCAGCGTTCCGGCCGGCTCCACCAACAGGATGTGCGCCTCCTCCGGCGCCACGGGCTTGTGCTCCACGCCCCTGGGAACGACGAGCATCTCGCCGGTCTCCAGCCAGACGTCCCGGTCCCGAAACCGCATGAGCAGCCGCCCCTCCAGAACGAGGAACAGCTCGTCC
>JBDHLD010000263.1:0-3093 GCA_039586035.1 Gemmatimonadota bacterium | reverse complement strand
GAACCCTCGTTGCGTGAGCCGAGGGGTTCCTGGATGACGATCCATGTCAGGGTCGGCGGGGTGACAGAGTGCGCAGGAAGCGGCGTGGCTCGCGGCCACGCGGTTCACTCGCCGGTGCATCTGGACGATGCGGAGAACCTTCCCGGAGGAAGGATTTCGTCTACCCGATCTGCCGTCGCTGGGAGGGTGGGCCACTCGGGTGGCTGACGCAACCCTTCGGTGGCCGGAGGGGGGTTCGGTGCCCAGGAGGTGAGCTTCTTCGAACCGATGAGCCTTGATGGCTGGTTCCATGCAGACCTAAGGTGTCTACGCAGGCCACGAGCGCTGATGCAGCTGAGCTGCAGCGCGTTGCGTGGCGCGAGCCAAGTACGATGTCCGATCCCCCTCAAGGAGGTGGTCGGCTTCGTGGCCGCCCAGTCCCAGGAGGAGCCGAGCTACCTCGTGATCTCGACGTACGACCCGGCCCCGGGGTCGTCATACAGTGAGCTTGTCGAGGAGATGTCGGACATCGTCAGGACCCACCGGTCTACGGGGGCATACAAGAGCGTCCGGCTCTTCACGCACAACTGGGGGCCGGAGTCGGCATTCTACCTGGTGTCCGAGCCCAACGATTGGGCTTCGATCAACGCGGGCTTCCAGGCGGAGCTGGAGGCCAACCCGGATCTTCTGGACCTGCCCGACCCCTGGGAAGCCCACAGCGACAACATCCTGTCGGAGATCGAGGTGAACTAGGCCGGGGCGAGTAGCCTGGCCGGATGCCGCGCGGGGCAGGCGGCTGGGGTAGACCTAGTCCTCGCTCCTGCCCCGGTAATACGATGACTCCGAAATCACCGTGAGCTCCAGCTTCTTCAGCTCGAGCCGTAGCGCCAGGTCGTAGTCCTCGGAATCCTGGTCGACCGTGAGCGGGCCTTCGTTCGCCCAGGTCACCGTGAGATGAGGCTGGGAATTGATGTCCGAAACGGCATCTTCCAGAATCGCTCTGACCGATTCCGCCGCCTTGATCAGCTCCAGGCCACCGTCGGCTCGCACTTCGATGTCCGCCGAGCGGCTGTAGTCCCTCTGATGCATGACGGAAATCCAGTAAGGCCGGATCCGTTGATACCTCACGGCTGCGCGGTAGAAGGGGTCTCCGGTCGGATCCGATTCAGGCGCACCCCCGAGAGAATACCGTTCGGCCGTTGTCAGTACTCCAGAGAGCTCGGCGTCGCAAAGCAGCCTGTTGTCATGCCGGCGCTCGTGTTCCTCGGTGTCGCTGTAGAACTTGCAGAAGAACCGCTCAGATTCGAATTCGTAGCGAAACAGGACCTCCTCGAACGCATATTCGATGTAGAGATCGCTCTTCGTGAAAGCTGAGATCGGTATTCCCACGGCTCAGTGCTCCGCAAAGTAGATTCAGTGGGACGCGAAGTACTTTTACGAGAACGTGCTGCAGACGTCCTCGGTCAGCCCCGGCTCGTGCGCTGTGGTCCACGTAATGTCATTGGACACCGACAGGAATTCCTGACTCCACTGGTGATCGATGGCCTTGGGATCGCAGACTCCCGAGGTTCCCCCGCCGAAGTTCGAGTCGATCCAGGCTCGCCTCAACCGCTGCGCACGTGGCCTTTGACCTCTGTACCGGCACCGGCACGTCAGCCTCTGTTGATGCTACGGCGCGAGGTGCGGCAGGTCCATCTTTCTGACCTGATCCAAGCGGCCACTCGCTGAAGGAAGCACTCACAGCACCCCAGCTCACCCGTTGACTTTTGTATCCAAGATGGATATATCCATGTTGGATATGTTCTCACCGTCAGCAGGGTCATGCACATCATGCCTCCTGGATCGCACACCGAGCAGCTACCGCTGAGGCCGGCGGTCTTCCACATCCTCCTGGCCCTATCCAGAGGACCTCTCCACGGGCTGGGCATCGCAGACGACGTGGCCCGAGAATCCGACGGAGTGATGCAGCTCGGGCCCGGCACACTGTACCGGTCCCTCGACGAGATGCGTGCGGTGGGGCTGGTGGAGAAGGTGCCGGCTCCCGCCGGCGCGGATCCCCGGCGGAAGTACTACGGCGTCACGACGGAGGGACGGGCGTTGCTCCAGGCCGAGGTGAGTCGATTCCAGAAGCTCGTGGATCGCGCGCGGGCCCGGGGCGCGGTGCCGGAGGGCGGGTGAGCGGCGTCGTGATCCGCCTGCTGCTGCGCCTCTACCCCTCCCGTCTGCGCCGCGAATACGGCGATGAGATGCGGGAGCTGCTGGAGGCTCGCTTCGAGCGGGCGCGCCTCCAGGGATGGGCCGCGGTCGCGGCAGAGTGGACGAGAAGCGGCGCCGATCTGATCGGCACCTGCTGGGACGAGTGGCGGGCCAGTGCGGGCCGCCGAGGAACGTTCGGGGGAGGGACCCTGCTGATGAACACCTGGATCCAGGACGGCCGGCACGCGGTGCGACGGTTGGTCCGGACGCCCGTATTCACCGTCGGAGCGCTCGCCATCATGGCGATCGCCATCGGGGCGAACACCGCTGCCTTTGCCGTAATCAACGGCATGCTGCTCGCGCCGCCTCCCTTCGATCGACCCGAAGAGGTGGTGAGCATCTATCAGGACTCGGACGATGGAGAGCCCAGCTCGACCTCCTTCCCGGCCTATCGGGACATGGCGGCGACCGACGGGATCTTCGCGGCCGTGGCCGCCACGTCTCCGGACCGGGCGTCCCTCCAGGTCGGCGAGGGGGCCCAGCCGGTGGCGATCGAGTACACCACGGCCTCCATGATGGCGGTGATCGGGCGCAACGTGACGCGGGGGCGGTGGTTCGATCCGGAGATGGACGTGCCGGGCGCCGGCGCGTTCGCCGTGGTGTCCCACCATGCATGGGTCGACCGGTTTGGCTCGGATCCGTCGATCGGGGGCCGGACCGTCCGGCTCAACAATCAGCCCGTGACCGTGATCGGCGTCGGTCCGGAAGGGTTCAACGGCGTGGGAGGGTTCCTGGTCACGGATTTCTGGCTCTCCATCTCGTCGACCCACATCGGTGGCCCCTTCCGGGTCGCCAACCTGGATCGAAGGGAAGATCACTGGTACGACGTCAAAGCTCGTCTCGCCCCCGGCGTGACCC
>JBDHLD010000033.1:0-39764 GCA_039586035.1 Gemmatimonadota bacterium | reverse complement strand
CCGCCGGGGGGCGGTTCTTTTATATACAGGCATGGCCTCGACTCACGTCCCGCCACCCAATGTCGCGTAGTCTGGATGCAGGGGTAGGCGGACGAGGAGCGACGCCGAGGCGTACCGGACGGTACGTCGCAGGTCGGCGCACGCCCTCTCAGCCGTCGAGCTGCACCTCGGTCGAAGGAGCCGCGGGGTCGTCGCCTGGACGCCGGAAGCGGATGTCCACGGGCTGGCTTTTCCGACGGGTGCGCTTTCGCTTGGGGGGCGACGCCACGCCCAACTCCTTGGACACGTAGTCGAGGAATTCGGAGCGTCGCTTCTCGAGCCGCTCGAGCTGAGCCGCCAGCGTCGTGATTTCCCGGTCGGCTTTCTGGAGGTGCCGCGCCGCCTCGGCCTTGGCCTCGCCACGGATCCGGTCGGCCTCCGATCGCGCCTCCGCCTCCGCCGTGCGCCTGAGCTCCTCCGCCTCGGCCTCAGCTCGGCGCTGTACGTCACCGGCCTCGTCCACGATCCGGGCGCTCTCCTCCCGAGCCCGGGCCCTGAGCTCCTCGGCCTCGGCCTCCGCGGCCTCCAGCGTTTCGCGCCGTATCGTTCGCGCCGTGATCAGCGCCTCCTGGGTGGCCAAAGCGCGCTCTTCGTAGACGGAGAGGCGGGCCTCCAGCTCCTCGACGCGCGCAGTGAGGAGTCGGTTTTCCGCGGTGAGGGCATCGATCCGTTCGACGGCGGCCGCGATGGCCTCGTCAACCGGGCTCGGACTGTAGCCTCGAAGGGTCTTGGGAAACTCACGGGGGGCCCAGATGTCTGGAGTCGGCGGGTGTACCATGCTGGAGTCCGTTGCTGAGGCGCCCGGCGCGCGATTGAGGCTGCGTAGCCGGCCACCGGCCTTGGGGGGATTGACCACGTCCGCCAATCTGGGGATGCCGCGGCGGTCGCACCAGTCTCTCCCCGACGCCGATCGGCGTCCCGAGAAGGCGTCCCTTCAACGCCTCGTTCTCGGGCCCAATCGGGGTAGCCCGTCACGATTCGGGCAAGGGAAGCGTTTCCCCTGGAGAGGGACCTCTATTCCCGCCCCGTTGCGTACAGCGAACTCGACCCGTGATCTTTTCAATATGTGGTTCGGTATGCGCAGGCTCCCGAGCGCCGGACGATGACGCGTTCCGGATACGTGGCCCTGGTGGGCCGCCCGAACGCGGGTAAGTCCACGCTCATGAACGCCCTGGTGGGCGACAAGCTGAGCATCGTCACGCCCAAGGCGCAGACGACCTGGCAGCGCGTTACCGGCATCCTGACCACGGACACGTCCCAGGCCATCTTCCTGGACACGCCGGGCCTGCTGGAGGTCAAGGACCTCCTCCAACGGTCCATGCTGGGCGCGGCGCTCGAGGCCCTGGCCGAGGCCGACGTCGTGCTTGTCGTCCTCGACGCAGAGCGGGGGCTCTCGGACCGCGCCAAGAACACCGTCAGGCAGGCCCTGGAGTCGGCGCCCGGCGTCCCGGTGCTCGCCGCCGTCAACAAGATCGACCTCGCGCCCGCCAGCGACACCGAGGCCCTGGAGCGATGGGCCCGCGAAGTCCTTGACGCCGACGCCTACCGGATCTCCGCCCTGAGCGGCGAAGGCGTCGCGACGCTGGGCCAGGCCCTCGACGACGCTTTGCCCGAGGGCCCGTTCCTCTACCCGGCGGACGAGATCGCCTCCCAGCCGGTCAGGTTCTTCGTGGCCGAGCTCGTGCGCGAGACCGTCTTCGAGCAGTTCCGCGAGGAGATTCCGTACTCCGTCTTCGTGCAGGTGGAGGAGTTCCGCGAGCACCAGGACCCCGTGTACATTGGAGCCACTGTCCACGTAGAGAGGAACTCGCAGAAGCGGATCCTCATCGGTGACAAGGGACGCGCCGTGAAGGAGCTGGGCCAATCGGCCCGGCGGAAGATCGAGGCGCTTCTCGATCACCCCGTGTACCTGGACCTCTGGGTCAAGCACCTGCCGAACTGGCGGCGGAAGCGGACCCACTTGAAGAAGCTGGGTTTCAAGGTCCCGGATGATCATGAGCTCGTCGCTCGCTCGTAGAAACGTCCTGCTGGCCGCTGGCCTCGCCGGGGTGATCCCGGCGGTGCCCGCCGCCGGCCAGGACTTCGAGGACGCCGCTTCGTTCACTCGGGTGGAGTCCGAGCCCGTGGCCACCGAGGGCGCGCTCTTTCTGCTGCTCCCGGTGGGCGCCCAGGGGGTGGCCATGGGACGGGCCATGACGGCCATTCCCACGCAGGAAGCCTCCTTCTGGAATCCAGCGGGCCTGGCCGGCATCGAGCAGGGCCGCTTCATGGTCTACAGGGGCGAGCACCTGGCGGGGACCGCGACGGCTTTCTCGCTCCTGTTCACGCCGAACCCGGTGGGCACGCTGGGAATCTCGTACCAGCTCCTGGACATTGGCGAGCAGGACCTCACGGACGAGACGGGGAACGTGTTGGGCAGGATCGGCGTCCGGAACCACCTGGCCGTCGCGTCGTTCGCCACGCGCCTCCTCCCGCAGCTGGACGTGGGCCTGAACTTCAAGATGATCCAGTTCAAGGTGAGCTGCTCCGGTCAGTGCGCCGACGGCGGAGTGACCGCCACGACGTTCGCGCTCGACGCCGGCATCCAATCGCGGCCCACCGAGGCCATTCCGCTGCGGCTCGGCGTCATGCTGGCGCACATGGGGCCCAGCCTGCAGGTGATCAACGCGGCCCAGTCCGATCCGCTCCCCGCGCGGCTACGGGTTTCGGGGGCGTACGAGATGCTCGGTCACTTCATCGACCAATCGGACCTGGACCTCTGGCTCACGGTGGAGCTGGAGGACCGCATGCGGGATCTCGGCTCGCCGTCGCTCTATCTCGGCACGGAGTTCAGCGCCGGGCAAGCAGGATCCATCTTCGTTCGGGCGGGGTACGTCGCCGGTGATGTGGAGCAGGTGAACGGTGCGGCGGTGGGAGCCGGGCTCCGTTACCAGAGCTTCGACGTGGCGATCGCCAAGTCTCTGGCGGACTCCGGCCTGGAGGGTGACTCGGAGCCCGTCCACATCACGTTCGCCGTTCTGTTCTGAGCGCCGCTCGAGCGGCTTCCTGGTCACCTACCCAGGGCAACGCTTTGGTCCGCACGCTCGCCAGCTCGCTTGCCGTTCTCCTGTCCGCCCAGGCGGTTGCCGGGCAGACGGCTTCGGGGTGCATGCCGGTCCAGGTCATGAGCGGCGCGCTGGATCCGCTGAGCGCTACCCTTGGTCACGCGGGTCCCGCCGCCTCCGGCGCCTACGCCCGGACTGACGGAACCCTCTGCCGCCGTCTCCCGCCGGAGACGCTGCAGGAGCAAGCGCCGGAGCCGCCGTCCCCCGGACGGGCGTTCCTCTTTTCAGCGCTGCTCCCCGGAATGGGTCAACGGTACCTGGACCAGGGCCGCTGGATCGCCTACCTGGGCATCGAGGTCTGGGCGTGGATCCAGTTCATCGACGAGCGGAACGACGGGTCGTCGCTCAGGACCGACTATCAGGACCTGGCCTGGTCGGTAGCGCGCCGGGTGAGCAGCGGTCCCCGCATCGAGGGAGACTTCGAGTATTACGAAGCCCTCACGAAGTTCGTCGATTCCGGCGCCTACGACGCCGACCCCGGCGCGCCAGGGCTGCAGCCCGAGATTGATGCCGGCACCTTCAACGGCTCCATCTGGCAGTTGGCCCGAGAGATCTTCCTCGCCCCGGACTCGACCGGTTCGGCGCCCGTCGACTCTCCGGCCTACCGCAGAGCCTTGGAGTACTACCAGGAACGCAGCATCACGCCGGCATTCACGTGGAGCTGGTCCGAGAACGAGCTTCAGCAGACCGTGTACGAGGATCTCATCCAGCAGTCCGACGAGAACCTGCGCAACTCGACCACGATCCTGGGGGTGATCCTCGCCAACCACGTCGTGAGCGCCGTCGACGCGCTCATCTCCGCTCGCCTACGCATCCCCGATCCTGACGCCCTGTCGATGCACGTGGTTCCCCTGCTCGATCGCCGCCGCGACTGGGCGTTCGTCGTACGACTCACCCCCTGATCCGCTCCATGACTCGAAAAATCCCCGGCGACGCCGAAATCCTCGAAGCTCTTCGGCGCTCGCGTCGGGGACCCCTCAAGCCGAAGGAGCTGGCTCGGACGCTGGACGTGGGGACGAACCGCTACAAGGCGTTCCGGGCCCGCCTCTCGTCGTTGGAACGCCAGGGAAGCCTCTACCGGGTCAAGGGCAACCGCTACGCCGTCCCCGACAAGATCAACCTTCGCGTCGGGCGCCTGAGCGTAGTCCGGTCCGGCGACGGGTTCGTGGCCGAGGAAGACGGGCCTGGCAGCGTCTTCGTCCCATCCCGCAGCCTCGAGTCGGCCATGGACGGGGACAAGGTGGTCGTCCGCATCGAAGGGCGGCCCACCGGCAAGAGCCCGGTCGGCCGAGTCATCAAGGTCCTGGAGCGAGCCCACGAGACCCTCGTGGGTACGTACCACCGCTCCCGGAAGTTCGGGTTCGTGCGCCCCAAAGCTCCCACCACCCTGAACGAGGTGCTGATCCCCGAGGGTGACGAGCGGAACGCGCGGGAGGGCGAGGTCGTGGTCGTCCGGATCACGGCCTACGGGAACCGGCGGCTGGGTCCGGTGGGCACGGTCGAGACCGTGCTCGGCGCCCTCGACGATCCGGGCGTCGACGTGCTGGCCGTGATCCACGGGCACGGGCTGCCCACGGCGTTTCCAGACCACGTGGAGGCCGCCGCCGAAGAGGCGGCTCGAAGGGCCCAGGACCGGGGGCCCGAATACCGTGTCGATCGCACCGACCTCCATGTCTTCACCATCGATCCGTCGGACGCCCGGGACCACGACGACGCGCTGTCGGTCGAATCCGTAGGCGACGGAGTCTGGGAGGTGGGCATCCACGTGGCGGACGTCTCCTGGTTCGTGGAGCGGGGGTCGCCGCTCGACCTCGAGGCGCTGGGCAGAGGCACCAGCGTGTACCTCGTGGACCGGGTCATCCCCATGCTGCCCCACGAGCTCTCCTCGGACGCGTGCTCGCTGCTGCCGGATCAGGACCGCCTGGCCGTCTCGCTATTCGCCACCTTGGACGAGCGGGGCCGCGTCTGGGACAAGCGCTTCGAGCGCACGGTGATCCGCTCGCGGCGGCGGCTGACGTACGAGCAGGTGGAGCGGGTCCTGACGAGCGACGCGTCCGTCGACGAGCCCACGGACCGATCCCTGGAGATCCTGGACGGACTGGCGCAGACCCTGAGGGAGGCCCGCCGCAGCCGGGGCTCGCTGGACTTCGACCTCCCCGAGTCCCGGGTGGTCCTGGACGACGAGGGACAGCCCGTCGACATCCAGCAGGTCCTTCGCCTGCGGAGCCACCTCCTCATCGAGGACTACATGCTCCTCGCCAACGAGATCGTGGCAAAAGAGGGCGTGTCCAAGCGCTTGCCCTTGCTGTACCGAGTGCACGAGTCGCCGGCGAATGATCGCCTGGAGGACGTCAGGGACCTGTTGGCCAGCCTCGGCCACACCCTTCCCAAAGGGCGCGTAGGCCCGAAGGCGCTGCAGAAGATCCTGGAGCGGGTGCGCGGCAAGCCGGAGGAGGCTCTGGTCTCCACCGTGATCCTGCGGTCCATGGCCCGAGCCCACTATGCCGACAAGAACGGCGGTCACTTCGGGCTCGCGCTGAAGGCATACGCTCACTTCACGTCGCCGATCCGTCGATACCCTGACTTACAGGCACACCGCGTGGTGGTCCGGGCCCTCGTCGAAGGAAAGCCCGTCCCGGAGAGCTGGGCAGGGGAGGAGCTGCGGAGCGTGGCGGAGCAGTCGAGCCAGCGCGAACGCGTCGCGGACGGTGCCCAGCGGGACAGCATTGCGCTGAAGAAGATCGAGTTCATGGAGCGGCACCTGGGCGACGACTTCGCCGGGACGGTTTCCGGTGTGACGTCCTTCGGGTTCTTCGTCCTCTTGGATGACTTCTTCGTGGAGGGCCTCGTACACGTGAACGCCATGCGAGACGATTACTACGTCTTCCAGCCGAACGCCTACGCGCTCGTGGGAGAGCGCTCGCGCCGGACCTTCCGCCTGGGCGACTCCGTCCGGGTGCGGGTGGTCCGTGCCGACAAGGAGGAACGGCACGTTGACTTCCAGTTGCTCGCCGCCGAGTCGGCGGTTTGACACTCCCGGGCCATGACGCGTAACGTCCCGGGACACCGACCTCTCCTCTGATCTTGCCTGGCATGGCCTCGGAGAACACCGTCGCCTACTTCGGAGCGGGGCAACCCGAACCTCCGGAACTGGTTGCCCGGTTCAGCGCCGAGAATGGGCTCCAAATCCAGCCCATCGAGTCGGTCGACGATGTGCTTTCCCTCATGAACCGGTCGTTTCCGGCCTGCGTGGTCGCGGACGCGACCAAGGGCCTCGATGCGGCGCTGGACCTCTGCCGCCGCGTGAAGGACGATCCGTTCACGGCTATCGTGCCGGTCGTGGTGCTCGTGGACGGCGACGGCCGTCACTTCTCGGCGGAGGCCCTCGAGGCGGGTGCGGACGAGGTCGTGGCCGCCGCCGTGTCCGAGGCCGAGCAATGGCACCGCTTCGGCCTGGTGCTCCGGCGGGCCGCCCGCGACGTGAGCGTCCACCCCTCGACCCGGCTCCCCGGAACCGTTCAGATCGAGCGCGACATCACGACGCGGCTGGAGGCACAGCAGGCCTTCGCCACGTGCTACGCGGACCTGGACCACTTCAAGGAGTTCAACGACCGCTACGGCTACAATCACGGCGACGGCGTCATCATGGTGCTCGCGCGCATCCTCAGGGACATCGTGAGGGCCCTGGCTCCGGGGGGCTTCGTGGGCCACATCGGCGGAGACGACTTCATCTTCGACGTCCCACTGGAGCACATGGAGGTGTGCTGCGACGAGATCATTCGCCTCTTCGACGAGCTGATCCCGTACCAATACACGCCCGAGGATCGACGCGCCGGCTATTTCCTGGGCAAGGACCGCAGGGGCAGCGTGCACCGCATTCCCCTGATGACCCTGTCCATCGGCGTCGTGACCAACAAGCAGATGGATTTCAGCCACACGGCCCAGGTCAGTGCCCGGGCCGCCGAGATGAAGAACTACGCCAAGACCCTGCCAGGCTCCGTATACGTGGTCGACCGCCGCCAAAAGGCCAGTGACAAGCCGGTGGCGGGGGCGGGGATGCGCGCCAGCGATGCGCTGCCACTCGTGAACCAGGGAGCCGAGTCTTGAGGAGACCATGACCCAGACTGCCAACACATTCCACGTCGATTGCCCGTCCTGCTACACCAGCTTCCCGGTCGACCCCGCGAAGGTCCCGGACGGCGGCGTCCTCGCACGCTGTTCCGCCTGCGAGGGCGTGTTCCGCGTACAGAAGCCCGAGGACGATTTCGGCACGCACCCGACCTCGGTGGCACCGGCACACGAGGAGATGGGAACCGTCACGGCTCCTGCGGACGATGCTGCCTCGGACGAGGGCTACGAAGCGTGGGGGGCGGAGCCGGCCGTCGACGACAGCGCCGGCCATGTCGCCGAGGAGCCGGTGGTCAGCGAGGATGTCACGGCCGACTGGACCGAGGGGAGCGCCGCCGTCGAGGAGGCTACGGCTGACTGGACCGAGGGGAGCGCCGCCGTCGAGGAGGCCCCGGCCGACTGGACGGAGGAGAGCGCCGTCGAGGAGGGGGCCGTCGACTGGACGGAGGAGCGCGCCGTCGAGGAGGGGGCCGTCGACTTCTCCGAAGCGCCAGAGTCCCTGTCGGGCGTTGGTGACGACTTCTCGGACGACCTCGGAGCGGCCACGGCGCCGCTGGCGGACGAAGCCGAGCCGTTCTCCGACGCGGGCGCGTTCGACGACTCCGGCGCCCTTGGCCTCGAGACGCCCGCCGCATTCGGCGACACGGCGGACTCGGTGATGGACCAGCCAGTGACGTGGGACGACACCCCGGACGCGGCCGCCGAAGCTCCGCACGTCGTCGAGGACACGGCAGACAAGGGCGTCGATGAGGCCGCTTCGTTCGCGAGCGCCGCAGCGGACGAGCCACAGGTGGCGACGGATACGGCGCCCGCGGCAGCCGAGCCTGCGCCGATGGTCTTCGGCAAGCGCGACCCGAAGGAGAAGGCCCAACGACTCGCCCGGGTGCTCGTGTCGGACATGATCACGTACAACAAGGACCGACACACGCAGGCGCTCGCTCAGGGCACTCTGGTCGATGATTTCGAGGACGAGATCAAGAAGTCATGGGCCGAGTACGTGGACCAGGTGGGTGAGGAGATCGCCGAAGGCACCCCCTACTTCACGGACGCGCTGAACGAGATCCTCGCCCAAGGAGAGTCGGTGTTCTGAGGCGTTGATGCCACCGGGGCCCGCCGGTATATTTCGGGTCGGTCGCCTCCGGGCCGGAGGCGAGTAGGAGAGGGGCCGTCGCGGGCGGCCCCTTTCGTGCATCATTCAAGCGCGCCAGAGGAACAGTCGGCATGAACAGCGAGCAGCTCGAGCAGCTGGAAGCACTCCAGGCCCGGATCTCCGAGCTACGGGGGTACCTTTGACGTAGAGGCACGGGCGGCCAAGATCGCCGAATTGGAGGCGGCCATGGCCGAGCCCGGATTCTGGGACGACCAGGACCGGGCCCGTGGCGTCATCGATGAAGCCAACCAGCTGAAGAACTGGGTGCTTCCCTGGCAGGAGGTCTCCGGGAAGTGCGACGAGCTCATCGAGCTCGCCGAGCTGCTCGCCGATGAGCCGGACGAGGAGATGGAGGCAGAGTGGGCTCGTGAAGTGGGCGCCCTCGCCGCGGAAGTCGAGAGCATCGAGCTACGCACCATGCTCCAGGGCGACGACGACCACCGCAACGCCATCCTCACGATCCACCCCGGCGCCGGCGGCACCGAATCGCAGGACTGGGCCGAGATGCTCCTCCGCATGTACACCCGCTGGGGCGAGAAGAGCGGGTTCCAGGTGACGGCCCTCGACCTGCAGCCGGGCGAAGAGGCCGGCATCAAGAGCGCCTCGCTCGAGATTGTGGGCGATCACGCCTACGGCTATCTCAAGGCGGAGAAGGGGGTGCACCGGCTGGTGCGGATCTCGCCTTTCGACTCGCAGTCGCGTCGCCACACGTCCTTCGCCAGCGTCTTCGTATACCCGGAGGTGGAGGACGACATCGAGGTCGACATCGACCCCTCGGACCTTCGGGTCGACACGTTCCGCGCCTCCGGGGCCGGGGGCCAGCACGTCAACAAGACGGACTCCGCCATCCGCATCACCCACGAGCCCACCGGCATCGTGGTGTCTTGTCAGCAGGAGCGGTCCCAGCACAAGAACAGGGCCACCGCCATGAAGATGCTCCGGGCGGCGCTGTACCAGAAGGCGCTCGAGGAGCAGGAAGCCGAGAAGGCGGAGCTCGAGGGCACGAAGCAGAAGATCGAGTGGGGAAGCCAGATCCGGTCGTACGTCTTCCAGCCGTACACCATGGTCAACGACCACAGGACCGAGCTGAAGGTCTCCGACGTCCACAAGGTCATGGACGGGGACCTCGACCCCTTCATCCAGGCTTTCCTGAAGGAATTCGGAGCCGCCACCGCCGCCTAGCGGACATCGCAGCGCGAGAGCCATGACAACCGAATCGCACAGCTCCGGGGCATCCGAGGGCCAGGCTGCCGAGGGCCCCACCACGGAGGCCGGCGGCGGACCGGCGCAGCTGGCCGCCAACCCGGCGACGGAGGGCTCGCCGCCGAGCGCCCCCGCGCACCGGGACGCCGACGAGGCCGAGGACGAGCTCTCGCAGGTGCTCCGGACGCGGCGGCAGAAGCTCGCCGACCTGGAGGACCGGGGCATCGCGCCCTACGCCTACCGCTTCGAGCGGACCCACACCGCGCCCGACGCCGTGGACGCGTTCGTGCGCGACGAAGAAGCCGGGTCGCTCGGTGACGACGGCCACGGCGCCGCCGTCCGGGTGGCTGGCCGGATGGTGAGCTACCGCGATCACGGCAAGAGCGCGTTCGCCCACCTCGAGGACGGACACGGTCAGATCCAGGTGTACTTCCGCAAGAACGTGCTCGGCGACGAGCCGTACGCCGACCTGGCGCTGATGGACCTGGGGGATTGGCTAGGGGTGGAGGGGGCGTTATTCCGCACGCGGCGCGGCGAGGTCACGGTCGAGGTGGCCGGGTGGGAGCTGCTGGCCAAGTCGCTGCGCCCCCTTCCCATAGGCAAGACCGAGGTGGACGAGGACACGGGGGAGCGTACGGTCCACAGCGGCTTCGCGGATCAGGAGACCCGCTACCGGCAGCGATACGCCGACCTGGCGGTCAACCCGGAGGTGCGGGCCGTCTTCCGCACGCGTGCGGCCGTCATCACGGCCATGCGGGAGTTCATGGACCGGGAGGGGTTCCTGGAGGTGGAGACGCCCACGCTCCAGCCCCAGTACGGGGGCGCGGTAGCGCGGCCCTTCGTCACCCACCACAACACCCTGGACCGGACGCTCTACCTGCGCATCGCCGACGAGCTGTACCTCAAGCGCCTGATCGTCGGTGGCTTCGAGCGCGTCTACGAGATCTGCAAGGACTTCCGGAACGAAGGGATCGACCGCACGCACTTCCCGGAGTTCACGATGCTGGAGTTCTACGAGGCCTTCGCGGACTATGGCGACATGATACGCCGGGTCGAGGACCTCTTCGTCTACGTCGTCGACGCGGCCATCGGGAGCCGGGTGATCCCCTTCGAGGGTCAGCAGATCTCTTTCGAGCCGCCCTTCGCCCGGGTCTCTTTCATGGAAGCCCTGAGCGAGACGCTCGGGTTCGACGCCATGGCCGCCGAAGTGGGCGCCCTCAGGGACGAGGCCAAGCGCCTCCACCTGACCGAGCTCGACGGCGCCGGGCGCGGCCGGCTCCTGGACAAGCTGTTCGGCGAGCTCGTCGAATCCGACCTGGTCCAGCCCACCTTCGTGATGGACCACCCGACCGAGCTGAGCCCGCTGGCCAAGCCCCACCGCACCCTCGCCGGCCTCACCGAGCGGTTCGAGCTCTACGCGGCCGGGAGGGAGCTGGCCAACGCCTTCTCCGAGCTCAACGACCCCCTCGACCAGCGAGCACGCTTCGAAGCGCAGGCGGAGCTGCGGGCCGCGGGCGACGAAGAAGCGCACGGCGTGGACGAGGATTACCTGCGGGCCATGGAGTACGGCATGCCCCCCACCGGGGGCGTCGGGGTGGGGGTCGACCGGCTGATCATGCTGATCACGAACCAGTCGTCCATCCGCGACGTGATTCTCTTTCCCACGCTGCGCGACTGAACCTCCAGCAGGCCCGCGGCTCGCGAGACCCAGAGCCCTGCGCGCACCTGATTCCCGCGCCGAGCACCCGCATTCGGATCCTCCGGCCCCTCCGGGCGTACCACGGGCCATGAGCAAGCTCGATTGGTTCATTGCGCGCAGGTACCTGGGGGCCCGGAAGCGGGGCCAGTTCCTCTCTTTCATCACCTGGATCGCCCTCGGCGGCATCACCGTGGGCGTGTGCGCGCTGATCGTGGTCATCGGTGTCATGACCGGGATGCAGAACGACCTGCGCGAGAAGATCCTGGGCACGTCACCCCACGTGGTCGTCCTCCAGCACGGCAGCTCGCTGCGCATGAACAACTGGGAGGCCGTGCTCGACACCGTGCGCAAGGTCGACGGCGTCGTGGCGGCCGCCCCCTTCGTCTTGACCAACGTCTCCATCTACCGGCGCGGCTACTCTCAGCCAGCGGACCTGTACGGGGTCGCGCTGGACGACGCGGGTCCGCCGGTGACCGACATGGAGGCCCAGGTCCGCGAGGGAGAAGCCAACCTCATCGAAGCCACGGCCTCCGGGCTACCGCCCCTGGTCATGGGATCGCGGCTGGCCGAGCGCATGCAGGTCTTCGAAGGCGACACGCTGACCCTCATCGCCTTCGAGAACCTGAAGGTGAACCCCATGGGCACGCCCCAACCCGCCATCCGCCAGTACGAGGTGACGGGCACCTTCACGACCGGCATGTACGACTACGACGTCCGCAACGTCTATGCACCGCTCGCGGCCGTCCAGGAGATCCTGGACATCGAAGAGTCCAACCAGGTGTCCGGCATCGGCGTCCGTACGGCGGACCCGTGGACCGCCACCGAATCGGCGTCGCTCATCCTGAACCGCCTCGGCGTCTATCCGTTCTTCGCCGAGAGCTGGATCACCAACAACCGCTCGCTCTTCAGCGCCCTGAAGCTGGAGAAGCTGGCCATGGGCCTGATCCTGTTCCTGATCGTGCTCGTGGCCGCCTTCAACATCGTCAGCACGCTCGTCATGGTCGTGGTGGACCGCACGAGGGAGATCGGCATCCTCAAGTCCATGGGCATGACCAATTCGGGCATCCAACGGGTCTTCATGCTGCAGGGCGTGTGGATCGGTCTGATCGGCACGGCCGTAGGGACCGTTGCGGGGCTGATCCTCTCGTGGCTCCTGGACCGGTATCAGCTCATCCGCATCCCGCCCGACGTGTACTTCGTGGACCGGCTCCCGGTGGACCTGAATCCGCTGGACGTCGTGTTCATCATCGCGGCCAGCGTCCTCGTGGCGTTCGCCGCCACCATCTACCCGGCCCGGCAGGCCTCCCGGCTGCTTCCCGTGGAGGCGATCCGCCATGAGTGAGCCCGGGGCCGCACCCATCGAGGTCAGGGACCTCCACAAGAGCTTCGTCACGGGAGCGGGGATCGAACTCCGGGTATTGCAGGGGGTAGACCTACGCGTCGATCCGGGTGAGGCGGTGGCCATCATCGGACAGAGCGGAGCGGGGAAGTCCACGCTTCTGCACCTGTTGGGCGCCCTGGACAGACCGACGTCGGGGGAGGTGCTCGTCGGAGGGCGCTCGACCGCCGACCTGGACGAAGACGAGCTGGCGCGAGTGAGGAACCGGCACGTCGGATTCGTCTTCCAGTTCCATCACCTCCTACGGGAGTTCACGGCGCTGGAGAACGTGATGATGCCCTGTCTCGTGGCGGGGACGCCCCGGGAAGAGGCCGACGATCGGGCCCTGGATCTCCTCGAGGCGGTGGGCTTGGGACACCGGTTGGAGCACAAGCCATGGCAGATGTCCGGGGGAGAGCAGCAGCGCGTGGCCGTGGCCCGGGCCCTCGCCAACAAGCCCCTCGTTCTCTTGGCGGACGAGCCGTCGGGGAACCTGGATGGACCGACCAGCGAGCAGCTCCACGACGTGCTGTTCGCCCTCAAGGAGGAACGACGGCTCTCGATGGTGGTCGTCACGCACAACCAGGAGCTCGCGGAGCGCACGGACCGGATCTTGCTCATGAAGGACGGCGTTTTGGAGACCGTGACTTCCCTGGTGGCCGGTGAGCGATATGGCTGAACGTTGCGACAGCTGCGGCGAAGCCGATGCCGTGGTCAATCTGACCCAGATCGTCAGCGACGGCATGTCCACGCAGCACCTCTGTGAGAAGTGCGCGGCCGAGAAGGGACTCGAGACGGGCGAGGTTCCGCCCTCGTTCCCGTTGACCGACTTCCTGGCCCAGATGGGCGACGAGCCAGGGCCGGGACCCGCCGAAGCCGAAGCCACCACCTGTCAGTTCTGCGGCCTGTCGTTTTCGGCGTTCCGTGACACGGGTCGGCTGGGGTGTCCCCACTGCTACGCCACCTTCGAGGGACACCTGCGCGGCCTGTTGCGACGCATCCACGGCGGCACGCAACACATCGGCAAGGTGTACCTGCCTCCGGATCCCACCCAGAGCGAGCGGGAGAAGCGCCTCGAAGCGCTTCGGCGGAAGCTTCAACGCGCCGTCGAGGCCGAGGACTTCGAACGAGCCGCCGAGCTCAGGGACGAGATCCGGTCTCTCGAGCCCGTCACGTAGGGGCCCCACGCGCATGGACGACCTGACGACGATTCCGGACTTCGGCCTCGGCTGGCTCGACGCCAGCGGAGACCACTCCGACATCGTGCTGTCCACGCGCGTACGCCTGGCGCGGAACCTCCAGGGTCAGGCCTTCGGCCCGAGGGCCCGGGTCAACGACCGGGAGGCCGTCTTCACGCGGGTGCAGAAAGCCACCGACAAGAGCGAGCTGCTGCAGGGAGCCACGCTCGTATCGCTTCCGGCGGTGAGCCAGCGGACGCGTCAAATCTTGCTCGAGCGACGCCTCGTCTCCAGGGATCTGGCCGGCACACCGCCGAAGGAGCCCCACCGGGCCACCGCCGTCGTGCTCGCGTCACCCGAGCCCCTCAGCGTGATGATCAACGAGGAGGATCACCTGCGCCTCCAGAGCCTGGTGTCCGGCCTCCGTTTCCGTGAGGCGTGGAGCGTCGTGGACCGGCTGGACGAGGAGCTGGGAAGGGACCTGCCCTACGCGTACCATCACGAGTTCGGCTTCCTGACCAGCTGTCCGACCAACGTCGGAACCGGCCTGCGCGCTTCGGTCCTCATGCATCTGCCGGGCCTGGTGCTGACGAAGGAGATCGGCAAGGTGCTCCAGGGCCTGGGTCAGGTCGGGCTCACCTTCCGGGGCCTCTACGGCGAGGGGTCGGAAGTGGTAGGGAATTTCTTCCAGGTTTCGAACCAGACGACGTTGGGCAAGACGGAGGAAGACCTGGTCGATCACCTGGACAAGATCATCCGACAGGTGATCCAGTACGAGGTTCACGCGCGGCAGGTGCTGCTCAGAGACGCGCCCGCCGTAACGGAGGATAAGATCTGGCGAGCCTACGGTTTGCTGCGCTACGCCAGGACCCTTTCCTTCGAGGAGCTGATGAACCTGTTGAGCGGAGTCAGGCTGGGCGTCAGTCTGAAACTCCTCCCAGACCTGAGGGTATACACGCTCAACAAAATCATGATATTCACGCAGCCCGCGCACCTCGAGCAGGCGGCGGGCCGAGATCTTCCTCCATCTGAAAGCGACGCGCACCGGGCAGCGTATGTCCGGCGCATACTGGCCACCGAAGGGGTCGTATCCTCAGACGAAGATTCGTCGGACGATTCCGAGCGGGATCGGACGTAGCGGGTCGAGTCCGTCCGAGGATCGAGGGCAGCAATGAACTACAATTTTACGGATCGCGTGCGGAAGGTGTTGGCGATGGCCAGGGAGGAGGCCATCCGCCTGCAACACGACTACGTTGGCACCGAGCACATCCTGCTCGGCCTGATTCGCGAGGGCGAGGGGGTGGCAGCCGCCGTCCTCACCAACCTCAGCGTGGATCTCGACCAGATTCACGAGCGGGTCGAGGAGTCGGTGCGCAAGGGCAAAGCTACCATCGCGTTGGGTGAGCTGCCCTATACGTCCCGAGCCAAGAAGGTGCTCGAGTTCGCCATGGCGGAAGCCCGCGAGCTCAACCACTCCTACGTGGGCACCGAACACCTCCTGTTGGGCTTGCTCCGCGAGGAGAAGGGCATCGCCGCTCAGGTGCTGAACTCCCTCGGCGTCACGCTGGACGAGGCGCGCGCGGAGACATTGAAGGTCCTGGGCTCCGACGTGAGCCCGTCGGAGCCGGCCGGCATCGGCGGCTCCTCGGGGGCCACACCTTCGAGCGGCAAGGGCGACAAGAAGTCCAAGACTCCCGCCCTGGACCACTTCTGCCGCGACCTCACCGACCTGGCACGCCAGGGCAAGCTCGATCCAACCATCGGGCGCACTTCCGAGATCGAAAGGGTCGTGGAGATCCTTTGCCGCAGGAAGAAGAACAACCCGGTCCTGATCGGGGAGCCCGGCGTGGGCAAGACGGCCATCGTGGAAGGGCTGGCCCAGCTCATCTCGAAGGGTGAGGTGACGGAGGCGTTGAAGGACCACCGGGTCCTGGCCCTGGACATGGCCGCCGTCATCGCGGGCACCAAATACCGGGGTCAGTTCGAGGAGCGGCTCAAGGCCGTGATGAACGAGATCTCGCAAAACCGCAACGTGGTGCTCTTCATCGACGAGCTGCACACGCTGGTCGGGGCGGGCGCCGCAGAGGGCGCCATCGACGCCTCCAACATGCTCAAGCCTGCCCTGGCGCGGGGCGAGCTACAGTGCATCGGCGCGTCCACGCTGAACGAATACCGCAAGTACATCGAGAAGGACGGCGCCCTCGAGCGTCGCTTCCAGCCCGTCATCGTGGATCCGCCGGTGGTCGAGGAGACGGTGGACATCCTCAAGGGGCTCCGCACCCACTACGAGGATCACCACCGGGTGGTGATTCCCGACGAGACCCTGGAGACCGCGGCCAAGCTCTCGGACCGCTACATCACGGACCGCTTCCTGCCCGACAAGGCCATCGACGTGATCGACGAGGCCGGGGCGCGGGCCCGCATCGCCAGCCAGGTCCCACCTCCAGAGGTCGAGGAGCTCAAGCAGGACCTGTCGGAAATCGCGGGCAAGAAGGAGGCTGCCATCCGAGACCAGGACTTCGAGCGGGCGGCAGAGCTCCGGGACGAGGAGCGAGAGTTCCAGCAGCGCATTCGGGCGGAGCAGGAGGCCTGGGAGAAGGAGCGCAAGAAGCACCGCCCGGAGATCTCGGTCGACGACGTGGCCTTCATCGTGAGCCGCTGGACGGGCATTCCCGTCATGAGGCTCCGCACGGCCGAGACCGAGCGCCTCGTGCACATGGAGGACGAGCTCCACACACGGGTGGTGGGACAGGACGACGCCATCAAGGCGATCTCCCGTGCCATCCGGCGCAGCCGGGCCGGCCTGAAGGACCCACACCGACCCATCGGGTCGTTCATCTTCTCGGGACCCACCGGCGTCGGGAAGACCGAGCTGGCCCGCGCCCTCGCCGAGTTCCTGTTCGCGGACCGGGAGGCGCTGATCCGGGTCGACATGAGCGAGTACATGGAGAAGTTCTCCGTGTCCCGTCTCATCGGCGCGCCTCCGGGCTACGTCGGCTACGAGGACTCCGGCGCCCTGACCAAAGCGGTGCGCCGGCGGCCGTACTCGGTGGTGCTGCTCGACGAGATCGAGAAGGCGCACCCCGACGTGTTCAACATCCTGCTGCAGGTGCTGGACGAGGGACACCTGACCGACAACTACGGGCGCGTCATCGACTTCAAGAACACCGTGCTGATCATGACGTCCAACCTGGGCGCGCGTGACATCACGAAGGGCAGGGGACTGGGCTTCCATGACGACGATCCCCAGTCGAGCTACGAGGTCATGGAGAGCAAGGTCCGCGAGGAGATCGAGCGGGCCTTCAACCCCGAGTTCCTCAACCGGGTGGACGAGACCATCGTCTTCCATCCGCTGAGCCGGGACCAGATCGGCGAGATCGTCCACATTCTCCTCAAGGACGTGCACAACCGCCTCGCCGAGGAAGCCCTGACGCTGACGCTCACGGACGAAGCCGTCGAGTTCCTCGTCGAGCGGGGGTACGACCAGAAGTTCGGCGCGCGTCCGCTCAAGCGGGCGATCCAGCGCTACCTCGAAGACCCGCTCTCGGAGAAGATCCTCCAGTCCGAGTTCAGCGCGGGGGACGAGATCGAGGTCAGCG
The DNA here is from genome assembly GCA_039586035.1 of Gemmatimonadota bacterium. Taxonomy (GTDB): domain Bacteria; phylum Gemmatimonadota; class Gemmatimonadetes; order Longimicrobiales; family Gaopeijiaceae; genus JBDHHQ01. The sequence continues at coordinate 22,286 of JBDHLD010000033.1, read as the reverse complement.
TCGACGCGGACGGCGAGAACCTATTCCTTCAGGCTGCATCGCCGACGAAGACGTGACGTTCGGACGGAACCCATTCGCACGACACCAGGGGAAGGCCGCGGCTTCGGCGGTGGCCTTCCTCTGTGTTTGCACCGTCATCGGGATGGTGCTGCCACGGCCTGCCGCCGCACAGCAGACCGGGGCGGTCTTCGTGGACTCGCTCGCCATTTCCGGCAACGAACGGCTCGCGAGCGAGGTGGTCCTGGGGATCATCAGCCTGGAAGCCGGCTCCAGCATGACGTACCGGGACATCCAGAAGGCGGTCAAGGACCTGTGGGCCACCGGTCAGTTCACGGACGTCCAAGTGCGAGCCACGGGAGGCGGGGACGTGCCCGTGACCCTCACGTTCCTGGTGGAGGAGCAGGACCTGGTGCGGAACGTGGTCATCCGCGGCCTCGAGCACGCCTCTCCCGGTGAAGTGCGGGACACGGCCGATCTCAGCGTCGGACAGCCCTATTCTCCCACCAAGGTCGCGTTCGCGAAGGAATACATCCGCGCCAAGCTGGCCGAGGAGGGAATCCCCTTCGTGCAGATCGAAGAGAGCACGGAGCCCGTCCCCGAGCGGCCCGGCGAGGTCAGCCTGTTCCTGGACGTCACGGAGGGCAACCGGGTCACCGTGGCCGATGTGGTCTTCCACGGGAATCAGGCGCTCTCTGACGATGACATCGCCGGCGCCATGGCCATCGGGGCCGAGGGCTTCTGGTGGTTCCGGTCGGGATCGTTCGAGCAGGCCGACCTTGACGAGGACCTGCTGGTCCGGCTGCCCGGCGCATACGCGGACCGGGGGTTTCTCGACTTCCGGGTGCTGGGCGACACCATGGTCATCGACCCGACGTCGGGGAAGGCTCGCCTGGAGATCACCGTCGACGAGGGTCTTCAATACCGGCTGGCCGGCTTCAGCGTCGAGGGCAACAGCCGATTCCCCACGGCGGTGCTGGAGGACTTCTTCAGTCTCGAGGAGCGGGGGCTCCTGGGCGGGCTGGGGATTGGCGGAGGTGAAGAAGAAGAGAACCCCGTCTTCGACAACGGCGAGTTCGAGGCGGCCACCGCCAGGGTCCAGGAGCTCTACTCGGACAATGGCTATCTGTACGCGCAGGTGGAGCCGTGGATCGAGCGCCACGAAGCCGAAGGTGACGAGGGGCCCATGGTCTCGGTGGGGTGGCGCATCGTCGAAGGGAATCCGGCGTACGTTCGCCGGGTCGCCGTGGAAGGGAACGACTACACCTACGAGTGGGTCGTCCGGGACAAGATCTTCCTGCTGCCGGGTGACGTCTTCAGCCGACAGCTTCTGATCCAGAGCTACCAGAGCATCTCCTCGCTGGGCTTCTTCGAGGCCCCCATGGATCCGCCGGACGTCATCCCGGACCCCCAGACTGGCGATGTGGACATCGTCTTCCACGTCGCCGAACGGCAGACGGGCTCGGTGAACTTCGGTACTGCCGTGGGCGGCGGCACGGGACTCTCGGGCTTCCTGGGCTACGATCAGCCGAACCTGTTCGGACAGGCCAAGGAGGGCCACATCCGGTGGGACTTCGGGCGCTTCCAGAACCACCTCAGCCTGTCGTTCCAGGACCCGGCGCTCTTCCGCTCTCGCGTGAGCGGTTCGGTGTCGGTGTTCGCGGGGCGGGACAGGTTCTTCAGCTTCCAGACCGGTGAGCGAAACCGGGTGGGTGTCAATTTCCGGTTCGGCTTCCCGGTGCCGCGCTCCCTGAGGTCCCGCTTCTTCGTGGGCTACGGGCTGTCGCGCACGACGTACAAGCTCCGCGAGGGTGCCGACGACACCTCCCTGTTCGGGCTGCCACCGGGGACGCAGAGCACGGTCTCCCTGTCGTTGGTGCGCTCCACGCTGAACCACCCGCTATTCCCTACGTCCGGGGCCCGCCAAAGCCTGGGCGTGGACATCACCGGTGGCCCCCTGGGTGGCGACGGCGACTTCACCAAGTGGACCGCGGAGGGTACCTGGTGGGTGCCCGTCGGCGGCGTCGGTGCCGGCCTCGGGGGCCCGTCCCTGCGCTTCGCCCTCGGGCTGTCGCTGCGGGGCGGAGCGCTCTTCGGCGACGCTTCCATCTTCCCGTTCGAGCGATTCTGGATGGGTGGCGTCCAGTTCGGGCAGATGCTACGTGGCTACGACGAGACCTCCATCACGCCAGAGGGATACTTTCCCGAGCGCTCGGGCGGCATCTCCGACATCGACCGTCTGGGCAACGCCTTCGTCTCGTTGACCGCCGAGTACGCCGCTCGGTTCGGCGACAACTTGTCCGTGTCGCTGTTCTACGACGCCGGGAACACCTGGCGAAGCCCGCTCGAGGCGGATCCCGGCCGAATGTTCCGGGGCGCCGGCGTCGGCATCCAGATCGTCACTCCTTTCGGCCCGTTGGGTCTCGACTACGCCTACGGCTTCGACAAGCCGGTCCCCGGGTGGCAGCTCCACTTCCGGTTGGGACCCGGTTTCTGATATCTTAAAAGGCTGATTCGTAGACGTGGCCGGGAACATATGCCGTTCCCGAGCACTATGTCCTAGTTGTAGTCGACGCCGCCCCTTGGGAGTTGGCGTTTCGTAACTCAGGAAGTGGAGCCTTCTCCATGAGCCGTGCACTTTTCGCCGCTGTCCTGCTGGTACTGGCGGCCGCCGTTCCGGCCTCCGCCCAGGGCGTGGCGGGACCGAAGATCGCCTACATCAATTCCCAGATCATCCTGGAGCAGGCCCCCGGCGCCCAGCAAGCAGCGGAGCAGTTCGACCGCGACATGGCCAGATACCGGGCCGAAGTCGAAGGACTGGGGCAGGAGCTCGAGCAGCTGATCCAGCAGTACCAGCAGCAGCAGCTGACGCTTTCTCCGGAAGCCAAGGCGAATCGCGAAGAGGAGATCCGCCTGAAGCAAGGTCAGTACAATCAGCGCCTCCAGGAGCTCGACCAGCAGGCCGGTCTGCGACAGCAGGAGCTGGTGCAGCCCATTATGGACAACATCACGGAGGTCATCGAGGCGCTTCGCCAGGAAGGCAACTACGCCCTGATCTTCGACGTGGCTGCACAGTCGATCGTGGCCGCCGACGAGAGCCTGGACCTTACCCAGGAGGTGGTCCGGCGACTGCAGGAAGCGGCGCCGGCCTCGCCATCCCCACAGGACTGATCCCGCCCACGCCGTCTTTGGCCCACTCACCCGTCTCTCAGGATGCGGGTGAGTGGGCTTTCGTTCGCGGAGCTACCCCATGAGCTCGACACGACAGCAACCTGACAGCCTCTCGGTCGGAGAGGCGGCCGCGCTGGTGGGCGGGCGTGTGGTCGGGGATCCGTCCGTGCTCATCCAGGGAATCGCGCCCGTTGATCGGGCCGAGGCCCATCAGCTCGCCTTTGTGGCCGCCGCGCGCTACGCACGTCACCTGTCCGCGTGCCGCGGAGGTGCGCTCCTCGTCTCGGAGCCGTTCGCCGAGGTCGAGCCTGAGCACGTGCCGACCCGCATCGTGGTCGGGGACGCCCACCGGGCGCTGGCACGCCTGCTGCAGCACCTGCATCCGCAAGCGCGCCCGGCCCCGGGCATCCACCCGACGGCCGTGCTCGGGACCGGCGTGACACTCGGCGACGACGTATCCGTGGGTCCGTATGCGGTCATCGAGGAGGGGGCCGAGCTCGGGGACCGGGTGGCCGTCGGCGCCCACGCATGCGTGGGGGCCGGGGTCCGCATCGGGCCCGATTCCCGACTGTTCCCCCACGTGGTGCTGTATCCGGGCGTCGAGCTGGGCGCCCGGGTGGTGCTCCACGCCGGCGTGCGCCTCGGAGTGGATGGATTCGGCTACGTCGTCGAGGACGGAGAGATCCGGAAGGTGCCCCAGGTCGGGCGCTGCATCGTGGAGGACGACGTGGAGATCGGCGCCAACACCTGCATCGACCGGGGCTCCATCGGCGAGACCGTGGTGGAGCGGGGCGCCAAGCTCGACAACCTCGTCCACCTGGGTCACAACGTTACGGTCGGGTCCATGTCCATGCTGGCGGCCATGGTCGGTGTTTCGGGGTCGAGCCGCATCGGCCGAGGCGTCGCCGCAGGCGGCCAGGTGGGGATCGGCGGACACCTGGAGGTGGGTGACGGGGCGCGCTTGGGAGGACAGGCCGGGATCATCGGCGACGTCGCCCCGGGCGAAACCGTCTCGGGATATCCGGCCCGCCGACACCGTGACTACCTCCGCGCCATGGGCCGGCTGTTCAAGCTGGCCGACCTTGCAGACCGAGTGAAACGCGTCGAGAAGGCCGTCGGGTCGCTCCAGGCCGGGGAGGACGCCAGCTCGTGAGTGCGCCGGCGAGGGTAGGTCCCCGAAAGGACGCGGTATTACATTCAGCGGCGGTGTGTCGTCTGCCCGCCACACCCTTCGGCTCGTCGGCACGGACAGGAATCTCCGACGGGGGCCTTTGCAGCCCACACCCACATCGATGACGAATTCGAAGCAGCGAACGGTCGCGGGCACCGTCACGGTACAGGGCACGGGAGTTCACTCCGGCGAGCCCGCTACGTTGACGATCCGGCCCGCAGAGCCGGGTCAGGGCCTCCGCTTCCGACGCGTGGATCTCGAGGGCGCACCCGAGATCCCGGCGGACCTGGACCACGTGGTGGGGACCGACCTGGGCACGAGCCTGGGCGCCGGAGCTGCCCGCGTGCTCACGGTGGAGCACGTCATGGCGGCGCTGGCGGCGCAGGACATCGACAACGCCGTCCTCGACCTGGAGGGTCCAGAGCCGCCCATCTGCGACGGGAGCTTCAACGAGTACCTCCGGGCCATCAGAGAGGTGGGGGCGTGCGAGCAGGACGCCCCGGCCCGCGTCGTCGAGATCAAGGAGGCCCTGAGCGTCAACCTTCCGAGCGGCGAATCCTACGTCGCCGCGCCTGCCGAGGACTTCCGCATCTCCGCCACGATCGACTTCGCGCACGAGGCCATCGGGCGGCAATACGGCTCATTCGGCGTCACCGCACCCGACTTCGAAGCCGAGATCGCCCCAGCCCGTACGTTCGGGTTCAAGGCCGAGGCTGACGCGCTTCACGCGCGTGGCCTTGCGCTCGGCGCCTCACTGGAGAACACGGTCGTGCTCGACGACGCCGGGGTCATGAACGAGGGCCTCCGCTTCGACGACGAGTTCCTTCGCCACAAGATCGGGGACATGGTCGGGGACCTGGCTCTGCTGGGCGCGCGGATTCGCGGCCACGTGGTCGCGGAGCGCCCGAGTCACCGCGGGAACATCGAGCTCGCCGGCGCTCTGGCGGAGCACGTCCGGCGCACAAACGGCAATGGCGGCATCGTGGACGTCCAACGTATCATGGAGCACCTGCCCCACCGCTATCCCATGCTCCTGGTCGACAGGATCATCGACTTCGAGTCGGGCAAGCGGATCGTGGGTATCAAGAACGTGACCATCAACGAGCCGTTCTTCCAGGGACACTACCCTGGTCACCCGATCATGCCGGGCGTCCTCGTGATCGAGGCCATGGCGCAGGTCGGCGGGCTTCTCCTGATGGATGCAGTGGAGAACCCGGAGGACAAGGTGGTCTACTTCATGTCGCTTGACAACGTCAAGTGGCGTCGGCCGGTGACGCCGGGAGACCAGCTCGTGTTCGAGCTCGAGATGCTACAGCTGCGACGCCGTGTATGTCGCATGCGGGGAACTGGGAAGGTTGACGGACACCTTGTGGCCGAGGCCGAGCTGATGGCCCGGATCGTGGATCGATGAGAGAAATCGCACTGAACGACAAGCGCACCGAGACCCGAATCCACTCCACCGCCATCGTGGACCCCGAGGCCGAGCTCGGCGAGGGCGTCACGGTTGGACCGTGGGCCCTTGTCGGCCCCGACGTTCAGGTGGGCGACCGAACCGCCATCGGGCCATCGGTTCTCATCGAACGCGACACCACGGTGGGCGCCGACTGCCGCATCTCCAAGGGCGCGGTCCTCGGCACCGACCCTCAGGACTTGAAGTACGCGGGCGAGAAGACCTTCCTCACGGTCGGCGACCGCACCGTCATCCGGGAATTCGCGACGCTGAACCGGGGCACGGCCGCCTCGGGCAGCACCTCGGTGGGCTCCGACTGCCTGCTCATGGCCTACACGCACGTAGCGCACGACTGCAGGCTCGGAGACCACGTCGTGATCTCCAACGCCGTGAACATGGCCGGCCACGTGGAGATCGGCGACTGGGCCATCGTGGGCGGCCTCACGCCGATCCATCAGTTCGTTCGCATCGGCACGCACGCGTTCGTGGGCGGAGGCTCCCGCATCGCCAAGGACGTGCCCCCCTACTGCCGGGCGGCCGGCAGCCCTCCCAAGCTGTATGGCCTGAACAGCGTCGGGCTGGAGCGCCGCGGCTTCTCTGCCGACGTAAGATCTTCTCTGAAAAAGGCCTATCGCATTCTCTTCCAGTCGAATCTGAACGTCACGCAGGGGATCGCCCAGGTCGAGCAGGAGATGGAATCGCTGCCCGAGGTGCAGGTCTTCCTGGGCTTCATCCAGGGAAGCGAACGGGGGATCACGGTCTGATGTCCTCCGGCGCCCCCCTGCGCATGGGCGTGGCGGGCGTCGGCAGCCTGGGCTTCCATCACGCCCGCATCCTCGGCGACCTGCCCGAGGTGGACATGCGAGGGTTCTTCGACCTGGACCGCGCTCGCGCCGCCCAGGTGGCCCGCGAGTTGGGGGCGACGCCCCACGAAAGCCTCGACAGCTTGCTGGAATCGGTCGACGCGCTGGTCGTCGCCGTCCCCACTACGGATCACGAGCCGGTGAGCCTGGCGGCGCTGGGGCGGGGGGTCCACGTTCTGATCGAGAAGCCCATGGCGCCCTCGCTCGACGCTGCGGACCGAATCCTGGACGCAGCCCAGGGCGTCGACGCCTTGGTCCAGGTGGGCCACATCGAGCGCTTCAACCCGGCCATCCTCTCGGCCGAGCCCTACCTCGAGCAGCCGCTCTTCATAGAGTCACACCGCATGGCCCCCTTCGTGTCCCGCGGCACGGACGTGGCGGTGGTGCTGGATCTCATGATCCACGATGTGGACCTGGTCGGCAGCCTGGTGGGTACGCCCATTCGGGAGATCGCGGCCAGCGGCGTGCCCGTGCTGACAGAGAGCGTGGACATCGCGAACGCCCGTCTCGCCTTCGAGGGTGGGGCGGTGGCCAACTTGACGGCCAGTCGCGTCTCGCTGGAAAAGATGCGGAAGCTCCGGGTCTTCCAGCGGTCCGGCTACCTGAGCCTCGACCTGGCGCGGGGCACCGGCTCCTTCCTCCGCCTGAAGGGGGAGCTTCCCTGGATCTCGGGTGAGGCGGCTCCGACCACCCTCAGCGGGTTGTCGGACATCGTGGAACGGATTCCACTCCAGGGAGACGGCACGGAGCCCCTCCGCCGGGAGCTGGAGAGCTTCCGCGACGCGTGCCTGGGACGGCGCTCACCGGCCGTTTCCGGAGTAGCCGGCCGGGAGGCACTGGCCGTGTCCCTGTCCATCGACGCACGGATCAGAGAACATGTCGTTGATACGAGTCCGGCGTGACCGGAAGAAGCAGTGGATCGACGTCAAGAAGAAGAGCTCCACACGGAAGCTGATGGTCTTCCTGGGCCTGGTCCTCGTGGCGATCTGGTATCTGAGCACGCGATTCTGACCCGGTCGTCGCCCAACCGGCCACCGACGATCCTGCTGCTGGCCGGGGAGGTGAGCGGGGACATTCACGGCGCCGACGTGGCGGCGGCGCTCCGGCGGCGCTATCCGGACGCGCGCCTGGTGGGGCTGGGGGGCCGACTCATGGAGGCCCAGGGGGTCGAGCTCATGGCCGGCCTGGATCAGTTGGCCGTCATGGGCTTCGTTGAGGTCGCCGGACGTCTCCCCTTCTTCTGGCGCCTGGAACGCAGGGTCGAGGCGCTGATGGACGGGCAGGACATCGACCTGGTCCTTCCCATCGACTACCCCGGCTTCAACCTGCGGGTCGCGCGCTCCGCGCACCGTCGGGGCATTCCGGTGCTCTACTACATCGCGCCTCAGGTGTGGGCGTGGAAGAAGCGCCGGGCAGGTAAGTTGGCACGACACGCCGACCACATCGCCGTCATTCTCCCGTTCGAGGTCCCCATCTTCGAGGCGGAGGGGGGTCGGGCGACTTTCGTGGGCCATCCGCTTCTGGAGCACCACACCCCGGAGGCCAGCGACGGCGGATTCTCCGATCGGCACGGGCTGGCGCCCGATCGTCCCATCCTCGCGCTGTTCCCGGGGTCGAGGACACAGGAGGTGGAGCGGCACCTGGAGCTGTTCCTCGAAACGGTCCGCCGCATCCAGCGGAAGCGACCCGACATCCAGCCGGTCATCGCCCAGGCAGACGCGGTACCGGAGCACCTGTACCGCGACGTCGGAGCGCCGGTGGTGGCGGAGCCCCGGGCACTGCTGCGAGCTGCCCGGGCGGCGCTCGTGAAGTCCGGCACGACCACGCTGGAGGCGGCTCTGGCCGGAACGCCGTTCGTGGTCACCTACCGGACGCACCCCGTCACCTACTTCCTGGCGCGCCGGCTCGTGCGCGTACCTCACGTAGCCCTGGCCAATCTGGTGGCCGGAGACCGTGTCGTACCCGAGCTGCTGCAGGACCAGGCCACGCCGGAAGCGCTGACCGAAGCGTTGCTCCCGCTGCTGGACGAGGACTCGCCCCGCCGTGCGGCCATGATGGAGGGCCTGTCGCGGGTGCGGCGGGCTCTCGGCACGCCGGGGGCGGCGGAACGGGTGGCAGACATCGCCGTGGATCTGCTGGAAGCGCGCGTTGGGCCAGCGCGCTGACCGTTGGCGGCACTCGCTCTGGGGCGGGGGCGGGGGACCGGGCTTCGCGCTCGCCCGCGGTGCCCTGCTGCCCCTGGAGGCCCTGTACCGGGCCGGTGTGGGCCTCCGCAACCGGGCCTTCGACGTGGGGCTGCTCCGGAGCGCCGAGCCGCCCATCCCCGTGGTGTCGGTGGGGAACCTGACCGTGGGGGGCACCGGCAAGACGCCAGTCACGGCATGGGTCGTGACCGAGCTGACGCGGCTGGGCGCCAACCCCGCGGTGGTCAGTCGCGGCTACGGTGAGGACGAAATCGCCCTGCATCGCCAGTGGCATCCCCAGGTGCCCGTGCTGGTGGCACCTCGCCGGATCGAGGGCATCCGGGAAGCGGCGCGCTCCAGCGCCTCCGTGGCCGTCCTGGACGACGGCTTCCAGCATCGGTGGGTGCGCCGCTCGCTGGACGTGGTGCTCCTGGCGGCGGAGCAGCCGTTCCCCGCGCCGGTGCTTCCGCGCGGCCCCGGGCGAGAGCCGGCCGGAGCGCTGCGCCGAGCCGATTGGGCCGTGATCACACGCAAGGCGGCGTCGGACGGCCGCGTCGAGGCGGTGGCCGCCGAGGTGGCGGCCCGGCACCCCAGTCTGCCCGTGGCGCATCTGACCCTCGCGCCGGACGGGTGGGTGAGCCTTGCCGGCGGGGCCGCGGAGCCTCCGGGGGCGGGCGTGCTGGTGGTGGCCTCGGTGGCCCAACCCGAGACGGTGGCGGCCCTCGTGCGAGCCACCACCGGCCACGAGCCGGACGTCCTGGCCTACCCGGACCACTATCGCTACCGCGCCCCTGACGCGAGGCGGATCCGGGAAGTGGCCGGCAACCGGACGGTGGTCACCACCGAGAAGGACGCGGTGAAGCTGCGCCCCCTCGCCGACGCGATCGGCGACGCACGGGTGTTGCGCTTGGCCGTGCGGCCAGGGTCCGGCTCGCAGGATCTCCGGGCTCGCCTGGCCCGGGTGGTGGAAGCGGGGGCGGGGCGGTGAAGGTCACGATCCTGGCCGTGGGAAAGCCCAAGGGGCCGCTGGCCGGACCCATCGCCGAGTACGAGGCGCGTGCGGGTCGGTACTGGAAGCTGGACACGGCCGCTGTGGCCGCGGGAGCCGGGCGAAGCGCCGCTGGCCATCCCGTAAGAGATGCCGAAGGCGAGCGTCTGCTGGGCCGGCTACCAGGCGCCGGGCAGGTGGTGGCGCTGACCCGCGAGGGCCAGTCCATGAGCTCGGACGAGCTGGCCCGCTACCTGGAGGAGCGGGCGGTGCGTTCCACGCCCGCGGTGACCTTCGTGCTCGGCGGCGCGTTCGGCCTCTCGTCCTCCGTGCTCGACCGGGCGCATCGACGCCTCTCGCTGTCGCCCATGACGCTCCCCCACGACCTCGCCCGTCTCGTGCTCGCCGAACAGCTCTACAGAGCCGGCACGATCCTCCGAAACGAACCCTACCACAAGGGAACCGGGCGGTGAGAGCGGGGTCTCCGAGGTCCCGAAGCCGCGGCCGGCATTCGGAGCCTGGTCTTCGAGCTCCGTCCCGCTCGGTCCGGTGGGCCTGGCCGGGGCCCGTCACGCTCGCGCCGCACCACTCACGAGCAAGGAGAGACCTCTGAACCTCGAGATCGTCGCACGGTTCCCCTCGGGCGCCCCCGTCGTGAAGGACTACCTGGCTGGAGCCCCTGCAGCCGCACCGTTCTATGCCGGGAGCTGGTCGGATCCCGCGTCCTTCGAGACGAAAGCCGCGGAGGTGGACGGTCGTTTCGGACCGGACGAGCGGCGCCGGGCAGCCGAAGCCGTGCGGCCGCACGACGAAGCCGGACGAGCCCGACTGGAGCGCTTCGTCGAGGAGGGGGGCTACATGGTCACGACCGGGCAGCAGCCCGGCCTGTTCACCGGCCCGCTCTACAGCATCTACAAGGGACTTACGGCGGTGTGTCTGGCCGCCGAGCTGGAGGCCCACCTCGGCAAGCCCGTGATTCCAGTCTTCTGGGTCGGGTCAGAAGACCACGACTGGGCCGAGTGCAACCACACGTTCGTCCTCGACGCCGAGAATCGGCTGCACAAGGTCGAGGTCGCGGACCCCGCGGGAGACAGCCGGCGACCGATCCACCGGATCGAGTTGGGCGCCGAGCTGACCGAGGCGCTGGACGCCTTCGCGTCGATGCTGCCCGAAACCGACTTCAGCGAGGAGGCCCTCGACGTCCTGCGCCGGGCGTACGAGCCCGGGAGAACCCTGGGCAGGGGATTCCGCGAGACCGTCGACGCGCTCCTCGGACCCATGGGGCTCATGACCACCGAGTCCTCGGACCGGGTGGTCAAAGAGGTGTCCGGACCCGTCCTGTGGGATGCCCTCGAGCGGTCCGTCGAGCACGAAGCGGTGCTGAGCGAGACCACGGCTCTGCTCGGAGCAGCGGGCTACCAGCCCCAGGTCGCAGTGCTCGCCGAGGCCGTGAACCTGTTTCTGGAGGGTCCCGGCGGACGGGAGCGACTGTACCGCGACGGTGCCGGCTTTCGCCTCCACACCTCGGAGGAGCAGCGGTCCCTCGACGAGATCAGAGCGGAGGTCACCGCCGATCCTCACGCGCTCAGCCCCAACGTCTTCTTGCGGCCGGTCGTCGAGAGCTCGGTGTTCCCCACGCTGAGCTACGTGGCCGGGCCGGGCGAGCTCGCGTACTTCGCACAGCTCGAGCGCTACTTCGCGCTCCAGGACATCCGCATGCCGGTGGTCTATCCCCGGATCGCGTACACGCTGGTCGAAGCCAAGGTGGGCAAGGTGCTGAAGAAGCACGGCCTGGACGTGGACGCGCTGGCGGAGCCCTTCCACGAGGTGGCGGCGGCCTTTGCCCGCGAAGAGGTTCCGGACGACGTGCGGCGCGCTCTTGGAGCGCTCCGAGGCGCCGTAGGGCAGGGGTCCGCCCAGCTGCTGGAAGCGGCCCGGCCCATCGACCCGACGTTGAAGGGGCCCGTACAGGCAGCCCGCAACGCCTCGCTCGCCGCCTTTGCCGACGCCGAGAAGAAGATCCTTCAGAGCGTGAAACGGCAGAGCGAGATCGCCCTCGGGCAGCTGGAAAAGGCCCAGAAAAACCTGTTCCCGGAAGGCCGTCCCCAAGAACGCTGCCTCAACGTCTTTCAGTATCTCGTGCGCTACGGCGACGCGCTGCTTCCGGCGCTTGCGGAACGGGCACGTGAGCTTGTCCGTATGAAGGGTATGGAGGTCACGTCCGCGGAGGAGGTCTAGCCGACGTCGGTCCGCTTGGGGCTACCCTTCGGCACACGGCCCGTGGCCCGGCTGCCGCCGAGAGGGGGGGCCGCTGCGGTGAGGCGCGGAGGATTGCCGATGGCGTTGCCTGGAATGCACCCGTAACTTCGGCCCATGTTCTGGCAGATCGTCTTCATTCTCGTCCTGATGATCCCCATTCTGGCGATCGTGTTGGACTCCCAGGTCGGGCGCGCCCTGGCGGCCCGGCTCGAGGGCAGGGCCCTGGGGGAACCCTCCGACCTGGCCGCCGACCGGATCGCGTACCTCGAGGGCGAGGTGGACCGTCTCTCCTCCGAGGTTCTGCGGCTGGACGAGGAAAGCCAATTTCTCCACAAGCTCCTGGCGGAACAGCCAGAGCGCGAGGCGCTGCCGCCGGGTGACCGGGACGGCTGAGCCCCGGCCCGAGGCCGAGAGACCGCGTGCCCGCGCCGCCTTCTGGGTGGGCGCGGGCATTTTCGCGAGCCGTCTGACCGGATTCCTCCGCGAGCGGGCCTTCGCGTTCTTCTTCGGCTCCTCGGACTACGCCGACGCGTGGCGAGCGGCGCTGCGCATGCCCAACGTGGTGCAGAACCTCCTGGGCGAGGGGACGCTGAGCGCCTCGTTCATCCCCATCTACGCCGAAATGCTGGAAGAGGATCGGGAGCCCGACGCCGGCCGGTTCGCCGGAGCGATCCTGGGGCTCCTGGTCGGGGTCGTCGCGGTCGTGACCCTGATCGGCATTCTGCTGGCGCCCTGGCTGGTGCCCCTCTTCTTCTTCCGATGGAGCCCGGAGAAGCAGGATCTGACCGTGCGCCTGGTGCAGATCCTGTTTCCCATGACCGGCGTGCTGGTGATCTCGGCGTGGGCGCTGGGCGTGCTGAACAGCCACCGGCGCTTCTTCGTCTCCTACGTGGCGCCGGTCTTCTGGAACCTGGCCATGATCGCCACGCTGGTTGGCCTGGGCGGATACCTGGCCTTCGGCCAGGAGCGCCTGGTCGTGGCGCTGGCGTGGGGGGCCCTCGTGGGGGCCGTGCTCCAGCTCGGGGTCCAGCTCCCGTTCGTGGCCCGCCACCTCCATCACTTCCGTCTCTCGGTCAGCCTGGCAGTGGACGGGGTCAGGGAGGCCATTCGCAATTTCATGCCCGTGCTCGCCGCACGGGGCGTCATCAACCTGAGCGGATACCTTGATCTGGTGCTCGCGGGCCTGTTGGCGGGCGGGGCGGTGGCCGTACTGGGCTACGCCCAGACCTTCTACATGCTGCCCATCTCCCTGTTCGGCATGTCCGTGGCCGCATCCGAGCTGCCGGAGCTGTCCCGGCAGCGGCGCGAGGCCCAACAGGTCCTGGCCAACCGGGTGGCCACCTCGCTGGGGTCACTGGCGTGGTTTCTGGTGCCGTCCACGATCGCCTACCTGCTGTTCGGCGACGTGATCGTGGCGGCGCTCTACCAGACCGGAGCGTTCGGCGAGCGGGAAACGGCCGTGACCCATGCGGTCCTGGCCGCCTATTCGCTGGGTCTGATGGCGTCGGCCCGCTCCCGCCTGCTGTCGTCGGCGTTCTACGCCATCCGGGACACGCGGACCCCGGCCCGCATCGCGTACCTGCGCGTCGCCGTGTCCCTGGGCGTGGGGGCTTCGCTCATGTTCCCGCTCGACCGCTTCGAAGTCGACGGACTGCGGCTGGGCGCAGCGGGCCTGGCCCTGGGCGCATCGGTGGGGGCCTGGCTGGAGTACGGGCTGCTGCGGAGCAGGCTCAGGAAGGCACTGGGGCGCCACGGACCGCCCGCAGCGAAGATCGTGCCTATCTGGGTCGCGGGACTGCTGGGGGCCGCCGCCGCCTTCGGCGCCCGTTCGCTGCTGCCACCCCTCCATCCCATCTGGATCGCCGCCGGAACGCTCTCGGCCTTCGGGGTAGTCTACTGGGTCGGCTCGAGAGCTCTCGGTGCTCCCATGCCGACGGGCCGCCGGGCGCGCTCGTGACGGCCCCAGGCAACCCCGGGCACCCCGACTCGGCTTCGCAGTGTCTCCCGTAAAGCTGGACCGCCTTTCGACCCGCCCTGGCGTCTACCTCTTCCGTGACGCGAAGGGAACGATCCTCTACGTCGGCAAGGCCCGCTCTCTCCGGAGCCGTGTCCGATCGTACTTCCGCTCCGATCCCGCCAGATCTGCACGCACCCACCAACTGGCCCGGCGCATCGACTCGGTGGAGACCATCGTAGTGGGCTCGGAAGCCGAGGCCCTGATCCTCGAGGCCAACCTGATCAAGGAGCACCGGCCTCGTTTCAACATCCAGCTGCGCGACGACAAGAGCTACCCCTACATCAAGGTGACCGTGGGAGAGCCGTTCCCCCGGGTGTACGTCACCCGGCAGGTGCGGAACGACGGGAGCCGGTACTTCGGGCCCTACACGTCGGTGAGCCTGATGCGCCAGGCCCTGGAGGTGGTGAAGCGCCTCTACACGGTGCGCTCCTGCCGCTACGACCTGCCACAGGACGCTCCGGACCGGCCCTGTCTCGATCACCACATCGGGCGTTGCCTCGCCCCCTGCGTCGGTCTACAGAGCCAGGAAGACTATCGGGCCATGATCGACCAGATCCTCCGGGTACTGGCCGGCGGAACGGAAGACGTGCGCAGCCAGGTCGAGGACGAGATGCGCGCCGCGGCGGACGGCCTGAACTTCGAGCGGGCAAGCCGGCTGCGTGACATCCTCAAGGGTCTGGACAACCTCGCTCGCCACCAGCGCGTGCAGCGAATGGGGGGGGGAGACCACGACGTTGTGGGGTTGGCCAGGGACGGGGCGCTGGCCGTGGCCGTGGTGTTGAAGATCCGGGGCGGCCTCCTGCTGGGTAAGGACACCCAGCGCTTCAGCGGAGTCGACGACGAAGACGAGGCGGCCCTGTTGGCCAGCCTGGCGTCGCGGTACTACCTGGGGCGAGGCGACCGGGGCATCGAGGAGCTGCCCAGGGAGATCCTGTTCCCGGGAGACTTCGAGGACCGTGAGGTGTTGGCCGAGATCCTCTCGGAGGCCACGGGCCGAAGGGTGCGGATCCACGTCCCCCAGCGGGGCGAGAAGCGGCGCCTGGTGGAGCTCGCGGCGGCCAACGCCCGTCACACTGTCGAGGACCGGGTCACCGCCCTCAGCTACGCCGCCGATCGCGCCGACGAGGCGCTCTACAACCTCCAGGACCGGCTGGACCTGAAAGTGGTTCCCCGGCTGATGGTCTGCTTCGACATCTCCCATACCCAGGGAAGCGAGACCGTGGCCAGCGCCGTCACCTTCGAGAACGGCGAGCCCAAGAAGAGCGGCTACCGCCACATGCGGATCCGGGGCGACTGGGGGAACGACGACTACCGCTCCATGGCCGAGGCGGTGGGCCGGTACTTCCGGAGACGCCTCGACGAGGATGAATCCCTGCCCGACCTGGTGATCATCGACGGAGGAAAAGGCCAGCTCGGCGCCGCTGTCGAGGCTCTGACGGGGCTGGGCCTCCGGGACGTGGCGGTGGCAGCTCTCGCGAAGCGCGAAGAGGAGGTCTTCCGGCCGGGACACCCCGACCCCCTTCGCCTTCCGCGGCGTGACCGGGCCCTGCACCTGCTTCAGCGGATCCGAGACGAGGCGCATCGCTTCGCCGTTTCCTACAACCGCAAGCTTCGTCGCAAGCGAACCATCCGCAGCGAGCTCAGCGAGATCCCGGGCGTGGGGCCGAGTCGGCAGAAGGCGCTGCTCACCCGGTTCGGGTCCGTGCGTAGCATTCGAGAAGCCACGGCCGACGAGATCGCGCGTGTGCCGGGGTTCAGCGACACGCTGGCCTCCCGGGTGCTGACCTACCTGGGCGTGTCCCGCTGAGAACCGGTCGAGCTTCTGCTCCACGCGGGTGCAGCACCGGTCGGGCTTTGGGCTCCACGCGGGTGTGGTCACGCCCCGGCCGCCAAAACGCCGTCCTCAGCGAGCGGGTCCACGGCTCGTCGGATCCGCCCGATGACCCCCCGCCAAGTACACCCGTGGGGCCGGCGCGGGGAACACCGGATCGTCCACCGCCCGTTCGTGTAGTCAGCATGTGAAAGAGCGCTTTCAGCAGATCGGCCTCGACACTCGGCCCTCGCGAGCGACCGGGAAGGCCGGCGCGCGAGCCGTGCTGAAGTCCGATTCTCGGAGCGCGGGAACAGGTGCGGACGGGGGGTGGTGAACCGGTGAGCCGGGCCTTTGACGTGGTCCTTGGATCTATCTAGTTTTTTTGGCTTACCACGACATTAGGACAGGAGGATTACTCGCATGATGCTCCGGACCGGAGTCGTCCTCGCGGCGGTATTCGCTGGAGGCGCGCTGGCGCTGGTCCCGACCCAAGCGTCGGCCCAGACCGAGCCCAAAGACAACATGTGGACCCGCAGCGCCACGCTGTATCTCAGCCAGGCCCAGTCCAACCCGAACCCCGAAGAGAAGCAGGAGCGCTACCAGGAAGCGCTCAACGTGTCGCTCGAGGGGATCGAGAACGAGCCTGACAACCCTCAGGGTTACTACCAGGCCGGCCGCGCCCTGGTCGGCATGGGAGACTTTCTCCGCGCCGACAGCATGCTCACCAAGGCTGAGGAGCTCTGGCCCGAGTACACCGCGGAGACGGTGCCTGTGCGGGAGTTCGCGTGGATCCAAGCCTACAACGCCGCGATCCCGGCGTTGAACGCGGGGAACACGGACGAGGCCGTGCAGCAGCTCGAGCGGGCGCACGTCATCTACCAGGGACGTCCCGAAGCGATGCTCAACCTCGGGCAGGTCTACACGCAGCAGGGCAACGCCGGGCGGGCCATCGAGATGTACGAGATGGCCCTGGAGATCATGACGGGTCCGGCCTTCGACGAGCAGGACGAGCAGACCCAGGAGAACTGGCGCCAAAACGAGCAGATCGGCGCGTTCAACATGGCTCAGCTCATGGCGCAGGAAGGCCGCAACGAGGAGGCCGCCGAGGCCTACGAGGCGTTCCTGGCGCGATCGCCTGGCAACGTCGACGCCCTGAGCAACCTGGCCATCGTGTTGATGAACATGGATATGGCAGATTCTGCTCAGGCGATTTATGAAGGGCTCTTGAGCAATCCCGATCTGGGCCCCCGGGACTACTTCTCAGCGGGCATCGGCCTGTTCCAGGCCGAGCAGTACGCCCTGGCTGCACAGGCCTTCGAGAAGACGGCCGAGATGAATCCCCAGAGCCGCGACGCCACCTACAACCTGGCCCAGGCGCTCTACCTGGTCGAGGATTACGACAATCTGGTCCCCGTGGCCACGCGCCTGGTCGAGCTAGACCCGTACAACCAGAACGCCCACACGTTCTATGTCCGGGGGCTGCTCATGGGCGGTGACGAGGAGGCGGCCCAGGAAGCCTACACCCACATGCAGGAGCTTCCCATCGACGTCTATGACCTGCAGCTCCAGCCCAACGGAGCGGGCGGCGGCACGGTGTTCGGCACTGTGGAGAACCGCATGTCCGAGGAAGGCGCGACGGTAGGGCTCCGGGTCCACTTCCTGACCGAGATGGGAACGGAGATCGGCACTGCCGACGTGGACGTCCAGCTCACGGCCCTCGAGACTTCTACAGCGTTCCAGGCCGAAGTCGCCGGGGACGAGCCGGCCATGGCCTACTGGTACGAGGTCACTACCGAGATCCCGACGGTGGAGCTGCCCGAGGAGCCGGCGGACACGACGGGGACTGGCGGTAACTAGGGGGAACCACGGGCCAGATCGAGGCATCGAGCTGGAATCGAGAGCGGGCGACCTGGGGACTCCGGTCGCCCGCTTTTCACTCCTCTAGACCGATGCTAGATTCAGGCTCCATGCGGGTGTAGCTCAGTTGGTAGAGCATCAGCTTCCCAAGCTGAGGGTCGCCGGTTCGAATCCGGTCGCCCGCTCTGGAGGTAAGGGCAAGCGGCGGTTGGCTTCGGCCAATCGCCGTCTTCTTCTTTCTCGGACTACCGGGCTTTCTCGGACTACCGGGCAGCCGACCACGGTCCGTGAAGAGGACGGGCAGGCGACGCGATTGACTGGAAGCGCGTCAGTCGGGCGGTATCGCCATGACCCACGGCCGCCAGCACCATCGGACCCGCCTCGAGGATCGGCTCCATCAGTTCGTCGGTGATCCGACCCTCGGTGCACGGCGTGAGTCCCGGACCGTCGGGCCCCTGCCACGGGTGCATGGGCAGGCCCAGCACCTGCGTGCGCTCCCCGAGCCGCATGCGCCAGCCGGCTGCTGCGAACGACTCGCCGAGGAGCGCTGCGGTCAACACGGCGCCGTTGCCCCACAGGTAGTCGCCGTGTGCGGGAGGTGAATCCACCTCCTCGAGCGGTAGGTAATCGCAGGGGTCGCTATCGGCCCCGTACGGCACGCGCAACATGAACCTGGGAAGCACCAACCCGACCCCGCGAGCTTCTGCAGACCGTCGGAACGCGCGCCACTGCCCGTCCCCCCAGGCGCCGTCGCCCGCGGGTGCGGGCCTCCCTGCAAACGTATCGAGGCCGACGAGCAGAGGGCTCGCACCGGCCAGCAGGGCGGAGCCCTTTTCCCTGGCCACGACAGCGAGCATCATCAGCAGATCGAGGTCTTCGTCCGCGGCGCCGAACGTGTGGTCGACGACCAAGACCGAGGGGCCCTCACCTAGGGCGTGGAAGAGCCCATTCATCGCCCCCTCCTCACGCAGCTCCGCCGGGGTAGCCTCCAGCAGCGACACCTTGAGCGACGAACCCGTCTCCAGCCTGCGGACCAAGAAGAAGACGCTGCGCCAGATGGCCTCCAGAGCCTGGAATTGGGGGTGATGAAGGATGGAGCGCATCCCGCGTGTGACCGATGCGTCGAGATCAAGCAGCATGGCCTCGCGGCCCGGATCCGCGCCCGGCACGGCATGAGGGGCGACGATCCGTCTCAGGAAGGCCCGCATCGAGTCCTGTGGCGCCTCACCGCCGATCACGCGATCGAGCACCGAACCGGCCCCGGACAACGTGTCGGCGATTACGTCACCTGCGCCGACGCTCGGCTCCTCGCGGGGCTCGTCCGGAGGGCCCCCAAGGATATCCGAAAGCGCACCCTTGAACGTCTCGGAGCTCGCCAGGCGCGCCCGCGCCTCCCGCAGGGCGCGGAAGAAGGGGGCTCGCTGGAAGATCTGATCCGGGTGGAAGTGCTCCAACTCGGAGAAGGTCAACTCCACCTGGGTGTCATCGTCCAGGTCGAGCGTCAGCCGGGGGGCGAACGTTGCCAGCACGTCGTCCAGGTCGTCCCTGTCGACCTGGACGGGTCGGCGGGAGGAGAGCGGCGCCACGTCGTGAGTCGTCCCCCCCCGCCGGCCGCGGAAGTCACCGACGAGGCAGATCCCGAACGGGTCGTCAGGTAGCGGGGCGGAGGCTGTTCTGTCGCGACCGGCTGCGACGTCCAGATTGACTTCGTAACGGCGATCATCGGGCATTGAAACGCTCTCCGCTTCCTGGGGGGCGATCCCCCCGGGTGTGCCGGGGGGCGTGTGGCTGCCGCCACCAATCGACGGACGTAGAGGCGTCCCTCGGGTCCAACCTACAGCTTGGCGCGCAACCCGCCCAACGGATCATCGCATGGCGGCCCTAATGCTCCGCGCGAGATCCGGCGCTGCGGCTACCGGTGACGATCGAGCATGGCCTGGAACGCCGGCTCGTCCCGGATACCCTCCCAGGTGTATCGAGTCTCGAGACTGTGTACCGAGACGAGGCTCGGTATCTCGAGGAGTGACTCCAGATGCTCGACGGCGGCGTCCACGTCTCCGAGCTCGGCGTAGGCCTGAGCCCAGCGGCGCCGCACTCCGGGCGAGGCTCCAGGCCCCACTTCCAAGGCGATGGCATCGGCGAGGGCCCGCCGCGCGTCGTCGTGGCGGCCCGCTCTGGCCAGGTTGCGGGCGAATTGCGCTTGCCAGTCCGCCCGGGCGTTGGGGTTCTGAATCTGGGGCGAGTCCGCTTCCCACTCCGCAACCAGCATCCCCCAGTAGTCCCGGGACTCGTCGAGTCGTCCGGCGACGCGGTGCATCCACGCCTTCTGGGCGAAGCACTCGCAGCGGTACCGTGGATCCTCGGCGGTCGGAGAGAACCTCTCGATCATCTCGTCGAACTCGCCGCCGACGAGCAGGCTCGGATATCCGTTCACCCAACTCCCGATCTCCAGCGGGGTCAGGTTGAACACACGGCGCGCCTCACGGAATGCCCGCTGCATGCCGTTCACGCCGCCTCCCGACTCCACCTGATAGAGGAGAGCGTTGGCAATCAACCCGTTGCGGGCCTGCAGGACGGCTCCAGTGGCGTCGTCGAGAAGCGCCTCCGCCTGATCGAAGTTCCTCAGGAGCCGGGCAGCGGCGACTCCCCGGAGCAGCGTGTTGACGGACGCGTCCTCCCTCTGAGCGGCCTCGATTCTCGATCGCAGCTCGTTCTCTGGTAGCTGCGCCGTCAAGGCAAGGGGGGCGAACAGGGAGAGGGCCGCTAGGAGAAGCATGTTGGAGCGCATGGCAGCCTCCGGAACAGGGGCGGGGCAGCGACGACACGTGAAGGCCCGGAGGGCCCATCCGCCGCCGGAACCACTATGTCATTCGCGTCGGCGGGGCGGCAACGGTTTTCCGGATGGATCCCGGGTGGATCGAAACATTCCACTCCTCCGTCTCGAGCCTCCCGTAGCTGTGTCCTATCCGCATCGTGACTGGAATGATTCTTTCCACACTACGGTCCCCCACAATGAGTCAGTGATCATTATAAGTGCATATGATACATAAAGATACACGCGTTCGGACGTCGCGTTGGCCCATGCGTTGCCCTAGGTCCGTGCAACCACAAGAGCGATTCACAGCTAGGAGCAGAGCAATGCGCAGGAAAGCGGTACTCCAGATCTTCGCCATGACGGCCCTGATGGGCTTCGCCCTGGCGTGCGCGGAGAATCCGACGGCACCCTCGGTCGATTCGCTGGTGACGGCGAATCAGGCTTACCTCTTCGCACCCTCGACCTCGGACGGTTCCGGCGGGGACGGATCGACCGGCGGAGAGTCCACGCCCACGCTTGTTCGCTGGCAGACGCCGCTGGCTTCGGACGTCAGCGCGAGCCAGTTCTGCCAGGCGATGAAGCGGTGCTCGGTCGAGCTGCAGGACGTCAACGTCTTCGTGACCATTCCACGAGGCGCTCTGACCCAGGACGCAACGATTAGCGTCACGGCTCTGGCAGGCGAGTTCGTGAACTTTCAGTTCGGCCCTCACGGGACCCAGTTCGCCAAGAACATCAAGGTGAGCGTCAGCACGGCGGACACCAACGTGAGCGGTAAGCAAGAGCTCACGGCGCTCTACTGGATCTATGACGCGAACGGCGATCCCGTCGTCCAGGAAGAGATTCCCGCGGTGGTCTGGAAGGGCAGGATCAACTTCAGCCCGGACCACTTCAGCGGATACGCGTTGGCGATGTAAGCAGTTCTTGGGGCAAGTAGGCTCTTACGCACGATTCGGAGTGAACGTCTCATGAGCATCGCGTTTCCAAAGGCTGACCAGGCGCCCGAGCAGAGCCGTCTGCTCGCGGAGGCCCGGGCGCTGCTGGAGCGGGGCAACGAGGACGCCCTGCGCGGCGAGCCTGCGGTGGCCATGGCCCAGTACGGTGGTCCGCACCCGTCTCGGCGAGACCGAGGAGGGCGAGGAGCTGTTCGGCCAGAGCCTGGAGATGGCCACCTGGTGCGGCTACCTGGAGGGTCAGGCGTACGCCGTGAACTGCCTGGCCGTCGTGGCCCAGCGCCGCGGCGACCTGGACGTGGCCGAGTGGCAGTACCGCCGCGCGGCGCGGCTGGCCACGGAGGGCGGCGACTACCGCCTGTGCGGCATGGTCGAGCAGAACCTGGGCACGCTGGCCAACATCCGGGGCGACCTGGACAGTGCCATCGTGCACTACACCAAGAGCCTGGGCGCCTTCGAGCGAGCGGGCGACACCGAGGGGATCTGCTGGGTCCTGAACAACCTGGGCATGCTGGAGACCGACCTGCGCCGGTTCGACGACGCCCAGGCCACCCTGGACCGAGCCCTGAAGCTGGCCCGCCAGAGGAACGACCAGGTCATGACCGGTCTGCTGGAGCTGAACCGGGCCGAGGCGCTCGTCGGCGCCGAGAGCTGGCGCAAGGCGCGAGGTGCCTGCAGGCGCGCCATGGCCGTGGCCGACGAGCGGGGCGACCGCCTGCTCCGGGCCGAGGCGCTCAAGCTGCTGGCCGTGA
>JBDHLD010000262.1:0-2720 GCA_039586035.1 Gemmatimonadota bacterium | reverse complement strand
AAAGATGATCTGCTCCTACCCGCGCTCGGCCAATTCCAGGGTCTTCCCGGAGAAGTACAGGGCGGGCGAGATCGAGCTGGAGCTCGTGCCCCAGGGCACGCTGGCGGAGCGGATCCGTGCGGGCGGGGCCGGGATTCCTGGGTTTTATACTCCCACGTCCGTGGGAACGCCGCTTGCCGCAGGAAAGGAGCATCGACCCTTCGAGGGCCGTGACTGCGTCCTGGAGCTGGGGCTCACCGCCGACTTCGCACTCATTCGCGGGCGGTTGGCCGACCGCCACGGGAACGTCGTGTACAGCAAGACGGCCCGAAACTTCAGCCCCCTGATGGCCACCGCCGCCGAGACCACGATCGTGCAGGCCGAGGAGGTCGTGCCGCCTGGTGGGATCGACCCCGAAGCGGTCGTCACGCCGGGCATCTTCGTGGACCGGGTGGTCGAGGTGGCGCAGCCGGCCCACGAAGCGGAGCTCGTGGCCGCGGGAGCCAAATACCCATGAGCGATGTGACCGAAAAGGTCGCCCTCAGTCGAGAAGACATGGCGCGGCGCCTGGCTCTCGACATCCCGGACGGCTGGTACGTGAACCTGGGCATCGGCCTCCCCGAGCTCGTGGCGGGCTTCGTGCCCGACGACCGCCAGGTCATCTATCACACGGAGAACGGGCTGCTGGGCATGGGACCCTCTCCGGAGCCGGGTGAGGGAGATCCTGAGCTGATCAACGCGGGCAAGAAGCAGGTTACCGCCCTGCCGGGTGCTGCGTTCTTCCACCACGCCGACAGCTTCGCGATGATCCGCGGGGGGCATCTAGACCTCTGCGTGCTGGGCGCGCTCCAGGTTTCCGAGGGTGGAGACCTGGCGAACTGGTCGACGGGGGCGCCCGACGCGATTCCCGCCGTGGGCGGCGCGATGGACCTCGTGAACGGCGTGCGGTCGGTCTACATCCTGACGCAACACTGCACGAAGCGCGGGGAACCCAAGCTCGTCGAGAGGTGCACGTACCCGCTGACCGGGGTGTCCGTCGTGAACCGGATCTACACCGATCTGGCCGTAATCGAGATCACCGAGGAGGGCTTTCAGCTCCTCGAGCTGAGCCCGGGTGTCGGCTTCGACTACGCCCAGGAACGCACCGGTGCACGGCTCCTCCCGATTCGAGAGGGCGCAGCGGGGGAGGCCCGTCATGGCTGATGCCACGGTGTCGACACGAAGCGCCGAGCTGTACGAGCGCGCCCTACGGATCCTGCCGGGTGGCGTGAGCCGCAACACCGTGCTCCGCAAACCGCATCCACTCTACGTGGATCACGCTTCCGGGTGCCGAGTCACGGACATCGAAGGTGTCGAGCGGATCGATTTCGCCAACAACATGGCGTCGCTCATCCACGGACACGCCTTTCCGCCCGTCATCGAGGCCGTCGCAGAGCAGCTTCACAGGGGGACCGCCTTCACGCTCGCCACCGAGGTCGAGATCCGGTTCGCGGAGCATCTGCTCTCGCGCAACGAGAGCTTCGAGAAGATCCGCTTCGTGAATTCGGGGACCGAAGCCGTCATGGGCGCGCTGAAGGCGTCTCGCGCTTTTACGGGTCGGCCCAAGATCGCCAAGATCGAGGGCGCGTATCACGGGCTCTACGACTATGCGGAGGTGAGCCAGACTGCGACTCCCGAGCAATGGGGCCCGGCCGAGAGCCCGCAGTCCGTACCCGTCGCCTACGGTACGCCTGCCGGCGCCCTGGCCGACGTCGTCGTCATCCCGTTCAACGACCCCGAGCGGGCACTCGCCGTGCTCGACAGGCACGGGAGCGAGCTCGCGTGCGTCCTCCTGGACCCGATGCCACACCGGGTCGGGCTCGTGCCGGCCGAAGCGGACTTCGTGCGGGCGCTCCGAGAGTGGACCGAGGCGCACGACACGCTCCTCGTGCTCGACGAGGTCATCACTTTTCGCTCGGAGGTGGGGGGTGCGCAGTCGTGGTACGGCGTGGAGCCCGACCTGACCGCAATGGGCAAGATGATCGGGGGAGGCTTCCCGGTGGGCGCGATCGCAGGGCGCGCGGAGGTCATGGACGTGATGGATCCGCTGGCTTCGCCGGTGCTCTTTCCGCATTCCGGGACCTTCTCCGCCAATCCGGTGACGATGACAGCCGGCCTGACCGCGATGACGCGCTTCGATGCGAATGCCGTCGCGAGGGTCAACGCTTCTGCCGACCGGGCGGTCCTGGGGATTCGAGCCGCGATCGAGGCCACCGGCGCGAGGGCGTGCGTCACGGGGGCCGGGTCGCTCTTCCGGGTGCATCTGAAGGAGCGGCCGCCCCGCAACTACCGCGAGGCGTACCTCGAGCACCCAGAACGACATGCCCTCGGGATCCTGATCGATCACCTCATCGACTCCGGGTTCATCGTCATCAACACGTGCTCGGCGGCG
This sequence comes from Gemmatimonadota bacterium, assembly GCA_039586035.1. Classification (GTDB taxonomy): domain Bacteria; phylum Gemmatimonadota; class Gemmatimonadetes; order Longimicrobiales; family Gaopeijiaceae; genus JBDHHQ01. Next base: position 310 of record JBDHLD010000262.1, on the reverse strand, counting down.
ATGTCGACGGTGACCGGGGACGCGGAGGTGGACGCGTTCGTCGCGGCGATCGGCGAAGGCCTGGAGCTCGTGAGGCGGCTGCAGTAGCGGGAGAAAGCCGCTGGCCGGGCTGCGGCCCCGCTTTCCGTCGACGTGTCTGAGCCGGGCTTCGTTTCGGGCTAGTCTTCCCCGAAGAGGCAGAGGCGCTCTTGGGTTCGGGTCGCTAGGTCGTCATTCCCCCCGTCACCCAATGGGCAGATGGAGGGTCGAGTCCCAGCCTCAGCGCCGCCATCGAGGGCTTGCGATGCCTCGGACGCGCCTCTAACTAGCA
>JBDHLD010000261.1:0-2745 GCA_039586035.1 Gemmatimonadota bacterium | reverse complement strand
GCGGGACAGGCGGACCGGGAGGCCGGTAGCGCTCGTCACCTCTTCGCCGCGGGCGAACCGGTAGGCCTCTTCGATGCCCAGGCGGTTCCCGAAGGCCCCGGCGTCCATGGAATACGCCGTGTGCAGGTGCGTGTCGCCCCAGAACACCCGGCTGGGGAAGCTCCGCCCCGCGTAGGGGGAGTAGGTACTCCCGCGGTAGACGTCGTTCAATGCGTCACCACCGCCGGGGGGCGGGGGGACCTGGGCATCAACGGTCGGTGCGCCGACGGTGAGGACGAGGACGGCTGCGCCGAGAAGGCCAGTGAGTTTGGTCACGATGGCTCGCCTTGTTTCCGGACAAAGTAGAGCGGCGGGGACTTGTGACGGATGCAGAGGCGGGGTTTCATGCGACCGTCGGTTTGCACGGGGTCGGAATGTGACGGTGCGGGCAGATAATCGCCAGAGCCGGGTTGCTCGTCCGGCATGCGCGCCCGTGTCATCGCGCCAGAGTCGGCGGGCCTCCTCCCTCCCGTTGTCATTCGTGAGTTGCCCCGCCACGTCGCGATGGGCTTCCGCCTCCGCACTGGCGACCTACCGACTCGCGACGTAAGGTCCCAGACCCCGCCTCCAAATCCGTACCCACGTAGGCTACGAGAACAGGAGCCGACATGGCTGAAACCAGCCCCGCCGCAGCGAAGAAGGAGGTCCTGGACCTCTCCATCGAGATCGCGATCCGCCTTGCCGTGGTCGCGCTCCTGGCCGTGTGGTGCTTCCAGATCTTTCGGCCGTTCCTCCTGCCCATGATCTGGGGCATGATCATCGCCGTGGCCTTGGCCAAGCCCTTCGGGCAATTGGTCGGTCTGGTCGGGGGACGACGCGGCATCGCGGCCGCAATCTTCACGCTGGCCGCCATCGTTCTGATCGTGCTACCGACCTTTCGCATCGCAGACTCGGTGGTGCGAAGCTCCGTCGATCTGGCCCAACAGATGGAGGCCGAGACGCTCCAGGTCCCACCGGCGAGGGAGAGCGTGCGCGACTGGCCGCTGATCGGCAACAGCCTCTACGACTCATGGAACCTGGCGGCCACGAACCTGGACGCCGCCGTTGCTCGCTTCACGCCCCAGCTCCGGACCGCCGGCGGATGGGTGATCGCCAAGATCCGCGGGCTCCTCGGCGCCATCCTCCACACGATCATCGCTCTGATCATCGCGGGCTTCATGCTGACCTACTCCCAAGCCGGTGAGCGAGCGGCCCGCGGCGTGATGGGACGCATCGGCGGAGAGCGCGGCGAGGGCATCGTGCAAATCACGGGCGCCACCATCCGTAGCGTGGCCCTGGGCGTCCTCGGGGTCGCGTTGATCCAGGCGGCCATGGGCGGCATCGCCATGTTTCTGGTGCACGTCCCGGGCTGGGGCGTCTGGACGATCTTGATCCTGATTCTCGCGGTCATGCAGCTTCCGCCGATTCTGGTCCTGGGCCCCGTGATCTTTTGGGTGTTCTCGGCCGTGGACAGCACGATGATCGCCATCGTCTTCACCGTGTGGAGCCTCTTCGTGAGCGTCAGCGACACGTTCCTGAAGCCGCTCTTCCTCGGGCGAGGTCTGTCGATCCCCATGCCGGTGATCCTCATCGGCGCCATCGGCGGTCTGATCCTCTACGGCATCATCGGGCTCTTCGTGGGTGCCGTGGTCCTGGCCATCGGCTACGAGCTATTCCAGGCGTGGATGGTGGAGGGTGCCGGCGCCGAGTCGGGCGAGGGTGCCGGGGTGGAAGCGGAGCCGGCGACCGGCTGAGATGGAAGGACACCAGCCAAGAGATCCCGAGATGGCCGCAAAGAGCCCGGCCGGCGGCCCCGGCGAGGGAAGCCCCTCCGGTTCCTCAGGCGGAGGGAGCGCTGAAGGCGCTGGTGACGCGGACTCCTCGCGGGGGCGTGGAGGCGAGAGCGACCGGGACTCCAGCGGCGACTCGGGGGAGGACACCAACAGCACCGATGGACGAGACCCCACGCGTCTCGTCACGCTGATTGTCCTGGCGGCGGCCACGCTGGTCTTCGTCTGGTACGTCCTGGCCGACCGCCACACACCCTTCACCGATCAAGCGCGCATCGAGGCGCTGGTCGTGCCCATCGTCCCCAGGGTCTCGGGCTACGTGGCGGAGCTGAACGTGCGCCTGCACTCGGTGGTCGATGAAGGTGCCCAGCTGCTCCGGCTCGATCCAGAGCCATTCCGGCTCGCCGTCGAGTCGGCGCAGGCCGCCCTGGACGATGCGCTCCAGCAGGTGGGGGCACAGAGCGCGGGCGTGGCGGCTGCGGTTGCACAGCTCGGCGTTGCCGAAGCACAGCTCGACCGCTCCCAGCGTAACTTCGACCGCGTCCAGGCCATTCAGGCAGAGAACCCCGGCGCGCTTTCCCAGGCGGATCGCGACCGGACGGAAACGTCGTTGACCCAGTCTCAGGAGCGCGTGGCCGCGGCCCAAGCCAACCTGGAGGCCGCCCGGGCACAGTTGGGCGTCGAAGGCGAAGGGAATCCCCGGGTGCGCTCGGCGATCGCGGCGCTCGAGCGGGCCGAGCTCGACCTCGCCTTCACCACGCTCCATGCGCCCGCCCGCGGCGCGATCGAGAACTTCACGATCGACGTGGGGCACTACGCGGGAGCGGGCCAGCCGGTGGGGACTTTCATCACCGTGAGCGACGTCTGGATTCAGGCGGACCTCCGGGAGAACAACCTCGCCAACGTCGAGGTGGGAGACCCCGTCGAGGTCGTTCTG